>NZ_JBVJQR010000002.1:0-539874 GCF_055608425.1 Kitasatospora sp. NPDC036934 | reverse complement strand
CGGCATGCCGCTTGCGGCCGTTGACCAGCTTGCCGCCGTCGAAGCCGCGGCTGTCACGGCCGACGACGGCGTCCGCCTTGACGGACTGGGAGTCGATCACGCCCGCGCTCGGCTCCGGATCCCGCCCGGCCCGCTCGCGGACCCGGCGGCGGAGCCGGTCGTGGAACTCCCGGACCAGACCGCGCTCGCGCCAGCGGCGGAAGAACGCGTAGACCCGGTCCCACGGCGGGAAGTCGGCCGGCACGGCCCGCCACTTCACCCCGTTGTCGACGAGGTAGCGGACTGCGTCCAGCATCGCACGGTGGCAGTACGCCTCCGGCTGCCCGCCCCGCCCGCGCAGCCAGCCCGGTACCGGCAGCAGCGGCCGCACCACCGCCCACTCCGCATCGGACATGTCCGTCGGGTAGCGGCGTGCACGGACCCCGTGGTCGGCGGCGTTCCCGAACCGGTGTGCCAGGCAGTCACACGTGCGAGTGACCGAAGTGGACCCCGCTCCCGCGATGCCGTAGAACTGCGACAACAGGGCCTCCTGGACCGCTCTTTGGCGTAGACACCCTTCGAGCTACCAAGAGGCCCTGCTTTCATGCGCGGCGGCCGCCGGACTCACCCGATCGAGACTCCCGTTCGACCGGCACCCCTCAAGATCGGAACGACAACAGCCACTGAGGTCTTCAACGAAGTGGCCCACCGCTGGCAGTTGAGCCTCGACAGCTACCACGATGCCGGCCACGCCTCTCTGTTGATGGTGGCGCGCGAGCGAATCAGCGGGCGCGAGGTCCTGTTGAAGGCATGGCCCGACCACAGCCGTTACCGCAACGAGATGATCGCGCTGGGGATCTGGGCGGCCGGGCCGGCCGTCAGGGTGCTCGAGCACGCGGACGACCTCGGCGTCGCCGCCCTGGAGATGGTGGCAGCCGTACCCGGCGGTTCCGTTGGACCGGAGATGCACGAGTACGAGGCGGTGGCCACCGCTCTGCGGCAACTGCATCGCCTTGGCCGGGGCGCGACCACCACAGCGGCAGCACTTCCCAACCTCCACGACTTCCTCGAATGCGAGTTGGTCCCGCGCGTGCGCCGTCGCCTGGCGGCGCAACGCGCCGAGCTGGGGGTCGACTGGGCGAGGCTCGGTGAGCGCTTGGTTACCGGACTGCACCCGGACGCGGCACGGGCATCAGTCCTTCACGCGGACGTCTACCGCGAGAACGTCCTCTTCGACGACCGCCGGAAGCCGGTCCTGGCGGACCCCCTGCCGATGGTCGGCGACGAGGTCTTCGACTGGGCGTTCTGGACCATCTACTACAACCTGGGCACACACACCCGGGACCGCTTCGAGATCGCCGTCACTACCGCCGGCCTCGATCCGCGGCGGCTACGCCACTGGAGCCTCGCACTCTGCGTGGACGGGCTCCTCTACTACCGCGAGCTGGGAGACCACCGCGCCTCCGTGATGGATCGGGTGATCGCGGGGCTGGCCGGCGACCTCGATCTCACTGCGGTGCCGGAGAAGGGCGGCCAGACGTGACCACCTATCTCCTGCGCCATTCGAGTACCCACTACAGCGCGGCTCACCGGGTCAACGGCGACCCGACTGTCGATCTTCCACTGGATCCGGCGGGACGCGTCGCCTGCCGGACCGGCAGCAGCGTGATCACTGCCGTTCAACCGAAGATCTGGCTCACCTCGGCGTTCGCCCGGACGGGTGAGACGGCCCGGCTGCTGATGGGCGATGCCGATCAGCCCGTCAGGGTCGAGCCCGCCCTCAATGAAGTCGACTACGGGCAGTTCGAAGGCGGCCTCTTTACGGAGTACGCGCGCTGGCTCGTCGCCGCCGGACCATGGGAGAACCCGCCCGGGGCCGCCGAGTCCCAGCGCGAGGCCATCCGCAGAATGCTTGCCGGCCTCCGGAGCGCACTCCAGCTGCCCTCGCCTCGGACGGTCGTCGCGCACGGCTTGCTGGCCTCGGTGCTGCGGTGGCACAGACGGACCTCGCGCGACGTCGCCGGGCGGGCCATGCCGATCTTCTTCGACGAGGTGCCCTGCCTGTACCTGGTCAGGATCGAGGACGGCGAACTCGAAGACCTCACCGCGTCTCTGCTCGAAATCCTGGATGCGGAGGAACAGGAGACCGTCGTAGCGGGCGGATGGTCATCGCGGCCAGAAGACCAGCGCACGCTTGCTACCTTCGATGGACCATCTGTCCAGCTGGAGGAGACGAACTCCCATGCATGATCCCCGCGCCCTCATCGAGATGGGCTCCGAGGCGGTCCGCCGCCTCGCCCGCCGCGGCTACACCCTGGATCTCTCTGCGTTGGAGTCTCTTCAGTCCAGCCGATCCCAGCTCATCACTCGTGTGGACGAGCTGCGGGCCGAATCGAAGCGGGTCGCCCAGGGGGTCCAGCAGGCGGCCCGCCAGGGCGGCGACACCGAGACGCTGAAGGACCGGGCCCGCGAGCTCAAGGAAGAGATCCGGTCGGCCGAGGCGGAGCAGGAGCAGGTGCAGCAGGAGTTGCGCGACTTCCTGCTGACCATTCCCAACCTGCCGCTCGACAGCACCCCCGAGGGCGACTCCGACGAGCACGCCGTCGAGATCCGTCGCGTCGGCGCGCCGCCGTCCTTCTCCTTCGAGCCGAAGGACCACGTGGACCTCGGTGAGGCCCTCGGCATCCTCGACTTCGCCCGTGCCAGCAAGCTCTCCGGCTCCCGGTTCAGCGTCTCGCGCGGTGCCGGCGCCGCCATCGAGCGCGCCCTGGCAACGCTCTTCCTGGACCTGCACACCAAGCGGCACGGGTACGTCGAGCACGCGGTCCCGTACCTCGTCACGCGGCAGACCATGACCGGGACCGGCCAGCTCCCGAAGTTCGAGGAGGACCTCTTCGCCACGGGTATGGGCGAGCGCGAGCTCTTCCTGATCCCGACCGCCGAGGTCCCGCTCACCAACCTCTACGCGGACGAGATCATCCCGCCCGCCGAACTCCCCCTGGCCCTCACCGCGCACACCCCGTGCTTCCGCTCGGAGGCCGGCTCCTACGGCCGCGACACCCGCGGCATCCTGCGCCAGCACCAGTTCTCCAAGGTCGAGATGGTCCGCATCTGCGACCCCGAGGACTCGCAGGCCGAGCTGGAGAAGATGCTCAGCCACGCCGAAGCCTGCCTCAAGGAGCTGGGACTGGCCTACCGCGTCGTCCAGCTCGCCGCCGGCGACCTCGGCTTCTCCGCCCAGATCACCTATGACATCGAGGTCTGGCTGCCCAGCCAGCAGACCTACCGCGAGATCTCCTCCGTCTCGGACTGCGGCTCCTTCCAGGCCCGCCGCGCGGGCATCCGCACCCGTGACGAGCACGGCAAGACCAAGCCCGTCGCCACCCTCAACGGCTCCGGACTGCCCATCGGCCGCACCCTGGCCGCCCTTCTCGAACAGTGCCAGCAGCAGGACGGCTCCATCGTCCTGCCCGAGGCCCTGGTGCCCTACCTCGGATTCCGCCGGATCTCGGCGGACAGAACAACGGAGGCATAAGTGTTAGTCGGCATCTGCGACTTCCCCAGCAGCTACACCTTCCCGCCCGTCGGCTACGGCGGGATCGAACGCTGGCTCTGGGCAGTGGCGGAAGGCGCCCGAGCCGCAGGCGCCGACGTACACCTCCTCGGCCCCGGCTGGAGGACCGACCTCGGAACGGACTGGACCACCCGTCCGATCCGCCTCGAAGACCTCCGGCCGGGTACCCGGCAGACTCGTGACCTGCGTTCCACCGGCTACGACCTGCTCGTAGTCGGACACGAGTACCCGTCGCTCCCCGGGTGGCGTCGGGTCTGGGCCGATCTCGACTGCGACGTCGCGACCTTCCAGCACTCGCCGGTCTTCCGGCACGCCGCCGACGCCTTCGACGCAAAGCGCTCCCGGCTTTACTGCTACTCACCCGAGATGGCAGGGCTGTACGCCGCCCACACGCCGGTGCTGGAGCACGCGGTCCACCTCGGGCTCGGTGAAGCCGAACCTCCCGCCCGGCCCGGCCGCGACCTCGTCTGGCTCGGCCGGATCGACGAGGAGAAGTCGCCGCACCTCGCTGTGCGCGCGGCCCAACTGCTCGGCCGGCGGATACACATCGTCGGACCGGTCTTCGACGACGACTACGTGCGACGTCACCAGGCACTCTTCGCGGCTGATCACGTCAGCTGGGTCGGCGAGGTCGGAGGGGCAGCCAAAACGGCCGCGTTCTCCGACGCCTCGGTCTACGTCTACACCTGCTCGCGAAGCTACGTGGAGGCCGGCGCCGCCGTTTTCGGGGAGTCCCTGCGTGCCGGCACGCCCGTCGCCGCGCTCTGCTGGCGAGACGGCACCTGCGCGGAGGCCGCCCTGTGCGAGAACACCGGAGCCGTCGCCAGGGTCGATCCTGAGCACGACGACGAGGACGCGGCCCTAGCGCTCGCCACTGCGATCGAGCAGTGCCTGGAACTGGACGCTTCGACCGTGCAGGCCATCGGCCTGAACCGGTTCGACCCCGAGCGCCACTTCCGCGCCCTGGCGACCAGGCCGTGCTGACCGCGGACCCACCGTCGAGGCCGCTCGATCTCCTGAGTGACCGCCTCGGGCTCGGCCCGCAGTGGGAGATCGAGCACGGCGCCGACGGCCGCTTCGAGATCCGCCACCGCGACCGGGGGACGCCGTACCGGCCGGCCAGTCGGCCGATCCAGTGGGCCGGTCTGCTACAGCAGTTGGAGAGCGACTTCCGCGCAGCTGGCGTAGCCCGTGCGAGACCACTGCCCATGCGGTGGGGCCGGGACACCGAGTTGACGATCTCCGCCGTCCAGGCAGTCGACCCCCTCCTCAAGGACGGCAAGCCGTACGTCTTCCGCCGCGGCTACCTGCCCCAGCCAGTCGTCCGACTGACCGGCGAGCGGGACCACGTCGGCGCCCTGAGGGAGGGATTCCTCACCTCGTTCGTCAACATCTCGCGCATTGAACCCGTCACTCAGACAGCCGAGTTCACCGAGATCCTCGACCACTGGCTCACACTACTGTCCGACATCGGCCTCCACGCCAGACACCTCACCATCCACGGCCGCAACGCCGTCTGGCAACGCCGCGAAGTCTGCGGCCTCACGGTGCACTTCCGGCACCTCGACCTTCCCATCGGTGACATCGTCCTGCTCTGGAACGCTGCAGATCCCAGCTGCATGGCGGTGGACCTGGGCTCCGGCCTCGAACGTCTCGCCTGGGCCCGCACCCGTCGCCCCTGGTGGGAGCTGGCCTTCGGCCGCTTCGCGACATCCGGTGTGGACACCGACGTGCTCGACGCCGTTCGAACCGCGACGCTGCTCGTCGGTAACGGCATCGCCCCTGCGGCACGAGGGGCCGGCGGGATACTCCGCCGCATTCTTGCCGCCGTTCCTGCCGACGCGGCGCCGCTCGGAGTCAGCGCCCTGGTCCGGGCGAGCCACGGATTCTGGAGCCTCACCTCACCGATGGCCCTGCCGTGGCCCGAGGTCGCCTTCGTCATCGAGCGCGAGATCCACCGCCGCGACATCACCTCCGCCATGTCCCTCCCCCTACCTCGGTCGAGCTGGAGCGACAGAACGTGAGGCCCCGACGTAACCGGAACCCGCCCGCCGAGTTCCGACTCCGCTTCGCCTGGACGACCGGGTTCTGCTTCAAGTGCGAAGAAGTCACCCAAGTCGCCGAGTTGGGCACGCTCACCGTCGAAGGCGAGACAGTCACACTCGCGGCGTGTCACCTCTGCGCCTGGCGACTGGAGCGGCAGCACTACCACGCCCGCCAGGCCCACCTCCGCGCCCAGCTCGCCGGTGCGTGGGCCGACGCTACGAGACGGGCAGCAGCCTGCATGTGAGGAGGCGGCATGCGGCCGAGGCCCAACAGCACACCGCGCCAGGGCTGCACCTCCCCGGCATACGCTCATCACGGGCTGGGAGGTTCGAGGGGGATCGTCGCTTACGCGCGAAGGAGCTGCTGGCTGTGGCAGGCAGAGGACAGGAGTCCGACCGCGGCTCGGAGAGTCAGTCGGACTACGTCGGCCGCTTTCGGGCGGGGCGGCTGGTGGACAACCGACCGCAGGCATTGGACGCATGGCGCGTGACGTTGGCTTCCCCGGACGTTGCCGCAGGTGTCGCGAGCCTGCTTGGCGGTGAGCCCATGGAGTGGGAGACGACGACCGAGGACTCCTTGGAGGTGCTGACCGACTACGACACGGTGCGGATCACCGTTGAAGGAGCATCCGCAGTCCAGGCCCGCATGCTGCTCTTCGGCTACAAAGGCAAGGTACTCCACGACTGCGACGGCACCCGGTTCCTCGCACCGGAAGCGGACGCCGGCAAGCCGTGCGGATGTCCGGAAAGCATCGAGGAACGGAGACTGGCGGCGAAGTCCGGTCGAGGCCCCATGCCCAGCACCAGCATCGACTTCAAGCTCGCCGAGAAGCCGGCACTCGGGCTCTTCCGCTTCGTGAGCAGCTCCTGGGAGCTGGCCAAGACGGTCGCCGACCTTCAGCCTGCCCTGACCGAGACCGATGGCCCCACGACGTGCGACCTCGCACTTGAACTGGTGGAACTCACTACCGCGTCCGGTGTAGCCGTTCGCTACCGGAAACCGGTGGTCCGCGTGCTGCGTGATCCGGCGACACCCCCTCCTCGCGCCGTCGTGAGACCCACCACGAGGACGACCGCGTCCTCCTCATGAAGCCGACCTACAAGCCCGGCTGGGAGATCCCCGGGGGCTACCTGCACGTCGGCGAGGCCCTGAGCGAGGGTGCGGATCGGGAGGTCGAGGAGGACCTGGGCATCACCCCGCCGATTGGCCGCCTGCTCGTCGCCGACTGGGCACCCCGCCCCAACGAGGGCGACAAGCTCCTCTTCGTATTCGACGGCGGCGTCCTGCCCGCCGACGAACTCGACAACATCACCGTCGACCAGGTGGAGATCAGCGAGTACGCCTTCCACACCACCGACCAGCTCGACGTACTCCTCATCCCGCGCCTCGCCCGCCGCGTCCACGCCGCCAGCGACGCAAGGCTGTAGTCCGCAACCGTCTACCTGGAGCATGGCGCGACCCGTCCATAGGGGCCGCGCCATGACCGTTTGCTGCAAGGGCCCGGGAGACGGTAGTGCCTTCACTCCTTGGCCTTGGGAGCCCATTCTTGGGCGAAGGTCTCCATCTGCTTGAGGACGAGGTCGACAGCCTCACGCTCCTCCTCCGGCGGGTAGTCGAACTTCGCGAGGACCCGGCGGATACGACTGCGGAGCTTGGCACGGACCGGTTCGCGGGAGAGCCAGTCGACGGACAGGTTCTTGCGGATGTCGGCGACCAGGGCACGGGCGATCTCCGCCAGCGTCTCGTCGCCGCCAGCCATGAGCTCGGCCATGTCGCGGTGGGCCACAGCGTCGTAAAAGGCAAGCTCAGCGTGGTTGAGCGGCGGATCGAAGCGCTCACCGCGGCGGGCCTCGGCGGACACCTCCTGAGCCATGGCAGCGAGTTCGGCGATCACCTGGGCGCTGGTGAGCTGCTGGAGCATGTAGCGCTTCATCAGGTCGTCCAGGCGCTCGGAGAAGCTCTCATGGCGAACAATGTTGTGCTTGGTCACCTCGCGCATCTTCTGCTGGATCATGCGGCGCAGGGCCTCGGCAACCAGGTGCGGGGTCTCGGAGTTCTCAAGCTTCCGCACCTGTGCCTCGTTCAGGCGCGTGATGTCGAGTCTGCCGATGCCGGCCTCGGCGTACAGGTCGGTGATGTCGTCGGCGTCGACGACGGAGGCGGCGAGCTGTTCGAGGTACAGCCGGACCTCCGCGGTCAGCGGCTGGCCGGTAGCCTCGCGGTCGGCGGCGTCGAGCTTCACCATCCAGGCCCGCACCTCGGTGAAGAACGCGATGTCTCGGCGCCAGTCCTCCAGGTCCGCGCAGCGCTCGGTGATATCGCGGCTCATCGAGCACAGCCGGTAGAAGCGCTCCAGTCGGGCGGCGCTCTCCTTGAAGCGGGTGGAGAGCGGCTTGACGCCAGGGTCGACCTTGTTGCCGGGAGTAAGTGGGTCGCGCAAGTAGTTGGAGACCAGCCGCAGAGCGCGCGTGCGCGGCTTCGGGTGGGCGGTGTCGGCGAGCAGCTCCTTCCAGTGGGTTCCCGCCAGCAAGCCCTTGATGGTGGTGAGTTCGTTCTTCACCTCGGTGATGGCGCGCTCGATGTCGGCGCCGAGGGTCTTGTCCTCCTGATCGCTGGGCGAGTACTCGGCCAGCGCCTTGGTGAGGTTGTCGGTCAGCGGTGCATACCCGACGAGGAGACCGTCTTGCTTGCCGCGGAAGCGGCGGTTGACGCGGGCCAGGGCCTGCATCAGGTTGGCACCACGCATGGGCCGGTCCATGTAGATGGTGTGAATGGGCGGCGCGTCGTAACCGGTGAGCAGCATCGAGTGGACGATGAGCAGTTCGAATTCGTCGTCGGGGTTCTTCGCACGGGCCTGGACGACCTTCTGCTGGGACTTGCGCAGGGCGTGCTTGCGCAGGTGCTCGGGGTCGGTTCGGTCGCCGTGGAAGACGATCTTCATGACGCCCTTGTCGACATCGTCGCTCGCCCACTGCGGGCGGAGTTCCGCCAGCGCGTCGTACAGCCGAACGCAGATCTCCCGGGTGGCGCACACGATCATCGCCTTGCCCGGCCCGCCGATCTGTGGCTTCATCAGCTCGCGGCGCTGATCCCAGTGGGAGACCAAGTCGTCGGCGAGGGTAGCTATGCGGTCGGGTGCGCCATAGACAGTGTTCATGGTTGCCGCGTACTGCACGGCGCGGCGGCGCTCGGCGTCGTCCATACCCTCGGTAAGGGCGTTGGCCTGCTCGTCGATGGCGTCCGGGTCGATGCCCGGCGGGAGCGACACGTCGATGACCCGCGGTTCGTGGTAGACGCGGACGGTCGCGTCGTCATCCACCGCCCGCTTGAGGTCGTAGATGTCGATGTACTCGCCGAACACGGCCCGGGTGTCGGCCTCAGCCTTCGAGATCGGCGTGCCGGTGAAGGCGATCAGCGTGGCGTACGGGAGCGCGTCGCGCAGGTGGCGGGCGTACCCGTCGAGGCTGTCGTAGTGCGAGCGGTGCGCCTCATCGACGATGACCAGGATGTTGCGGCGCTCGGACAGCAGCGGGTGGGCTGCGCCAGTGGCCTTCTCCTCCTGGGTGAGGCCGAATTTCTGCAGGGTGGTGAAGACGATTCCGCCGGTGCGGCGGTTGAGCAGTTCGGTTCGCAGCTCTTCTCGGGTGGTGACCTGGAGGGGGGCCTGTCCCAGAAGCATCTGGCTGTCCTGGAACGTGTCGTAGAGCTGGTCGTCGAGGTCATTGCGGTCGGTGATCACGACGATGGTGGGGTTGTTCAGGGCGGGGTGACGGGAGACCAGAGCGGAGGTCTCCACCATCTCCTCGGACTTGCCGGCGCCCTGGGTGTGCCAGACCACGCCGGCCTGCCCGTGGCTGCGGGACGCCTTGATGATGGCGTCCACGGCCTTGGTGACCGCGAAGTACTGGTGCGGCTTGGCGATCCGCTTGCCGGTGGAGGTGAAGTTGACGAAGTTGGCGGTGAGGGAAAGGAAGCGGGGCTGGTTGAACAGCCCGTGGAGCGCGAGGCTCAGCGCCTCAACGCCGTCGTAGTCGGAGGCGTTGGTGTCAACGCGGTCGCCGTCCTCGTCCACGTTCCACGGTGCGAAGTGCTCGTACGGGGTGAAGACCGTGCCGTACTTGGCGGTGATCCCGTCCGAAACGAGGCAAAGGACGTTGTAGCGGAACGCGATCGGGAACTCTGCGACGTAGGTCTGAAGTTGCGCGTGCGCGTCCTTGAGCGTCGCGTTCTCGGCCGCGGCGCTCTTTAGCTCGATCACAGCGAGCGGGAGGCCGTTGACGTAGAGCACGGCGTCGAAGCGACGGTGGTGGTCGCCGTCCATCAGGGTGACCTGGGTAACGGCGTGGTAAGTGTTCGCATCCGGCGAGTTGAAGTTAACCAGGCGCACGGTGGGCGTCTGCTCGGCCCCGAATTCATCGATATATGTGAGCCGGATACCGGAGGTGAGGTACGCGTGCGCCTGCTTGTTCTCCGGGTATGCCTCACGGGACGCGGGGTCGGTCGCAATACGGAGAGCCTCGCGGACCGCAGTCGATGGAAGGCCCGGGTTCAGACGTTCGATCGCCGCCTTGAGCTCATCGTGCATGACCAGGTCGTCCCAGTCCTTGCGGTGCCCGGAACCGGGGGCGATGTCCTTGCCGGCCGCGGGCTGCCACGCAAGCTCAGCGAGTTCCTCAATAGCAAGGTGCTCCCAGGTAGACTCGGACATCTTGCCGTCGTGGTTGGCACTATCGCTGGTCATACAGTGTCCTCCACGATCCGCTCCGCGTCACGAACGCGCAGCTTGCCGGAAATGAGCTGGGGGAGCAGAGTGTCGCGCAGGGCGGCGAGGGTGCGGGACTCGTCGGCCGCCTGAGCAGCCCTGGCGTGCAGCGGAGCGGCGACTCGCGCGAACTCAGCAAGGATCTCATTGCTCGGCTGACGCACGGGCATCGCCTTGAAGTTCTTCCGACTTAGCTCCAGGAAAGTCGATCCGTTTGCCAGGCTGATCATCTCGTCCACGCGAGATCGCATCTCGTGCAACAACCACCAGCGCAAATCCTCGCTCGGCGGCAGCACGACAATAAATCCCTGATTTACAGCAGCCGACATTTGAGGAAGCGCGAAGGCGCCAATGGTTGCACGCGAGGTCATAAAGATGGATTGCGCCGGATAGAGCTGGGAGGCGCAGTTATTCAAGCCTGCAGAAGTAATAGTTCTTCCAGTTTCAAACAGATAAGGCGATGAAAGTGCGGTTACGTCCGAAGGGGTCGTCCACGAGATTTCACCTCCCCAGTACTCGTCTTCCTTCGTGCTGGGAGTTCCGCCACCAACAACCGTGGCCATGGAACCAAAGGTTGCAGGGCCGAATTCAATTCCCCGGGCGATATGCGAGAATTGCGAGTCGGCGAGATTGAGGACCTTGGTCGAAATGCACTCATTGATCGCAATCTTATCGTCCAGCACCCCCAGAAGTTCAGCAATACTCCGCTGTCGAGCAGGGTCCGGCAGGGTCATGGATAGCGACCGAATGTCTGCAAGATTCAAGTAGTCAGCCATGTCGGTCTGACTTTTGCGAGAACTGGCCTGCCCCCAAAATTCGGGACTCTTGAACCAATAGTACAAATACCTGGCCTCAAGCCCTGAATCCTCGCCGATGCGAAAGAAACAAACCTGGGGACTGTAGACAAATTCCGGCGCATCACTCGGGATGATCGCAACTCTACCTACGGTTCCCTTAGTAGTTAGGACTACGTCTCCAGGCCGGGAAACCTTGACCCCCATGGCGGCCCGATAAGAGCTACTCACGTAATCCATAAACTCCGGCCGAATCACTCCGTCGCCCACTTCGGCAACGCGCAGAATGGGGAGTCCGGGCATCCCATGCTCTGCCTTCTTCGTGCGATATCCATCGCCGAAAGTCATAACGCCGCTCTTGACAAGCTCGGCGAAGGTGATCATCCGTTCAGCCATCGATCCTCCCCAGCTGCTCGCGTACCACCGTGTCGAGCCGCGCGGACTCGTCGAGGTGCGCGAAAAGTTCTTTCGTCAGGCGTGCGATGCGCTCCAGCGTCGGCTCGGCGTCTGGGTCGTCTTCAACCTCGGGCGCTCCGACATAACGCCCCGGAGTCAGGATGTGATCGTGCTTGGCGATCTCCTGCAGTGTTGCGCTGTAGCAGAAGCCGGGTACGTCCTCGTACGAAAGACCCTTCTTCTTCGCCGAATCGGTGCCGCGCCACGCGTGATACGTGTCCGAGATCTTGTCCAGGTCCTCATCGGTGAGGATCCGCTCGGTGCGGTCGATCATGGTGCCCAACGCTCGGGCGTCGATGAACAGCACCTCGCCTCGCCGGTCGGTCAGGGCCTTCGCGCCCTGCGGGGTCTTGTCCTTGGTGAGGAACCACAGGCAGGCCGGGATGGCCGTCGTGCGGAACAGGTTGCCAGGGAGGGCGATCATGCAGGCGATCAGGTCAGCCTCGACGAGCGCGGCGCGGATCTCACCCTCTCCGGACTGCTTCGAGGACATGGAGCCGTTGGAGAGGACGACGCCGGCACTGCCGCGGTCCCCGAGCTTCGACGCGATGTGCTGGAGCCAGGCGTAGTTGGCGTTGGACTGCGGCGGGACGCCGTACGTCCAGCGCGGGTCATCCGTCCTACGTGCCCAGTCGGACATGTTGAACGGAGGGTTGGCCATGATGAAGTCGGCCTTGAGGTCGGGCAGTTTGTCGTCGGCGAACGTGTCGGCCCAACGGTCACCGACGCCCTTGGGATCGATACCGTGGATGGCGAGGTTCATCTTGGCCAAACGCCAGGTGCGCTCGTTGGCCTCCTGGCCGTACACGGCGATGTCGTGGCTGTGGTCGCGCCCTCGGTGCCGCAGCACGAACTTCTCCGCCTGGACGAACATGCCGCCCGAGCCGCAGGCCGGGTCGTAGACACGCCCCTCGTACGGTTCGAGCACCTCGACCAGCAGCCGTACCACGCTAGCGGGGGTGTAGAACTCTCCGGCGCGCTTGCCCTCAGCCCTCGCGAACTTCTCCAAAAAATACTCGTAGACCTCGCCGAGCACGTCCTGCGCCGGGCGGTCGCCGTGCCCGGTGAAGCGGGCGTCACTGATGAGGTCGACGAGTTCCTTCAGACGCTTCCGGTCGACGTTGTCACGGTTGAAGATCTTCGGGAGGACGCCGGTGAGGGCTTTGTTGGCCTTCATGACCTCGTCCATGGCATCGTCGAGGAGCTTTCCGACGCCGCCCTCCGCGCTGGTCGCGTTCTCCGCGATGTAGCCCCAGCGGGCGGTGGGCGGCACCCAGAAGACGTTCTTCTCGGTGTACTCGTCCTTCTCCTCCAGGAACGCGGCCCGCCGGTGCTCGGGGATCTCTGCCAGCTCGGGGTCGGCAGCAAGTTCCGCGCGGCGCTCCGCGAAGGCATCGGAGACGTACTTCAGGAACACCAGGCCCAGGACGAACTCCTTGTACTGGGCCGCGTCCATGGAACCGCGGAGCTTGTCCGCAGCCTTCCACAGGATGTCCTGGATCTCCTTGGTGCTGGAGACGCCGGGCAGTTCGCCCTGGGCTGCGGTGGCTCGCTTGCGCGGGGGCATCGTTCCTTCTTCCTGGTCTGTGGTTCGGTTGGTCAGTCTGGCAGGGAACGCGGGGGCAAGGGCCGCGTATCACCAAAGGTGAGGGTGCCGTCGGCCAGGCCCGCGATGGTCAGTCGCTGTGCCTCGACGAGCGCATCAGCCTGTGTCCGCAGCATCCGCTCTCGGCGCTCGATCTCAGCCAGTAACGCATCGAAGCGATCCACGTCGTCGCGGTCGAGCTCGGGGAACTCGTAGTCCTCGATGCGGTGGGCAGGGCGTACGGCGCTGGGGCTACGGCCAGCACCTCGGGCTACTCCAAGTAGGGCTGCCAACACGCGTGGTGTCAGCGGGCGTTCAGCGTCCGGGTTGACGCGCAGCACGCGCGCCGGAAAGGCGGCAACGCTGAACCCGTCATGGTCGATGAGCAAGCCGAGTTCGGGTGACAGTGTGTAGACGAGATCACCTGGTTCGGTGAGCGCGACCTGCTCGTACGCCGTCGCCAGAACCAGCCGGTCGATGCGCCGGGCCCCGACAGCACTTCGTCCGGTGACCTCCTCGGGGCCGAGCACAGTGTGGTGGCCGCCTTGGCCGGCTCCGGTCAAGTGCCGCTGGTCAAGGCGGTGGCCTTTGATCTTGGTGACCCGGTCCTCGGCGATCAACGCGCCGAGTGTAGTGCGGCGGGGACGCGATCCGGTGCGGCGAACGACGCCGCCCCGGTAGGGGCCGTACTCGTCGTCGTACGATCGGCCTGTCTTGGCAGCTCGCTCCAGGCGGCCCTCGGCCTCGGCGATGAGGGCGGGACGCTCCCTGACGGCAAGAGCCAGGATTTGAGAGGCAGGCGGACCCGGCGGGGTGAGTGGGCCACCGAAAGCATGGTCCAGCTCAGCGACGCGCACCGCGCGACCGTAGCGAGGGTCGTGGCCGTCGAGGGCACGGAAGCCTTCGGCACGCCACAGAAGGATGTCCTCGGCCAGCCGCATGCGTACCGCCTCAGTGAGGGGCTCAGCACTGATATCGGCGAGCAACACGTTGCCCTCCGCCGTCGAGACCTGGCCGCGGGTGAGCACCCACAGCGCCGCGCGGTAGCCGGGCCGGTAGGGCAGCACGCCGCCGGGCAGGGCGACCACAGCCTCCACGACCTTGCTTCGCAGCAGGGCGGAGCGCAGCTGGGACTCCGCTGTGCCGGGCAGAGCGTCGACGAGTGCGTCAGCCGGGCCGAGAACAAGGGCAGTACAACCGGGACCGAGCAGGTCGGCGACGCGCTCGATGCCCTCCAGAGCGGCGAGCACCGAACGGTCTTCGCCGGGCTGAAAGGGAAGCTGAGTGACGATCAGGTCAGGGTCCGCGAAGCTCTCCTCGAGAGCATGACCGACCTGGACGTCGAGCGAGAACTCGTCGATGCCGGCCAGCAGCAGGCGGCGCCGGGCGATACGGGCAAGCCGCTCGTCCGGGTCGGCTGCCATGGCCGTGATGCCGTCGGGCGCGTCGGCCTCGCGGATCTGGGCGACGAGCAGGTCGCCCGCGCGGGCATGGGGATCGGCAAGCGTGACCGAGCCTTGTCGGTCGAGGCGGCCTCGCAGGTCGGTGAGATCGACGAGGAGACTTTGGAGCTCGGCGGTCAAGGCATCGGCGGTCAGGGCGGGCAGGCTGAGACGGGAGCGTGAGGCAAGCAGCCACTCGTGCGCTCCTCGCTCTCCGTAGGCGGCCTCCACGATGGATTCGGCGAGGTGGGCGAGCGGGACTATGTCGGCGCCGGCCGTCCGCAGCTCGCGAAGGACGAACTCATCCTCCGGGTCCATACGCTCGGCCCGGCGCATGAGGGCAGTGGGGGCTTCCTCGGGCCTGCTCACTGTCGCTTCGTCGGCGACCGGCCGCTCGTCCAGGTGGCGCAGACACAGCAGGGCGCCGAGGGTCTCGATGGTGCGAAGGGGGTCGGCTCGGTCGGCCTGGGCGGCGATGCCGTGGAGAACGATCTCTGCACGCAGCTGACCTGGCCTGGTGTTGCCCAGTCCGGCGGCGATGAGCCACTCGACCACCTGCTGACCATCGAACAGGGGGTAGCCGGCGTTCTGGGCAGCAGGCGCGGGGAAGTCGGCGTATCTCCGGCGCCAGGTGGAGACCACGGGCCGCTTGACCTGTGCCAGTTCCGCGATCTCAGCCATGGAGACCAGCAGCACACCGCCATTCACCCTCGCGGTGCCAGGCATTAGCGACTCGGCGGACATGGCGCTGATCTCCTCTCTCGGCTGGTCACGAAGCGGCCTCGAGTTGAGCCGTTCGCTGATGCGGCAACTCTAGGACGCCACCACCGACCGTCGCGCTTAATGAGCTGATAACCCCGGTTATCAAGCAAAAGATGGCTCGAGTCGCGCTGGCACCGTCACTCTCGGATCGCACCGCTCGTCGTTCGGACCAGCACCGCGGATCGCCGCCGTGCCCCACCGCCTGTCGCACCGAGAGGAAGCGCCCCATGAGCCTGACCATGCCGACCGCCACCGTTGAGGGCATCCAGCTGACCGTGACCCCGTTCCGCCCGGACGCGGTGATCGGAACGATGGCACTGCCGACCCTCTTGCAGCTCGTGCCCTCCCCGAAGGCCGAGGAGGACACGAGGGCCCTGAAGTACGCCTCCGGCACCCTGCGCCGGCACGCCGAGGTGCGCGCGCTGGTTCAGCGGATGCTGAAGGCATCCCAGAAGGGCCGGAACGTCGTCTCGTACGCCTCCTACATCGCTTCCGGGATCAACGGTGACCACGGCTGCGCGTGGTCGACCCCGCCCATCACCCTGTGGCTGGACGGACACCCCGGAGCCGTGAGCGAGGAGCTGGTGCCCGGCAGTGGCATCCGTACCGTCACCGTCCTCCCGGGATCCCCCGTCGTTGCCATCGACGGCGAGACCCAGGTCACCGCTTGGCACGAGCTGTACGACAACCCGGAGCGCTTCGGAACCACCTACCAGAAGCTGAGCGCCGTCCGGGTGCCGTTCGAGATGTACTTCGGCCTGAGCGTCGAGGACGCCCGGCAGATCTTCTACGACCGCAACGTCGAGGGCGTCCCCGTCGCCAAGAACCTGGCCATGTCCATGGACCAGCGCGACATCGGCACCCAGCTCGCCCACCGCGTCGCGAGCACCGTCAAGATCGAGCACGACGGGAAGATCATTCCTTTCGCCAAGCTCGTTCAGGCCCGCAAGCGGCAGCTGACCAAGACCGATCCAGAGGTGGTGACTCTCTCCGCCCTCCGGGCGCTGGTGATCACCAGCCTGCACGGGCGGCGCGGGCTCGGGCTGTCGTCCGCGACCGTGCACGAGGACGCCCTGCCCGCGGGCGTCACCACCGAACACATCGAGCAGCAGCTCGTTCCGCTGCTCTCGCGGCTCATCGCCCGGCTCTACCCGCACTTCGCCTCCCGCAGCGCCGTTTCCGCCCCGGCCGTGCTGGCCGGCCTCGGCGTCGCCGCTCACCAGGCCACCAGCTGGGCCGCCTCCGGCCAGCAGCTCACCGAGGACCAGCTGACCGCCCTGCTGGACTCCGTGCGCTGGGAACGCGACGCCCGCTTCTGGGACGGCATCGCCGCCAGCGCGAATGCCGCCGGCGTCCTGAACTTCGGAGGCGGCGCCAAGGACGCCGGCGGTCGGGTCGCCGACGCCCTGCTGCACCCCGACACCGAGTACGGTCGCAAGGTTCGCGGCTGGTAATAGGGTTGCCAGTCCAGGAAGTTGAGACGGATCCTCACGGGATAAGGGGCACGGTGTGAGTGAGATTGCCAAAGCGGTAGCCGCGCTTGAGGAACAGGCCGCCGAGGCTCGCGAACTTCGACAGACCCTCGAACGCATCGAGGCCGAGGTCGACGCACATCTGGACGACCTTCGCGGCATCGGCAGTGCGATCCTCGACCTCCATTTCGACCTTGACAACCAGATCGCCGAGCACGACTACTCGGCTGTCGAGCAGGCGGTCGGAACCCTCGGGGGCCTCGTGGACGTCGCAGAGATCCTTCCCAAGATCGACGCCGTCTTGCTGCTGACCGCGCTCCTGGAGGGCACGCCCACCCCCGATCTTACGGTGCCGATCGAGCTGTTCAATGCTGGGGAAACGCCTGCCTTCGAGCACCCGCGGCTGACCCAGGAGGACCTCGACCGCCAGTTTCAGAACGAAATGGCCGACTGGTCGGAACCGGACGAGCAGGACGACCGATGGGCCGAGGACCACCGGAGCGCCGAGCAGGAGGCCATCCGTAACCGTGCCCACAAGGCCGGCCTGCACCTGATGGAGCTCTTCGACCACATCGGAGACAACCTCTGGCCCGAGCTCATCGAGTCAGTCGAGACCGGGCGGCGCGACGACGCGGTCCACGCGCTCGCAGCCGTCGCTGCAGCAGCGCGAGACGCACGGCCTGCCTACAAGCTGTACGAGGTCAACCTGTCGTTCCAGTACGAGGCAGACCCGTCATCGCTCGGGGCGATGGGTGAGTTCCTGTCCGATTTCGAGACCTGGCTGTTTTCGCAGAAGGACTCGTAGAGGCACCTCACCCATCGCATGACCAGGCGATAGGTGAGGTGCCCCGCATGGCACCCCGAGCCTCCGTCCTACCGGCCAGCATGCCTCGGACTGCTTCCCGGTTGACGCCAACGCTGACGCCAACCGACCCGAACGGTGGCGTCCGACGGCAGCCGTCCACGGACGGCAGAATCACCCAAACTGGGGCATCTCGCCGCCCCGGCTTGGCCTGAAAAGCGGAAGGTCGCCGGTTCGACCCCGGCCCTGGCCACATAGTCTGACCAGGCACGATGCCCTCGAAGCAGCTCGCTTCGGGGGCATTCTTGTGTCTGTTGACGCCAACGGCACAGCGGACGTCACCGGTTCCCGGCCCCGGTCCACCTGCTGATCAACCGCGTCGGACTCGCCGAGGGCCAGGTCGCCGAGCCGGACAAGGCCCAGGCGATCGCGCGACTCCAGCGGTTCTGGACCGAGGGCCTCGTCAGTGGCATCGGGTGGGCGGCCACGGACGCGGAGCCCGTCCGTCCCATCGCACCCGTCGGCCGTACCGGCGCCCGGGTTTCCGGGCGGCTGTCGGCCTGGCGGTCCTGGGCGCCTCCGTGGCCGTGGACACGAGCCCCTGGTACCTGCTGGTCAACCGCAGCGCCGGCCGGGTGCTGGACGACCACGGCTGCGGGAACACGGGGGCTCCGGCAGCAGCGCCACGCCCACAGAGCCTGCGACCGGCTTCGCCCCGACGGGATGGGGCCGTGCCCATCCGCTCGACGGAAATTCTCCTTCCCGAGCGGCAACCTTTCCGGACGCGGCGGCAACTGACGGGAGATCGGGGCCGAGACGGGCCCCCGGAGCCAGAAGGACAAGCCTTTGCCAGATCAGAACCGCGCTCATCGCCGCCGCCCGGCAACCCGCCGCGTGCTCGCCGCCGCCGTTGCCTTCGCCGCCGTGGGTGCCGCCGTGCCGCTGGTGGCTCAGGCCGCGTTCACGTCGAACTCCGGCACGCCGCCCACGCTGGGCGCGGCGGCGGCCGGCAGCGGCCGCTACTTCGGCACGGCGGTGGCCGCGGGCAGGCTCGCGGACTCGACGTACTCCACCATCCTCGACCGGGAGTTCAACGCGATAACCCCCGAGAACGAGATGAAGTGGGACAGTACCGAACCCTCCCGGGGCTCGTTCAACTTCGGCCCCGCCGACGCGATCGTCGACCATGCCGCCGCGCACGGCCAGAAGATCCGCGGCCACACCCTGGTCTGGCACTCCCAGCTGCCCGGCTGGGTCGGCTCGATCAACGACGCCAACACCCTGCGCAGCGTCATGGACAACCACATCACGCAGGAGATGACCCACTACAAGGGCAAGATCTACGCCTGGGACGTGGTGAACGAGGCCTTCGCCGACGGCCCCAGCGGCCAGCACCGCAGCTCGGTGTTCCAGAACGTGCTGGGCAACGGCTTCATCGAAGAGGCGTTCCGCACCGCCCGGCGCGTCGACCCCGGGGCGAAGCTCTGCTACAACGACTACAACATCGAGAACTGGTCCGACGCCAAGACCCAGGGCGTCTACGGCATGGTCAAGGACTTCAAGTCCCGTGGCGTGCCGATCGACTGCGTCGGGTTCCAGAGCCACTTCGGCGCGGGCGGCCCGCCCGCGAACTTCCAGACCACGCTGTCGAGCTTCGCCGCGCTCGGCGTGGACGTCCAGATCACCGAGCTCGACATCGCCCAGGCCCCCGCGAGCGCGTACACCGACACCGTCCGGGACTGCCTCAACGTCGCCCGCTGCACGGGCATCTCGGTGTGGGGCATCCGCGACAGCGACTCGTGGCGCGGCGGTGAGAACCCGCTGCTGTTCGACGCCGGTGGCAACAAGAAGCCCGCCTACGCCGCAGCGCTCACCGCCCTCGGCGGCAGCAGCGGTGGCGGCGGCACACAGGGCGGGGGTATCAACTCCGGCACCGTCTACTCGCTCTCCGCGGCGGTCGGCGGACGCGTTCTGGACGAGCCCGCCGGGCAGAACGGCAACGGCACCCCGCTTCAGGTGTGGGACGCCAACGGCGACGCGGCCAACCAGCACTGGCGCGCCGACCGCAACGGCGACGGCTCCTACACGTTCACCAACCTCGCCAGCGGCCGGGTCCTCGACGAGCCCGGCGGCCGGACGGCCAACGGCACGAAGCCGCTGGTCTGGGACTCCAACGGCGGTGCCAACCAGCACTGGCGCGCCGACCGCAACGCCGACGGCTCCTACACCCTGATCAACGTCGCCAGCGGCCGGGCACTCGAACTCCCCGGCGGCCAGAGCGCCAACGGCACCTCCGTCCAGATCTGGGACTCCTGGGGCGCCGCCAACCAGCACTGGAACCTCGGCTCGTCCGCGCCGACGGGCGGCGGCACCTGCACCCTCCCGTCGACGTACCACTGGTCCTCGACGGGCGCGCTGGCGCAGCCGGCGAACGGCTGGGCCGCGGTGAAGGACTTCACCGACGTGGTGTACAACGGCAAGCACCTGGTCTACGCGTCGAACGTGAACGGCTCCTCGTACGGCTCGATGATGTTCAGCCCCTTCACGAACTGGTCGGACATGGCCTCGGCCCCCCAGACCGGGATGAGCCAGGCCGCGGTGGCGCCGACGCTGTTCTACTTCGCGCCGAAGAACATCTGGGTGCTGGCCTACCAGTGGGGCCAGTGGCCGTTCGTCTACCGCACGTCCAGCGACCCGACCAACCCCAACGGCTGGTCCGCGCCGCAGCCGCTGTTCACCGGCAGCATCCCCAACTCCGGCACCGGCCCGATCGACCAGACCCTGATCGCCGACGACCAGAACATGTACCTGTTCTTCGCCGGTGACAACGGCAGCATCTACCGGGCGAGCATGCCCATCGGGAACTTCCCGGGCAACTTCGGCTCCTCCTACACCACCGTCATGAGCGACTCGGAGAAGAACCTCTTCGAGGCCCCGCAGGTCTACAAGGTCAAGGGCCAGAACCAGTACCTCATGATCGTCGAGGCCCGCGGCGCCAACGAGCAGCGCTACTTCCGCTCGTTCACCGCCTCCAGCCTGAACGGCTCCTGGACCCCGCAGGCCGCCAGCGAGAACAGCCCCTTCGCGGGCAAGGCCAACAGCGGCGCCACCTGGACCGACGACATCAGCCACGGCGACCTGGTCCGCGACAACCCCGACCAGACCATGACCATCGACCCCTGCCACCTGCAACTCCTCTACCAGGGCAAGTCCCCCACCGCGACCGGCTCCTATGACCGACTGCCGTGGCGGCCCGGCGTCCTCACCCTCCAGCGCTGACCCCGCCCGGCCCCACGGTGATCGCGATCGGGTAGCCGACGGCAGTCCCCGGCCCTGGCCACGACCAGCGAAGGCCCCGGAGAGTCCACTCTCCGGGGCCTGCTGCGTACCCGAACCCAATTACCCCGCCGGGCAGTTGGGCGGGCCGTCAGGCCAGCCGGCCGGTGAGCCAGTCGGCGGTGGTGGGGAGCCAGTCGGGGAGGGCGGTGCCGAGCAGGTGGTTGCCGTGGGGGACGAGGAGCAGTTCGGCGTTCGGGGCGTGCTCGGCGAGGACGGTGGCGTTGGTGACGCCGGGGATCCGGTCCTCGCCGCCCTCGACCACCAGCAGCGGGAGGGTGATCGTCGGGGCCAGGGCGGTCAGGTCGAGCCGGTCGGCGAAGGCGCGGGCCGCCTCCGGGCCGCCGCAGCGCTGGACCAGGGTCTCGGTGACGAACGGGGGCAGGGCGTCCCAGTCCAGCCGGTACGGGCCGCTGACGGTCACGGCGGCCCGTAGCCGCGGCTCGTGGGCGGCCGCCTTCGCCGCGTAGTGGCCGCCCATGCTGAGGCCGACCACGGCGGTGCTGGCGAGGTCCAGGCCCTCGTGGGCCGCCAGCGCGTCCAGGGCCCGGCCCACCACCCGGTGGTAGTCCGGCTCCGGCGCGCTCCCCGCCGCCAGGACGCCCTGCCCCGGCCCGTCCATCGCCAGCACGGCGACCCCGCGGTCCAGCAGCGCCCCGGTCAGCAGGTGGAACTCCTCCTTGGACGAGTCCATGCCCGGCACCACCAGCACCACCGGGACACCCGCACCGCCGTCCGCCGCCGGCCGGCGCAGCCAGCCCGCGAAGCCCTCGCCCTCGACCCGCCGGGCGTCCGGCTCCAGCAGCGCCAGCGAGCGCCGCATCGCGTCGTCGGCCTCGGCGGCGAGCCGGGCGGCGGCGGCCCGGTCGGGGTGCGGCAGCAGTCCGGCGGCGTGGAACCAGCGGGCGGCGCGGCGGTAGCCGGTGCCGGCGGTGACCGTACGGCCCTCGGCGGCCGCGCGCCCGGCCTCGGCGAGGTACCGCCGACCGACGGCGCCGAAGGCGGCGGGCCAGTCCAGCAGGGAGGTCAGCGGGGCGGTCGCCCGGTCGTACTCGTAGAGGTCGAGTCCGGCGCCGTGGGCGCGCGGGCGGACCAGTTCGACGAACTCGGGCAGCAGACCGGGGGTTTCGAAGAACGACACGGCAGGAGTTCCTTTCCGGAAGGGAGGGTTCAGGCGACGGTCAGCACGGCTTTGCCGCGGATCCGGCGGTCGCGCAGGTCGGTGAGGGCGGTCGCGGTCTCCGCCCAGGGCGCGACCCGGCCGATCTCCGGGGTCAGCCGACCGGCCACCGCCAGGCGCACCAGGGTGGCCAGGTCCTCGCCGTACGGGACGTCCGAGTCCGCGTAGTGGAAGTGCCGCAGGGTGGCCGACTCGGGGCCCTTGAAGAAGTCGAAGAAGTCCAGCGTGACGGGCGTCCGGGAGGCCTGGCCGAACCAGACCAGGGTGCCGCGGCGGGCCAGCCGGGCCAGCGCCGCCGGCAGGTTCGCACCCCCGGTGGACTCCAGCACCAGGTCGTACGGGCCGCGCACCTCCGCGAGGTCGTGCACCACCTCGGCCGCCCCCAGCTCCGCCAGCCGACGGCCGCGCTCCGGCGAGGCGGTGACCACCGTCAGCTCGGCCCCCGCCGCCGCGGCCAGCTCGGTGAAGTAGTGCCCCACCCCTCCGGACGCCCCGGTCATCAGCACCCGCCGCCCGGCCACCGCCCCCACCGTGCGCAGCAACCGCAACGCGGTCAGCCCGGCCAACGGCAACGCCGCGGCCCGCACGGCGTCCAGGCTGTCCGGCAGCTCGGCCAGCGAACCGGCGGGCACGCACACGTACTCGGCCCACCCACCCGCCGGCGGGTGGGCGACCACCCGCCGGCACACCGCGGGCCCCGACCCGTCGGCGGCGGCCTGCACCACCAGCCCGGCAACGTCCTTCCCCGGCCGCCACCAGGCCCCGGGCGCCTCCAGCTGGAAGGTCTCCCCCCGGTTCACCGAGAACGCCTCCACCTTCACCAGCACCTCACCCGGCCCCGGCCGCGGCTGCTCCACCTCCGCGAACCGCACCGGCTCCGCCGCGTCCCCCGTCGCCACCAGCGCCTTCATCCCCGCACTCCCTCCACTCGCCATGCCCCCACCCCACCGCCCCCGCCACCAACCGGTCCAACAACCGACCAGGACCACCGACAACCACCAGCTGTCGCCCCCACCCAGGCGAGAGGCACAAGCTGTGAAAGGGCCGGTGGAGAGGCGCCGCGCAGAGGAGACGCGTTGCGAAAGGGGCCGGTGCAGAGGGAGATCACCACACACCCCCGCACCCCCACCCCTTCCCGCACCCACCCCCCACCCCCGCACCCCCACCTACCTCCCCCACCCCCACCTCCCACCCGCCCCAGGCGAGAGGGACGCGCTGCGGGAGGGGGCGGTGGAGGGGGTGGGTGCGGAGAGGGGCGTGACGGGTGATTTTCAGACCGCCAACGACGAGCACCCCGCGCGATGAGGGTCGGCGGTCCGAAAATCACCCAGCCCCCGGAGCACCCACCCCCGGAACCGCCCCCGGAACCACCCACCCTCCCGAAAGCCCCCCACACAACAACAGCCCCCCGCAGCACCCCCCTACCGCTCCGAACCCCCCGCTAAGGTGCCCCCCGTGGATCTGGATCTGGGACAGGTACGAGCCTTCGTGGTCACCGCCGAAGAACTGCACTTCGGCCGCGCCGCCACCCGCCTGGGCATCAGCCAGCAAGGCCTGTCCAAGCGCGTGGCCCGGCTCGAGGCGGCCCTCGGCACGAGGCTGTTGGAGCGGGACCCCCGGGGCGTGGGCCTGACCGGTGCGGGTTCGCGGTTCCTGGGGCCGGCCCGCCGGGTGCTGTCGCAGGGGGACCTCGCGGTGGCGGCCGTCCGCGGGACCGGGCGGCCGTTGCGGATCGACGTCTGGGGCCACCTGTACGCACCGATGCGCACCCTCGCCCAGGCGGTGGACGCCGCCCCGGGCCTGGACGTGGAGCCGGTGCCCGGGCGCGACCTGCCGTCGGTCGCGGCGGCGCTGCTGCGCGGGGAGTCGGACGCGGGCTTCGGCCGGGTGCACGCCCTCCCGGACGGCGCCGACGCGGGCCTGACGCACCGCCTGGTCCGGCTGGAGCCGGTGGACGCCCTGCTGAGCGTCGACCACCCGCTGGCGGGCCGTGACGCCCTGGCACCGGCCGAGCTGCGCGGCAGTGTGCTGCGCTACCCGGCGGCGGTGGACCGCCTGGACTTCCTGACCCGTTTCGCCGCCCGGTTCGGTGTCGCCGACCGGGTCGGTTCGACCAATCTGGGCCTGGAGCACTTCCTCGACCAGGTGGCCGCCGATCCGGGCTGCTTCTCGCTCGTCCCCGCCGACGGCCCGCTGCCCGACCGTCCGGGCGTCCGCACCGTGCCGTTGGTGGGCCCGACCCCGCTGTACGCCTGGTCGCTGCTCTGGCGGACCGACCGGGACGCCGACCGGGACGGCCAACTGGACGTCCTGCTGAGGGCGTTCACCGCCGAGGCGGCCCACTGCCGATGGCTGGAGTACGACCCGGCCCGGGACTGGCTCCCGGACGCCGACGAGGCCGCCCTCCACCCGTGAACCCACGCACTGGGGGAGCCGCCCCGCCCCGCCCCCACCACGTCCCCGCCCGGCACGCTCAGTTGGTGCGGACCCACTGGTCGGTGGTGCGTTCCACCGAGCCGTCCGCGCCGTACGCGGTGTAGTTCTTCACCCCGGCCCCGGGCTTCGCCATGACGGCGTACCAGTGGAGCACGGAGTCCCCGACCGGGATCGGCGCCAGCTCGGTGGTGTCACCGGTGTCCCAGGTGATCACGATCTTCGCGACCTCGGGCCGTTCCGCGCCGATCACGACCGGCGGGAGACCGGTCCTGGCCCGGTCCTTGAGGCCCAGTGAGGCGCTCAGGCCGCCGACCCCGCCGGTGAACGGTCCGCGCGGCTCGGCGAGGGAGTACAGGACGTCGTCCGGCTGCCGCTTGCCGTCCACGGTGTAGTAGAGGTTCGCGATGTCGCAGTGCGGGACCCAGTTGCCCTTGCTGTCCCGGGGGATCAGCGACTTCAGGTCGGAGCCGGCCGCGAGGCGCTCGACCTGCATCAGCTTGTCCTGCTTGATGGCGTCCTGCTCGGTGGCCGGGCTCGGCCACTCGGCGACCCAGGCCTCCCAGGTGTGGCCGCTCACGGTGGTGCCCCCGGCGATCCTGGCCCGCATCGGGGTGAACGGGTCCCGCGGGGCCCCGCTCGGGCCGGCCGAAGGGCTCGTGGACGGCGTCGCCGTAGCGGTGGCACCGGTGGACGGCGCTCCCGGAACCGGCGCCGAGGACCCGGGCGAGGCCGCCGGAGCGGCCGTGGACGGCGACGCGGCCACGGCGACCACCGCACCGCCCGCCCCGCGCCCGTACCCCCCGAAGGCGGCCCCCGCCCCGCCGACCCCCACGACCATCGCCGCGACCGCGACCGCGGTCAGCAGCCGTCGGCGCCGCAGCCGCCGCCGTCCGCCGGCGACCAGCCGCTCGTACGGCACCGGTCCGGTCTCGACGCTCTCGGCCAGATCGCCCAGCTCCCACGAGACGGCGGCCTCGGCGGCCCGCACGTCCTCGTCCTCGGGCATGGACTGCGTGTTCATCTGTTGCCTCCGATGCTGGTCAGTCCGTGGAGTGAGGAGGCTTCGCGCAGCTTGGCCAGTCCCCTGGCGGCCTGGCTCTTCACCGTGCCGACCGAGCAGTCCATCGCCGCCGCGGTCTGGGACTCGCTGAGGTCCTCCCAGTACCGCAGGACGACGGCCTCGCGCTGGCGCGGCGGCAGGGCGGAGAGCGCGGCGAGCAGCACGGCCCGGTCGTCCGGGTCGGGGCCGGTCGGGGCGGGCCGGTCGGGCAGGACTTCGACCAGGTACTCGGCGGGTCTGCGCCGGAACCGCCGGGCGTGCTCGTTGATCAGGATGCGGCGTACGTAGGCGTTCGGGTCGTCCGCCGCCCGGACCTTGTTCCAGTGGACGTAGGCCCGTTCCAGCGCCTGCTGGACCAGGTCCTCGGCGCCGTGCCGGTCCCCCGCGAGCAGGTACGCCGTGCGCAGCAGCCGTGACCACGCGCTGCCGGTGAACTCCCGGAACTCTTCGTCCCGGGCGGCCTTCTGGGCTCCCATGAGCACCTCCTCGCCCTCCAGAGTCCGTAACCCCCGCCGATCGTTGCCCGGCGTCCGTGATCCGGCATTCGCGATCGGCCGCCGGCGGCTGTGACACTGGAGGAGCTCGAAAACCGAGGTGCGCTCCACCGTGCCTCCTTGCGAACCTAGAGGGATGCCCGCAGTGAGTTCTCCCGCAGTCCAGTCCGCCTCCGTTCCCGCCGAGGGTCCCGGAATCGGTGAGCTGGCCGCCCGCCTTCCCGAGCTGACCCTGCGCGACGAGGTGCGGATCGGGCGCCGGCTGGAGGGGGCCCGCAGGGTCCGCAAGCCGGAGGCCCGGCAGAAGGTCGCCGCCGAGATCGCCGCCGACATCGACCGTGCCGAGCTGCTGGTCGCGCAGCGCCGGGGCGCCGTACCGAAGATCACGTATCCCGCCGAGCTGCCGGTCAGCCAGAAGAAGGACGACATCCTGGCGGCGATCCGGGACCACCAGGTGGTGATCGTCGCCGGTGAGACCGGTTCCGGCAAGACCACCCAGATCCCGAAGATCTGCCTGGAGCTGGGCCGCGGCGTCCGAGGTCTGGTCGGCCACACCCAGCCGCGCCGGATCGCCGCCCGTACAGTGGCGGAGCGGGTCGCGGAGGAGCTGGACACCCCGCTCGGCGAGGCGGTCGGCTGGAAGGTCCGGTTCACCGACCAGGTCGGCCAGGACACCCTGGTCAAGCTGATGACGGACGGCATCCTGCTGGCGGAGATCCAGACCGACCGGGACCTGCGCCAGTACGACACCCTGATCATCGACGAGGCGCACGAGCGCAGCCTCAACATCGACTTCCTGCTCGGCTACCTCAAGCAGCTGCTCCCCCGCCGCCCCGACCTCAAGGTCGTGATCACCTCCGCGACCATCGACCCGGAGCGCTTCGCCCGGCACTTCGGCGACGCCCCGGTCATCGAGGTCTCCGGCCGCACCTACCCGGTGGAGGTCCGCTACCGCCCGGTCGTCGACGAGGGCGACGACGAGCAGGACGAGAACGACCGCGACCGCGACCAGATCCAGGCGATCTGCGAGGCCGCCCAGGAGCTGCAGGACGAGGGCCCGGGCGACATCCTGGTCTTCCTCTCCGGCGAGCGCGAGATCCGCGACACCGCCGACGCCCTCACCAAGCTGAAGCTCCGGAGCACCGAGATCCTGCCGCTGTACGCCCGGCTCAGCTCGGCCGAGCAGCACCGGGTGTTCCAGCGCTCCAACAGCCGCCGGATCGTGCTGGCCACCAACGTGGCCGAGACCTCGCTGACCGTCCCCGGCATCAAGTACGTGATCGACCCGGGCACCGCCCGGATCTCCCGCTACAGCCACCGCACCAAGGTGCAGCGGCTGCCGATCGAGGCGATCAGCCAGGCCAGCGCCAACCAGCGCAAGGGCCGCTGCGGCCGCACCTCGGACGGCATCTGCATCCGGTTGTACTCGGAGGAGGACTTCCTCTCCCGCCCGGAGTTCACCGACGCGGAGATCCTGCGCACCAACCTGGCCTCGGTGATCCTCCAGATGACCGCGGCCGGCCTGGGCGACATCGCCGCCTTCCCGTTCCTGGACCCGCCGGACTCCCGCAACATCAAGGACGGCGTGCACCTGCTGCACGAGCTGGGCGCGCTCGACCCGGAGGAGAAGGACCCGCGCAAGCGGCTGACCGGGCTCGGCCGCAAGCTCGCCCAGCTCCCGGTGGACCCGCGGATGGCCCGGATGGTGCTGGAGGCGGACAAGAACGGCTGTGTGCGCGACGTCATGGTGATCGCCGCCGCGCTGTCCATCCAGGACCCGCGCGAGCGCCCCGCCGAGAAACGCCAGGCCGCCGACGAACGGCACCGCCGGTTCACCTCGGAGACCTCCGACTTCCTCTCCTACCTGGCGATGTGGCGCTACGTCCGGGAGCAGCAGAAGGAGCTGTCCTCCTCGGCCTTCCGCCGGATGTGCAAGTCGGAGTTCCTCAACTACCTGCGGATACGGGAGTGGCAGGACGTCTACACCCAGCTGCGCACCGTGGCCAAGCAGTTGGGCGTCACGATCGAAGAGCCGCATCCGGACGCCGAACCGGACGCGGACCGGATCCACCAGTCGCTGCTGGCCGGACTGCTCTCCCACATCGGCCTGTTCGACGTGGAGAAGCGCGAGTACGGCGGTGCCCGCGGCGCCCGCTTCGCGGTGTTCCCGGGCTCCGGCCTGTTCAAGAAGCCGCCGCGCTGGGTGATGTCGGCCGAGCTGGTGGAGACCTCCCGGCTGTGGGCGCGGATCAACGCGAAGATCGAACCCGAGTGGGTCGAGCCGCTGGCCGGGCACCTGATCAAGCGCAGCTACAGCGAGCCGCACTGGGAGAAGAAGGCCGGCGCGGTGCTGGCGTACGAGAAGGTGACCCTCTACGGGATGCCGATCGTCGCCCAGCGCAAGGTCAACTACGGGAAGATCGACGCCGAGCTCTGCCGCGAGCTGTTCATCCGCAACGCGCTGGTCGAGGGCGACTGGGAGACCCACCACAGGTTCTTCGCCGAGAACCGCAAGCTGCTCGGCGAGGTCGAGGAGCTGGAGAACCGGGCCCGCCGCCGGGACATCCTGGTGGACGACCAGACCCTGTTCGACTTCTACGACGCCCGGCTGCCGGAGGAGATCGTCTCCACCCGGCACTTCGACTCCTGGTGGAAGAAGGCCCGGTACGAGCAGCCGGACCTGCTGAACTTCGAGAAGTCGATGCTGATCAACGACGCCGCGGACGGCGTCACCGAGGCCGACTACCCGGACCACTGGCAGCAGGGCAAGCTCCGCTTCAAGCTGACCTACCAGTTCGAGCCGGGCAGCGACGCGGACGGCGTGACCGTCCACATCCCGCTGCCGGTGCTCAACCAGGTCACCGCGGAGGGCTTCGACTGGCAGATCCCGGGGCTCCGGGAGGAGCTGGTCACCGCGTACATCAAGTCGCTGCCCAAGGCGATCCGGCGCAACTTCGTGCCGGCCCCGGACTTCGCCAAGGCGGCGCTGCGGGCGGTGAAGGACCGCCGGGAGCCACTGCTGCCGGCCTTGGAGCACGCCCTGAAGCGCCTGACGGCCGTCACCGTGCCGCCGGAGGCCTGGGACGACGAGCGGGTGCCGGAGCACCTCAAGGTGACCTTCCGGGTGGTGGACGGCAAGCGCCGGCTGGCCGAGTCCAAGGACCTGGAGGAGCTGCGGCTGAAGCTCAAGCCCAAGCTGAAGGAGACGCTCTCCTCGGCGGCCTCCGGCCAGGGCATCGAGCAGGGCGGGCTGACCGCCTGGCCGGCCGGTCTGCCGGTGCTCCAGCGCACCTTCGAGCAGCGCTCCCGCGGCCACTCGCTGCGCGCCTACCCGGCCCTGGTGGACGAGGGCGCCTCGGTGGGCGTGAAGCTGTTCGACACCCCGGAGGCCCAGGAGCGGGCGATGTGGGAGGGGACGCGCCGGCTGCTGATGCTGACCACCACCTCCCCGGCCAAGTCGATCCAGGGCCGGCTGGGCAACCAGGCGAAGCTGGCGCTCTCGCACAGCCCGCACGGCTCGATCGCCGCCCTGTTCGAGGACGTGATCGCCGCCGCGACGGACCGGCTGATGGCCCTGGCCGGCGGCCCGGCCTGGGACGAGGCTGCCTTCGGCAAGCTGCACGACAAGGTGCGGGCGGACCTCTACGACCTCTCCGCGGACACCACGCTGAAGACGGCCACCGCGCTGATCGCCTTCCACAAGGCGTCGACCCGGCTGAAGGCGGTGAGCAGCCCGGTGCTGCTGAACGCCGTGAACGACGTCCGGCTGCACCTGGCCTCGCTGGTGCACCCGGGCTTCGTGACCGCCACCGGCTGGCAGCGGCTGCCCGACCTCAAGCGCTACCTGCTGGCAGTGGACCGCCGGCTGGAGGCGCTGCCCAACCACCCCCAGCGGGACGCCCAGCAGCTGCTGAAGGTCCAGCAGGTCCAGCAGGCGTACGGGGAGCTGCTGGCGGCGGTGCCGGCCGGGCGGCAGCCCTCGGCGGAGGTGCGGGCGATCCGCTGGATGATCGAGGAGCTGCGGGTCAGCTTCTTCGCCCAGGGGCTGGGCACGCCGAGCCCGGTCTCGGAGAAGCGGATCATGAAGGCGATGGAGGCCGCCCGGGCGTCCCTGTGACCCCGGCGGCGCCCTGAGCTGCGGGTGCGCGGTGGGCCTTCAGGAGCCAGTTCGACCTGGGGGCCCACCATGGGCTACAGTCTGTCTTGTTCGCAGCGCGGCAAGCGAGTGAACGAGATCAGAAAACTCTGGTCCCGTGGAGCAGTTGGTTAGCTCGCCACCCTGTCAAGGTGGAGGTCGCGGGTTCAAGTCCCGTCGGGATCGCCGCAGTGCGAGAGGCCCGGAACCGTCAGGTTCCGGGCCTCTTGCTTTTGACCGTCCGTCCGTTACCCCGAACCAGGCCCGGGCCACAAGTGACGGCCCGTGTGACCGTCGTCACCCGAACCCCTCGGGAATCAGCCCCGAAACGCCCCGTTCCGTACGGCACTAATTTAATATGTAAAATTGTACTTCTATTCACTGTAAATCCCCCCCACCCCATGAGCACCAAATCGTTATCCGGAGTTAAACATTCCGAGCGTCGACAGGCATGACAAAGGGGCTGCCGACCGGACCCGGCGGAGTCCGGTTAGCAGCCCCTTCGAAAGAGCCTTTGGCCTATCAGGCCTCAGTGCGCTGAGCGGGAATCCCGGCCAGCAGTGCGCGCACCTCCGCCTCACGGTAACGACGGTGACCACCGAGCGTGCGGATCGACGTCAGCTTGCCCGCCTTGGCCCAGCGGGTGACCGTCTTCGGGTCAACGCGGAACATGGTGGCAACTTCCGCCGGCGTCAGCAGCGGTTCAGCATCAGGGGTACGAGCGGTCATGAGCGGCCTCCTCGGGAGAACCGAACCAGGGCGGTTCTATCCTTCAAATTCTGCACCTTGGCCCGCGATGCCCGAAATGGCATAGACGGGCCGAGTCGGTTATAGGACGAACGGCTTGTCCTGGTGTCTACAACTACACCATCCGTCCAGCCCTATCGACCAAACCGCCAAAATTGACCCCTCACGGGTTCAAGGCCGACGGATGGCGATGGACCACCCCATAACGGACAGTCACTCGACAGTGACGTCCGGTTACGAGGGGACCAGACCCTCCGTTTCCCCGCAAAGCACGCATCGACTCCAGAACCACCCAAAAGTGGGCATGCTCACGTGAAGTTGGGCTGGTTGTCCCATTTTTGCACATAGGGGTAAGTTCGCGTCAACGGTGAGTAGTGTCACGTTCGACAGCTATTGACCCGAACCGGGACCTTGGTCGGCGCCGCCGCGGACCAAAGACCTCTGACAGTCATACACGGGCGGTCGGACGTCAGTTCGCGTGCCGCAACGCCAGCACCCGCCGCCACCGCCCCGTCAGTTCCCCGTACGCGCGGAGCGCGCCGTCGGTGTCCCCGGCCCGCAGGGCGCGCAGCCCCTCCTCCAGCTCCCCCGCCGAACGGTCCGCCAACAGCCGTTCCGGTCCCAGCAGATGCACCAGACCCCCGTAGTCCAACTCCACCAGCGAACGCGGGTGGAACTCCTCCAGCCAGCGCCCGACCTGCTCCGCCCCGCGCACCAGCTCCCCGTCCGGCGCCGCCTCGCGCAGCGCCCGGTAGGCCCGCGCCACCCGGCGCCGGGCCTGGGCCATCGGCACCAGGTAGAACAGCGCCGCCGGCCTGCCCCGCTCCCCCTCCTCTTCCCGTCCTCCCCCTCCGGTGCCCGCTCCCCCCGGAACGAAGCACCGGTCCTCGTCCCCGAACGGCAGGAACCAGCGCACCGGCACCTCCCACCGGCTGGTGAGGATCCACGGCCGGGCGTCCGGGTGCCCGGCCCGCCAGCGCTCCCGGTCCGCCTCGGCGGCCGCCCGGGTCACCGGCGGCAGCGCGGTGTCCAGCAGCGCCACCGGAGCCCCCGCCCGCAGCTCCTCCAGCGCCTGCCAACTGCGCAGCCTGGTCGCCCACGGGCACACGTACAGTACGCCGTCGACGGTGCGCAGGTACGCCCGCCCGCTCTCCTGCTCCGGCAGCGCCCGGGGCGTGCGGGCGGCCAGCTCCGCCAGGGCCTCCCGCTGCTCCTCCAGCGCCGCCTCCGCGACCGACTGCTCCGCCACCGCCGCGTCCGGCCCGTGCTCGGCCGCGTAGGCCTGCCAGCGTGCCCGCTCGGGCTCCGGATAGGCCGCCAGCGGCTCGTAGACCCGCAGGTGGGCGGCGTAGGGCGGCAGTACGGAAGTACGTACGACGGTCACGTCCTGCATCGTCGCACGAGCCGCGCGGGCCCGGGAGGGCGCGACCCCGAACCGTTCGCGCCCGCACCGCGGGGCCCTTCCCGTCTCATCCTTCGGACAACCGGCACAAGCTCGGACAAGACGGCTGATCGGCGGCTCCGGCGCGACTACGCTTCGCCCCAGACGCCCGCACCACAGCAGCGGGCCCGCGATACTGGAGTCACCACAGTGACCGACGTACAGACCCCCGCCACGCACCCCGCACCCGGCGTGCTCAGCAGGATCTTCCGCACCGAGCAGGACGGCGCCCCCGGCGACGGCCACGAGCAGGTCGTCCTCTGCCACGACCGCAGCTCCGGGCTCAAGGCGATCATCGCCATCCACTCCACCGCACTCGGCCCCGCCCTCGGCGGCACCCGCTTCTTCCCGTACGCCTCCGAGGAGGCGGCCCTGGAGGACGCGCTGAACCTGTCCCGCGGCATGTCCTACAAGAACGCGCTGGCCGGGCTCGACCTCGGCGGCGGCAAGGCCGTCATCATCGGCGACCCGAACAAGGACAAGAACGAGGCGATGCTCCGGGCCTACGGCCGCTTCGTGGAGTCGCTGCGCGGCCGGTACATCACCGCCTGCGACGTGGGCACCTACGTCCAGGACATGGACGTCATCGCGCGCGAGACCGAGTTCGTGACCGGCCGCTCGCCCGAGAACGGCGGCGCCGGCGACTCGTCCATCCTCACCGCCTTCGGCGTCTTCCAGGGCATGCGCGCCAGCGCCCAGGCCCGCTGGGGCCAGCCCACCCTGCGCGGCAAGCGGGTCGGCGTCGCGGGCGTCGGCAAGGTCGGCCACTACCTGGTCGGCCACCTGGTCGCGGACGGCGCCACCGTCGTCGTCACCGACCCCTTCGAGGCCGCCGTCAACCGGGTGCGCGCCGCCCACCCGGAGGTGGAGGTGGTCGCCGACACCACCGCCCTGCTCCAGGCCAAGCTGGACGTCTACGCCCCCTGCGCCCTCGGCGGCGCGCTGACCGACCCCGTGGTCGCGGCGCTCGGCGAGTCCGGCACCTCGATCGTCTGCGGCGCGGCCAACAACCAGCTGGCCCACCCGGGCGTCGAGAAGGACCTGGCCGACCGCGGCATCCTCTACGCCCCCGACTACCTGGTGAACTCCGGCGGCGTGATCCAGGTCGCCGACGAGATCGACGGCTTCAACTTCGAGCGGGCCAAGAACAAGGCCACCAAGATCTTCGACACCACCCTGGAGATCTTCACCCGGGCCGCCTCCGACGGCATCCCGCCGGCGGTCGCCGCCGACCGCCTGGCCGAGAAGCGGATGCGCGAGATCAGCGCCCTGCGCACGGTGCTGCTGCCGGGCAGCCGCCGCGGCTGATCGCGGTCGCTCCGCTGACCCCGGTGCGCGGGGGGCCGTCACCTCCGGCCCCCCGCGCATCACGATGTGGAACCGGATTCTCACTTCTCCGCCCGAACGGGTGATCCGAGGTCCCCCTTGGGGGGATAATCAGTCCTGGAACGACGGACCACGAACACCTCCGGACAGCGTGCAAAACGCCGCAAAACCTCCCCTGACCTGGGAAGACCTGGTCGCGGGTGCAGTCGGTGCGCGCCACGTCACACCGACGACGTACCGTCCAGCGGCGGAAACAGGTACCGTTAATGCTCCAAGGGACGGTCCTCCCATTCGGGCAGGCCGGACCTGATCATGAACACGTGTCAGACTCGGGGCCGTGAGCCCCATCGTTGAGGGGGTCGACCCATGGGGCGCGGCCGGGCCAAGGCCAAGCAGACGAAGGTCGCCCGCGAGCTGAAGTACAACAGCGGCGGGTTCGACGCTAACCGTCTGTCCAACGAGCTGGGCGTATCGCCGTCCACCGCTTCGATCGACCCCGAGCCGATCGAGGAGGAAGAGGACGACGACCCGTACGCGGAGTACGCCGCCCGCTACGCCGACCTCGACGACGAGGACGACACCGGGCCGGGCACCGGGCCGTCGCAGGCCTCCCGCCGCTCGTAACCGCAGCTTCGCCGGACCGGTCCTGGCGCCCCTGGGCGCCGGACCGGTCTTCGGCGTTCCCACGGGCGGGCGGGGCCCGGACGGCTTGCGCGCCGTTCCGGACCGGCCGGCCGGCCGGCCGCCGTGAACGCCCAGGACGTGCGAGAGGGCCCCTCCGGTGCGCCGGAGGGGCCCTCTCGCGTCCGCGGGCCGGTCAGCCCGCGGTGAAGCCCTCGTAGGCGTTGTACAGGGCCGCGCCGGCCTCGTGCTCGTCGGTGCGCTCCACGATGTCGCCGAGCAGCCAGGCCTCGACGCCGCGGTCCTCCAGGATCGACAGCACCGCGTCCACCGAGTGCGGCGGGACGACGGCGACCATGCCGACGCCCATGTTGAGCGTCTTCTCCAGCTCCAGGGTGGCCACCCGGCCGACCTCGGCGACGGTCCGGAAGACCGGCAGCGGGGTCCAGGTGCCGCGGTCCAGGCGGGCGTGCAGGCCGTCCGGGACCACCCGGGCCAGGTTGGCCGCCAGGCCGCCGCCGGTGACGTGCGAGAAGGCGTGCACCTCGGTCGCGCGGGTGAGCGCCAGGCAGTCCAGCGAGTAGATCCGGGTCGGCTCCAGCAGCTCCTCGCCGAGGGTGCGACCGAACTCCTCGACCTTGCGGTCCAGCTTCCAGCCGGCCTCGTTCAGCAGCACGTGGCGGACCAGCGAGTAGCCGTTGGAGTGCAGGCCGGAGGCGGCCATCGCGATCACCACGTCGCCGGCCCGGACCCGCTCGGAGCCCAGCAGCGCGTCGGCCTCGACCACACCGGTGCCGGCGCCCGCGACGTCGTACTCGTCCGGGCCGAGCAGGCCCGGGTGCTCGGCGGTCTCGCCGCCCACCAGGGCGCAGCCGGCCAGCGCGCAGCCCTCGGCGATGCCCTTGACGATCGAGGCGACCCGCTCCGGGACGACCTTGCCGACGCAGATGTAGTCGGTCATGAACAGCGGCTCGGCGCCGCACACCACGATGTCGTCCACGACCATGCCGACCAGGTCGTGGCCGATCGTGTCGTGCTTGTCCATGGCGGCCGCGATGGCCACCTTGGTCCCCACGCCGTCGGTGGCCGAAGCCAGCAGCGGCCGCTCGTAGTTCTTGAAGGCGGACACGTCGAAGAGGCCGGCGAAGCCGCCGAGACCGCCGACCACCTCGGGGCGGTTGGCCTTCTTCACCCACTGCTTCATCAGCTCGACGGCGCGGTCGCCCGCCTCGATGTCGACACCGGCGGCGGCGTAGGTGGCACCGTTCTGGTTCGTGGTCACTGCGTGCGGCCCTTTCGGGTCAGGGTGGGGGCGGTTCGTTACAGCAAGGGGGTGGAACGGCGGAGGGGCCCCGGTTCGCGGGACCCCACCGTGCGTTCCTACGGGCGGCGCAGCGCGTCGGCCGCGCCCGCCCCGCCGAGCAGCGACTGGACGCCGTCCAGGTCGCTGCCGCTGGTCGGCTTGCCGCGGACGGCGGGCTGCTGCCGGCCGCCCTTGATCTCGGCCTCCAGCAGGAGCTTGCCGAGCAGCGCCGGGTCCGGCAGCTCCATCGGGTACTCGCCGTCGAAGCAGGCCCGGCAGAGCTTGTCCTTGGGCTGCTTGGTGGCCTCGATCATGCCGTCGATCGAGATGTAGGAGAGCGAGTCGGCCCCGAGGGTGCGGCCGATCTCCTCGATGGTCATGCCGTTGGCGATCAGCTCCGCGCGGGTGGCGAAGTCGATGCCGAAGAAGCAGGGCCACTTCACCGGCGGCGAGGAGATCCGGATGTGCACCTCGGCGGCGCCAGCCTCGCGGAGCATCTTCACCAGCGCGCGCTGGGTGTTGCCGCGGACGATCGAGTCGTCCACGACCACCAGGCGCTTGCCGGCGATGACCTCGCGCAGCGGGTTCAGCTTGAGCCGGATGCCGAGCTGGCGGATCGTCTGGCTGGGCTGGATGAAGGTGCGGCCCACGTAGGCGTTCTTCACCAGGCCGGAGCCGTACGGGATGCCGCTGGCCTCGGCGTAGCCGATCGCGGCGGGGGTGCCGGACTCGGGAGTGGCTATCACCAGGTCGGCCTCGACGGGCGCCTCCTTGGCCAGCCGGCGGCCCATCTCCACCCGGGAGAGGTGCACGTTGCGGCCGGCGATGGAGGTGTCGGGGCGGGCCAGGTAGACGTACTCGAAGACACAGCCCTTGGGCTTGGCCTCGGCGAACCGCGAGCTGCGCATGCCGTTCTCGTCGATGGCGATCAGCTCGCCCGGCTCGACCTCGCGGATGAAGGAGGCGCCGCAGATGTCCAGCGCCGCCGTCTCGGATGCGACCACCCAGCCGCGCTCCAGCCGGCCGAGCACCAGCGGGCGGATGCCCTGGGGGTCGCGGGCGGCGTAGAGGGTGTGCTCGTCCATGAAGACGAGCGAGAACGCGCCCTTGACCTTGGGCAGCACGACCTTGGCCGTCTCCTCGATGGAGAGGTCCGGGTGGCCGGCCAGCAGGGCGGTCACCAGGTCGGTGTCGTTGGTCGCGGCGGTCCGGCCGGAGCGCGATACGTGCTCCTCGCCGGGCAGTTCGGCGACCATGGCCGCCAGTTCGGCGGTGTTCACCAGGTTTCCGTTGTGCCCGAGGGCCAGCGAACCGTGCACGGTCGCCCGGAAGGTCGGCTGGGCGTTCTCCCAGACCGAGGAACCGGTGGTCGAGTAGCGGGCGTGTCCGACGGCGATATGCCCGTGCAACGACCCCAGCGAGGCCTCGTCGAAGACCTGGGAGACGAGCCCCATGTCCTTGAAGACGAGAATCTGGGAGCCGTTGCTCACTGCGATGCCCGCGGATTCCTGACCGCGGTGCTGCAGGGCGTAAAGGCCGAAGAACGTGAGCTTGGCGACCTCCTCGCCGGGAGCCCAGACACCGAAGACGCCGCAAGCGTCCTGGGGGCCTTTCTCACCGGGAAGAAGATCGTGGTTGAGTCTTCCGTCACCACGTGGCACGCCTTCGAGTCTAGGGCAGTTGACCAGGGCTTCCGGAACCCGGGAGGTCCGGTTCGGACCGGGATCACGGAGTAACGCGCGTAGACAAAACCCCTTACGGGGCCGGGAATTCGGGTGGGGGAATTCCGGCGGACGGCGGTTGGCCTTGTGGTTCGCGCCCGTTGGGGCTTTCCGTGTGCGGACCGGTGATCGGCGGGCGGCCCCGAACGTGAGCCTGCTCACCCGTCGTTCACCCGGCGGTCACGCCGCGGGCAGCAGCAGGCCCCAGGCGCCCGGGTGAACCGTCCAGGTGCGGGCTCGGACCGGGCCCACCGGGTGGCCGTCCGCCTCGTAGCCGAAGCCCCGGCCGACCACCGAGACGCTCGCGGCCCGCGCCCGCACCAGCGCGCCCGGGCCGCGGACCACCACCTCCAGCACGCCCGCGCCGGCCGCGTCCCCGGCGCCCGGGAGGAAGACCTGCACCAGCCGGACGGGGCGGTGCACGTCGGCCAGCAGCCGGCCGTCCGCCTCGACCCGGACCCGGGCGCTGTGGTCGACGGGCTCCGGGGTGAGTGCGTTCGCCTGCTCGGCCGCAGCCAATTTCGCCCATAGCGAACGCCAGCCACCTGGACGGCCCCCCGGCCGGCGCCCGCCGCCACCGATGATCCGCACCCCGCCCAGGGCCACCCCGCCGCCGTCGTCCACCAGCAGGTCGAAGGTGCGCGGCGCGCCCGACAGCACCGCCCGCGCCGCCCGCACCGGCTCCCCCGGCACGCCGAGCGCGCGGGCCGTCGCCAGCTCCTCCGCCCGGCCGACCGGAACCATCCCCACCGGATCGGCACCCAGCTCACGCTGCCGGTGCAGGGCCTGCAGCACCCGCTGCAGCGCCAGGTCGGAACCGATCACCACCGGTCTCCGCCGACCCCGGTGCGAAAGCATCCGGTCGAGTTCGAACGGGCTCTCCGGATAGGCCACCTTGACGTCCGCGCCCCCGCACAACACGTCCTTCGCGATCCTCACCGACTCCCCGTCGGTCTGCCGGGCCACCGGGTCGAGCAGCAGCAGAAGGGGCTCGGGACCGCCGGTAGCAGGCGTGGACAGGGACGACACGACCGGTCCTTCCTCAGGTAATCTCTCGGTGCAAGAGCCCCTTGCGCCATTGCGCCAGGGGCTTCGTCTATCTCGGGGCAGACTGCGGCCTACGCAGGATGCCCCAACCGGAAGGGGTGTACGCCTGTGCCGGCACTCGTGCTCGTTGGCGCTCAGTGGGGGGACGAGGGCAAGGGGAAGGCCACCGACCTCCTCGGCGGCTCCGTCGACTACGTCGTCCGCTACCAGGGCGGCAACAACGCCGGTCACACGGTGGTCATCGGCGACCAGAAGTACGCCCTGCACCTGCTCCCCTCCGGCATCCTCAGCCCGAACGTGACTCCGGTCATCGGCAACGGCGTCGTGATCGACCCGGGCGTGCTGCTCTCCGAGCTCAACGGCCTCAACGAGCGCGGCATCGACACCTCGAAGCTGCTGGTCTCGGGCAACGCCCACCTGATCACCCCGTACCACCGGACCATCGACAAGGTCGCCGAGCGCTTCCTCGGCAAGCGGCGGATCGGCACCACCGGCCGCGGCATCGGCCCGACCTACGCGGACAAGATCAACCGCGTCGGCATCCGGGTCCAGGACCTGTTCGACGAGTCGATCCTGCGCCAGAAGATCGAGGCGGCGCTGCACGACAAGAACCAGATCCTGGTCAAGCTCTACAACCGCCGGGCCATCCCGGCCGACCTGGTGGTCGAGGAGTACCTGGGCTACGCGGAGAAGATCAAGCCCTTCCTCGCCGACACCACCCTCGTCCTGGACGAGGCCCTCAAGGCGAACAAGGTCGTCCTGCTGGAGGGCGGCCAGGGCACCCTGCTGGACGTCGACCACGGCACGTACCCCTTCGTGACCTCGTCGAACCCGACCGCGGGCGGCGCCTGCACCGGCGCCGGCATCGGCCCGACCAAGATCGACCGGGTCATCGGCATCCTCAAGGCCTACACCACCCGCGTCGGCTCCGGCCCGTTCCCGACCGAGCTGCTCGACGAGGACGGCGAGGCGCTGCGCCGCATCGGCGGCGAGCGGGGCGTCACCACCGGCCGCGACCGGCGCTGCGGCTGGTTCGACGCCGTCATCGCGCGCTACGCGACCCGGGTCAACGGCCTCACCGACTTCTTCCTCACCAAGCTCGACGTGCTGACCGGCTGGGAGCAGATCCCGGTCTGCGTCGCGTACGAGATCGACGGCCGCCGGGTCGAGGAACTCCCGTACAACCAGTCCGACTTCCACCACGCCAAGCCGATCTACGAGACGCTGCCGGGCTGGACCGAGGACATCAGCAAGGCGAAGACCTTCGCCGAGCTGCCGAAGAACGCCCAGGCCTACGTGAAGGCGCTGGAGGAGATGTCGGGCGCGCCGATCTCCGCCATCGGCGTCGGCCCGGGCCGGGACGAGACGATCCAGATCAACTCGTTCATCTGATCGCTCACCGGACCGCTCTCCACGAAGGGCCCCACGGGACGCACCGTCCCGTGGGGCCCTTCGTTCTGCGCCACTTCGGGAGAATTGAACTAGTACATAAAAGCATTGCCTCTAGTGCAGAGTGGCGCTACGTTCTGGGCATGACCGCGAAGCAGCCCGCACCCGTCACCCTCACCGGCCGGCACATCCGCCTGGAGCCGCTGGAGCACCGGCACACCGCCGACCTCTGGGCCACCGTCGGCCCCGACCCCGAGGTCTGGCGCTGGACCATGTCCCTCCCGCCGGCCACCGAGGAGGACCTCGGCCAGGACCTCGACGCCCGCATCGCCGAGGCCGCCACCGGCGAGTGCGTCTACTTCGCCGCCGTCGACCTCACCACCGGCACCGCCGTCGGCATCACCGGCTACCACGACATCAGCACCCGGAACGAGTCCCTCGAGATCGGCGCCACCTTCTACGGCCGCTCCTACTGGCGCACCGCCGTCAACACCGAGGCCAAGCTGCTGCTGCTCACCCACGCCTTCGAGGACCTCGGCATGGGCCGCGTCTACTGGAAGACCGACGCCGACAACGAGCGCTCCCGCAACGCCGTCCTGCGCCTCGGCGCCCAGTTCGAGGGCGTCCACCGCCGGCACCGCCTCCGGCCCACCGGCACCTGGCGCGACACCGCCTACTTCTCGATGCTCGCCGGCGAGTGGCCCGCCGCCAAGTCCCGCCTCACCGAGCGCCTCTCACGCGGCTGACCGGCCGGCCCCGGTGGCCCCGGCGGGGGCGGGGCCACCGGGGAGCGGGGTCAGGCGACGATCTGCCAGGACGTGGTGGGCACGGGGGGCCGGAGCGAGACGTCGTGCCAGCGGACGGTGCGGCGGGCGGGGCGGGGCGCCGGGGCGGCGGCACTGCGGGCTCTTCGCAGGAGCAGCACGGTGAGGGCGGCGATCTCCTCCGGGGTCAGGTCGGTCCGGTCGGTGCGGAAGAGGGCGGGCCGTTCGGGCTGGACGGACATCTGGGCCTCCTGGTGCGGGAACCCCGACGGCCCCGACGCGGTGCGTCGGGGCCGTCGAGGGGGGTTGGCGGCGCGGGGGTCGGGCGTCAGGCGTGCTTGACGAGCAGCAGGCGGTGCATCGGGGTGTCCAGCAGGGCGACCCTGCGCAGGCCGGCGTCGGCCAGCCACTGGTCGTAGTCGTGCACGGTGAAGGCGTCACCGCCGCCGGTGGCGAGCATGGACGCGGCGAACAGCCGGAAGAAGCGGTTCTGGGTGTTCCCGTCGGTGCTGTCCTCGTCGACGATGTGGTCGGCGATCGCGATCACACCGTCCTCGGTGAGCGCCTTGGCCGAGCGGAGCAGCAGCTCGCGGGCCGACTCGGGGGTCTGCAGGTGGAAGATGTTGACGAACAGGGCGACGTCGACGCCGGTGCCCCAGTCGTCCGCCCAGAAGTCGACGACCTCCGGGTTGAAGCGCTCGGCGACCCCGAGGCGGTGGGCCTGGGCGTTGGCGATCGGGATGATCCGCTCGGCGTCCAGGGCCCGGGCGTTGAGGCCGCTGAACTCCTGGAGCAGCAGCTGGCTGTAGATGCCGGTGCCGCAGCCGACGTCGAGCAGGGTACGGCCGGTGCCGTCGGTCCAGCCCTGCTCGCGCAGCGCGGTGGCGAGGGTGGCGGCGATCGGCGGCGCCCAGAAGTTGATGCCGCGGACCAGGGAGGTGTAGTCCTCCTCGGAGATCTGGTTGAGCTGCTGGGAGCCCTCGGAGTTGCGGGCGCCGGTGCGGACGTTGGTGGCCAGGTTGCGCCAGGCGCCCCAGGCCACGTTGCGGTCGTGCCGGATCTTGCCGACCAGGCTGTACAGGCCCTCGGGGGCGAAGATGTCGTGCATCTCCGGTGGCAGGGTGTAGACCGCCTGGCCGTCCGCCGCGCGGCTGCGCTCGACCACGTCGTAGGCGGCCAGGCCGTCCAGCAGGACGCGGGTGGCGCGCAGGTCGGTGCCGAGACGGATGGACAGCTCGCCGGCCGTGGCCGGGCCGCTGATCAGGGCGGTGAAGGCGCCGAGGTCGTGGGCGGCCTCGATGACGCCGGTGGCCCAGATGCCGATGAGGTGCTCGTACATCCGGTGGGCGGCGCTGACGCCGCTGCCGCGGCCGGGGAGCAGCTCGGTGTCGACCAGCGGGGTGTGGTTGTCGAAGGTGCGCACGGCGGGGATGGTCATGGTCGTATCTCCTAATCGAAGTTGACGGTGCGTCTGGTGCGTCTGGTCACAGGACGATTCCGCCGTCGATCTGCAGGACCGAGCCGGTGAGGTAGGCGGATTGCGGGCCCGCCAGGAAGGCGACCGAGTCGGCCACCTCGTCCGCCGTGCCGAAACGGCCGAGCGGGATGTGCTTGAGTGCGTCGGTGCGCTGGTTGTCGGTGAGCACCGAGGTCATGTCGGTCTCGATCATTCCGGGGGCGACCGCGTTGACCCGGACCCCGTACCGGCCGACCTCCTTGGCCAGGGCGCGGGTGAGCGCGATGATGCCGGCCTTGGAGGCCGCGTAGTTGCTCTGGCCGGGGTTGCCGTAGACGCCGGAGACCGAGGAGAGCGTGATGATCGAGCCGCCGCGGCGCTTGACCATCGGGAAGGCCACCGCGCGGCACAGGTTGGCGGTGCCGTTCAGGTTGGTGTCGGTGACGGACCGCCAGTCCTCGTCGGCCATCAGCAGCAGGGGCTTGTCCCGGGTGATGCCGGCGCTGGCGATGGCGACGGTGATCGGGCCGAGCTCCTCCTCGGTGCGGGTGACCCAGGCGCGGACCGCGGCGGCGTCGGTGACGTCGACCTTCACGGCCAGGACGCCGACGCCGAGGGCGTCGAGCTCCTTGGCCAGGAGGTCCGCGGCCTGCTGGTCGGACTGGTAGCAGAAGCTGATCGCGTAGCCCTCGGCGGCCAGTCGCAGGGCCGCCGCCTTGCCGATGCCGCGGGAGCCGCCGCTGATCAGGGCGATGCCCGGGGTGCTCATCGGCCACCGCCGGTGAGGCGCAGGACGGCGCAGGCGGCCAGGCCCTGGTGGTCGAGCGAGGCGATCACGGCGAGGCGGCCGGCGGCCGCGGGGTCGTGCTCGGCCAGGGACAGGACGGTGGTGAGGGAGAAGACGGTGCCCGCGGAGCCGGTGTCGCCGAGGAGTTCAGCCGTGCGGATCCGGCTGACGGCCTCGGCGCCGACCAGTTCGGCGAGCTGTGCCTCGGCCGGCTGCCCGGTGACGGCCGCGGCCCAGACCTGGTCGGGCGTCGCGTCGGCCTGGGCGAGGGCATCGCGGACGGTGGCGGCCAGGGCCGCCTGCGGGTCGTCGTCGACGTCCAACCGGACGTCCAGGGCCAGCAGTTCGGCCAGCACCCGGCGGCCGGGCGGCAGCGTCCGCGCGGTCTCCACCAGCAGCACGGCACTGCCCTCGCCGGTCGGCTCGTCGTGGTCGCCGGCCAGCCACTCGCGGGCCTCGGACTGCTCCTCCACCGCGCCGACCACGGCGCGTTCGGCGCGGCCGGCCGCCAGCAGGCGGCGGGCGTAGCCGAGGGCGAGCAGGCCGCCGGCGGCGCCGCCGGCCAGGGTGGTGTTGGGGCCCTTGAGGTCGAAGCGGATGGCGGTGGCCGCGGCCGGGCCGTTCATCAGCACGTTGGGCATCAGCTGGGCGGGCACGTCGTAGGGCTTGTCGCCCTCGAAGGAGGCCCGGCTGAACCCGGCCGCGCTCTGGGCGCTGCCGAGGGTGGTGCCGAGGACGAGGGCGGTGCCGCCGCCGGTGGCGATCGGGCTCTGCGCGGCCTCGGCCTCGCCGAGGAGTTCGCGGACGGCGGTGACGACCAGGCCGGTGGCCCGGTCGAAGGTACGGGTGCCGGCCTTGCCGAGCACCTTGCGGGTGTCGAAGTCGGGTACCTCGTGGGCCGGTTCCCCCCGGCCGACCCCGGCCGCGAACGCGTCGCGGCCGAGGCCGAACGGGGAGACGGCGGACCACGCGGTGATCAGCGGCCGGTCCCGGTGGATCGTGGTCGCACTCATGCGCACCTCTCGATGGTTCGCTCGCTGCGCTCGCTCATCGGCTGGGCTCCTCGTCATGGCGCCCCAGGACAACGGAGGCGTTGTTGCCGCCGAAGGCCAGTCCGTTGTTGACCACCACCCGGAGGTCCGCGGGGACGGAGTGGTTGGGCACGCAGTCGATCTGGCACTGGGGGTCGGTGGTGCGGTGGTTGACGGTGGGCGGGACGAACCCGTGGGTCAGCGCGAGCGCCGAGGCGGCCGCGCCGAGCGCGCTCGCCGCGCCCATCGAGTGGCCGAGCATCGCCTTGAGGGCGACGGTGCGCGGCGGGGTGTCGCCGAAGACCTCGCGGATCGCGCGGGTCTCGGTGATGTCGTTGGTGGGGGTGCCGGTGCCGTGGGCGGAGACGAGGTCCACCTCGGCCGCCTTGACCCCGGCGTCGGCGAGCGCCAGCTCCATGCAGCGGGCGACGCTCGCCTGGTCGGGCGCGGTCGGGTGGTGGGCGTCGCAGTTGAGGCCGTAGCCGAGCAGTTCGGCGTAGATCCGGGCGCCGCGGCGCCTGGCGGACTCCAGCGTCTCCAGGACGAGAACCCCCGCGCCCTCGGCCGTGAGCAGCCCCTCGCGGTCGGCGTCGAACGGACGGCAGACGTCGGAGGAGACCAGGCCGAGCCGGCTGAACCCGGCGAAGGTGCGGCGGCAGATCGCGTCCGCGCCGCCGACGACGGCGATGTCCGCCTCGCCGGTGCGCACCGCGTCGAAGCCGTCGCCGATCGCGTAGTTGCCGGCCGCGCAGGCGGTGCCGAGGACGGCCGGGACGACCCGGGGGAGCCGCAGCTCCCGGGCGATCGCCAGGGCCAGCTGGTGGGCCGGCAGGCGGCCGGCCACCAGCTGGTCGGCCGGGTGCTCCGGCCCCTTCGCGACGGACTCCGCCATCAGCTTGTCCAGCTCGGGGGCCTCACCGTCGGTGGTGCCGATGGTGATCTGGGCGCGCAGTCCGGCGAGCTCCTGCTCGTCGATGCCGGCGTCCTGGACGGCCATCCGGGCCGCCGCGACGGCGAACTGGGTGGCGCGGCCGAGCTGTTCGACGGCGAGGCGGCGGATCCACTGCTCCGGCTCGAAGCCGTCGACCTCGTGGCCGTTGGTGCGCAGGAAGCCCGTGGTGTCGAAGCTGGTGATCGGACCGGCGCCGCAGCGGCCCTCGCGCAGGGCCGAGGTGAACTCCTCGACGCCGTTGCCGATGCTCGACAGGACGCCGATGCCGGTCACCACCACGCGCTGCGGCTCGCTCATCGGGCGGTCGCCCGGGAGAGGACCTCCAGCACGGCGGCCAGGTTGACCATGTTGGGCAGCTCCTCCTGGGGGATGGTGACGTGGAACTCCTTCTCCAGGCGGGCCAGGACCTCGATGGCGTTCAGCGAGTCGGCGCCGTAGTGGTCGATGAAGTGGTCGGTGAGGGTGAGCTCGTCGAGCTCGAGGTCGAGGCAGTCGGCGACGATCTCGCGGACCTTGGGCTCGCTGATGGCGACGGTGCTCATGGGGTGCTCCAGAGGTGTGTTGGGTGAGTGGGTGGTCAGGCGGTGGCGTCGATCAGGCTCTGCGGGCGCAGGTCGGTCCAGGTGCGCTCGATGTGGTCCAGCGCCTCCTGCCGGGTGCTCGCGCCCTTGACGGTCCGCCAGCCGGCCGGGACCTCGGCGAAGGCGGGCCAGAGGCTGTGCTGGTTCTCGTGGTTGGCGAGGACGAGGAAGGTGCCCTGCTCGTCGTCGAACGGATTGCTCATGATTTCTCGGTCCTTTCGGAGTTCCCGGAAATCGTCCGGTTTTCGGGCGCAGTGCCCCCGGGGTGGAATTTCCGGGGCGGCCGCCGGTTATTTCAGGATGGCCGGTTCAGGGCCATTTCAGGTCAGCCATTCCAGGTCGGCCATTCCAGGATGGCTATGCCAGGACGGCCGACAGGGTCTTTCCGATGAATGCGGCCGGCGCCGGTTCGAGCATCGAGTCGTGGTCGCTGTCGACCGGGTGCCGGAGGATGCGGCCGGTCACGTGCTCCCGCCAGGACTCCGCGTCCGGGTGACCGGGGGCGAGGCCGCGGGTGGCCGTGAACAGGAGCAGGTCGCCCCGGTAGCGGCCGGGCCGGTGGGCGTCGCCCAGCAGGCTGTGGGTGCGGATCACCCCGAGCAGCCTGACCAGCTCGGTCTCGTCCAGTTCCGCGAGCGCGTTGCCGGCCTCGGCGAGGCGTTCGCGGGCGGTGGCGAGGTCGACCGGGCCGTCGCCGGGGAGGCCGGCCCGTTCGAGCAGTTCGGTCAGGACGGCCGCGTCGTCCGGCGCGTCCTCGGCGGGCGAGCCGCTGCCGGGGTAGCCGTCCAGGTCGGCGAGCAGTTCGACCTGTTCGCCGCGGGCCTGCAGCTGGACGGCGATCTCGTGGGCGACAACCCCCCCGAACGACCAGCCGAGAATACGATAAGGCCCCTGCGGCTGGATTTCCAGCATTTCGCCGAGATATTTTCCGGCGATTTCCCGGACGGACTCCGGGGCCTTTTCCGAGGAGCGTACCCCGGCCGCCTGGAAAGCGTACACGGGAATGTCCGCGTCAATTTCCGCGGCGAGGGCCAGGAACGGCCAGCCGAGTCCGACGGCGCCGTGCACGCAGAACAGCGGCCGGCCGGTGCCGGTCGGGCGGACGGCCAGGACGGGCGCGAACGGGTCCTCGGGCACACCGGTGCCGTCGACCGTGCCGGCCACCAGGGCCAGCCCGGCCACGGTGCGGTGCGCGAAGACGTCGGCGGGGGTGAGCGACAGCCCGGCCGCGCGGGCCCGGGTGACCAGCTGGATGGACTTCAGGCTGTCGCCGCCCAGCTCGAAGAAGCCGTCCTCGGCCCCGACCCCGTCCAGGCCGAGCACCTCGGCGAACACCCGGCCGAGCGCGAGTTCCACCGGTCCGCTGGGGGCGCGGCCGTCCGAACGGACCACCGCCCGGTCGCCGGCCCCGGGTGCGGGCAGCGCCTTGCGGTCCACCTTGCCGTTCGGGGTGAGCGGCAGCGCGTCCAGCGGCACGTAGCCGGCCGGGAGCATGTAATCCGGCAGCACGGCCGCCAAGTGGGCGCGCAGTTCGGCCGGTTCGGGCCGTTCGGAGCCGGCGGGCACCAGGTAGGCGACCAGCCGGCGTTCGCCGGGCGAGTCCTCCCGGTCGATCACCGCAGCCTGTCCGACCAGCGGATGGTCGGTCAACACGGCCTCGATCTCACCGAGTTCGATCCGGAAGCCGCGGATCTTCACCTGGTGGTCCACCCGGCCGAGGTAGTCGACCGAGCCGTCCGGCCGCCAGCGGGCGAGGTCCCCGGTGCGGTACGTCCGGGAGCCGGGCGGCCCGTACGGGTCGGCGGTGAAGCGTTCGGCGGTCAGCCCGGGGCGGTCGAGGTAGCCCCGGGCCAGGCCGGCGCCGGACAGGTACAGCTCGCCGACCACCCCGGGGGGCACCGGGCGCAGCGCGGCATCCAGCAGCCGGACCTGGTTGCCGGCCAGCGGCCGGCCGATCGGCGGGGTGCCGTCCTGGCCGGGCAGGACGTCCGCGGCCAGCGACCAGATGGTGGCCTCGGTCGGCCCGTACAGGTTGCCGACCCTCGCGGCGGCGCCGGTCAGCGCCGCGGCCAGGGCCGGGGGCAGCGCCTCGCCGCCGGTCAGGACGTGCAGCCCGACCAGCGACTCCGGCCTGGTGGTGACCAGGGTGTGCCACAGCGTCGGGGTGGCCTGGAGGACGTCCGGCCGGCTGCTGCCGATCAGTCCGGCGAGCAGCTCCGGGTCGCGGACCGTCTCCAGGGGGGCGACCACCAGCCGGGCGCCGCCGAGCAGCGGGGCCAGCAGCTCCAGGTTGGCGATGTCGAAACCGAAGGTGGTGACGGCCAGCAGGGTGCGCCCGGCGGTGAGGTCGAGCCGGCCCGCCAGGTCCAGCAGGTGGTTGACCAGCGCACCGCGCGGCACCACGACGCCCTTGGGGCGGCCGGTTGAGCCCGACGTGTAGATGACGTACGCGGCGTGCTCGGGCCGTACCGGCGCGGCCAGTTCGGCCGGGCTCAGGTGGTGCGCCGGCTGGCCGTCGACGAGGGCGCGGGTCGCCGGGTCGTCGAGCGGCAGGAGCGGGCCGGCGTCCAGGCCTGGGACGGCGGCGGCCACCTCGGCCGTGGTGACGGTCAGCACCGGCCGGGCGTCCTTGACCATCCCGGCGATCCGGTCGGCCGGGTAGGACGGGTCGATCGGCAGGTAGGCGGCGCCGCTCTTGATCACCGCGAGTGCGCCGACCACCAGATCGACCGAGCGCGGCAGGGCGATCGCCACCAGCCGGTCCGGCGCCGCGCCCTGGGCGACCAGGGTGCGGGCGAGCCGGTTGGCCCGCCGGTGCAGTTCGGCGAAGTCGAGCCGCCGGTCGGCGCATTCGAGTGCGACCGCGGCCGGGTCGGCGTCCGCCGCGGCCTCCAGCAGTTCGGCCAGCGTCCGCTCGCTGGTCAGGGCGTCGGCGCCGGTCCCGATGGTCAGCAGTTCCTCCTGCTCGCCGGGCAGCAGCACCGGTGCGGCACCGATCGGCCGGTCCGGCTGGTCGACCAGGGCGCCCAGCAGGTGCACCAGCCGGTCGGCGAGGCGCTGGGCGCCGGCCGCGCTGAACAGGTCGGTGCTGTACTCCAGTCGGCCGTCCAGCCCGCCGGGGCCGTCCGGCCCGGGGAGTTCGGCGAGTTCGAAGCAGAGGTCGAGCCGGGCCACGCCCAGCTCGGCCGCGCCCGCCTCGGCGGTGATGCCGGGCAGCTCCAGCCGGGCGGCGGCGTTGTTGTGCAGCGCCAGCAGGGTCTGGAACAGCGGGTTGCGGGCCGGGGCGCGCTCGGGGCCGAGGGCGTCGACCAGCTTCTCGAACGGCAGGTCCTGGTGGGCGTAGGCGGCCAGGTCGGTGGCCTTGACCCGGTCCAGCAGTTCGCGGAAGGTCGGGGCGCCGGACAGGTCGGTGCGCAGCACCAGGGTGTTGACGAACATCCCGACCAGGTCGTCCAGGGCGTCGTCGGTGCGGCCGGCGATCGGGGTGCCGAGCGGGATGTCCTCGCCCGCGCCGAGCCGGCCGTACAGGGTGGCCAGGGCGGCCTGGAGCACCATGAACAGGCTGGCCCCGCTCTGCCGGGCCAGCGCGACCGCCCGCCGGTGGAGTCCGGCCGGGACGGCGAAGCGCACGCTCGCGCCGCGGTAGCCGGTGGTGGCCCGGCGGGCGGTCTCCACCGGGAGCTGGAGCTCGTCGGGGATTCCGGCCAACTGCTCCTTCCAGTAGGCGGTCTGGCGGGCGATGAGGGACTCCTGGTCGCCCTCCTCGCCGAGCAGTTCGCGCTGCCAGAGCGCGTAGTCGGCGTACTGCACCGGCAGCGGCGTCCAGGCGGGCGCGCGGTCGGCCAGCCGGGCGGCGTAGGCGGTGGAGAGGTCGCGGGCGAGCGGGCCGTTGGACCAGCCGTCGCCGGCGATGTGGTGGATCACCACGACCAGCAGGTGGTCCTCGGGGCCGGCCGCGAGCAGGGTGGCGCGGATCGGCGGCCGGTTCGCCAGGTCGAAGCTGCCGGTGGCGAACTCCGCGGCGGCCCGGTCCAGTTCGCTCTCGGCCAGTTCGCGGACGGGCAGCTCGACGGCGGCCTCGCCGACCGACAGGACGCGCTGGTACGGCAGCCCGTCGCGGTCCGGGAAGACGGTGCGCAGGCTCTCGTGCCGCTCGACGACGTCGGTGAGCGCGGCGGTCAGCGCGGCGCGGTCCAGCGGTCCGCGCAGCCGCAGCGTCCAGGGCAGGTTGTAGGTGGCGGAGGGGCCCTCCAGCCGGTCCAGGAACCAGAGCCGCTGCTGGGCGTACGACAGCGGCAGCAGCTCCGGGCGCTCCCCGGCGGTCAGCGCGGGGCGGACGGCGTCCTGGGTGAGCCGGCCGGCCAGCGCGGCCACCGTGGGGGCCTCGAACAGGGTGCGGATCGCCAGTTCGGCGCCGAGCAGCGTGCGCACCCGGCTGACCAGCCGGGTGGCGAGCAGCGAGTGGCCGCCGAGCTGGAAGAAGTCCTCGTCGATGCCGACCCCGGGCAGGTCGAGCACCTCGGCGAAGGCGGTGCACAGCACCTCCTCCTGGGGGGTGCGCGGGCCGCGGCCGGTCGAGGCGGCCAGGTCGGCCTCGGGCAGTGCCTTGCGGTCCACCTTGCCGTTGGGGGTCAGCGGCAGGGCGTCCAGCACCACCAGGGCCGAGGGCACCATGTACTCGGGCAGGATCGCGGCGGCCGCCGCCCGGCCCCAGGCCGGGTCGAGGTCGCCGGTGACGTAGCCGACCAGCCGGGCGTCGCCGGCCCCGCCGCGGCGGACCACCACCACGGCGTCGCCGATCCGGTCGATCGAGCGCAGCGCGGCCTCGACCTCGCCGGGCTCGATCCGGTGGCCGCGGATCTTGACCTGGTGGTCGACCCGCTCCAGGAACTCCAGCTGGCCGTCCGGCCGCCGGATCACCCGGTCGCCGGTGCGGTACATCCGGGCGCCGGGCAGCGGGCTGAACGGGTCGGCGACGAACACCGCGGCGGTGCGGCCGGGCTGGTCCAGGTAGCCGCGGCCGACGCCGCGCCCGCCCACGTACAGCTCGCCGGGGACGCCGTCCGGGACGGGGCGCAGCGCGTCGTCCAGGACGTACAGGCCGGTGCCGCGCACCGCCCGGCCGATCGGGGCCCGGACGGAGTCCAGCTCGGCCGGGGAGCCGATCACGGCGTGGGTGACGTCGTCCGAGCACTCGGTCGGCCCGTACGCGTTGACCAGCGGGATCGCCGGGTAGCGGGCGAACCAGCGGTGCGCCAGGTCGGCGGGCAGTGCCTCGCCGGTGACGACCAGCTTGCGCAGCCCGTCCAGGACGGGCTGCCGGGCGCCGTCGTCCCAGCTGTCCAGGGCGGCCCGCAGCAGCGAGGGGACGACCTCCAGCACGGTGACGCCCTCGGGGGCGACCAGGCCGAACAACGCCTGGGGGTCGGCGGCGAGTTCGCGGCCGGTGACCCGCAGCCGCCCGCCGACGACCAGCGCGGAGAGCATCTGCCAGACCGAGATGTCGAACGTGACCGGGGCGTTGTGGACCAGCACGGTGTGCTCGTCCAGTTCGAGGTCGTCGATCTTGGCGAACAGGTGGTTGACCATGCCCGCCCGGTGCACCATGGCGCCCTTGGGGCGGCCGGTGGAGCCCGAGGTGAAGATGACGTACGCCAGGTCGTCGCCGGTGCCGCGCGGGGCGGGCAGCCGCTTGGCGGTATCCGTGCCCAGCTCCAGCACCGGGACGTCCAGTCCGGCCTCGGCCAGCAGTTCGGCGGCCATGGCGCGCTCGCCGGGGCCGACCAGCAGGGCGCTGATGCGCGCCTCGCCGGCCAGGACGGCGCCGCGCTTGACCGGTGCGGCGACGTCCAGCGGCAGCCAGGCGGCGCCGGCGCCGAGCACGCCGAGCACGGCGGTGACGAAGCCGCAACCGGGCTGGGCCAGCACCCCGACCGGTCCGGTCCCGGCGCCGGCGGCGACCAGCGCCCGGGAGAGGGCGCCGGCCCGGCCGGCCAGCTCGCGGTAGTCGAGCCGCTCGGTGCCGTCGGAGACGGCGATCGCGGCCGGGGTGGTGCGGGCGAACTCCTGGACCCGTGCCACCACGTCCGTCCACGGGTCGGTCTCGGCCGGCTCGGGGGCGGGGACGGCCAGCCGGGTGCTCTCGCCGGGCAGCAGGAGGTCCAGCCGCCCGAGCGGGCGGTCCGGCTCGGCCTGGGCGGTGCGCAGCACGTGCAGCAGCCGCTCGGCGACGACGGCGGCCTCGGCCGGGGTGAACCGGGCGGTGTCGTAGCCGATCTGGAGCCGCAGCCGCTCGCCGGGCAGGGCCATCAGGCTGAGCGGGTAGTGGTTGGCGTCGCCGGCCCGCAGGCCGGTCAGCCGCAGCCCGGCGACCTCGCCGGCCAGCGCCTCGGGGTCGAGCGGGTAGTTCTCGAAGACCAGCACGCTGTCGAAGAGGTCGCCGACCCCGGCGAGGCGCTGGATGGTGTTGAGGCCGAGGTGCTGGTGCGGGAGCAGCAGGGACTGGCGGTCCTGGAGGGCGGACAGCAGGTCGGTGAAGCTCTGCGCCGGGTCCAGGTCGACCCGGACCGGCAGGGTGTTGATGAACAGCCCGACCATGCCCTCGACGCCGGGCAGCTCCGGCGGGCGGCCGGAGACGGTGCCGCCGAAGACGATGTCGCGCAGTCCGGTCAGGGTGCCCAGGACGGTCGCCCAGGCGCCCTGCACCACGGTGTTGACGGTCAGGCCGCGGCTGCGGGCCCAGCCGGTGAGGGCGGCGAACTCCTGCGCGTCCAGCTCCACGGCGTGCTCGCCCGGCATGCCCCTCGGTGCTTCCGGGGCGCCGGCCGCGCCGGACAGCCGGGTGGGCTCGGTGAAGCCCTCCAGCGCGGCCGTCCAGGCCGCCTCGGCCGCCGCGCGGTCCTGCCTGGCCAGGTGGGCCAGGTAGGACTTGTACGGGGCGGGGCGGGGCAGCGAGACGCCGCCGTCGGCGTAGCAGGCGAACAGTTCGCGCACCACGATGGGCATGGACCAGCCGTCGAAGACGATCTGGTGGGAGGTCAGCACCAGCCGGTGCTGCCGGTCGGCCAGCCGCAACAGGCTGAAGCGCAGCAGCGGCGGGCGGGCCAGGTCGAAGGGGCGCAGCCGGTCGCGCCGGCAGAGCTCCTCGCTCTCGGTCTCCCGGGCGTCGGCGGGGAGGGCCCGCAGGTCGGCCTCCCGCCAGTCCAGCGGGACCTCGCGCGGCACGATCTGCACCGGGTCGCCGTTCTTGCGGTAGCGGAAGGCCGCCCGCAGGTTGGGGTGGCGCTCCAGCAGGGCGCCGACCGCGCCGCGCAGCCGCGCCGGGTCCAGCTCGCCGGCCAGGTCCAGCACCAACTGCACGGTGTAGACGTCGAGTTCCTCGCGGTGGTACTGCGCGTGGAACATCAGTCCTTCCTGCAGCGGTGCGACCGGCAGGATGTCGCTCAGATTGGAGCTCCGCGCGGGTCGTCGCCCGGTGCGGGGCTCGGCCGAGGCCGTGGTCACAGCTCGTCCCCCCAGTCGTCCATCTCGTCCTCGAATTCGTCGATCTCGTCCTGGCTGAGTGCCACCAGGTCGAGGTCGGACGGCGTCCAGCCGCCGGCGCCCGGCTCCCGGGTGTGCCGCACCAGGGCCCGCAGGGCGGCGAACCAGCCCTCGGCGAGGTCCTCGGCGTCGGTCTGCGCCATGGCCTGGCCGGCCCAGGTCCAGCGGGCGCTGAGCCGGGGTCCGTCGGGGCCGTCCTCGGTCACCGCGTTGACGTCCAGGACGTGCGGCAGCGGCATCCCCGGGTCGGCCCCGGCGGCCAGGGCGGCGGACTGCCCGGTCAGCGACCAGTCCTCGCCGGTGGGCGCGGGCAGCCGGCCCAGGTAGTTGAAGCCGAGCTGCGGCCGGGCGGTGCCGGACAGCTCCTCGGTGCTCCCGCCGTCCGAGCCGTGCCCGTCCAAATACCGCAGCAGGCCCCAGCCGAGCCCGTGCGCGGGCACCATCCGCAGGTGCTCCTTGACCAGCTTGAGGCTGTGCCCGGCGGCGGGACCGCCGGCCAGTGCCTCCGCGAGGTCCACCGCGCCCGGGTCCAGCCGCAGCGGGTAGGCGGTGGTGAACCAGCCGACCGTGCGGGAGAGGTCCACGCCGGGGGCGAACTCCTCGCGCCCGTGGCCCTCCAGCTCGACCGGGACCGGCCCCTCCGGCCGCCCGGTGCGGCGCCGCCAGTCGGCGACGGCGAGCGCCAGGGCGGTCAGCAGCACGTCGTTCACCTCGGCGTGGAACGCCCCGGTGACCTCGGTGAGCAGCGCCGCCGTGGTGTCGGCGTCCAGGACCAGGTGCAGCGTCCGGGCGGTGGCGAAGGTGTCCACCGCCGGGTCGGCGGCCCGGTGCCCCAGCGGGGCCTCGGCCGCGGCCGACTCGGCGCGCCACCAGTCGAGTTGGGCGCGCGTCCCGGGCTCGGCCGCGGTGCGCTCCAGCAGTCCGGACCAGTGCCGCAGCGAGGTGCCGACCGGTTGCAGCCGCACCTGCTCGCCCGCCCGGACGGCGCCGTGGGCGCGGGCCAGGTCGGGCAGCAGCACCCGCCAGGACACCCCGTCCACCACCAGGTGGTGCAGGGTGAGCAGCAGTTCCCCGGCGCCCCGGTGCCAGAGCGCCTGGACCATCACGCCCTCCCACGGCACCAGCCGCTGCCGGGCCGCGACCGCCTCGGCCGGCCAGTCGGGCGCCGGGCCGTCGATGACCCGCAGCAGGGCGGCGGCGTCCACCGTGCCGGCCTCGGTGATCAGCAGCGACCAGTCCGGCAGCAGCCGCATCCGCAGCCCGTCGTGGTGGTCCAGCACGGCCTGCAGGGCGGCGGTCAGCGACTCCCGGGTGGCGTCGGCCGGGGTGCGGACCAGGACGGCCTGGTGGAAGCCGTCCACCGGCCCGCCGAGTTCGCGCAGCCAGTGCCCGATCGGCAGCTGGCCGAGCGGGCCGACGCCGTCGTCCGTGCCGACCGTGACCGGCACCCCCTCGCCCTCGCCGTCACGGGCCACCACGGCCAGCGCCGCCGGGGTCCGGTGGGTGAAGACGTCCTGCGCGGTGACCACCAGCCCGGCCGCGCGGGCCCGGCTGACCAGCTGGATGGAGACGATGCTGTCGCCGCCCAGGTCGAAGAACCCGTCGTCGGCGCCGACCTCGGGCAGTCCGAGCACCTCCGCGAAGACCGCGCAGAACGCGGCCTCCCGGGCGTCGGCGGGGGCCCGGCCGGTGGATGCGGCGGCGTAGTCGGGCGCGGGCAGCGCCCGGCGGTCCAGCTTGCCGTTGCCGGTCAGCGGCAGGGTCTCCAGCGGGACGAACGCGGAGGGCACCAGGTAATCCGGCAGCTCCGCCGCGAGCGCCGCCCGCAGCTCGCCGACCGGCAGGCCGGCCGGGGTCACGTAGGCGACCAGCCGCTTGTCGCCGGGGCGGTCCTCACGGACCACCGCGGCGGCCTGCTCGACGCCCGGCCGGGCGAGCAGCGCGGTCTCGATCTCGCCGAGCTCGATCCGGAAGCCGCGCAGCTTGACCTGCTCGTCGACCCGGCCGACGTAGTCCAGCTGGCCGTCGGCCGTCCAGCGGACCAGGTCCCCGGTGCGGTACATCCGGTCGTTCAGGCCGCCGTACGGGTCGGCGGTGAAGCGCTGGGCGGTGAGCTCCGGCCGGTGCAGGTAGCCGAGGGCCACCCCGGCACCGGCCACGTACAGCTCGCCGATCACGCCCGGCGGGACCGGCCGCAGCGCCTCGTCCAGCACGTACACCCGGGCGCCGGCCAACGGTCGGCCGATCGGCGGCTTGACCGCTCCGGCCAGTGGTTCGCTGACGGTGGCGCAGACCGTGGTCTCGGTCGGGCCGTACGCGTTGAGCATCCGCCGGCCCGCGGACCACCGCTCGACCAGCTCGGGCGGGCAGGCCTCGCCGGCCGTGATGAGGGTCAGCCCATCGGGCATCGGCAGCCCGACCGGCCAGGCGGCGAGCACCGTCGGCGGCAGGCAGACCACCTCGACACCGGCCTCGGCGACCAGCTGGGCGAGCGGCTCGCCGGGTGCCCGGTCGGCCTCGGCGGCCAGCACCAGGACGGCGCCGTTGAGCAGCGCGGTGAGCAGCTCCCAGGCGGCGGCGTCGAAGCTGAACGAGGCGAACTGCAGCAGCCGGGTGCCCTCGCCGACGCCGAACCGGTCGTGTTCGGCGGCCAGCGCGGCCACCGCCCGGTGCGGCACCAGCACGCCCTTGGGACGGCCGGTGGAGCCGGAGGTGTAGATCACGTACGCCGGGTGGTCGGGCCCCAGCGGGGTGGTCCGCTCGGCGTCCTGCGGGTCGTGCCCGGGGGCGTCGGCGATCGCGGCGGTGGTCGCCGGGTCGTCCAGCAGCAGCACCGGCGCGGCGGGCTGCTCGGGCAGCCGCCCGGCCACCGAGCCGTGGCTGAGCACCGCGAGCGGACCGGAGTCCGCCAGCAGGTAGGCGATCCGCTCGCGCGGGTACGCCGGGTCGACGGGCAGGTAGGCCGCGCCGGTCTTGAGGACCGCGAGCACCGCGACGACCGCGTCGACCGTGCGCGGCAGCGCCAGGGCGACGATCCGTCCGGGGCCCGCGCCCAGGGCGATCAGGTGGTGGGCGAGCCGGTTGGCGCGCTCGTTCAGCTCGCCGTAGCCGAGCTCGGTGCGCACCGCGCCGTCCTCGAACCAGCGCAGCGCGGGCCGCTCGGGCGCGCGCCGGGCCTGGGCCTGGAACAGCTCCGGCAGCCGGACCGCGCCGACGGTGGTCGGCGTGGCGGCCCCGCTCCAGGAGCCGAGCAGCCGCTCGCGCTCCTCGGGCAGCAGGGCGTCCAGGCCGCTGAGCGGCCGGTCGGGCTCGCCGGTCAGCAGCCGCAGCAGGTGCGCCAGGCGGTCCGCCAGGCCCTGCGCGGTCCGCTCGGTGAACAGGTCGGTGCTGTACTCCAGGGTGCCGGTGAGGCCGTCCGGCTCGCCCGACGCGCCGTACTGCTCGACGAGTTCGAAGGCCAGGTCGAACTTGGCGGTGCCGTTGCCGACCGGGCTCACCTCGGCGGTGATCCCGGGCAGCTCGGGGCGGGCCCCGGCGTTGTTCTGGAAGGCCAGCATCACCTGGAAGAGCGGCTGGCGGGCCAGCGAGCGGCCGGCGCCGAGCCGGTCGACCAGCCTCTCGAACGGCACGTCCTGGTGGGCCAGGGCGGCGAGCACGGTCTCCCGGGCCCGGCCGACCAGGGTGCGGAAGGTCGGGTCGCCGCCCAGGTCGGTGCGGAGCACCAGGGTGTTGACGAAGAAGCCGACCAGGTCGTCCAGGGCGTCGTCGGTGCGGCCGGCGACCGGGGTGCCGAGCGGGATGTCGGTGCCGGCGCCGAGCTTGCCGAGCAGGACGGCCAGCGCCGCCTGCACCACCATGAACGGGCTGGCGCCGGACTCGCGGGCCAGCTCGGTCAGGGCGCGGTGCGCCGCGGCGTCCAGCCGCAGCGGCACGGTGGCGCCCCGGTAGCTGGGCACCGCCGGGCGGGGGAAGTCGACGGGCAGCGCCAGCTCTTCCGGCAGGTCGGCCAACTGACCCGCCCAGTAGTTCAGCTGACGGCTCATCAGGCTGTTCGGGTCGTCCGGCTCGCCGAGCAGACGGCGCTGCCAGAGCGTGTAGTCGGCGTACTGGACAGGCAGTTCGGCCCACTCCGGGGCGCCGCCGGCCAGCCGGGCCCGGTAGGCGGCCTGGAGGTCTCCGACCAGCGGGCGCACCGACCAGCCGTCGGCCGCGATGTGGTGCTGCACCAGCAGCAGCACGTGCTCCTCGACGCCGGTCTCGAACAGCACCGCGCGCAGCGGCGGTTCGGCGGCCAGGTCGAAGGGCGCGCCGGCCCGGGCGGCCAGCTCGGCGTCCAGCTCCTCGGCCGGACGGCCTGCGAACGGCACCACCGGCAGCTCGGGGCCGGCCTCGCCGACCGGGAGCACCCGCTGGTGCGGGCGGCCGTCCTCGGCGGGGAAGACGGTGCGCAGGCTCTCGTGCCGGGCCACCACGTCGGCCAGCGCCTCGGCGAGGGCCGCCCGCTCCAGCGGGCCGGTCAGCCGGACCGCGTGCGAGAGGTGGTAGGTGGCACCGGCGGCGTCCAACTGGGAGAGGAACCAGAGCCGTTGCTGCCCCGGGGAGAGCGGGACCAGCTCCGGCCGGGGGCCGGCCACCAGCTTCTCCCGCGCCGCCTCGGCACCGTCCAGGGCGAGGGCCAGGGCGTACGGGGTGGGCGCCTCGAACAGCGTCCGGATCGGCAGCTCGACACCGAGCCGCGCGCGCAGCCCGGTGACCACCCGGCCGGCCAGCAGCGAGTGCCCGCCGAGCTGGAAGAAGTCCTCGTCGGCGCCGACCTCGTCCAGCTCCAGGACCTCGGCGAACAGCGCGCACAGCAGCGCCTCGCGCTCGGTGGCCGGGGCCCGCCGCTCGCGGCGCAGCGCACTGAAGTCCGGCAGCGGCAGGGCCTTGCGGTCCACCTTGCCGTTGGGGGTCAGCGGCAGCGCGGCCAGCGGCACCAGCACGGCCGGGACCATGTAGTCGGGCAGCGTGCGGCCCAGTTCGGCGCGCACCCCGGCCGGGTCGGCGCCGCCGGTCAGGTGGGCGACCAGCCGGGCGCCGCCGGAGGGGTCCCGGGCTACGGTGACCACCGCGTCGGCCACGCCGGGCACGGCGCGCAGCGCGGCCTCGACCTCGCCGGGCTCGATCCGGTGGCCGCGGATCTTGACCTGGTGGTCGACCCGCTCCAGGAACTCCAGCTGGCCGTCGGTCCGGTGCACCACCCGGTCGCCGGTGCGGTACATCCGGGCGCCGGGCGCCGCCGCGTACGGGTCGGCCACGAAGGCGCCGGCGGTGCGCCGCGGGTCGTTCAGGTAGCCGCGGCCGACGCCGCGCCCGCCCACGTACAGCTCGCCGGGCTGGCCGGCCGGGACGGGCTGCAGCGAGTCGCCGAGCACGTAGAGCCGGGTGTCGCGGACCGGGCGGCCGATCGGGGCGCGCACCGAGTCCAGCTCGGCCGGGGAGCCGATCACGGCGTGGGCGACGTCGTCCGAGCACTCGGTCGGGCCGAAGGCGTTGACCAGCGGGATGCCGGGGCGCAGTGCGAACCAGCGCCGGGCCAGGTCGGCGGGCATCGCCTCGCCGGTGACCACCAGCCGTCGCAGCGCGGCGAGTCCGGGCAGCGCGGCGCCGGCCTCCCAGGCGTCCAGGGCGGCGCGCAGCAGCGAGGGGACGACCTCCAGCACGGTGACGCCCTCGGCGTCGGCGAGCGCGAACAGCGCGCCCGGGTCGGCGGCGAGCTCGCGGGAGACCACCCGCAGCCGGCCGCCCGCGACCAGCGGGCTGAGCATCTGCCAGACCGAGATGTCGAAGGTGACCGGGGCGTTGTGCACCACGGTGTCGGCCTCGGACAGCTCCAGGTCGGCGTGCTTGGCGAGCAGGTGGTTGACCATGCCGTCGCGGTGCACCATGGCGCCCTTGGGGCGGCCGGTGGAGCCCGAGGTGTAGATGACGTAGGCCAGTTCGGCGGGGCCGCCGGCGGGCGCCAGCAGCTGCTCGTCGCGGGCGTCGTCGAGGGTGAGGACGGCGGGGCGGTCCGGCAGGGCGCCGAGCAGGGTGTCGACGTACGGCCGCTGGTCCGCGCCGTGCAGCAGGACGGCGGCGCCGGCGGCCTCCACCAGGGCGGCGCCGCGGGCGGCCGGGGCGTGGACGTCCAGCGGCAGCCAGGCGGCGCCGGCGCCGAGCACCCCGAGGACGGCGGTCACGAAGCCGGTGCCGGGGGCGGCGGCGATCGCCACCAGCCGGTCCGGTCCGGCGCCGGCGTCGAGCAGTCGGCGGGAGAGGGCGCTGGCCCGGGCAACCAGCGCGGCGTAGTCGAGCCGGCCGCCGTCGTCCTGGACGGCGACGGCCCGGGGCTGCGCCAGGGCGAGGGCGCGGATCCGGGGAAGCACGTCGGTGAAGACCTCCGGCTGCTCCCCGTAGCTGTTCCACTCGACCAGGACGCGTTCGCGCTCGGCGTCGGGCAGCGCGGTGATCCGGCCGACCGGCAGCTCGGTGGAGACGGTGGCGAACTCGGCGAGGTAGCCGAGCAGGGCGTCGCGGAAGAGGTCCAGCCGCTCCTGGGGGTAGCGGTCGGCGTCGCCGTCGACCCGCAGTTCGCAGCCTTCCGTGCCGTTGTCCAGGAAGAGGATCTGGAGGTCCGGGACGGGGCCGGTGGACAGGTTGCGGACCTCGGCACGGCAGTCGCCGAGGGCGAACTCGCCGCCGGTCTGCAGCACGTTGACGGTCGGGCCGAAGGTGCGGCCGGCGTCGCCGGTGAGTCCGAGCTCGCGGCGGATGGCGTCGTGCCGGTGGCGCTGGTGGCGCAGCGTGCCGCGCAGAGCGGCGGCGACCTGGGTGAGCAGGCCGTCGCGGCCGAGCGCGGGGTGCGCGGAGAGCGGCAGCGGCAGGAAGTTGGCGCGCATGCCGGGCACGGACTGGGCGAGCGGGGTGGTCCGGGCGGCGACCGGCAGGGTCAGCACGACCCGGTCGGTGCCGCAGAGCTGGGCCAGGCAGCCGGCGGTGGCGCCGATCAGCAGGGTCTGCCAGGTGACCCGCTCGGCCCAGGCGGCGTCCTGCAGCCTGGTGACGGTCTCGGACGGGATCAGGCCGCTGCTGCGCAGGGTGGTCCGGGCGGGCGTGCCGAGGTGGCCGGAGAGCACGGTGGGCTCGATGCCGTCGGCCAGCCGCTCGGCCCAGTAGGCGCGGTCGCGCTCGTGGGTGGCGGAGGCGAGGTAGTCGCGCTCCTCGGCGAGCAGTTCGGCCAGGGTCGGGTCGGTGGCGGGCTCGGCGTCGGGCAGGTCGTACTCGGCGGCGAGCCGGCGGTAGACCAGGGTGCGGCTGAAACCGTCCAGCAGGATGTGGTTGGCCTTGACGTACAGCCAGGCCTGTTCGGGGCCGATCAGCAGCAGGGTGGCCGCCAGGGAGTCGGGGCCGAGGCTGGACGGGAGCTGCCGGTCGGCCTCCAGAAACGTTTCAGCGGCGGCCCGCGGGTCGGACTCACCGGTCAGGTCGAGCACCGGGAGGGGGCGCTCGCGGGGCGGCTCGACGATCTGCACCGGTCGGCCGTCGCGCTCGGCGAAGCGCACCCGCAGGCACTCGGTGCGGTCCTGCACCCGCTGCCAGGCGGCCCGAAGCCGGTCGTGGTCCAGCGGGCCGGTCAACTCCAGGCAGTCCGCCATGGTGAACACCGGGTTGCCCGGGTCCAGCTGCTGGGCGAACCACATCTCGCGCTGGGCATCGGACAGCGGCAGCTCTTCGGGATGCACTGCTTCAAAAGGACGCGCGAGGTGACGCATCGTCATCTTACCCCCGTGGCAATGGCGTTGGGCGGCGCCAGGCGTTCGATCGCATTCAGTGCGTCGGCGCCGTAGATGTCGCGCACCCACGCGCTCTGGTAAATGGTGTCGAGGTAGCGGTCACCCAGGTCGGGCGAGACGGCGACGGCGACGACGTCGTCCCGGCCGGCCCGGTGCTCCGCCAGCCAGGCGGCCGCTCCGCTGACCACCGTGCCGGTGGAACCGCCGAACAGGAAGCCGCCGCGGGCGAGCCGGTGACAGGTGCGGACGGTGTCGATCTCGGGCACGTGCACCACGTCGTCGACGAAGTTCTCGTCGAGCAGGGCCGGCCGGACGCCGGCGCCGAGCCCGGGGAGCATCCGCGGCCCGGACTCACCGCCGAAGGTGACGGAGCCGACGCTGTCCACCGCGACTATCCGGGTGGACGGCCGGTGCTCCCTGAAGTAGCGGGCGCAGCCCATCAGCGTGCCGGTGGTGCCGGCGCCGATGAACAACAGTTCCAGGTCCGGGAATTGACTTAGGATCGCCGGAGCCGTGGTGCGGTAGTGGGCCCGCCAGTTGTCCGGGTTGGCGTGCTGGTTCAGCCAGACGTAGCGGGGCGAGGAGGCGCACAGCTCACGGACGTAGTCGAGCCGGGCGCCCAGGAACCCGGTCTCCGGCGAGGGCTCGGTGATCATGTGCACCTTGCCGCCGAGTGTTTCGATGAGCTGACGGGTGGACAGATTGGTACGTGGGTCGACGACGCAGATGAACTGGTAGCCCCGGACTGAGGCGATCATGCTCAGCGCCATCCCGAGGTTCCCCGAGGAGGACTCCACCAGGATGGAGTCGCGGTTCAGCCGTCCGTCCCGCTCGGCGGCGTCGACCATGCTGAGGGCCGCCTTGAGCTTCACGGAGCCGGCGAAGTTGAAGCCCTCGCACTTGAGGTACAGCGGGTAGTCGAACATCGCCCGCAGGTCGACGAAGAGTTCGTCCTCGTTGAACTCCTGCGGCGTTCTGATGATGGGCATCGCCCGTCCCCCTTCGCAGTGGAGTGAGTGACGGGACGTCAGTCCCAGATGATGTCGTCGCCCTGCACGGAAACGGTGCCCGTGGTGGCCTGGACGGCGGCGGTGCGGGCGGCGACAACGGTGCTGCTGCTCATGATGAACCCCCGGAGACGATGGAGCCGCGGGCCGTGGAATCGGCGGCGGCGGAACGGCTGGAACGGATGAGCGCTCGGCCGGGCTCGGCTCCCGCGCTGAATCACCGGGCGAACCCGGAATCCCGAATCGCGGGAAGGGGCTTCCGGCCCCCTTCGCGTCGAGTGGTGGGAGGTCAGTCCCAGATGATGTCGTCGGCGTGCGCGGAAGCGGCGCCCTTGGCGACCGGGCCGTCCCAGATGATGTCGTCGCCGTGCACCGAACCGGTCGTCATGCGAGCCGGGGTGCCCTTGGCGACCGGGCCGTCCCAGATGATGTCGTCGCCGTGCACCGAACCGGCGCCCTTGGCGGCCGGGGCGGTCGCCGTGGTGGCGGCGCCGGCGACCGGCGCGGTGAGGGCGACGCCGGCGACCAACAGGCCGAGGACGGCGGCGGTGCGGGCGGCGACAACGGTGATGCTGCTCATGATGAACCCCCGGTGACAATGGTGCCGCGGGCCGTTAAATCGGCGGCGGCGAGACAGGCCATACGGATGAGTGCTGTGCCTGGTTCAAATTCCCGCGGTGAATGATCGCGCGGGCCCGGCTCTCGAATCCCCCCGGAAGGGGGTTCCGGCCCCCTTCGGCATGACCAAGTCTGTCTCGCACACACGTTCCGTGCCACAGTTCTCCACTGTCAGGGTCCTGCCCTGGCAGCACCCTGCACAGCGGCCGACCCCGGGGTCACTCCTCCAACAACGGCAGCCTGTCGTCGCTGAATTCGGCCGCCAGCCGCCATCCGCGCAGTTCAGGTGCATCGCGCAGGCAGCGGCCGGCGATCCGGTTCGCAGCGGAATCCAGGTTTCCGGATTTAGGTGGGCCGAGAAAGAAGACGAGATCCGCCCCCAGGGGATCGATCTCGACGTAAACGTGCTCCAGTCCGTCGGCCGGTTCGGCGGCCTTACGGAGCAGTTCGACGAGTTTGTCGGGCGTGACCTGTTCCGGCCCGACCATACCCCGAACCAGACGTCCGACAGTGATATACATGTCAAATCCTCTCGTGGGTGGACCCGCTCGAAGTCCGCAGGAAAGCGCCTGAACCCGAAACGGCGGGTGGCTGTGGGCAGGGTGTCGTAGCATGCCCCCGAGATCCGGCAATGACGTGGCGTCATCAGGTTCGAGTTATCGGGGGGGCAGGCGGTGCTGTCAGTGTTAGGACTGGATCCCGACGCCGAGGCCGTGTACCGGACGGTGCTGACGCGTCCGGAGCTCGGCATCGCAGGGGTGGCGCAGGACCTCGACTGGCCCGAACAACGCGTCCGGGACGCCCTGGACGGGCTGGCCCGGCTCACCCTGATCAGGCACTCCGAGCTGGATCCCGGGCACCTGCTCCTGGTGAACCCGGAGGTCAGCCTGGCCATGCTGATCGGCCGACAGGAGGCCGAACTCGCCGAGCGGCAGCGCCAGATCGCGCAGAGCCGGCTGGAGGCCGCCAAGCTCGTCGCCCAGTACGCGGAGAACCGCAAGGGTGAACGCGGCCTGGGCGTGGAGCAGTTGGAGGGCGTCGACCAGATCCGGCTGCGGCTGGAGGAGCTCTCGCACTCCTGCACCAGCGAGATCATGGGCTTCGCGACCGGCGGCGGACAGTCCCCGGCCGCCCGCAGAGCCGGCCAGACCGCCGACCAGGAGGTCTTCGACCGCGGCGTGCAGATGCGCAGCATCTACCTGGAGAGCGCCGCCAACGACGGCGGCACCATCTCCCACCTGGACTGGCTCACCGAGCGGGGCGCCCGGGTGCGGATAGCCCCGTCGCTCCCGATGCGCCTGGTGGTCTTCGACCGCAAGGTGGCCGTCGTCCCCACCGATCCGGACGACACCAGCGTGGGGGCCCTGGTGCTGTCCGGTCCCGGACTGGTCTCCGCGCTCTGCGCGCTGTTCGAGTACGTCTGGGAGAACGCCGCCCCGTACGGGACGGCCTCGGCCAAGGGGGCCGACGGCCTGAACCCGCAGGCGATGGCGGTGCTCAGCCTGCTCGCCCAGGGCCACACCGACGAGGTGGTGGCCCGCAAGCTCGGCGTCTCGGTGCGCACTTCGCGCCGGATCACGGCGGAGCTGATGGCCTGGCTCGGCGGCCGGAGCCGCTTCCAGGCCGGGGTGATCGCCGGCGAGCGCGGTCTGCTGCAGGGCGGCGCGGCGGCGCGCGAGGTCGACTGAGACCCCCGCGCGCCCACGCCGACGGCCGGTCCGGACGGGACGGGTACCGCCCCGCCCGAACCGGCCTGCCCGGTGGAGCGTCAACGCGTCACCGCGGTGCGGTAGACCCTCAGGTTCACCGGGATCAGCACCGCCAGCAGGGCCGCCACCACGATCACCGCGAGCAGTACCGGATGCCGGTCCGGCAGGCTGCCGCCGACCACCGTCGGGGCGTTGCCCCACAGCTCCCGGCAGGCCGCGGCCACCAGGCTGACCGGGTTCCACTCGGCCACCGCACGCAGCCAGGCGGGCAGCCCGGACAGCGGCATGAACGAGTTGGACAGGAACGACAGCACCACCAGGAACAGCGCCGAAATGCCGTTGATCGCCTCGGCGTTGCGCATCAGCATGCCGACCAGTGCGCCCAGCCAGAGCATCGCGTAGGCGAAGGCCAGCACCAGGACGAAGCCCAGCGCGGCCGAGCCGACGTCCTTGTGGATCCGCCAGCCGACCCCGAGGCCGGCCAGGGTGACCGCGAAGGTGGCGGCCGCGGCGGTCAGCAGGTCGGCCGCGGTGTGACTGACCAGGACGGCGGAGCGGCCCATCGGCAGCGAGCGGAAGCGGTCGATCAGCCCGGTGCGCAGATCGGTGGCCACGCCCAGCGCGGCCACGCCGACGCAGGTCAGGCCGACCTGGGCGAACACTCCGGCCATCACGTAGTCGTGGTACTCACCCGAGCCGGTCACCGTCACCACGCTGGCGAACAGGTAGCCGAGCACGACCACCATGGTCACCGGGGTGAGGGTGATCGCGATGATCTTCTCCGGGGTGCGCCGCAGATGCCGCAGGTGGCGGCCGATCAGCGCGGCGGTGTCTCCGAGGGCCGTGCCGAGGCCGGCCGGGGCGCCGATGTCACTCACTGCTGGTCTCCCGTCCGTCCGGCGGCGACGGCCACCGGTTCGCGCTGCTCCGGCCCGTCCGGTCCGTCCTCGTTCTGCTGTCCGGCCTGATCGCCGCGCTCGGGCTGCGGGGCGGCCTGCTCGGGGGCCCGGCCCACCTGGGTACCGCGCCCGGTCAGGTGGAAGAACACGTCGTCCAGCGACGGGCGGCGCAGCGCGAAGTCCGTCACCGGCACGCCCGCCGTCTCCAGGGCGACCGCGGCGGCGGCGATCGTGCCGATGCCGTCGGCCAGTTGGACGGTGATCCGGCGCCCGGTGCGGTCCACCTCGGGCTCGGCGGCGGCCACCGGGGCGAGCACGGCCAGGGCCTGCGGAAGGGCCGCGTCGGTGGCGACGCCCACCTCCAGCCACTCCTCGCCGACCTTGCGCTTGAGCTCGTCCGGAGTGCCCTCGGCGATCACCTGGCCGGTGTCGATCACCAGGATGCGATCGGCCAGGAAGTCGGCCTCCTCCAGGTACTGGGTGGTGAGCAGCACGGTCACCCCCTGGGCGACCTGCTCGCGGACCATCTCCCAGAGCACCAGCCGGCTCGCCGGGTCCAGCCCGGTGGTCGGCTCGTCCAGGAACAGCACCTCGGGCCGGCCGATCAGCGCGGCCGCCAGGTCCAGCCGGCGGCGCATGCCGCCGGAGTAGGTCTGGGCCGGCTTCCCGGCGGCGTCCTCCAGCTCGAACCGGGCGAGCAGCTCGGCCGCCCGCTCGCGGGCGCCCTTGCGGCCCAGGTGCAGCAGCCGGCCCAGGAGTTCGAGGTTCTCGCGGCCGGTGAGCAGCCCGTCCACGGCGGCGTACTGGCCGGCCAGGCCGATCCGCCGGCGCACCTGGCGCTGCTGGCGGACCACGTCGTAGCCGGCCACCTCGGCCCGGCCCTGGTCCGGCTCCAGCAGGGTGGCCAGCAGCCGGACGGTGGTGGTCTTGCCGGCGCCGTTGGGGCCGAGCAGGCCGAGCACGGTACCGGCCGCCACCTCCAGGTCCACGCCCTTCAACGCATGGTGATCGCCGTATCTCTTGCCGAGCCCGGTCGCCCGAATCGCGGTGTCCATCATTCATTCCCCCTTCCACGGAGGTCAGTGGATCGTTCGGAAAGCAGACGCCGGAGCGAATTCCCGGCGTGGGATCACGAAATTCTTCGGAATCGTGCGGGCGTCGGCCCGGTCGGGCAGCGAGGTGTTCGACGACCGGTCGGTCGCGTGCGGCGGCCTGCCGACTTTCCCGAATCATTGGCCCGGCGTCACCCGAATGTGGCCCGCTCGAATGGTTGTCCCTCAACGGGGACCGACCGTAGCACCGGGGAAACGGGCCCGGTAAGGGGCTCCGGCCCGGCTCTGCTGGCAGCAGCTTGCCACCGCAGGATGCTGCAACTCCCAAGGGCTCCGCAGCCGTTCGGGAGGCTCTACGGTCATGGGTATTCCCCCGGTCTCCCTCATGCCGGTGAGGACACATCCCGACCCACTGTCGCCACCGCGGCTTGATCATGCCGCCGATCGCAGGAGAGGTAATGGCAAGTCAAAGGAATTTCGCGGCTCGGCTGGGCGAGTGGAGTGCCCAGCACCGCAAGACCGCCGTCTTCGGCTGGATCATCCTGGTCGTCCTGGTCACCGTGCTCGGTGGCATGGCCGGGCAGAAGAGCCTGACCCAGGCCGACTACGGGACCGGGGAGTCGGGCCGCGCCGCCCAGGTCCTCAAGGACGCCGGGATCAACGACCCGGTCAACGAGCTGATCCTGGTCCACAGCGACGGCCTGACCTCGGACTCCCCGGAGTTCCGCAGCGCCGTCCAGGCCACCGCCGACGCGGTCGGCAAGACCGGTCTCGCGGAGAACCTGCGCGACCCGTACACCACCCAGGCCTTCTCGGCCGACAAGCACTCCGCGCTGATCATGTTCTCCGTCACCGGGGACCCGGACACCGCGGCCGACCGGATCGACCCGGTGATCACCGCGGTGCAGGACACCGCCAAGGCGCACCCGCAGGTGACGCTCGGCGAGTTCGGTGGCGCGACCGCCCTCAAGGGCATCAACGACAGCCTCGGCGAGGACTTCACCCGCGCCGAACTCACCGCGCTGCCGGTCGCGTTGGGCATCCTGCTGGTGGTCTTCGGCGCCTTCGTGGCGGCCGTGCTGCCGGTCGCCCTGGCGGTCACCGCCTGCATCGGCGCCATGGGCCTGCTCGCGCTGAGCAGCCAGGCGGTGCCGGTGGACGGCATGACCAACTCGGTGATGTTCCTGATGGGCCTCGCCGTCGGCGTCGACTACTGCCTGTTCTACCTGCGCCGTGAGCGCGAGGAGCGGGCGGCCGGCCGGGACAAGGCGACCGCGCTGCGGATCGCCGCCCACACCTCGGGCCACTCGGTGATGGTCTCCGGCCTCACCGTGATGGTCGCGATGGCCGGCATGTTCCTCTCCGGACTGACCGTCTTCGAGGGCTTCGCGATGGCCACCATCGAGGTCGTCGCCGTCGCGGTGGTCGGCTCGATGACCGTCCTGCCGGCCCTGATGTCGATGCTCGGCGACAAGGTCGCCTCCGGCCGGATCCCGTGGATCAGCAAGCGCCGCCAGGCCGCCGCGGCCAGCCCCAAGCCCGCCAACGCGCTGCTGCGCGGTGTGCTGGCCCGCCCGGGGATCTTCGCCGCGCTGGCCGCCGCCGTGCTGCTGGTGCTGGCCCTGCCGGCGCTCGGCATGAAGACCGAGAAGCTCGGCATGGACAAGCTGCTGCCCTCGGACAACCCGCTGGTCTCGGTCTCGCAGCAGATCGACCGGGAGTTCCCCGGTTCGCCCTCGCCCGCCACCGTGGTGGTCAAGGCCGACGACATCGAGTCGCCGCAGATCGCCAAGGGCATCGAGGACTTCAAGCAGGCCGCGCTGGCCTCCGGCAAGACCGGCAACCAGATCGACGTGCGGTACTGGAAGGACAAGAACATCGCCCAGATCAGCGTTCCGCTGGCGGGCAACGGCACCGACGCGACCTCCAAGGCGGCTCTGACGGCGCTGCGCGGGCAGCTGGTGCCGCAGACCCTCAAGTCCGTCCCCGGCACCACCGCGCTGGTCGCCGGTGACCTCGCCTTCTCGGTCGACTACAACGACCAGCTGGACAAGAGCATCGTCCCGGTGTTCGCCTTCGTCATGGGCGTCACCTTCCTGCTGATGCTCTTCTCCTTCCGCTCGCTGACCATCTCGATCACCTCGATCCTGCTCAACCTGCTCTCGGTGGCGGCCGCGTACGGCGTGATGACCGCGGTGTTCCAGCACGGCTGGGGGGCCTCGATCGTCGGCACCAAGGCGCCGGGCGCGATCGAGTCCTGGATGCCGCTGTTCGTCTTCGTGGTGCTGTTCGGCCTCTCGATGGACTACCACGTGTTCGTGGTCTCCCGGATCCGCGAGGCCTACCTCTCCGGCAAGTCCAGCCGGGAGGCGGTCGGCCTCGGCATCCGCAACACCGCCGGGGTGGTCACCAGCGCCGGTCTGATCATGGTCGCGGTGTTCGCGGTCTTCGGCACCCTGGGCATGCAGGACTTCAAGCAGCTCGGCATCGGCCTGGCGGTCGCGGTCCTGCTGGACGCCACCCTGGTCCGCGCGGTGCTGCTGCCCGCGGTGATGGCCCTGCTCGGCGACGGCAACTGGTACCTGCCGCGCTGGCTGGGCGGCGGTCGCACCGCCCGGGCCGCCCACGCCGCCGGGGCGCCCGCCGCCAACGGGCACCACGAGCCCGCCGGCACCGCCTACGTCGGCTGACCGAGCGCCCCTCCTCCTCCGTTCACCACTGGAGCCACCACCGTGTTCGAGTTCAGAGTCATCGACGGCACCACCGCCCGCGAGGTCATCGCGGGAGCCAGGCCCCGGATCGTCCAGGAGGTCCGGGAGACCTACCTGACCCACGGCGCCGGCGAGTCCGTGAACCCCGACAGCTACTTCCTGCGGTTCCCGGCCAAGCCCGACGCCCGGATCATCGCCCTCCCGGCCTACCTCGGCGGCGGCGTCGGCCTGGCCGGCCTCAAGTGGATCAGCAGCTTCCCGGCCAACATCGAGCGGGGCTTCCCGCGCGCCTCGGCCGCCCTGCTGCTGAACGACTACGAGACCGGCTACCCGTTCGCCGTCCTGGAGGCCTCGCAGATCAGCGCGGCCCGTACCGCGGCCTCCGCCGTCCTCGCCGCCGAGGTGCTCGGCGGCGGCCGTACGGCGGGCCGGCTCGCGGTGGTCGGCGCCGGCATCATCGCCCGCAACATCCTGGAGTTCTTCGGCGCCCAGCAGTGGGCGATCGACGAGCTGGTGGTGCACGACCGCAAGGCCGAGTACGCCCAGGCGCTGGTGGACCACGCCGACGCCGAACTCGGTTACCCGGCGCGGGTGGTGGAGGACCTGGGCGAGGCGCTCAAGGGCGCCGACGTGGTGGTGCTGGCGACCACCGCGGGCGAGCCCTACATCCTCGACCCGGAGACCTTCGCCCCCGGCCAGCTGGTGCTCAACATCTCGCTGCGCGACCTCGCCCCGGAGATCATCGGCGGCGCGTACAACGTGCTCGACGACGTGGAGCACTGCATGAAGGCGAACACCTCCCCGCACCTGGCCGAACAGCTCTACGGCAACCGGGAGTTCGTCACCGGCACGCTGGCCCAGGTGATCGAGGGCGAGGTCGCCGTCGGCACCGACCGCCCGGTGGTCTTCTCGCCGTTCGGCCTCGGCGTGCTCGACCTCGCGGTCGGCGCGCTGGTGCACGACGAGGCGGTGGCCGCGGGCAAGGCCACCGAGATCCCCGGCTTCTTCGCGGAGACCACCCGCTGGTAGGCCACGGCGCGGACCCGCCCCACCGGGACCGCTGACACCGGGCCCGTCCCCCAGCGGGCCCGTCACCACCGACGAGGGCCCCGACCGTTCACCACGGTCGGGGCCCTCGTGGGGTTCCGGACTCGGACCGAGCGGGCTCGGACCGGTCGGTCTCAGGCGTCGGTGCCGCCGAAGCGGGCGGTCCAGGCCGCCAGGTCCTCGTCGGTGATCTTCGCGAACAGCACCGGCGGCACGGTGAACGGCGTTCCGGCCGGGACGAGGTCCAGCGCCCGCGCCTCGTCCCCGGTGATCCAGCGGCGCTCGTCCGCGGGGAGCGCGAAGGCTCCGCGCATCGCCGCCGCCGCGGCCGGGACGAACGGCTCGGACACCACCGCGTACAGGTGGATCAGGTTCATCGCGGTCCGCAGGGTCAGCGCCGCCGCCTCCGGGTCGGTCTTCACCTGCCGCCAGGGCGCCGTCTCGTCCAGGTAGGAGTTGCCCGCGCTCCACAGCGCGCGCAGCGCCTGGGCGGCCTTGCGGAAGTTGAGCGCGTCCAGCTGGGCCTCGTACTCGGCCAGCAGGCCGGCGATCTGCTCGCCGAGCCGCGCCTCGGCCTCGCCCGCCGCGGCCCCGGCCGGGACGTCGTCGCCGAAGCGCTTGCGGCTGAACGAGAGCACCCGGTTGACGAAGTTGCCGAGGGTGTCGGCGAGGTCCTTGTTCACCACCGAGGCGAAGAGGTCCCAGGTGAAGCTGGAGTCGTCCGACTCGGGGGCGTGGGCCATCAGGAAGTAGCGCCAGTAGTCGGCCGGCAGCAGCTCCAGCGCGACGTCGGTGAAGATGCCGCGCTTCTGGCTGGTGGAGAACTTCCCGCCGTAGTACGTCAGCCAGTTGAAGGCCTTGACGTAGTCGACCTTCTTCCACGGGCGGCGCGAGCCGAGGATCGTCGCCGGGAACATCACGGTGTGGAACGGGACGTTGTCCTTGGCCATGAACTCGGTGTAGCGGACGGTCTCGTCGGCCTCGTACCACCAGGACTGCCAGTCCCGGGCCTGCCCGGCCGGGGCCGCGTCGGCCCACTCCTTGGTGGCGCCGATGTACTCGATCGGGGCGTCGAACCAGACGTAGAACACCTTGCCCTCGGCGGCCAGTTCGGGCCAGACGTCGCCCGGCACCGGGACGCCCCACTCCAGGTCGCGGGTGATCGAGCGGTCCTGGAGGCCCTCGGTCAGCCACTTGCGGGCGATCGAGGAGGCCAGCACCGGCCAGTCGTCGCCGTGCTCGGCGATCCAGGCCTCGACCTCCTCGGTCAGCTTCGACTGCAGCAGGAACAGGTGCCTGGTCTCCCGGACCTCCAGGTCGGAGCTGCCGCTGATCGCCGAGCGCGGCTCCAGCAGGTCGGTCGGGTCCAGCACCCGGGTGCAGTTCTCGCACTGGTCGCCGCGCGCCTTGTCGTAGCCGCAGTGCGGGCAGGTGCCGACGATGTAGCGGTCCGGCAGGAAGCGGCCGTCGGTGTTGGAGTACACCTGGCGGACGGCGCGCTCCTCGATGAAGCCGTTGCGCTGCAGCTCGCGGGCGATCTCCTGGGTGATCTCCCGGTTCTGCGGCGAGGAGCTGCGGCCGAAGTGGTCGAAGGACAGCCCGAAGCCGTCGTACACCGCCTTCTGCGCCTCGTGCGCCCGGGCGCAGAACTCGGCGACCGGCAGCCCGGCCTCCTGGGCGGCCAGCTCGGCGGGCGTGCCGTGCTCGTCGGTGGCGCAGATGTACAGCACCTCGTGGCCGCGTTGGCGCAGGTAGCGGGAGTAGACGTCCGCCGGGAGCATCGACCCGACCATGTTGCCCAGGTGCTTGATCCCGTTGATGTACGGAAGGGCGCTGGTGATCAGGTGCCGAGCCATCCTCGGATGCTCCGATTTCTCCCGCACGCGCACCCCACCCGGAGTGCTGTGCCAGGCGCAGGGGTCCACTGTGGGCTGCCAAGCCTACCGCCGCCGACCCGGCGGACCGCTCCGCCGCCCGGCCCGGGCGGCCGGATCCACGACCAGGTTCGCAGCTGGATCCACGGCCGGGTTCACGGCCGGGCGGGGTCGGCGTACCGGTCGAACTCCCCGGCCTTCACCCCGCGGACGAAGGCCGCCCACTTGCGCGGCGTCGTCCGCACGACCACGTCGGGCCGGTCCGACTCGCGGATCTCCACCAGGCCGCCCCTCGCTCTGACCTCGACGCAGTCGGTGCTCTCACCGCTGGCCGACGCCTTGCGCCAAACGTTCATGCGAAATCTTTCAGTAAGGCCCGGATGAAGTCCCGGGACTCCGCCGTCCCGAGCGCGATCGCCGCGGTCTTCTCCTTGATCCGCCGGTAGGAGGCCAATTCCGCTTCGGAGTGCACGAACTTCGGTCCGTGGGAGAGGTCGATCTGGACGGTGTCCAGTTCCGGGACGGGCCCCCGGGCGAGATACAGGCTCTCCCCGGACCCGGTGTAGGTGGGGACGCTGAACGGGATCACCCGGATCTCCACTCCGGGGCACTCGGAATTCTCCAGCAGGCCCAACAGCTGGCAGCGCAGCACTTCCGGGCCGCCGAACTGCATGCGCAGCGCGGATTCGTGCAGGATTGCGCTGTACGGCTTCGGACGGTCCACGAAGATCTGCTGGCGCCGAATCCGGAATGCCTTCCGGACCTCCGCCTCCTGCCGGTGCTGCGCGGGGAGCCGCTCGAACACCGCGGCCGCGTAGTCCGGGGTCTGCAGCAGCCCGGGGATGAAGGTGCTGTTCAGGATGGACAGCGAGGCCGCGTGGTGCTCCATCTCCGCGATGTCGACGATCCCGCTGGGCATCCGCCCCCGGTAGCCGTCCCACCAGTACTTCCGGCGGTCCTGCGTCATGGCGAGCAGGGCGTCCAGGTACGGCCCGTCCGGGCAGCCGCAGGTGCGCGCCCAGAGCCGCAGCCGCTCGGCGCTGATGCCCGACTTCCCGTTCTCCATCTGGGAGATCTTGGGCAGGTCGGTGCCGATCGTGGCGGCCAGGCTCTTGGGCGTCACGCCCACGCGTTCGCGCATCCTGCGCAACTCGATCCCCAGGCGCTGCTGGCGCACGGTCGGCGACAAGCGGGGTGGCATGACTCTCTTCTCCGGATCGCGGCTACGGTCGATGCTTCCGGTGAAGTGTGCCGTGCACACCGGGCCCTAGCTAGCGAATTGGGGGATACCCCACGATGGAGTGAACGTCCAGTCCCTCGGTAGCAACTCTGGCACCCTGACTCTATGGTCATCCGTGTCACTCACTGACTTGTTGCTCCCTAAACAGTCGCCACTCAGCCGTAAATACACACCAGATGCATGGTCAGGGCGCTCGACATCACCGACCGGAGACAGCCATGCCCCTTCCCCCGCCTCTCCGCCTTCCCCGTCGCCCCCACCTTCCCCGGCGCATTTCCGCACCCCGGTGAATGCCCTTCTCGTCGCCGGATTGTCCGCCCTCCTCCTCGCCGTCCTATTCGTCGGCTGGCTGGTCTGGCTGGTCAGCGTCCAGCCCCGGGAACTCCGGGCGACGACCCGCGAACTCCGGGCGACTAAGCACGACTTCACCCCCCGTCCGCCCGTGCCGGGCCGGCCCGACTAGCGGGTCGGCCCGCCGACACCGCCGACCCGGCCGCCGGGGGCGCCGCACCCTCCCCCGGAGAAGCCAGGAGGCCCGGAGCCCCCCTGGCCCCGGACCCTCCCGCCTCCCGCCCCGCTCTCACCCGATCAGATCCAGCGTCCCCGCCCAGGGCCCCGTCCCGACCAGGTCGTAGCCGCCCGCCAGCACCAGGAACAGCAGCGCCGCCAGCGTCACCCCGGTGTAGTGCAGCCGACCGAACACCCCCCACCAGCCGCGCCGCCAGGCGACCACCGCGCAGACCACCATCAGCAGGGTGAGCACCGCCGCCCCCGCGTACATCGCCGGCACCACCTTCAGCAGCGGCGAATCCCCCAGGAAGAGCGTCTGGTTGAGCGCGTTGGAGTCCGAGGTGAGGAGCGCGAAGCACCCGGTGGCGACGACCAGCACCGCGCCGGTCACCCACCCCAGCAGCCGCACCACCGGCTGCCCGGCCCGCCCCTTGCCCCGCGCGGCCCGCACCACCGCGGCCACCAGCCAGCCGATCACGGTGAGCCCCAACAGCGCCAGGCTTCCGATCGCGATCCGCTGGTGCAGCTCGGGGGCCTGGTACCAGGCCAGCGGCTGGTAGGCGATGGTCGGGTCGCTGTCCGTGACCATCGAGACGACGTCGCCGTCCCCGTTCAGCTCGAAGGCGAGCTGCGCCGCGCCGCCGACCTGCTGGAAGAGACCCGGCTGCACCTGCTCCCACTGGGTCTCGTCGACCTGCGGGTCCCGGCTGACCGGCCCGGTCACGATCAGCTTGCCGTCCCGGGCGGCGATGTGGACGGAGCCCATCAGCGCCGCCGCCTTGGTCAGGTTGGACTGGCTGACCCGGGTCGACCGGTAGTCCCCGGTGAACTTCCCGAGGTCCCCGCCGATCGCGGCAGGCGCGGCGGCGGAGGGGGAGGCCGGGTAGAAGCGGTCCACGAAGGCGTTCAGCACCTGCTGGGTCATCCACCCGCCGGTGGCGTCCTCGCCGTCCCCGTTGACGGTCACGTACAGCCCGACGCCCCGCCCCGGCAGCAGCGCCAGGTTGCTGTGGAAGCCGGGCACGTCGCCGTCCTTGACCAGCAGCTGCTGACCGTTCCGGTTGCGCTGTTCGAGCAGGTACGCCATGCCGGGGATCCGCTGGTCGGGCCCGAAGTGCCGGGCGAGCAGCAGGGCGTCGCCCTCCCGGTCGAGGATCGAGCGGCCGTCCACCGAGCCCCCCTGGAGCTGGGCGAGCATCAGCCGCCCCATGTCGGTGACGGTGGTGACGGCGGCCGCGCCGGTCGGGGTGAGCGGGCCGTAGAGCCCCTTGGTCTCGGTCTGGCCGTCGCCGTCCGGCCGGTAGCCGTGGGCGAGGTCGGCGTCGATGCCGGCCGGGTGCGGCTGGGAGAAGGTGGTGTGGTCCATGCCGAGCGGCTGCAGGATGTGCTCGGCGACGTACTGGTCGAACGGCTGTCCGGAGACCACCTCGACCAGGTAACCGGCCAGCGCCACACCGTAGTTGTCGTACGCGGCGGTCACCCCGGGCGCCCGGACCCGGTCCGGCTGGTGGGCGGCCAGCGCCGCCCCCAGGCCGCCGACGTGCTGCGGGGCGGCCTCGGCCAGCCCCATGAAGGTGTCGTCGAAGCCACCGGTGTGGGTGAGCAGGTTCTCCACGGTGACCGGGTGCCCCGGGTAGCTGTCCTTGATCTTGAAGCCGGTCAGGTAGGTGTTGACGTCCGCGTGGAGGTCCAACTTCCCCGCCCGGACCTGCTGGAGGACGGCTACGGCGGTGAACACCTTGGCGTCGGAGCCCATGAAGAACGCGGTCCGGGCCGGGTCGACGGCCTTGCGGTTCGGCACGTCGGAGACCCCGTACCCGCCGGCGAAGACCTGCTGCCCGCCGGCCACCACGCCGACCGCCGCGCCGGGGATCTTGTGCTCGGCGAGCAGTTTCGGCACGATCTCGTCGAACAACCGCTTCACCGACCCGGGGTCGGGTGGTGCCGTCGATCCGCCCGCCGCCGCCGAACTCCCGCTGGCCGCCGTCGTGGTGGCGGCGTGGGCGCGGTCCGGCGTGAGCCCGTACAGGAACAGACCGATCGCCGCGAGCAGCAGGACCAGTCGCACCCAACCCCGCCGGACCAGCGGCCGGGTACCCTCTGCACGTCGCACGCTCATGGTGAACTCCCGTTCGGTACAAGTGGCTTGTGGAAGCTCCGGCGCCCTGCGGCGGGTTGCTTCCCGACACCCCCAACACTAGGTCGGGGAGCACCACCGGGACATGGCCTCTGGGCGTCGATCGGGGGGTGTACCCAGGTACCACCAACAGGGGTCCAGGGCCCAGTGATCGGAGCGGCGCCGGACGGCAGTCTTGTTGTCGTCAGCAAGCGACGCAACGGGTAGGGATACCGGCCGCGAGGCCGTCACGGAAGGGGCCGAGCGGTCATGACCAGCAGCATCACCACGGGAGTTGTGAGCAACGTGCAGAACACCGACACCACGAGCGGCCGCGCCGGTCGACGGAACCCGCTCGGCGCGCTGCGCAACGCCGTCGCGTCGCTCTTCCGCGGCCCGGCCCTGGCCGCCTTCGCGGTGCCGCAGCTGGCGCTGCTGACCGCCGCCTCGGTCGCCGCCGCCCTGCTGGGCCTCGGCGTCGGCGCCCTGCTGGTGCCGCCCACGATCCTGGCGGTCCGCGGCCTGGCCGGGCTGCGGCGCCGGCTGGCCGCCCGCTGGTCCGGAGTGGAGATCCGCGACCCCTACCAGCCGCTGCCGGAGGGCGAGGCGGGCTTCAAGGGGGCCTGGAAGCGCTGCCAGGCGATGCTGTCGGACCAGGCCACCTGGCGCGACCTGCTCTGGCTGCTGATCGACCCGGTGATCGGCTTCACGGTGGCGCTGCTCCCGCTCGCGGTGGTCGCCTACGGCGTCTTCGGCCTGGTGCTGCCCCAGGTCTGGCAGTCGATCGCCGACAACGGCGGCAACACCTGGTACCTCTGGTTCCACGTCACCGACTCGGCCACGGCCGGCACCGCCGCCCTGTTCGGCGTCCCGGTGGTGCTGGCCGGCCTGGCGCTCGCCCCCGCCGCCCTGCGCGGCCACACCGCCCTCGCCAAGGCGCTGCTCGGCCCGACCGCCCGGGCCGAGGCGCTGGCCGCCGAGCGCAAGGTCGCCCACCTCACCGAGACCCGCCGCGACGCGCTGACCACCCAGGCCGCCGAGCTGCGCCGGATCGAGCGGGACCTCCACGACGGTGCCCAGGCCCGGCTGGTCGCCATGGGCATGAACCTGGGCGTCGCCGAGCGGCTGGTCGAGCGTGACCCGGAGGCCGCCAAGCAGCTGCTCGCCGAGACCCGCCAGGCCTCCGCCTCCGCCCTCAACGAGCTGCGCGACCTGGTCCGCGGCATCCACCCGCCGGTGCTCGCCGACCGCGGACTGGCCGACGCCGTCCGGGCCCTGGGCATGGACAGCCCGCTGAACGTGACCGTCTCCGCCGAACTGCCCGGCCGCCCCGAGGCCCCGGTCGAGTCCGCCATCTACTTCGCCGTCTCCGAGGCCCTCACCAACGCCGCCAAGCACTCCGGCGCCGCCCACGTGGACGTCCAACTCTGGTACGAGAACGGCACTCTGAAGGCCCAGATCACGGACGACGGCACCGGCGGCGCCGACCCCTCCCGCGGCACCGGCCTGCGCGGCCTGGAGCGCCGACTTGCTACCTTCGACGGAGTCCTGGCCGTCCGCAGCCCGCTCGGCGGCCCCACGACCCTGACGATGGAGCTGCCGTGCGAGTTGTACTCGCGGAGGACCTCTTCCTCCTGAGGGACGGTCTGATCCGGATGCTGCAGGCCTACGACTTCGAGGTCGTGGCCGCGGTGGACACCGGACCGGACCTCCTACAGGCCCTCCTCACCGAACGGCCGGACGTGGCAGTCGTCGACGTACGACTCCCCCCGACGTTCACCGACGAGGGCCTGCAGGCGGCTCTGGAAGCGCGCCGGCAGATCCCGGGTCTGCCGGTGCTCGTGCTTTCCCAGTACGTGGAGCAGCTCTACGCCAAGGAGTTGCTCGCCGACGGCAGCGGAGCGATCGGCTACCTGCTGAAGGACCGGGTCTTCGACCCCGACGAGTTCGTCGCCACCGTCCACCGGGTGGCCTCGGGCGGCACCGCGCTCGACCCCCAGGTGATCGCGATGCTGGTCAGCAACACCGAACGCACCAAGCCGCTGGCCCGCCTGACGCCCCGTGAGCGCGAGGTCCTGGAGCTGATGGCGGAGGGCCGCTCGAACGGGGCGATCGCCGAGCGGATGGTGATCACCGAGCGGGCGGTGAAGAAGCACACCGCGAACATCTTCCTCAAGCTCGACCTGCCGCCCTCCGAGGAGGACCACCGCCGGGTACTGGCGGTGCTGGCCTTCCTCCAGGTCGCCCCCTGACCGGCTAGGACGCCGTCTCCCCGGCCACCCAGCGCAGGTAGCCGGGGCTGCCGGACACCACCGGCACGGCGATCACCTCGGGCGTCTCGTACGGGTGCCGCTCGGCGACGAACCCGGCCAGCCGGCCGGCGAGTTCGGCCCGGGTCTTGAGGTCGATCCGCCACTCCTCGGCGTCCTGCACCTCGCCGTCCCACCAGTACACCGACCGCACCGGGTACACCTGGGCGCAGGCCGCCAGCCGCTCCCGCACCACGGCGGCGGCCAGGCCCCGGGCCTGCTGCTCGCTCTCGTGGGTGGTGGTCACCACGACGAAACCCTGCTCGTTCGCTGCCATCCCCCGAGCCTAGGGCGTTTCCCGCCCGGGCGCCCGGGCGGGCGGGGCCGGAGTCCCTCACCCCCTGCGGGCGGTGTGGACGGTCATCGCGGACAGGTAGAAGGCGTCCGGCCGGTGCAGGATCCCGGTCGGGGCGTCCTCGTCGATCAGTGCCGCCAGGGTGGCGCGGTCCTCCGGGTCGAGCACCTCGGCGAGCTGGTCGTACCGCCGGGCGAGCTGGGTGCGCAGGTACGCGCGGACCGGGGGGTCCAGCGGGGCCGGGCGGTCGACCAGGAAGGTGCGGGTGCCGCTGGGGGTCAGCCCGGCCCGCCGCAGCATGGCCGGCCAGTCCTCGATCTCCTCGGTGGCGCCCGGGAGTTCGGCCCGCATGGTGGCGAAGCCGTCCTCCTGGGCGGCGTCCAACCGGGCCTGGAAGCCGGGCCGGCCGAGGCCGAAGTCGCGGGGCAGGAAGCGCGGCGGCAGTCCGCTCTCGGCGACGGCGAGCAGCCCGCCGGGGCGCAGTCGGCCGGCCAGGGCGGTGAGTGCGGCCTGCTGGTCGCCGAGGTGGTGGATGGCGTTGCCGGACCAGATCAGGTCGGCCTCGCCGAGCTTGTCGAACTCGGCTGGCAGCTCGACCTGTTGGGTGCCGAGCCGGCCGCCGGAACGGGTCCGGGCGCGCTCCAGCAGAGCGGCCGACTGGTCGACGGCGACCACCTCGGCCGCCGGGAAGACGTCCGCGAGCAGCCCGGCGATCACCCCGGGCCCGGCTCCGACGTCGAGCACCCGGCGCACCCCGCCGTCACCGGCGAGCCCGGCCAGCCAGTGCCCGGCCCCGGTGACGGCCTCGGCGCGCAGTTCGGCCTCCTGCTCCAGGTGCGCCGCGAGGGCGTCCCAGTCGAGGTCGGCGGCGGGCACCTGCCCATGACTGTGGCCGTGGCCGTGCTGCTGGTGCTGGTGCTGCTGGTGTGCGGACATGGTGTCGCCTCTCAGATGGTGGATCGGTGGTGGATGGTGCCGGGTCAATGGCAGCCTGCCCGCTCAGACGGCCGGCGCCCGGCCGGCCGCGCGGCCGAGCGCGACCGCCCGGCCGATCTCCTCGTCCAGCAGGTCGTGGTCGAGGGCGAAGGCGGCGGCCGCGCCCGTCCCGGCGGCGACGACCACCTGGGCGCGCGGGTCGGCGACGTTGCCGACCGCCCAGACGCCGGGCACGCTGGTGCGGCCGGTCCGGTCCGTGGTGACCCAGCCGTCGTCGTCCCGGGCGCAGCCCAGGCCGGCGAGCAGCGCATCCCGGGGCACCGGCCGCGGGACGACGAACGCCGCCTCCCGGTCGACCACCCGCCCGCCGTCCAGTTCGACGCCGCGCAGCCCTCCGTCATCGGCGACCAGCCGGACGATCCGGCCCTCGACCACCCGTACGCCGCGCGCCGCGAGCCGCTCCCGCTCGGTGACGGTCGGCTCCAGGGTGTGGGCGAGCAGCACCACGTCGGCCGACCACTGCCGCAGCAGCAGCGCCTGGTCGACCGCCGCCGGGGAGGTGCCGAGCACCCCGAGCGGCCGGTCGCGGACCTCCCAGCCGTGGCAGTACGGGCAGTGCAGCACGTCCCGGCCCCAGCGTCCGGCGAGGCCGGGCAGGTCCGGCAGTTCGTCCCGCAGCCCGGTGGCGACGACCAGCCGGCGCGCGCGCAGCACCGGCCCGCCCGCCAGGTGGACGACGAAGCCGGCTTCGGCCGGTCCGGCGTCCTCGACGTGCTCGACCCGTCCGTCGATCAGGTCCGCCCCGTACCGGGTGACCTCCTCCCGCCCGACCGCCAGCAGCGCGGCCGGCGGCATGCCGTCCCGGCTCAGGAAGCCCTGCAGGTGGGCCGCGGGGGCGTTGCGCGGTTCACCCGCGTCGACCACCGCGACCCGCCGCCGGGCCCGGCCCAGCACGAGGGCGGCGTTCAGTCCCGCCGCACCGGCTCCGACCACGACCGCGTCGTAGCGCTCCGCCGTACTCTTCTCGCTCATCGTCGCTCACCTCCACCGCCAGGCTGCGACCGACCACCCGATTCCGGCAAGCCTTGTTGCCGTCTCAGCAAACACCTTCCGTTCCGCTCCCGGTCCACCGCCAGTACCGGCGGTCGGCCCCCACCCGCGCCACCCCGCACCCCGGCGAAGGCCCCGGCCCCGACCCAGGCCACCCGCAACACCTGCCCGGGCGTGGCCGGTTCGCCCTGCCGGACGCCGACCACCCCGAGCGGGCACAGCGACAGGTAGCGGAGCCGTCGTGCACATAGGCGGCGTACGTCTGCTCGCCGCTGATCCCCGCGAAGCTGCCGGGGCGGCCATCCCGTTCCCCGCCAGGGAGATCCCCGGAACTCCTTGCCCTGGAGCGCACTCCAACTCCTAGCATCTCCCCCGACCCACCGACTCACCGACCAAAGGACCCCCATGCGCTACCGCGCCCTCGGCGGCACCGGCATCGAGGTCAGCGCCTACTGCCTCGGCACGATGATGTTCGGCGCCATCGGCAACCCCGACCACGACGACTGCGCCCGGATCATCAACACCGCGCTCGACCGGGGCATCAACTTCGTCGACACCGCCGACGTCTACTCGGCCGGCGAGTCCGAGGAGATCGTCGGCAAGACCCTGGCCGCCCGCGGCGACCGGGACGACATCGTGCTGGCCACCAAGGCGCACTTCCCGATGGGCGAGGGCCGGGGCCGCGGCGGCAACTCCCGGCGCTGGATCGTCCGCGAGGTCGAGGAGAGCCTGCGCCGGCTGCGCACCGACCGGATCGACCTCTACCAGATCCACCGGCCGGACCACACCACCGACATCGAGGAGACCCTCGCCGCCCTGGGCGACCTCGTCCGGGCCGGCAAGATCCTCTCCTTCGGCTGCTCGACCTTCCCCGCCGAGCAGATCGTGGACGCCCACCACGTCGCCGAGCGCCGTGCCCTGCCCCGCTTCCGCACCGAACAGCCGCCCTACTCGCTGCTCGCCCGCGGCATCGAACGGGACGTCCTGCCGGTCGTTCAGCGGCTCGGCATGGGCGCCCTGACCTGGGGCCCGCTGGCCGGCGGCTTCCTCACCGGCCGCTACCGCAAGGGCCGCCCGGTCGACCTCAGCACCGGCCGCCCCGCCATCAACCCGGGCCGCTTCGACCCGGCGCTGCCCACCACGGCCGCCAAGCTGGACGCGGTCGAGGCCTTCACCGAACTCGCCGACGGCCTCGGCCGCACCCTGCCCGAACTGGCCACCGCCTTCCCGCTGGCCCACCCCGCCGTCACCTCGGTGATCATCGGCCCCCGCACCATGGACCAGCTCGAGTCCGCCCTCAAGGCCGCCGACCTGGTCCTGGACGACGCCACCCTGGACCGGATCGACGCCGTCGTCCCGCCCGGCACCGACCTCTACCGGGCCGACGGCGCCTGGCAGCCCCCGTCCCTCACCACCCCCGCCCTCCGCCGCCGCCCCACCCCCGACCGCCCGGCCGCCTAAGGCCTCGGGCGTGTCGCCGTCCCGCAGGCGGGAGTTCGAGGACACGCCCCAGGGCCCGGCACCGAACTCACACCCTCGGCGCGGCGAAGCAGTGCACCAGGACCGTACGGCCGGAGGCCCAGCACTGTTCGCCGCTGCCGAGCAGGGTCCAGCCGAGGCGGCGGTAGAGGCCCAGGGCGGCGGTGTCGGTGGCGAGCACGTCGAGCACCGGGTGCAGCCCGAGCGTCCGGGCGTGCACCACGGCGTGGGCCAGCAGCCGGGCGCCGGCGTCCCGGCCGCGGGCCGCCGGGGCCACGTACAACCGGCCGATCACGGCGGTGAGTTCCGGTCTGCCGCCGGTGCGCAGGCTCCACAGTCCGGGGGCCATGTCCCCGGGTCCGCTGCGGACCAGCCCGACGTGGCCGGCGATCCGGCCGTCCGCCTCGGCGACCCAGGCGGCCAGCAGGCCGTCCGGGGTGAGCCAGTCGGCCGGCCGCTCGGGCCACTCGGCTGGGTAGCCGTCGGTGGCGTGGACGTCGCCCAGGGCCCGTACACAGTCGGCGAGGTCGGCGGCGCGGCGCCGACGGACGCCCACCCCCACCCCGCTCCACGGTGGGCCGGACGCGACGACTTTGGCGCGTTCTTCAAGGTCAGCCATGCCGGTACGTTACCGGCAGGCCCTCACCGCCGCAGCAGGTCGACCACGCCGGTGAGGTCCTCGGCGCCACTGCCGAGAGCCAGCCGGTGCTCCATCAACCGGAAGTACGGGGACAGCAGTTCGGCGCTCACGCCCTGTTCCTCGGCGGTGCGCAGCAGCGTGCCCTTCCCCGCGACCTGCATCGCCAGGCTGGAGGCCACCCCGGTGGTGTAGTCCCCGCTCTCCAACCGCTCCGCCGTCCCCGCCACCGACCCGGCCATCGCGGTGAGCCAACTCCCCAGCAGCGGAGCCAGCTCGCCCGGCGCCACCCCCGACCCGCGCACCAGCGCGAACGCGTGGGCGATCCCGGCGAACATCCCGTACATCGCACTGAGCAGCGCCACGTCGTGCAGTGCGGCGTGCCCGGCGTCCGCACCGACGTACCGGGCCCCCGCCGGGACGCCCAGCACCTCCCGGTGCTCCTCGAACAACTCCCCCGAGCCGCTGTAGAAGACGTACGCCCCGGCCCCCGGAACCCCGATCATCGGCGGCACCGCCATGATCCCGCCGCCCAGGTAGCGGGCCCCGCGCGCCTCCGCCCAGACCGCGCGGGCCCGCGCCTGCCCCGGGGTGCCGGTGACCAGGTTCACCACGTCCTTCCCCGCCAATTCCACAACGCCCAGCGCCTCTTCGACCGACTCGTCGCCGAGCAGGCAGACCACCACCAGCCGCCCGGCGGCGACGGCCTCGGCCGCGGTGGCCGCCACCGCGGCGCCCTCGGCGGCCAGCGGTTCGGCGCGGACGCCGGTGCGGTTCCAGACGGTGAGCGGGTGCCCGGCGGCGAGCCAGGCGCGGGCCAGTGCGGTGCCCATCGCCCCGAGGCCGAGCAGGGCGACGGGGAACTTCGACTGATTCTCAACTTCCTTCTGTGCCATGCCGATCAGCGTCGACCAACCCCCACCCACGATCAAGTACGCACTTCGGAGTGGGTGGTTACCCTGGGGTGAGCGACGAGGTCGGAAGGGGTGGGGCATGGCGACCGTGCCGAGGCCGGGGGCGCACGTCTGCGGAATCGACGCCGCGATGGACGTGATCGGCGGCAAGTGGAAGGTGCTGATCCTGTGGGCCCTCGGCGAGCGCCCGCACTGCCGCTTCGGCGAACTGCGCCGGCTGGTGCCGGGCATCACCGAGAAGGTCCTGGCCGCCCACCTGCGCGAGCTGGAGGCGGACGGCATCGTGCACCGGGAGGCCCACCAGGAGGTGCCGCCCCGGGTCGAGTACGCGCTGACCGAATCGGGGCGGCACCTGAACGCGGCCCTGGCCCCGCTGGGCGCCTGGGGCCGGAGCCACGTCCTGAACCGGTGACACCGATGCCTCAGTGCTCCTCCTCCGCCAGGTGGTCCACGCCGGCCGCGATCGCGAGCAGCAGCCCGGTGTCCGCCCCGTCCGCGACCTCCACCCCGTAGGTGTCCCGGACCCGGAACCACTTGCGGGAGATCCGGGCGAGCTGGTCCCCCTGGTGGTTCTCGATCCGGTAGTCCTTGTCGATCAGGTCGCCGTGGATCCGCAGCTCACCACCGCCGGCCAGCTCCACCAGGTACTTGTCCCGGAACGGGGTGAACAGCTTCTCCCGTACGGTCGCCACCACCTCGCCGTCGGCGTCCTCGATCCTCATCGCGTCGCGGACGGTGAGCATCTTCTCCTTCACCACCGCGACCACCCGCCCGTGGGCGTCCTTCAGCTCGAAGGTGTGCCGAAGCCGCAGCACCTTGCCGTCCACCAGGTAGGCCTTGTGCCCCCGATCGTCCTCGATCCAGTAGTCGTCGCCGACCGCGAACAGCTTCTCCCTGACCAGGTATCGCACCACAGCCTCCTCCGAACCCGACTCGAACCACCCATTCGACCCGAGCCCCCACCCACCACCAAGCACCGCCGCGCCACCCCGTTTCAATACCGCCATGCTGATCACCCCGCTGCACACCGAGCGCCTCGACCTCCTCCCCCTCACCCCCGACCACGCCGACGACCTCGCCGCCGCCCTCGCCGACCCCGCCCTGCACACCTTCACCGGCGGCCGCCCCGCCACCCCCGAGGAACAGCGCGCCCGCTGCGCCCGACTCGCCGCCGGCTCCCCCGACCCGGCCGAGGTCTGGGCCAACTGGGTCCTGCGCCTGCGCGCCGACGCCACCCTGACCGGCTACGTCCAAGCCACCGTCCACCCCGCGGCCGCCGAAGCCGAACTCGCCTGGGTGGTCGGCACCCCCTGGCAGGGCCGCGGCCTGGCCACCGAGGCCGCCCGCGCCCTCCTCACCCACCTCACCGCCTCCGGCATCACCACCGCCACCGCCCACATCCACCCCGCCCACCACGCCTCCGCCCACATCGCCCGCACCCTCGGCCTGCGCCCCACCCCCCACACCCAGGACGGCGAAACCCGCTGGCAGACCGATCTCCCCCACCCGTAGGCACCCACCCCAGCACCCCGAGCACCCCCACCCACGCCCACCCCCACCTCCCCCTCCCCCGACCAGGCGAGAGGGACGCGCTGCGGGAGGGGGCGGTGGAGGGGGTGGGCGCGGAGAGGGGCGTGACGGGTGATTTTCAGACCGCCAACGACGAGCACCCCGCGCGATGAGGGTCGGCGGTCCGAAAATCACCCAGCCCCCGGAGCACCCACCCCCGGAACCGCCCCCGGAACCACCCCCGGAACCACCCACCCTCCCGAAAGCCCCCCACACAACAACAGCCCCGCGCAGCGGCCCCCACCCCCGGAACACCCCCGCCCCTCATGAGGTTGGATAACCCCATGGCATCTCGTGCACGCGTACGCGCCCCCGAACTCCTCGGCGCAGGCGATTGGCTCAACACCGGCGGCAAGGACCTCACCCTCGCCGACTTCCGGGGCAAGATCACCATCCTGGACTTCTGGACCTTCTGCTGCATCAACTGTCTGCACGTCCTCGACGAGCTCCGCGAGCTCGAGGAGCAGCACCGCGACACCGTGGTGATCGTCGGGGTGCACTCGCCGAAGTTCGTGCACGAGGCCGACCACCAGGCCGTCGTCGACGCCGTCGCCCGCTACGAGGTGCACCACCCGGTGCTGGACGACCCCGCGCTGGCGACCTGGAAGCAGTACGCCGTCCGCGCCTGGCCGACCCTCGTGGTGATCGACCCGGAGGGCTACGTGGTGGCCCAGCACGCCGGCGAGGGCCACGCCCACGCGATCGCCCGGCTGGTGGCCGAGCTGGAGGCCGAGCACGAGGCCAAGGGCACCCTGCGCCGCGGCGACGGCCCGTACGTGGCGCCCGAGCCGAGCACCGACGACCTCAAGTTCCCCGGCAAGGCGGTCCGGCTGCCGAACGGCCACTTCCTGGTCGCCGACTCCGGCCACCACAGCCTGGTCGAGCTGGCCGAGGACGGCGAGACGGTGCTGCGCCGGATCGGTGACGGGCAGCGCGGCCTGGTGGACGGCACCAGCCCGCGGTTCAGCGAGCCCCAGGGCCTCACCCTGCTCCCCGAGGGCAGCGACCACGACGTGATCGTCGCCGACACCGTGAACCACGCGCTGCGCGGCGTGCGGCTGGCCGACGGCAGTGTCACCACCCTGGCCGGCACCGGCCGTCAGTGGTGGCAGGGCTCGCCCACCGAGGGCCCGGCCCGCGAAGTGGACCTCTCCTCGCCGTGGGACGTCGCCTGGTTCGACGGCCGGGTGTGGATCGCGATGGCCGGCGTGCACCAGCTGTGGGCGTACGACCCGGCGGACGGCACGGTCGGCGTCGCGGCCGGCACCACCAACGAGGGCTTGGTGGACGGCCCGGTGGCCGAGGCCTGGTTCGCCCAGCCGTCCGGTCTGGCCGTCTCGGCGGACGGCGGGAAGCTCTGGGTCGCCGACTCGGAGACCTCCGCCCTGCGCTTCGTTTCACGTGAAACGGACGGCACCCAAACGGGCACCACAACGGGCGCCAAAACGGTCAGCACCGCCGTCGGCACCGGCCTGTTCGACTTCGGCCACCGCGACGGCGCCGCCGACCAGGCGCTGTTCCAGCACCCGCTGGGCGTGACCGTGCTGCCGGACGGCTCGGTGGCCGTCGCCGACACCTACAACCACGCGCTGCGCCGCTTCGACCCGGCGAGCGGCGAGGTCACCACCCTGGCCACCGACCTGCGCGAACCCTCCGGGGCGGTGCTGGTGGACGGCGACATCGTGGTGGTCGAGTCGGCCCGGCACCGGCTGACCAGGCTGCGGCTGCCCGAGGAGGCGGTGCGGGTCGAGTCGGTGGCGCACCGCACCCAGCGCGCGGCCACCGAGGTCGCCCCGGGCACCCTCCGGCTGGACGTGGTCTTCGAGGCGCCGAGCGGCCAGAAGCTGGACGAGCGCTACGGCCCGTCCACCCGGCTGCTGGTCAGCGCGACCCCGCCCGAGCTGCTGGTCTCCGGCGCGGGCGCGGACACCGACCTCTCCCGCGAGCTGGTGCTCTCGGACGAGGTCACCGAGGGCGTGCTGCACGTCTCGGCGATGGCCGCCTCCTGCGACGACGACCCGGAGATCGAGTACCCGGCCTGCCACGTGCACCAGCAGGACTGGGGCGTGCCGGTGAAGTTGGTCGCCGACGGTGTCCGCCGCCTCCCGCTGGTCCTGGCGGGCATGGAGTAGCCGGCAACTCCTGAAGAGCAACTCCTCCTGAAGGAGCGGCTCCTCGTGAAGAGCAGCTCCTCGTGAAGAGCAGCTCCTCGTGAAGAGCAGCTCCTGAAGGGCACCACGGAGGGGGCCCGCCGAAGAACCGGCGGGCCCCCTCCGTCGCACCGGCTCAGTCCCGCTCAGCCCTCCAGGAAGGCCTTGATCGCGCTCGCCAGCAGGTACGGGTCCTCGGCCCCGCACAGCTCGCGCGCCGAGTGCATGGACAGCGCCGCGATGCCGCAGTCCACCGTCTTGATGCCCAGCCGCGCCGCCGTGATCGGGCCGATCGTCGTCCCGCAGGGCATCGCGTTGTTGGACACGAAGCTCTGCCACGGCACGCCTGCCTTCTCGCAGGCGGCCGCGAAGACCGCCCGGCCGACGCCGTCGGTCGCGTAGCGGTTGTTGACGTTGACCTTGAGGATCGGCCCGCCGTTCGGCAGCGGGTGGTGGCCCGGCTCGTGCCGCTCGGAGTAGTTCGGGTGGACGGCGTGGCCCATGTCCGAGGAGAGGCAGACGGTGCCGGCCAGCGCCCGGGCGCGGTCCTCCGGGGTGCCGCCGCGGGCGTGGACCGTCCGGTCCAGCACGTTGCCCAGCAGCGGGCTCTGCGCGCCGGTGTCGGACTCGCTGCCGGTCTCCTCGTGGTCGAAGGCGGCCAGCACCGGGATGTACGGCAGCGCGACCCCGCCCTCAGCGGCGGCGACGGCCACGGCGGCCAGCGCGGCGGTGGCCGCGTGCACCGACAGCAGGTTGTCCAGGCGCGGGCCGGCCAGCAGCTCGCGGTCTCGGCCCAGGTAGGAGGCGGGCTGGACGTCGTGGGTCATGAGGTCCCAGCCGGCCACATCCTCGGCGGCCAGCCCGGCCCGCTCGGCGACGTAGGCGATCAGCGAGCCCTCGTCGACCGGCCCGAGACCCCAGATCGGGGTGAGGTGCCGCTGCCGGTCGAGCTTCATGCCGTCGTTGACCTGGCGGTCCAGGTGGATGGCGAGCTGGGGCACCCGCAGCAGCGGCTCGTCCAGCTGGACGAGCTGCGCGGTGCCGTCCTTCAGCGCCAGTCGGCCGGACAGGCCCAGGTCACGGTCGAGCCAGGTGTTCAGCGGCACTCCGCCGTAGATCTCCACCGCGACCTGCCGCCACCCGGCCGAGCCGGTGTCCGGCACCGGCTTCACCCGCAGGTTGGGCGAGTCGGTGTGGGTGCCGACGATCCGGAACGGGGTCTCCGGCCCGGCCCCCTCCGGCAGGTACCAGGCGATCAGCGCACCTCCGCGGATCAGGTAGCGCCCGCCGGCCGCCGCGTCCCAGGAGTCCGTCTCCGCGACCTGACGGAACCCCGCCTTCTCCAGGCGCTCGGCGGCGCTCGCGACCGCGTGGTACGGGGACGGCGAGGTGCCGAGGAACGCGATCAGATCGTCGGTGTGCGTCCGGTCGAAGAATGCCCGGCGGGCGGCGGTCGACATACTGCTCCAGGGTCGAGGGAGGGCCGAAGCCGGATGGGGGTCGGCTTCGCACCTTGAGCATATGCCCGTACACGGACATGGCATTCGTGACCTCGCACGGGTTCCAGGACACCGACACAACCCCTGAACCCGCACCTCACCGACCCTCTTCACCCCCGCCCCCCTTTGCCGCACACCGCCCGCGCCACGGGGGAACACCGAAGGGCCCGGTGGCAGCCGGGCCCTTCGGTGCGAGGGTTTCGCCAGTCGGTCGGAAAGGGGCGTCGGCCTTAGAAGGCCTCCTCCGCCAGCTCCATGATCTCGTTGTCGATGCCCTCGGCGATCGCCCGCTGCGGAGCGATGGTCGGGAGGACGTTCTTGGCGAAGAAGCGGGCGGCCGCGACCTTGCCCTGGTAGAACGGCACGTCCTTCTCGGAGGCGCCGGCCTCCAGCTTGGCCAGGGCCACCGCGGCCTGGCGCAGCAGCAGCCAGCCGACGACGACGTCACCGGAGACCATCAGCAGGCGGGTGGTGTTGAGGCCCACCTTGTACATGTTCTTGACGTCCTGCTCGACCGAGGTCAGGTCGGCGATGAGCTTGCCGACGATGGCCTCCAGGTCGCCGGCGGCCTTGGCGAGCAGCTCGCGCTCGGCGGCCAGGGCGTCGCCGCCCTCGGCGGAGGCGAGGAACTTCTGGATCTGCTCGGACAGCGCGGCGAGCGCCTGGCCGCCGTCCTTGACGATCTTGCGGAAGAAGAAGTCCTGGCCCTGGATCGCCGTGGTGCCCTCGTACAGGGTGTCGATCTTGGCGTCGCGGATGTACTGCTCGATCGGGTACTCCTGCAGGTAGCCGGAGCCACCGAAGGTCTGCAGGGACTGGGCGAGCTGCTCGTAGGACTTCTCCGAGCCGTAGCCCTTGACGATCGGCAGGAGCAGGTCGTTGAGGCGCTCGGCGGCCTCGTCGCGCTCGCCGCGCAGCGCGGCGGCGGTCATGTCGTCCTGGACGGACGCGGTGAACAGCACCAGCGCGCGCATGCCCTCGGCGTAGGCCTTCTGGGTGAGCAGCGAGCGGCGCACGTCGGGGTGGTGGGTGATGGTGACGCGCGGAGCGGTCTTGTCCAGGAACTGCGAGATGTCGGCGCCCTGCACGCGCTCCTTGGCGTACTCCAGGGCGTTCAGGTAGCCGGTGGAGAGGGTGGCGATGGCCTTCGTGCCGACCATCATGCGGGCGAACTCGATGATCTTGAACATCTGGCGGATGCCGTCGACCTTCTCGCCGAGCAGCCAGCCCTTGGCCGGGTGCTTGGCACCGAAGGTCATCTCGCAGGTGTTCGAGGCCTTGAGGCCCATCTTGTGCTCGACGTTGGTGGCGTAGACGCCGTTGCGCTCGCCCAGCTCGCCGGTCTCCCAGTCGAAGTCGAACTTGGGGACGATGAACAGGCCCAGGCCCTTGGTGCCCGGCTTACCGCCCTCGGGGCGGGCCAGCACCATGTGGATGATGTTCTCGGACATGTCGTGCTCGCCCGAGGTGATGAAGCGCTTGACGCCCTCGATGTGCCAGGAGCCGTCCTCCTGCTGGATCGCCTTGGTGCGGCCGGCGCCCACGTCGGAGCCCGCGTCGGGCTCGGTGAGGACCATGGTGGAGCCCCACAGGCGGTCGGTCATCCGCTTGGCGACCGCGAGCTGCTCCTCGGTGCCCTCCTCGGCGATGACGCCGGCGAAGGCCGGGCCGGAGGAGTACATCCAGATGGCGGGGTTGGAGCCCAGGATCTGCTCGGCGAAGGCCCAGATCAGCGAGTTCGGGGTGACCTGGCCGCCGATGGACTCCGGGATGCCCAGGCGCCACCACTCGGCGTCCATGAAGGTCTGGTAGCTCTTCTTGAACGTGGCCGGGATCGGCGCGGTGTTGGTCTCCGGGTCGAAGACCGGCGGGTTGCGGTCGGTGTCGGCGAAGGACGCGGCGAGGTCGTTCTCGGCGAGACGGGCGATCTCGCTGAGGATGTTCTTCGCGGTCTCGACGTCCATGTCCGCGTACGGGCCGGTGCCGTACACCTGGTCGCGACCGAACACCTCGAAGAGGTTGAACTCCACGTCCCGCAGGTTGGACTTGTAGTGACCCATGGCCGTTTTCTCCGGTTCGTCGCTTCCGGGAGACCGCCGCGTTTCGGGCGTCCCGTACCCACCAGTAGGCATCATGATGCTACCCAGCGGTAACTTGGGCAAGCCCCCGACGGTGAATCCGCTATGAACGTGGTCACGTCCCACAAGCCGGGGCGACCACTCCTTGTCAGGATCGACGCCAGCGCGGGCGGGTGCGCTCCCGCTAGCCTGTCCGTGTGTACGGATATGACCAGAACGCATACCCGGGTGACCCCTACCAGCAGCAGGCGGGTCCGCAGCCGGGCATGAACGGCATGCCCGGACCGGACGCGTACGGCGCACAGGGGCAGGCCCCCCAGCAGTCCCTCTACCCGGAGCCCTCGCCGCCGTCCCTGGCGGACGCGGTGCGGGCCTTCACCACGGGCTCGATGGCGGTCGAGGACTTCCAGGCCATCTTCATCACCTCGAAGGTGCACTGCCCGCGCGGCGAGCGCCCCGGCTTCCTGGCGCTGCACAACACCCCGACGCCGGTGATCCCGATGTTCAGCTCGCTCAAGGAGCTGCGCCGCTACGCCGGCAAGGATTCCAAGCACTTCACCGTCACCGGCGCCGAGGTGCTGGACCTGCTGCCGACCGGCTACGGCTTCGCGCTGGACATGGAGGGCGAGCACCGGATGGTGTTCGACGCCAAGGCGGTCGAGCAGATGGTCGACTTCACCATGCGCCGGATGTACGGATAGCCCACCCCGGAGGAGGAGCCCGCGCTCCTTCGTCACCACATAGTTCAACTTTCAACTTGCTTGTTGTTGATGATTGAACTAACCTCGTCCACGTAGGCCAGAGAACCCCCCTCGAAGGAGGCCGACATGCCCGCCGTGACCGTCGACAACCCGCTGACCCTCCCGCGCGTCACCACGCCGGACCCGGCCGTCGCGAACGCGCGGCCGGTGCTGACCGTCGCCACCGCCCCCGAGGGCTACGAGGGCGAGGGCTTCCCCGTCCGTCGCGCCTTCGCCAAGATCAACCAGAAGTACCTCGACCCGTTCATCATGATGGACCAGATGGGCGAGGTGGACTACGCGGCCGGCGAGCCCAAGGGAACCCCCTGGCACCCGCACCGCGGCTTCGAGACGGTCACCTACATCATTGACGGAACGTTCATCCACCGGGACTCGCACGGCGGTGGCGGCACCATCACCGATGGCGACACCCAGTGGATGACCGCCGGCTCCGGCCTCCTGCACATCGAGACCCCGCCGGAGTCCCTGGTGCGGTCCGGCGGCCTCTTCCACGGCCTCCAGCTCTGGGTGAACCTGCCCGCCTCGGACAAGATGATCACCCCGAAGTACCAGGACATCCGCGGCGGCAGCGTCAAGCTGCTCGGCTCCGAGGACGGCGGCGCGCTGCTCCGGGTGATCTCCGGCGAGCTGGACGGCCACCAGGGCCCGGGCACCACCTTCACCCCGATCACCATGATCCACGCGTCGATCAGCCCCGGCGCCCAGGTCACCCTGCCCTGGCGCGCCGACTTCAACGCCCTCGCCTACGGCCTCGCGGGCAACGGTTCGGCCGGCGCCGAGCACCGTCCCTTCCACCGGGGCCAGGCCGTCGTCTTCGGCGACGGCGACTCGATCACCATCCGCGCCGACGAGAAGCAGGACTCCCGCGACAACAACTTCGAGGTGGTCCTCCTCGGCGGCCTCCCGATCCGCGAACCCGTCGCCCACTACGGCCCGTTCGTCATGAACAGCCACCGCGAACTCCAGCAGGCCATGGAGGACTTCCAGGCCGGCCGACTCGGCACCATCCCGACCGACGCCAGCTGACACGCTCCATCACGAGGGCCCGGACCACACGGTCCGGGCCCTTTCACATGCTCCGTACCGGAAGTGCTCAGGAGCCCCATCTCCCCCTTGCCGCAAGGGTATTGACACCAGCTCCAGGCGCGTCGGGATAATGCGATTGGTCTGAACCACTGGCCAGATTGGTCGAGACCACAACGGGAGGACCCCAGCCATGCGCCGTACCGTCCGGCAGCTCGCCGTACTCGCCGCAGCCCCGCTGATCGCCCTGACCGGAGCCACCGCGGCCCAGGCCCGACCGTCCATCGACACCGGCTCGTACACCGTCTACGACACCACGGGCACCTGCTCGATCTACGTGCACTTCTACTACAACGCGCACTGGTACGTGGAGTACGACCTGACCAACTGGAGCAACGGCACCCAGGGCTGCGAGGCCGGCGCGTACACCAGCGACCAGGGCTGGGTCGGCCAGATCACCGGCGGCGGGTACTCGACCAGCGACGACACGTCCCGCTACGTGCGGCCGTGGGTCCAGAAGGTCGGCGACCCGTCCAGCTTCGCCTGGGGCTACAACCGCTGACCCGGCGGGCCCCGAGAACGCCCGAACGACGCCTCCGCCGCCTACAGCAACGCGTAGACGGCGGAGGCGTCGTCATGGGTCTTGCCGCGCGGCCAGCGCTCGCAGCCGGCGTCCGCCCGCTCCACCGCACGGACCTGGGCGATCAGCTCGCCCGGCCCCGACTCGGCGAGCAGCCTCAGCACATCGCCCCAACTGCCCAGCCCGAAGCGCTCGGTGTAGCGCGAGGCGCCGTCGGTGAGGGCGGCCAGCGCGTGCAGCCGGTCCAGCCGGACGAAGCCGGTCTCGGCATGCTCGGCGGCCCGCGGGGTGGCGGCGGCGATCCACGGACCGGCGCCCCGGTTACGGGCGGCGCGCACCGCCAGCACGTACTCCAGGTGCAGCGCGGCCCGCTCGGCCGAGCCGGGGACGGTCGCCCAGACCTGGCGGCGCAGCCCCTCCCCGCCGGGGAAGCGCTGGTTGTCGCCGATCACCCGGGGCGGGCCGTCCTTGAACTCCAGCACCAGCAGCGAGTCGCCGAGCACCAGGTACTCCAGCGACTCTCCGTGCCGCCGGGCCGCGACCACCATCGCCGCGGGCGTGTTGGCGTGGCCGAGGTCGCAGCGGCCGCCGTGCAGCGCGGCCGTCTCCACGATGGCGTCGGCCAGGCACTCGGCGATCGACCGGTCCACCCGGTCGGTGAGCCGGGCGAGCAGGTGCACGCCCAACCGGCGTACGTACCAGGCGGTTCCGTGCCGGCACCCGGACTCCAGACCGGCCGGCGAACTCGCACCGTCCAGCAGGACCAGTGCCTCCGGCGAGGCCGCCGCGAAGTCCTCGCTCTCGCGGTCGGGCCGCCGTGCTTCCCCTGCGAGCTGTAGCTGCATCCCGACAGTGTGGCCGCCACTCCCGGCCTGCGCCCAGACCCGTGCGCCGGTGTGGCGCGGGCCGGTGCCCGGCGCCCGGTGGCAGCGGGGGTGATTCGGCCATACCGTCGGATAACGACCGGACAATTCGGCCATTCAGGGCCGGTCGGGTTTGGGGCCACCTTCGGGTGCCCCGACGGCCCGGGACTGACGAGGAGCGGAAGATGTTCTGGCAGTTCATCGTGCTGGTCGCCGCCGGGTTCGGCTTCCCGACCGCCGCACTGTTCTTCCTGATCGGCGGGCCGCGCTTCCCGGACGAGAAGCGCGGCCCCGACCCCGCCGCTTAGGCCTTCCAGGCCGGGTCGCGCCCCAGCAGTGCCAGGGCCCGGTCGAACCGCCCGGCGCCGGCCCCGGGTGCCAGCCCCGGGCGGAAGGCCCGGCCGGGCGCGCGGGCCTCCGGGGTGTCCGGGACGGCCTCGGAGACCGCCAGCAGCGCGTCGGCAAGCGCATCGTCCCCGTCCACCGCCGTGACCAGCCGCTCGGTGCTGCCGAGCGCCGCCGCGACGTCCCAGCCGTGCACCAGCGTGTCCACCAGGTGGAAGCCGACGGCCTGGGCGAGCGGGAAGGGCCCGCCGTCCCGGATCTCCGGCAGCCAGAGCGCCCGCTCGCCGACGGCCGCCTCCCGGAAGGCGGCGGTGAGGTCGGCGCCGGTTCGGCGGAAGTCCGCCGCCGGGTCCGCGCTCAGCGGGGCGTCCGCGAACAGCGCGAGGTCCGGCCCGGCGCCGCGGGCGGCCGCGGTGAAGCCCTGGTGCTGCCCGACGCAGTGCTCCAGCAGCCGGCGCAGCGTCCAGCCGGCACACGGGGTGGGAAGGTCCAGCTGGTCCGGCCGTACCGTGTCCACCACCTCGACGGCCAAGTCCACGGCCCGTGCGTGCAGTTCGACGAGTTTCATGCGGCAGTTACCCCCAGTCCCGCAGAGATGAATCCGATCACCTGGTCAACGACGGCCGGTTCCCCGATGATCCGGCGGTGGCCGAGCCCCCGGGTGACCACCAGGTCGAGCTGCTCCCCGTACGCCCGCGCCAGCCGGTGCGCCTGGGCGATCGGCACCACGCCGTCGCCCTCGTCGTGCACCACCAGGAGGGGCAGGTCGATCGACGCCGCCCGGACGGCCGCGTCGTAGCGTTCCCAGACCCCGGCGTCCCCGGCGAACAGGTCCTGCTCGATCCGCTGCCGCAGCGCCCGCTCGACGGCGGCGTCCAGACCGAGTTGGGCGCAGAAGGCTCCGGGGAAGAAGCCGACCTCGGACACCCCGGAGACGGCCGCCAGCCGGCCCGCCCGCAGCCCGTCGCCGAGCGCCCCGAAGGCCGCGCACACGCCCAGCGAGTGGGCCACCACGGCCTCGAACGGCCCGTACCGCTCCTGGAGCCGGGAGGCCAGTTCGCGGTACTCCAGCACGCTGGTGCTGCGCCCGCCGGAGTCGCCGTGGCCGGGCGCGTCGAAGGCGACGACGCTGAGTCCGAGCGCGCGCAGCCGGGGGACGAAGGGCGCGAACCGGGAGGCCCGGGAGCGCCAGCCGTGCAGCAGCAGGACGGGCCGCTCGCCGCTGCCCCAGCGGTAGCCGACCACGGGCTTGCCGTGCACGGCGAGCGGTTCGCGGACGGCCTGCCGGTGGACCTCCTGCTCGGTGATCCGGACCCGGCTGCGCCGCAGCGGGCGCCGGAACAGTTCGAAGGCCGCCCGGCCGGCCGCGCCGGGGGCGATCCGGGCGGTCGGGTTGAGGGCGGTGCGGATCAGTGCCTGGGCGGGGTCCATCGGGTCTCCCTGCTCGTCGCTCCCTGGGCCTTGCTCTCGTGCTCCTTGCTCGGGGCGAGATATTAGCACGACCGTTCGTGCAGTTTTTGGAGCAGCCCGCGGGCGGCGCACTACCCTGGGCGACACCCCTGCGAAAGGAACGAGGACGCACGATGGCCGGACCGACCACGGACGGACGGGTCCTGCGCGGCGAGGAGACCCGTCGGGCGGTCCTGCGCCGCGCCGTCGGGATCGCCTCCGTCGAGGGCCTGGACGCCCTGTCCATCGGCCGCCTCGCCACCGACCTCGGGCTCAGCAAGAGCGGCGTCTTCGCGGGCTTCGGCTCCAAGGAGGAGCTGCAGCTCGCCACCGTCCGCGCCGCCCGCCGGATCTTCGCCGACGCCGTCGTCGCCCCGGTCGCCGCCACCCCGCCCGGCCTCGCCAAGGCCCGGGCACTGTGCGAGAGCTGGCTCGCCTACTCCCGGGCCCGGGTGTTCCCCGGCGGCTGCTTCTTCTACGAGGTCACCGCGGAGTTCGACGCCCGCCCCGGCCCCGTCCGGGACGCCCTGGCCGACTGCGCCCGGGAGTGGCACACCACGGTCGTCGCCGCCCTCGCCGAAGCCCGTACGGCCGGCACCCTTCGCCCCGACACCGACCTCGGCGACCTCGCCTTCGCCCTGATCGCGGTGCTGGAGACGGCCAACTCCCAGGCCGTGCTGCACGAGGAGGACGTCCCCTACCAGCGGGCCGGCCGCCTCCTGCTCCGCCTGCTGCGCGCCGAAGCCACCGACCCCGCCGACCCGGCGCTCGCCTAGGCCCTAATCCTTCCTCGCCAACAGCCCCTCCAGCACGGCGGCTTGGACCAGCAGCCGCTCGTCCCCGCCCGCCGCGCCGACCAGTTGCAGCCCGAGCGGCAGCCCGTCCGGGGTCCGCCCGGCCGGCAGGCTCAGCGCGGGCAGGCCGAGGAAGCTCCACGGCAGCGACATCACCGCGTCCCCGGTGCCGTGCAGCCCCTCCGGCGCCCCGCCGGGCGCGGACGGCGCCAGCCAGAGGTCCACCCCGGCCCCGGCGGCCGCCCCGGCCACCCGCTCGCGCAACCGCTCCCGGAACCGCAGGGCGGCCACCCGGTCCTCCGCCGCGACCCCCTGCCCGGCCCGGATGCCCGCCACCGTCTCCGGCCGGTACAGCCCGCCGAACCGGGCGAACCAGTCGGCGTGACTGCGGGCCAGCTCGAACCGGTTGACCGCCTGCAACTGCCGTGTCACCTCGGCGAAGTCGGGGAACAGCGGCACCCGGCGCACCGTCACCCCGGCCCGCGCCAGCCGCTCCAGCTGTTCCTCGAACACCCGCCGCGCGGCCGGTTCGGCCCGCTCCAGGTACGGGCCGTCCGGCACCCCGACCACCGGCGCCGGGTCCGCCGACTCGGGCACCGGCCGCCAGTCGTCGCAGAGCAGCTGGGCGGCCAGCGCCGCGCCCGCCAGGTCGGCGGTGAACACCCCCAGGGTGTCGAAGCTCGGCGCGTTCGGGATCACCCCCGCGACCGGGATCCGCCCGTACGTCGGACGGAACCCCACCACCCCGCAGTACGCGGCCGGCCGGATCACCGACCCGACCGTCTGGGTGCCGATCGCCAGCGGCACCAGCCCGGCCGCGACCGCCGCCGCCGAACCGCTGCTGGAACCACCCGGGGTGTGCCCCGGGCGGTGCGGATTGCGGGTCGGGCCCGGGGCACTCGCCGCGAACTCGGCGGTCACCGTCTTGCCCGCGACCAGCGCCCCCGCCGCCAGCAACCGGTCCACCACCACGGCCTGCGGGCCGGCCAGCACCCCCGGCGGCAGGGCCGACCCGGCGTGCGTGGGCAATCCGTCCACGTGCACGATGTCCTTGACCCCGACCGCCACCCCGTACAGCGGCGGCCGCCCGGCCGGAACGGGGTACCGCGCGGTCAACTCCCTTGCCCGTGCCTGCAGTCGGTCGTGCCGCCCGGGCTCCGCCACGAAGGCGCGGAGCAGCGGATCCACCCGCTCGACCAGCGCGCAGAACCGGTCGACGTACTCGGGCAGAGCGGGCGCACCGGAGCTCAGCGCGGCGGCCTCGACGGTCAGCGACCGGGGCCGGACCAGGGATTCCTCCATACCGGCCACGGTAGCGGCCGGCCGCTCACTGGTGCTCGGCGGACAGGTACGGCGCCTCGCGCAGGAAGTACGCCCCGCAGGTGTGGCAGCACAGCTCCGGGGTCTTCCCCCAGTCCACCGCCTCCCGCACCGGCGCCCCGGAGCCGAGCTCCCGGCCGCACATCGCCACGCTCTGCACGCCCCGGACCATGTGCCACAGCCGCACCCCGCCGGCCTCCCCCTCGGGCCCGTACTCGGCTCGCATCCGATGCATCATGCCCCCATCGTCCGACCGCCCCCCACGCCCGGCAACCGGGGCCGCCGTGGCGCTCCCGGTCCGCCGCACACAAACGACACAAGACCCACCGGGCGCCGTCCGAACCCCGCCACCCCCGTCCGGATCCGGCCACGGCGGCTCGATAGGGTGCGCGATCGCGACCCGCCCGGCGCCCCGCGCCCGGCCGCCGTCGCCGTACCACGGCCTTCCCCTCTTCACAGCTGGAGCACCCGATCGTGCGCTCTTCCCGCCTCCTGGCCTCCGCGGCCCTGGTCGCCCTCTCCCTCGGCACCACGGTCGGCGCCGCCACCGCCGGCGCCGTCGGTGTCCCCGTGACCCCCACCGCGGCACCGAGCGCCCCCACCGGCGGCCCCGCCACCCCGCCGACCCACCTGCCGACCACCCTCCCGACCAACCTGCCGACCCCGCCGATGCCCTCGCCCGGCGGCCCCTGCCCGGGCGGGTACCACCTGGAGAACCTCAAGGTCACCGGCAGCGGCCTGTCCGGCGTCACCCTGACCAAGGGCGGCGCCCCGCAGGAGGCGAGTGTGACCTTCGAGAACGACACCCCCGTCGACCTGAAGAAGCTCAGCACCCACTTCTTCGTCACCGACATCGGCGAGGAGGGCGCGCCCAACCAGCCCACCTGGGGCAAGGACGCCTTCACCGTCCAGGTGAAGCTGCCCGGCGGCGACTGGAAGCCCGTCAGCCCGAGCGCCATCGAGAACAACATGAGCTACATCCGCGCCGACCTCGGCACGTTCAAGCTCGGCAAGGGCGAGAAGCTCACCCTCCAGGTGCGCCTCGCCGCCACCGACAAGGCGCTCGCCGCCGGCTACTTCGCCCAGCTCGACGGCGCCTCCGAGTCCTTCCCCAGCAAGGACGTCCCGGGCGTCCGCCAGGGGCCGGAGGGCAGCTGCACCGGCTTCAGCGGGAGCTACCGCATCCCCGAGCTCTTCAAGGTCGTCGCCGGCACCCCGGCCCCCGCCGGCACGGGTACGCCCTCCGCGTCCGCCCCGGCCGCCGCCACCCCCGCCGCCACCGCCGCCACCGCGCCCGGTGCCACCACGACCCCGGCCGGTCCCGAACTGGCGCACACCGGTGCCGACTCCAACACCCTGCCGATCGCCCTCGGCGGCGCGGCGGTGCTGGCCGCCGGCGCCGGCACCCTGTTCGTCCTGCGCCGCCGCAAGGCCGGCGTCCACAGCTGATCCTCCGCCACATGAACCGAGGGGCGCGGACAACCGTTCGGGCCCCTCGGTGGTCTTCCCCCGGAGAGCGAACCCCGACCCCACCGCTGGAGCCCGCCGATGCGTCCCGCCCGCCTTCCCGCCGCCTGCACCCTGCTCGTGCTCACCGCCGGTCCGGTCGCCCTCGCCATGGCCCCCGCCCACGCCGCCGACACCCCGTCGGCCGCCCCCACGGCCGCGCCGTCCGCCCCCGCGCCCTCCGCCGCCCCCGGCGAGTGCCCGGAGGGCACCACCGAGGACCCGATCCCGGTCACCGGCGCCACCGACACCGCGGGCGAACTCTCCGTCACCTTCACCAACACCAGCACCGCGACGGTCAAGCAGCTCGCCACCACCGTCGCCCTCGCCGAGGCCGGCGGCCTCTCGCTCGAAGTCCGCGCGGGGACCGGCGCCTGGAGGCCCCTCACCGTCACCGGCACCCCGGTCAACACCGGCGGCTACCCGGTCCCCCAGGGCCAGAGGCTCACCCTCACCGTGCGCGCCGCCACCGGAGCCCCGCACGACGAGCACCGCCTCACCTTCACCGCCAAGTCCGAGGTCCTCCCGAGCGGCTCCGCCCCGGCGAAGAAGTACACCTGCCCCCAGCTCACCGCCACCTACACGGGTGCCCTCGCCCCCATCGACCACGCCCCCACCGACCGCACCCCGACCCCCGCCCACCTCGCCGACACCGGCGCCGGCACCGCCACCCGCCCCCTCGCCGTCGCCGGCACCACCACCCTCCTCCTCGGCGCCGCCCTCCTCCTCCTCACCCGCCGCCGCCCCACCGCCGACTGACCACCCCGGGCCCGCTCCGGCCGGCGGACCGGCGGACCGGCGTCAACGAGGAAGACCCCCGGCCCCGGTCAGGACGCGACGCGGAGCAGCGCGCCGTCCTGCCACTTGAGGATCTTGTCGAAGCTCACGATGGCCCCCCGGAGGGGGTGGTTGCGGAGCTGGACGTGGTCGGTGAGGGCGTGGATGAGGAAGAGGCCGCGACCGGATTCGGCGGTGAGGTCGGGGAGGGCGTCCAGGTCGACCGGGCGCAGGGTGGCGGCCGGGGCACGGTGGGGAAGGACGTGGGTGTCGTACGGGTGGCCGTCGCGGCGGGGGCGGTGGGCGGTGAGGACGCGGGCCGGGACGGTGGCGCGGGCGCGGCGGGAGCGGCGGGGGGCGCGGGCGCTGCCGACGGGGTGGGGGGCCGGGCGGCGGGCGGGCGGGGCGCTGGGGGCGGGCAGGCCCGGGCCGGAGTCGGTGACCTCGATCCGCAGCCGGTCACCGCTGATGGAGGCGGTCACCTGGAAGCCGTCGTCAGGCCGGCCGGTGGCGCCGTGTTCGACGGCGTTGGCGCAGGCTTCGGTGATCGCGACGCCGAGGTCGTCGGCGATCTGCGGGTCGACGCCCGCGGTCGCCATGGCACCGAGCAGGATGCGCCGGGCCAGCGGAACGCTGGCCGGGTCGCGCTTGAGGTGCAGAGTCCACCAGATGTCCACGGGAGGTCCCTCCTGGCTGCGGCTCCACATACAACTAGGTATCTCCGGGCGATTCGGCGGTGAACCGTGCCCGGGGGCGGCTACCGCCCGTTCGGCGGATGGACTGGGGACGGGGTCTGTGCCGAAGGGCGCGCTCGTGGTCCTGCACGCCGCGGCCGAACGGGGCATTCGTAGGGATTTCCCCCCCTGCCCGTGTCGGCGGTGTGCGCGATGAGATGATGGCCCGGCCATGACTGCCCTCCCCTCCGCCCCCTTCCAGGGCACCCCTGTCTTCGAGCGGGCCCAGTCGGCTCCGCCGGTGGGGGCCGCCTGGGACCTGCGGCTTGCCCGGGCGGTCCCGTTCGCGGTGGTCTGCACGCTGATAGCGGCCGCCGGGCACGCGCTGGCGGGTGGCGGGAACGTGCCGCCGGTCGCGCTGGCGACGGGCTTCGCCGCGGTGCTGGTGCTCGCGGTGGCGTGCGGCGGACGTGAGCGTTCGCTGGCGGCCATCGCCGGTGCGCTGGGCGCGGGGCAGCTGGGGCTGCACTGCCTGTTCCACGGTTTCGGCGGCCACGGCATGCCCGACGGCGTCCCGATGAGCATGCCGCAGGCGGCCGGCCGGCTGATCTGCAACGAGGCCCGGCCGGGCACGCTGGCCGGGCTGCCGGGCGGCACCTCGCCGGAGCAGTTGGTGTCCTCCGCCGGTCTGGATCCGCACGCGTACGCCGCCGCGCCGTGGTGGCAGGGCGGCGTGCTGGGGATGACGCCGTCGATGCTGGCCGGGCACCTGGCCGCCGCGCTGGTGGCGGGCTGGTGGCTGCGGCGCGGCGAGGCGGCGCTGTGGCGGCTGGTGCGGGTGGCCGCGTCGGCGGCCCGGGAGCACTGGGCGGCGCCGCTGCGGTGGGCGCTGGTGCTGGTGGCCGCGCTGCTGCGCGGTCTGTTCGGCGCGGCCGGTCCGGTCCGCCGGTTCGGTGCGGGGGGCGGCGGGAGCCGGCTCTCCGCGGGTGCGGTGCTGCGGCACAGCGTGGTGCGGCGCGGTCCGCCGTGCGGGGTCCTCGCGTACTGATCCGGTGGTCCCGTGCGCCCCGTGGTGGGGTGCCGGTCGGGTCCCGGTGAGGTGCGCGGTGTCCGGGTCGTTCCCGTCCTCCGACGGCGGCGGCCCCTGGCTCTGCCCCACCCACGTCCGCACGTGCGGCGCCGCCGAGGCACGGTTCCCCCGTCGCCCGGGACGGCCGGCCGCCGAGCTCCGATCGGAGACCCCCATCATGCGTTCCCTTCCCACCCGCCGCCTCGCCGCCGTCGCCCTGACCGCCGCCGCCTCCGTGGTGGCGCTGGCCGGCCCGGCCTTCGCGCACGTCACCGTGAACCCGGGCTCGGCCGCCCAGGGCGGTTACGCGACGGTCAACTTCCAGGTGCCGAACGAGAGCGACACGGCGAGCACGGTGAAGGTGGAGGTCAACCTGCCGATGGACCACCCGCTGGCCTCGGTCCGGACCCTGCCGATGCCGGGTTGGACGGCGACCGTCGAGAAGGCCAAGCTCGACAAGCCGATCAAGGTGCACGGCAGCGACGTCACCGAGGCCGCCTCCAAGATCACCTGGACCGCCGACACCGGCACCAAGATCGCCCCCGGCCAGTTCCAGGAGTTCCGGCTGTCGCTCGGCGCGCTGCCGACCGACGCCGACAGCATGGTCTTCAAGGCCCTGCAGACCTACGACAACGGCGACGTCGTCCGCTGGATCGACGAGGCCCAGGCCGGCCAGCCCGAGCCGGCCCACCCGGCGCCGACCCTGAAGCTCACCAAGGCCGCTGCCGGTGACGGCCACGGCGTCACCGCCTCCGCCTCCCCGGCCGCCGGCGCCCACGGGGACAGCTCGGACCACGCCGCCGTCTCCGGCGACACCAAGTCCAGCGACAGCACCGCCCGCACCCTGGGCGTGGTCGGCATCGTGGTCGGCGTGATCGGCACCGCCGTCGGCGTGCTCGGCCTGCGCCGGAAGAACAGCGGCTCCGCCTCCTGACCCCCGCGCCGGCGGGGCCGTACCCCGCACCCGTACCGGGTACGGCCCCGCCGGCGGTCCACCGCGCCTGATCGGATCCACCATGCACCGCACCACCCGCACGTCCCGCTCCACCCGGCTGGCCGGCGCCGCCGCGCTCGCCCTGGCCGCCGCGCTGACCCTGTCCGCCTGCGGCTCCTCCGGCGGCGGCTCGACCGCCGCCAAGGTGACCCAGCAGAAGGACGACACCCCGTACCAGGGCACCAAGCTGGCCAAGAACTTCGAGAAGCCCGACCTCCAGCTGACCGACACCTCCGGCCAGCCGTACGACCTGCGGCAGCAGACCAACGGCAAGGCCACCCTGCTGTTCTTCGGCTACACCAGCTGCCCGGACGTCTGCCCGACCACGATGGGCGACATCGGCGTGGCGATGAAGGCGCTCTCCGCGGAGGACCGGAAGAAGGTCAACGTCGTCTTCGTCTCCACCGACCCCCAGCGCGACACCCCCAAGGTGCTGCGCACCTGGCTGGACTCGATGGGCACCGACTTCATAGGCCTCACCGGTGACCTGGGGAAGGTGAAGACCGCCGCCAGGTCGCTGGGCATCATGATCGAGGACCCGGTGGTCAACGCGGACGGCACCGTCACCTCCACCCACGGCGCCCAGGTGCTGGCCTTCCTCCCCTCGGACGACAAGGCGCACGTGCTCTACATGAGCGGCACCGAGGAGAAGACCTACGAGCACGACCTGCCGCTGCTCGCCAAGGGGGTCGCGGCGTGATCCCGGCGAACCGGCGGTTCCGCCGCTCGGCGCTGGCCGGGGCGGTGCTGGCGACGGTCCTCGGCGGCGGGGCGGTACTCGCCGCCTGCGGGACGGGCGACCAGAGCGGCGGCCGGGCCGAGGCCGGGCCGGCGAAGCTGACCGTGGCCGACCCCTACATCCCGCTGCCCCCGGCCGGCGGGATGGGCGCCGGCTACCTGACCGTGCGCAACGACGGCGGGCCGGACCAGCTGCTCAAGGTGACCAGCCCGGAGGCCGGGTCGGTCACCATGCACCGCTCGACCGCCTCGACCATGGAGCAGGTGAGCAGCCTGGACGTGCCCGCGCACGGCGCGCTGCAGCTCGCCCGGGGCGGCACCCATCTGATGATCATGGACTGGCAGAAGGCCCCTGCCCTGGGCGACGAGCTCGAGCTCGACCTGACCTTCGCCAAGTCCGGCACCATCACCGTCAAGGTGCCGGTCAAGGAGCTCACCTACCGCCCAGGCCAGAGTTAGGGGACCCGCCAGCATGGAGAAGGCCGCCCACCCCCGGACGGTCCGCCGCCGGACCGCCCGCGCCCGTACCCTCCCCCGGCGGATCGCCGCGGCGCTGGGGACGCTCGGCGCGCTGCTCGCGCTGATGCTCGCCGGTGCCGCGCCGGCTTCCGCGCACGCCACCCTGGACGCCACCGACCCGGCGAAGAACTCGGTGGTCGCCACCGCCCCGGCGGCGGTGACCCTGACCTTCAGCGAGAGCGTCTCGCTGTCCGGGGACTCCGTCCGGGTGCTCGACCCGGCCGGCAAGGCCGTGGACACCGGCAACCCGGCGCACGCCGACGGCAAGGGCGACACCGCCCGGGTCGGCCTGAACAGCGGACTCGCCAACGGCACGTACACCGTCGCGTGGCGGGCCGTCTCGGAGGACTCGCACCCGGTCGGCGGGGCGTTCACCTTCTCCATCGGCGCCCCCTCGGACACCTCGGTGTCCACCACCGCGCTGCAGGGAGCCAAGGCCGACGGCCTGGTCGCCGCCCTGTACGGCACCGGGCGCACCGTCGCCTACGCGGCGTTCGCGCTGCTCGCCGGGGTCGCCGCCTTCGTGCTGGTCTGCTGGCCGGCCGGCGCCGCCCGGCGACCGGTGCAGCGGCTGCTGATGACCGGCTGGACGGCGCTGCTGGCCTCCACCGTCGCGGTGCTGATGCTGCGCGGCCCGTACGAGCGCGGCTCGGGCATCGGGCAGGCCCTCGACCTGTCGCTGGTGCGCGCCACCCTGGACGAGCGGATCGGCACCGCGCTGGCCGCCCGACTGCTGCTGCTCGCCGCGGCCGGGATCTTCCTGTCACTGCTGGTCGGGCAGCTGGGGCAGCCGGTGGCCGCGCCGGCCGCCGAGGAGCAGGGCCGGGACGAGTCCACCGAGGACACCGAGTCCACCGAGGACGCGGAGTCCCGCGAGGCCGCCGAGCTGCGCGCGCTGGAGCAACGGGCCGCCGAGCGCCCGCAGCGCGAGACCCGGCTCGGCCTCGGCGTGGCCGGACTGCTGCTGGTCGTCGCGCTCTCGGCCACCTGGGTCGGCGCCGACCACGCCTCGGTGGGCCTCCAGGTCTGGCTGGCGCTCCCGTTCGGCGTCCTGCACCTGATCGCGATGGCGCTCTGGCTGGGCGGCCTGGCCTCGCTGCTGGTCGCCCTGCGCGAGGGCGTCGGCGCCGAGGTGGTGGACCGCTTCTCGAAGATCGCCTTCGGTTCGGTGGCCGTGCTGGCCGGCACCGGCATCTACCAGTCCTGGCGGGGCCTGGGCAGCTGGAGCGCGCTGACCGGCACCGAGTACGGGAAGCTGCTGCTGGTGAAGAGCGGGTGCGTGGTCGTGATGCTGGGCGTCGCCTGGATCTCCCGCAGCTGGCTGGCCCGGCTGCGCTCGGCCCCGGCCGAGGCGGCGGAGGTCGAGCGGGCCGAGGTGCCCGAGCCGGTGGGCGCCGCGGCGCACGGCGAGGACCCGGTCCGACGGGCCCAGCTGGAGCGCCAGCGGGCCGCCGCGGCGAGCGCCGGGCGCGAGCGCGGGCTCACCCCGACCCGGGCCGGGCTGCGCCGCTCGGTGCTGGTCGAGACGCTGGTCGCGGTGGCGGTGCTGGTGGTCACCACGATGCTCACCAACTCCCCGCCCGGGCGGGTGGCGGGCGAGGTCAAGGCGGCCGGGAACACCGCCCCGGTGGCGGGCGGCACCGCCGCCGCCCCGCAGACCGAGCCGGGCCGCACGGTGGAGCTCAAGCTGCCGTACGACACCAAGGGCCGGACGCCGAACGCCAAGGGCACCGCGACCGTCACCCTCAACCCGGCCCGGACCGGCCCGAACGAGGTCAAGCTCGCGCTGGACGGCGCGGACGGCAAGCCGGTGGACGTCCCCGAGGTGCAGCTCGCCTTCACCCTGCCGGACCGCGACCTCGGCCCGCTGCCCGTCGCGCTCGCCCCCGAGGGCACCGGCCGCTGGAGCGGCACCGCGCAGCTGCCGCTGGGCGGCACCTGGGTGGTCTCGGTGCAGATCCGCTCCTCCGACATCGACCAGACCACCCCGACCCAGCAGTTCAAGGTCGGGTGAGCGCGGTGGACGCGGTGGAACAGAACGCGGTGGATCAGGAAGCGGCGGCACAGCAGGGGGCGGCCCCGGCGGGCTTCACCCGGCGGGCGCTGCTCGGCACGGCCGGCGCCGGACTGCTGGTCGGCGCCGGGGCCGGGGTGGCCGGGGCGGTCGCCTACGACCGCCGGCCGGGCGCCGGCCCCGGGGCGCCGGGCGGCGACCTCGGCGCGGGCCGGGTGCCGTTCCGCGGCGAGCACCAGGCCGGCATCCTCGAACCCCAGCAGGCCCGGGTCCAGCTGGCCGCCTTCGACCTGGTCGACGGCGCCGGCCGGGACGGACTGCGCAGCCTGCTGCAACGCTGGACCAAAGCCGTCGACCGGCTGACCGCCGGGGAGCCGGCCGAGGAGTTCGACAACCAGGTCGCCCTGGACGCCGGACCCTGCTCGCTCACCCTCACCCTCGGCCTCGGCGCCGCGCTGTTCGACAAGACCGGGCTGGCCGACCGCCGCCCGGCCGCCCTCGAACCGCTGCCCGCCTTCCCCGGCGAGGCACTGGATCCGACGCGCGGCGACGGCGACCTGTTCGTCCAGCTCGGCGCCGACGACGCGCTGGTGACGGTGCACGCCCTGCGCACCCTGCAGAAGCTGGCGGCCGGCACCGCGACACTGCGCTGGCAGTCGGCCGGCTTCGCCCGGACCCCGGGCGCCACCGCCCGGCCGATCACCGGGCGCAACCTGATGGGCCAGATCGACGGCACCAACAACCCCAAGCCCGGCGAGGACGGCTTCGCCGCCAAGGTGTTCTGCACCGCCGGCGGGGACCAGCCGGCCTGGCTGGCCGGGGGCTCGTACCTGGTCTTCCGGCGGATCCGGATGCTGCTGGACCACTGGGAGGAGCTGCCGGTGGAGCGCCAGGAGCGGGTGATCGGGCGGCGCAAGGCGGACGGTTCGCCGCTGAGCGCGCCGGCCGGCTCGGGCGAGGGCACCCCGGTGGACCTCGCCGCCCAGGGCCCGGACGGGGCGCTGGCCATCCCCTCCGACGCCCACGTCCGGGTCGCCGCCCCGGCGGGCAACGGCGGGGCGGCGATGCTGCGGCGCGGCTTCTCGTACCACGACGGGGCGCTGCCGGACGGCTCGCCGGACGCCGGGCTGCTCTTCCTCGCCTTCCAGGCCGACCCCCGCAAGGGCTTCACCCCGGTGCAGCGCAAGCTCTCCCGGGGCGACGGGCTGTCCCGCTTCCTGCGGCACGAGGCGAGCGGGCTGTACGCCGTCCCGCCGGGGGTGCCGGCCGGAGGGTACCTCGGGCAGCAGCTGCTGGAGGGGTAGGGGGCAGCGGTCCCGGCCCGCGAAACGCTTTCCGGCCGGGGCCGCGGAATCGTTATGGTGGCTGCTTCGGCACCACCCTGCCCCGGTACCACTCCCGTTCACTCACGGAGGCGTCATGTCGGCCACCCGCTACACCTACCTCGGTCCGGCCGGCACCTTCACCGAGGCGGCGTTGCACACCCTGCCCGAGGCGGCGACCCGGGAGCTGGTGCCGCTGTCCTCGGTGGCGCTGGCGCTGGAGGCGGTGCGCGGCGGGGAGGCCGCCGGGGCGTTCGTGCCGATCGAGAACTCGGTGGAGGGCGCCGTCACCGCGACCAACGACGAACTGGCCTCCGGCGCACCGCTGATGATCTACCGTGAGGTGCTGCTGCCGATCACCTTCGCGCTGCTGGTGCGGCCGGGCACCGAGCTGTCCGGGGTGAAGACGGTGACCAGCCACCCGGTGGCCCAGCCGCAGGTGCGCAAGTGGCTGGCGGCCAACCTGCCGGACGCCGTCTGGGAGTCGGCCGCCTCCAACGCGGACGGGGCCCGGCTGGTCGCCGAGGGCCGGTACGACGGGGCGTTCGCGGGCGAGTTCGCGGCGCCGATCTACGGGCTGGACCCGCTGGTCAAGGAGATCGCGGACGCCCAGAGCGCGACCACCCGGTTCGTACTGGTCGGCCGCCCGGGGCGGGTCTCCTCGCCGACCGGGGCGGACAAGACCTCGATGGTGGTCCGGCTGCCGGACGACCACCCGGGTGCGCTGCTGGAGCTGCTGCAGGAGTTCGCGGTGCGCGGGGTCAACCTGATGCGGATCGAGTCCCGGCCGACCGGCGAGGGGCTGGGCAGCTACTGCTTCCTGATCGACTGCGAGGGGCACCTGTCCGAGCGGCGGGTGGCCGAGGCGATGATGGGGCTCAAGCGGATCAGTCCGCAGGTGCGGTTCCTCGGCTCCTATCCGCGCGCGGACCGGCAGGCCTCCAAGCACCGCCGGCCGGGGACCTCGGACGAGGACTTCGCCGCGGCGGCGGACTGGTTCTCCCGCGCGCTCGACGGGCGCGGGGAGATCTGATCCCGGCCTGGTCCGCGCATGATCCACGACGCCTGAGCGCCATCTCGCGTCTTTCCGGCCTTTTCCGACTGCTATCGACCGTTATCGACCGGGCCGATCAAGTGCGGCGGGTGACCGTACCGTCATCCACAGGAACGTCCGGCTCCGGGGGCCGCTGTCCACAGGCCTTCGCACTGTCCACAGCCGAAAGTTATCCACAGGCCTGGGGATGAGTCGACAAACCGGTATAGCCATTGCCCAGAACTGGTCGGACCATCGGTTTGCGTCGCAGAGATGACTTATCCGACCAGAGTCACCTGGTTGCCTGCAAATCACCCGTGCGAGTGCTTCAATTCCCTCACCCGAGAAGGTTCATTGAGGTTTGAAAGCACAATTCCCTGGTTTCGATCGGCGGACGCCGATCGTCCGCTCTCATCCACAGGGCCCGGGCCAGACCTGTGGATAACCCGGCCCCGACCCGGACCCCGCGCGTTGCCCACAGGAGTTATCCACAGGATCCGGTGGGTTATCCCCAGGGGAAAACCGGTACCGGTGGAGGAACGCCCGCCCGGTACGCTTGGGCCTGTGATTGACCTTCGCCTGCTCCGTGAGGACCCTGACCGAGTGCGCGCCTCGCAGCGCGTCCGTGGCGAGGACGTCGACATCGTCGACGCCCTCCTCTCCGCCGACGAGCGACGCCGGTCCTCGGGCAGCCGCTTCGACGAACTGCGCAACGAGCAGCGGGTGCTCGGCAAGCAGGTCGCCCAGGCCAAGGGCGAGGAGAAGACCGCCCTGCTGCAGCGCACCAAGGAACTGGCCGCCGAGGTCAAGGCCGCGGACGCCGAGCAGAGCGCGGCCAAGGAGGAGGCGGACCGCCTGCTCCGCTCCCTGGCGAACCTCATCGACCCGGCCGCCCCGGTCGGCGGCGAGGAGGACTTCGTCACCCTGGAGGAGATCGGCACCCCGCGCGACTTCGCCGCCGAGGGCTTCGAGCCCCGCGACCACGTCGAACTCGGCCAGCTGCTGGGCGCGATCGACACCGAGCGCGGCGCCAAGGTCGCCGGTGCCCGCTCCTACTACCTGACCGGTCCCGGCGCGCTGCTGGAGCTCGCCCTGGTCAACATGGCGATCGCCCAGGCCACCGCGGCCGGCTTCATCCCGATGATCACCCCGGCCCTGGTCCGCCCGGCCGCCATGGACGGCACCGGTTTCCTCGGCCAGGCCGCCGAGAACGTGTACCACCTCCCCGAGGAGGACAAGTACCTGGTCGGCACCAGCGAGGTCCCGCTGGCGGCGTACCACATGGACGAGATCATCGAGGCCGACAAGCTGCCGCTGCGCTACGCCGGCTACTCGTCCTGCTTCCGCCGTGAGGCGGGCACCTACGGCAAGGACACCCGCGGCATCATCCGCGTCCACCAGTTCGAGAAGGTGGAGATGTTCGTCTTCACCACGCCCGAGGACGCGGAGAACGAGCACCGCCGCCTGCTCCAGTGGGAGAAGGACTTCCTCAACGCGCTGGAGCTGCCGTACCGGGTGATCGACGTCGCCTCCGGTGACCTCGGCTCCTCGGCCGTGCGCAAGTTCGACATCGAGGCCTGGATCCCGACCCAGGGCAAGTACCGCGAGGTCACTTCGACCTCCAACACCACCGAGTACCAGGCCCGCCGGCTGTCGATCCGGATGCGTGAGGAGGGCAAGACCCGCCCGCTCGCCACCCTGAACGGCACCCTGGTCGCCGTCCCGCGCACCATCGTGGCGATCCTGGAGAACCACCAGCAGGCCGACGGCTCGGTCGTCCTGCCCGAGGCGCTGCGTCCGTACCTCGGCGGGCGGACCGTCCTCGAGCCGGTCAAGTGACCTCGACCGCACACCCGATCGGTGGCGACCTGCCCTACCGGCTGGTCGCCACCGACCTCGACGGCACGCTGCTGACCAGCGCGGAGGCCGTCTCGGAGCGCACCCGCGCCGCCCTGGCCGCGGCCACCGGCGCGGGCGCGCTGCACATCGTCGTGACCGGCCGCTCGGCCGTCTGGGCCCGCCCGGTCTTCGACGAGATCGGCTACACCGGGATAGCGGTCTGCGGCCAGGGCGCCCAGGTCTACGACGCCGGCGCGCACAAGCTGCTCACCTCGCTCACCCTGGACCGCCGGCTCGCCGCCGTCGCCCTGGAGAAGATCGAGGCCGAGACCGGCCCGCTGGCCATCGCCGCCAACCAGGACGGCCTGGACGGCCAGGTGCTGGCCGGCCCCGGCTACGAGCTGCTGATCGGCTCCGACCTCCCGGTCGTCCGGGTCGAGCGCGGCGAACTGCTCGCCTCCCCGGTCAGCAAGCTCTACATCCAGCACCCCGGCCTGACCGACGACGCCCTCGCCGAGGCCGCCCGGCGCGCCGCCGGCGACCTGGTCGGTGTGGTGATGGCCGGCGCGGGCGTGGTCGAGCTGCTGCCGCTGGGCCTGTCCAAGGCCACCGGCCTGGCCGTCGCGGCCCGCCGGCTGGGCGTGCGCGCCGCCGACACCATCGCCTTCGGCGACATGCCCAACGACGTGCCGATGTTCGGCTGGGCCGCGCACGGCGTGGCCATGGCCAACGCCCACGAGGAGTTGCTCGCCGTCGCCGACGAGGTCACCACGGGCAATGACGAGGACGGCGTCGCCGTCGTCCTGGAACGCCTCTACCCGGAACGCTGAGCATCGGGGGCCCGCGGTGATCGCCAGCACGCCGGTGGCCCGGTGGACGTGGAGCGGGGCCGTCGACGCCCCCGACCCGCTCGCCCCCGACCCGCTCGACTCCGACCCGCTCGACTCCGACCTGCTCGCCCGCTGTCTGCGGGACCTGCGGACCGGCTGGACGGTGCTGGCCGGGCAGCGGCTCGCGGTCGGCGAGCCCGACGTCCGGCTCACCCTCGGCGACACCGGCAGGCCGAACGCCCAGCTGTACCGGGGCGCCCTCACCAGGCAGTTGCCGCCCGGCCCGTACGGCTCGGCGGACGCCTGGTGCACCGTGCCGGGGCTGCTCGACGGCGGGCCCGGCCGGCTCGACGGGGCCGCGCCCGCGGCGGGGCTGTTCCGGCTGTCCGCCGGCGCGGACAGCCGCTCCGCCCGGGTGGAGCTGGTGACGTACTCCGACGCCTGGCTGCCCTTCGACCTGAGGGGCCGGGCGCAGCCCGGCGTGCACGCGGCGAACGCGCCCCGGCTGGCGGCCGTGCTGGCCGGACTGGCCGAGGCGCTCGGCCGGGAGACCGCCCCCGAGGAGCCGACCTCCTTCGGCACCCCCACCGCGACCGGCGTGCTCCCTCGCCAGGAACCGGACGGCAGCCCGTCCGACACCTGGTCCCGCTTCGAACTGGCGGGCCGGTACCGGGAGTTCGTCCACGCGCCCGGCCACGGTCGGATCGGCTACCGGCGCACCACCGCGACCCCGGTGCGCTACCTGCCGGTCTCCGACGGGCACGGGCCGCTCGGGTACCTGTGGGCCTGCGACAGCGAGCACGCGGCGAGCTTCGAACCGCTCGACCTGGCGGTGCTCGACCACCCGGAGCGGTACCGGACGGCCCGTGAGTGGCTGGCCCGGCTGCACACCGCCCACGACCTCGGCCTCACGCCCGGCGAGGCGCTGGCCGAGCTGACCGGACGGCCACCGGGCGAGGCCCACGGGCCGGTCGAGCTCCTGGCGCTGCGGGAGCCGGACCAGCGGGACTGACCGGTCGAGCGGAGCTGGTCGGGCGGAGCCGGTCGACTTGTGCCTGCGCGGTCGCGAGCCGGCCGGCCGGGCGTGAGCGTCGCCGGTCAGGTCACCGGTCAGCTCACCGCAGCCGGGGTGCCACCACGGCGGAGTCGTGCGCACCGCGGGCGGCCAGCCTGCGGGCGACTCCGTCCGCGAGCAGCAGCAAGGCGGCGGTCACCAGCGCGGCCATGTGTTCGTAACCCGCCAACTCCGGGTCCACCGCCGTGATCGCGGCCGTCACCAGCACCACGCCCAGCGCGGTCCAGCGCGCCCCGAACCGCCAGGCGACCAGCAGGCCCAGACCGACGACGGCCGCCGACGGCCCGGTGTCCCGGACCTGGGCGAACACGGCGGGCAGATGGAGCAGGTGGCCGGGCGGCCGGGACACCCCGAAGCGCGCGTAGCAGGTGCCCACCAGCGAGCAGGTGTACCCGACGGCGACCGTGCGCCACGGGCCGAGGGTCAGCTCGGCGATCGCGAAGACCACGAACACCTGGGCCAGCGCCCCCCAGACCGGCAGGCCCAGGGCCGGCACGAATATCGATACCGGGAAGCGCAGCAGCGCGACGTCCCACGGCTCGGTGGCCCGGACCACGCCTATCCGGGAGACCAGGGCCGCCCCGCTCGGGAACTGGTCGACCGCGGCGAACAGCAGCACCAGGCAGCTGGAGACCACGGTGAGGGTCAGTGCGGCGGCGCCCCTGGCCCGCAGTCGGGCGCGCGCTCGGCGGTGGAGCAGGCCCCACTCGTTCTCGACCGCGCGCCGGATGCCGGGATAGTTCACGACGCTCCTCCAGTCCCGATCAGGCGTCGATGGTGGCCGCACACCGGTCCGCGGCACCGGCGCGCGGCCGGCCGTCGGAGCCCGGGGTGCACGGCCGCAGCAGCGCGAAGTAGGACAGGGCCGGTCCGGACTGCCGGAGGAGGTGCAGGCCGACGGCGTTGGCGTGCCGGGCCAGGGTCGCCGGGCGGATCTGGTGGCGGTCGAAGAACTCGCCGACGACCAGGCGACCGGTCGGCTTGAGGACGCGGCGCAGCTCGCTCAGGGCGGCGGGGACGTCCGGGATCTCGCCCAGCGCGGTGACCAGGTAGGCGGCGTCGAACGTGGCGTCGTCGAAGGGGAGTTCGCGCGCGTCGGCCAGGGTGGGGACGATGGTGTCGAGGCCGGATCCGGCGGCCCGGCGCATCACGTGGTCGAGCATCTCCTGCTGGATGTCGACGATGTCCAGCCGGCCGTCGGCGCCGAGCCGGGGCGCCACCTGGAGCGACTGCAGCCCGGTGCCGGGACCGATCTCCAGCATCCGCTCGCCCGGCAGCGGCTGGAGCTGCTCGGCCAGCCGCTCCCAGGACAGGAACGGCAGTGGCAGGTCGAGCAGTCGGTGCTGCGCGTAGGGGTACGGCGCGGAGTCGGTCACCCACCAGGCGGTGGCCGCGGCCGCGACCGAGGCGCCCGCGAGGGCCCAGACGCCGGCCTTGCCGAACGGGGCGCGCAGGGGTGAGGAGGGTTGGCGCATGGTTCTTCTCCAACGTTGGTCGTCGGCGTGGGGCGGTGGTGCCCGCTCAGTGGATGTGGCTGCCGCCGTTGGGGGCGGCCACGGTGAGGACGGCCGACGCACCGTCCACTCCTCGTTCCCGGAAGGCCGGTGGCCTTCGCCGGTGGTTCGCGGCGGCGCTGCGGGGGCGGCGCACCTGCGCGACCCCGCACCGACCATCTGCCTTCCAGCCAACAGCAGTTGGGCCGGGCCGGACACGTGGCCAGCCCACCGGACCGGGGTAGGGATAACCCACCTGTCGGTCCCGGCCGTCGTTGTCGGGCGGGGTGGCGGTGCCGACGGTGTCGGCCGGGGAGGTGGCGGCCAGCGGCTGCGCGGCGGCGCTGGCTCCGGATGCGATGGCGGGCGCGACGAGGCGCCGGGAAGCACCTTCCGGAAGGCAGCCACCGCCGCCGACCGCCAGGTCAGGTCAGGTCAGGTCAGGTCAGGTCGGTTCGGGTCGGGCCCGGTCGGGTCAGGTCTCGGCAAGCTCGGCTGCCCGTTCGAGCTGCTCACCCGGACGATGAACCGCCCCGCACCGGCGGTGGCTCCTCGCTCTGTCGGATCACCCTCGACCTGATCGGCGCCCCGACCGGCGCCCCGCTGCCGCGGCTGCTACCGCCGGTCCGCGCTCGGAGTGATCCCCGGGACGCTCCGCCGGATGGCCGCGGGGTGCCGCGGGGTGCCGACCACCGTCGTTCGCGGCACGGGCGTGCTCAGTGGACCGTGATGCCGCCGCGCGTGGTCTTCACCACCACGCTGCGCGGCGCGTCCACGGCGGTGTTCGGCAGCGAGACGCTCGGCGACGACCAGGAGCTCTGCGCGTCGACGTGGTAGGTGGCGTCGTGAGGCACCTTGAGGTCGACCCCGCCGTAGCCCGTGGTGACCTTCAGGGAGGCGGGTGCCGCCGTGAAGGAGGCGCTGACCGCGCCGTCGGTGGTGATCACCTCGGTGTTCGGGGCGCTGCTGTCGGCGAGGGTCACCGCGCCGTACGTGCTCCGCACGGTCAGCGGGCCGGACGACTGGTCCACCTCGACCCCGCCCAGCCCGGTGGTCAGGTCCAGCGGGCCGGTCAGGCCCTTCGCCTGGATCCCGGCGTCCCCGGTGCTCACCTGCGCGGCCAGGCCGGCCGGCACCGTGATCCGCAGGTGCCCCGAGCAGTCGCCGGAGCAGCCGGCGGTGACCGTGACGTCCGGCCCGGACCTGGCGACGGAGACCTGCGGGACACGGCCCGTGTAGCTGCCGTCCATGGCCACCGTGACCTGCGAGGAGCCGTCCTGATCCAGCGTCACGCCGATTCCGTCGGTCCGGACCGTCACCTGGCGGGCGCCGGCCGCGTCCTGCTGCCAGTTGCCGCTGTACCGGTGCTGCACCGGAAGCAGGGCGACCACACCCCAACTGGCCACGGCGACGACCGCGACGAGGACGGCCAGCCCCATGAGGAAGCATCCGCGGCGCATCTTCGGTGTGGTACTGATCTCAAGCTCCCAGGTAGCGCAGCACGGCGAGCACGCGGCGGTGGTCCCCCGCCTCCTGCTGCAGATCGAACTTCACGAAGATGCTGCGGATGTACTTCTCCACCGCCGCCGTGCCGATCACCAGATCGGCCGCGATCCCGGCGTTGGAACGGCCCCCCGCCATGGCCGTGAGGACCTCCCGCTCGCGCGGCGTCAGGGTGGACAGCGGATCCCGCTGCCGGCTGCCGGCCAGCAACTGCTTGACCACCTCCGGGTCGAGGACGGTCTCGCCCGCGGCGACCCGGCGCAGCGCGTCCACGAACTCCTCGGCGTCCGACACCCGGTCCTTGAGCAGGTAACCGACCCCGTTGTCATTGGAGTTGACCAGGTCGATGGCGTAGCGCTCCTCGACGTAGTTGGAGAGCACCAGGACGCCGGTCTCCGGCCAGCGGGCGCGTACCGCCAGTGCGGCGCGCAGGCCCTCGTCCAGGAACGTGGGCGGCATCCGGACGTCCGTCACACAGGCGTCCGGCCGGTGTTCGGCCACCGCGCGCAGGAGTTGCTCCCCGTCGCGGACCGCGGCGACCACCTCGATCCCCTGTTCGCTGAGCAGCAGTTCGATGCCCTGGCGCAGCAGCGCGGAGTCCTCGGCCAGTACTACCCGCACGGCAATTCCACCTCGATCACGGTCGGTCCACCCACCGGACTGCTGATCCGGAACCGCCCGTCCACCCCGGACACCCGGTCCGCCAGACCGGTCAGACCCGTGCCGGCCGCGAGGTCGGCTCCGCCACGTCCGTCATCGCCAACCGTAACGTCCAGTCGGGCGCCCTCCCGCCGGATCTCCACCCAGGCGCGGGTCGCATGAGCGTGTTTGGCCACATTGGTGAGCGCCTCGGTCACCGTGAAGTAGGCGACCGCCTCGATGGCGGACGAGGGGCGCGGCTCCACCAGGACGTCAAGGCGCACCGGCACCGGAGCCAGCGCGGCGACGGCGGAGAGCGATGCCTCCAGGCCGCGGTCGGTCAGCACCGGCGGGTGCAGGCCGCGGGCCAGGTTGCGCAACTCGGCGATGGTGCTGAGGGTTTCCCGCCGGACGTCCTCGACCAGCTTGTTGGTCTCGTGGTCACCGGACTTCTTCAACCGCGAGCTGGCCCGGCCCAGGGTGATCGACATCGCCACCAGCCGTTGCTGGGCACCGTCGTGCAGGTCCCGCTCGATCCGTTTGCGCTCCGCCTCGGCGGCGTCCACCACCCGGGCTCGACTTTCCGTCAGCTCGGTCACCCGCTGCTCCAGTTCCATGCCGCGGGGCCGGGAGAGCAGTGCGACGGCCAGCGCGGTGTCCAGCGCCAGCAGGAGTTTGACCATCAGCGGGGAAAGGACCGCGCCGACCAGCAGCGCCACCGCCGCGACCAGCAGTGCCCGGGGCAGGGAATCCACCACGAACGGCCCGAGCTGGGCCTGGCCGCCGGGCAGGCCCCGGTAGTAGGCCGGAAGCAGCACCATGGTCAGCGGCACGGCCCAGGTCAGCGCCACCCCGACCACGGTCACCACCGCCACCGGCAGCATCAGTACGAAGTAGCCGATCAGCCGCCAGGTGCAGAGGTTGTGGACGAGCGACTGCAGCGACTTGGCCAGCCGCCACGAACAGACCGGCACCGGCAGCTCGTCGAGCTCCAGCCCGCAGGTCACGGCGAACCGGGTGCGCTCGACGGCGGCCAGCCGGAACAGCGCCCACCCGGCCGCCACCGTGAGCGGCAGGCCCACCAGGCCGGCCGGCGCCAGGCAGACGGCGGCGACCATCACGACCAGTACGACCAGTCCCGCCAGCGCCACCAGACCGTCGAGTACCAGGTGGATCGACGCCCACCACAGGACGGGGGAGGCCAGCGCACGCAGCGGATTGCCCGGCACCACCTCGCGGGGTGGCCGGGCGTCCGTCCAGGCTCTGCCGGTGGCACGGCCGACGATGTTCTCGGTCAACTGCTTCGGACCCGCTCTCGTGGGCGGTGCGGGCGGCGACCAGTTCACCGTCCGCACCTCGATTCGACAAGGGGACGGTACCCAACCCGACCACCCGTCGACAGCGAGGAGAGCCCACCAGCGGGGGTAGGGTTTACCCCCCGTCCGGCCGGTGGGTTCACGCTGCCGACCCGGCGCCGCCCGGTGCGACATCGTGGGAACATGACCGATCGACACCCGAGCGCCGCCGGCCGCCCCTGCCCGGCCGGCGGGACCGACGACATCGAGCAGTTCCTCGTGCGCCACGGGGACACCATCGACGACCGGGTCGCCGAGATCGTCGAAGAGGTCCTCGGTGAGCAGCTGAGGCGGTACCGGCGCGACGTCGTCCCGCCGGTCACCGTCGCGCTGCTGGCGGCCGCGGCCGTCTCGCCGGCACTCATGTGGTGGAGCCCGTGGACCGTCCCCCTGGTGTGGGCCGTCACCTCCGTCATCTGCGTCTCGGTGTCATGGACCGCCCCGGCCCTGCGCCGCTCGTAACGGGCCCAGGGCCCCGCCCCGCCCGGGTCGAGGGGTGCCCCCGCGGTCGACCGCCCGCGATGCGGTGGCGGCCACCGCGGGTTCACCCCCAGTTGTAGGATGACCGGGCAAGCGGTTGTAGGATGACCGACGACCGATGAGTGGTGTGCGAAGGGAGGCCCGGCATGAGCAGCGGCGGCAACGGCCTGCAGGCGGCCGGGCGGCGTTCCCTGGTGGACACCGCGATCGACCGGCTGCGCGAGCAGCTGGCCGACGGGGCCTGGCCGGTGGGCTCGCAGATCCCCACCGAGCACGAGCTGGCCGAACAGCTGCAGGTCGGGCGGAACACCGTACGGGAGGCGATCCGGGTGCTGGCGCACGCCGGAATGCTGGTCTCCCGGCAGGGCGAGGGCACGTTCGTACGGTCCACCAGCGACCCGGCGGCGGTGCTGCGCGGCGTCCAGCGCTCGGGCATCCGGGACGTCCTGGAGGTCCGGGCCGCGCTGGAGACCGAGGGCGCCCGACTGGCCGCTCTGCGGCACACCCCCGAGGACATCCGGCGGATGCGGGCCGCACTGGCCCGGGAGGCCGAGGTCTTCGCCCGGCACCCCGAGCGGGCCAGCCGCGAGGCCACCGTCGAGCACGACCTGGAGTTCCACACCGCCGTCGTCGAGGCCGCGCACAACCCGGCCCTGGCCGAGGTGTACCGCTACTTCGGCGCCTCCGTGCGCGAGGCGATGACCTCCGCGTTCGGCGACCACGAGATGCCCGAGGCGGTCGTGGCCACCCACGAGGCACTGGTCGACGCGATCGAGAGCGGCGACCCGGACCGCGCCGAGACGGCGTGCCGCGCGCTGCTCGCCGAGCCGACCGCGGCCGTCGAGCAGCTGCTCGCGGCCATCGCGGCCCGGAAATAGGACGGCGCGAGCGCCCTTCCGTCCTCCCCGCGGCCGGTGGAGGCCTCCCTCCGCCGTGCCCGCACCACCCCTGATCCACGGAAAGAACAGCACACCCATGGCCGTCACCCGTGCCCAGCAGCCGGTTGTCACCGCTCCCGCCCCGCTCCCCGTCCGCGCCCGGCTGGCCCACCCGGCCCTGCTGCTGACCGGCATCCTGCTGGTCGCGCTGAACATGCGCGCCTGCCTGGCCGCCGTCTCCCCGATGGTCGCCGAGATCCAGCGGACGTTCGGGCTGTCCGCCACCGCGAGCGGGCTGATCACCACCGTCCCGGTGCTGTTCCAGGGCGTCGGCGCACCGCTCACCCCCCGGCTGACCCGCCGGTTCGGCGCCGAGCGGGTCGTGCTGGGCGCGGTGCTGGTGCTGGGCGCGGGCGTGCTGCTGCGGGTGCTGCCCTCGGTGTTCGCGTTGTACGCGGGCTGCGTGGTGATCGGCGTGGCCATCGCGGTGCTGAACGTGTCGATGCCGGGCCTGGTCAAGCGGGAGTTCCCGGACCGCGCGGCCACCATGACCGGCGTCTACTCGACCACCATGCTGGTCGGCGCGACCCTCGCGGCCGGCACCTCCGTCCCGCTGGAGCACGCGCTCGGCGGCGGCTGGCGGGCCTCGCTCGGCGCCTGGTCGCTGCTCGCGCTGGTCGCCGCGGTGGCCTGGCTGCCGCAGGTGCTGCGCTCCCGGCAGGAGAAGGCGGCGGTCGCCACCGCGACCCGGCCCGCCAAGCCGATCGAGGGCCTCTGGAAGTCCCCGCTGGCCTGGCAGATCAGCCTGTTCATGGGCATCTCGTCGCTGCTCGTCTACACCCTGGTCGCCTGGATGCCGACCATCCTGGCCGACCACGGCATGGACCGCGGCCAGGCCGGCCTGGTCTTCGCCTTCTCCAACCTGGTCCAGGTCGCCGGCGCCTTCCTGGTGCCGCTGATGGCCGGCCGGATGACCAGCCAGCGCGCCCTGGCGGTCACCATGGCCGCCCTGAACGGGCTCGGCATCGCGATGCTGCTGGTCGCGCCGGTCTCCGGTGCCTGGGCGACGGCGGCCGTCCTCGGTGTGGCCCAGGGCGGTTCGCTTGGCCTCGGCCTGGCCTTCATCGTGCTGCGCACCGGCACCGCGGCCGGCGCCGCCCAGCTGGGCGGCATGTCCCAGGCGATCGGCTACCTGGTCGCGGCGGCCGGCCCGGTCGGCGCCGGTGCCCTGCACCAGCTCACCGGCGGCTGGGACGCCACCCTGGTGCTGATGCTGGTGCTGGTCCTGGTGGTCGGCGCCGCCGGCTTCGGGGCCGGACGCAACCGGACCCTGTAGGGCCGGGGGCACCCGTCGGCGGGTGGGGGTCAGGCCCTACTCGAAGGCGAAGCCGAGGCCCTACTCGTCGGCGGCGAGGGTCAGCCCGGCGAGCTTCACCGAGGCCAGCACCGTCGCTCCGACGGCGACCACCAGCAGCAGCGGGACGGCCACCCCGAGGGAGACGTCGGCGCCGATCGCGGAGTCCCCGGCCACCGCCTCGGCGACCGCCCGTCCCCACTGCTGGATGCTCAGCGTCCGGGCGCCCTCGACGAAGTTCCCGATCAGCGACTCCCAGATCAGCGCGTACGCCAGCCCGGCCACCACCGCGTGCCGGGTGACCACGCCGAGCAGCAGGAACAGCGCGCTGTACGCGGCCCCGGCGACCAGTACGGCGACGGTGTAGCCGAGCGCCACGCCGTCCTCGGTGCCGTACAGCAGCAGCCCGGCGAGCAGCGTCGGGACGGCGGCGAACACCCAGGTGGTGCCGATCGCGACGGTCAGCTTGGTGGTGATGATCTGCCGGCGCGGCAGCGGCTTGGCGAGCAGGTAGACGATCGAGCCGTCGTCGATCTCGGTGGCGATCACGCCGGTGCCGATCACCAGGCCGAGGATCGGGACGAGGGTGCCGAGGTCCAGCTGGCCGAGGATCTTGACGGTCAGGCTGTGCGCGTCCCCGCTCGACCCGCTCGCGATGGCGGAGACGACCAGCAGCAGGGCGGGGGCCGCCAGGAGCAGGACGCCGCGGCGGCGGCCGAGCAGGCCGCGCAGGGTCAGCCTGGCGACGGTGGGGTTCATGGTCGGTCGGCCCCTTCCCGGGCAACGGTGGAGGTCATGCGGACACCAGGTAGGCGAAGACGCTCTCCAGCGACTCGTCCGCCGGGGAGACGGTGTACAGCCGGATGCCGGCCTCCCGGGCGACCCTGGGCAGCAGGGTGGTGAAGCCCTGGAAGTTCACCGCCTCGATCCGCAGTGCCCGCTCCCGGCCGTCCACCTCGATGCCGGTGGTCGAGCCGTCGGCGATCAGCGCGGCGGCAAGCCGGCGGTCGTCGCTGGAGCGGACCAGGTAGCGGTGCGGGCGGTCGGTCATCAGCCGCCGGATCCGCCGGAAGTCGCCCGAGGCGGCGTGCCGTCCGGCCACCACCACCTCGATGTGCCGGGCCAGTTGCTCGACCTCCTCCAGGATGTGGGAGGAGAACAGCACCGTCCGGCCGTCCGCGCCGAAGCGGCGCAGCAACTCCATCAGCTGCAGCCGCTGGCGCGGGTCCATGCCGTTGAAGGGCTCGTCCAGCAGCAGCACGGCCGGGTCGTGGACCAGCGCCGAGGCCATCTTGACCCGCTGCTTCATGCCCTTGGAGTACGTCCCGGTGCGGCGGTCCTGGGCGTGGGCCATCTCGACCAGGTCAAGGGCCCGCCGGGCAGCGGCGCCGGGCTGGGGCAGGCCGTGGAGTTCGGCGTTGGCGAGGACGAACTCCCAGCCGGTCAGGTAGTCGTACATCGACTCCCGCTCGGGGACCAGGCCGATCTGCCGGTACACCTGCTGGTTGCGCCAGATCGGCGCGCCGTCCAGGGTGACCGCGCCGCTGGACGGGGAGAGGAAGCCGCTCATCATGTGGATGAGGGTGGACTTGCCCGCGCCGTTGGGCCCCAGCAGGCCGGTGATGCCGGGGCCGATCGACATCGTGATGTCGTTGACCGCGACCACGTTCCCGAACCAGCGGGAGACCTTGTCGATGGTGATGGTGGCCATGCCGCCCTCTCAGACGTCTTGCCGGACACTGCGGTTGATCGGACGTGGTCGATCGGACGCGGTCGATCAGACGCGGCTGTAGCGGCGCAGCAGGAGCCGGTACGCCCCCGCCACCATCGCCACCGCGACCAGGGCGAACACCAGCGTGCCGAGCGCGCCCGGAGCGTGCCGGCGGTCGATGCCGTCACCGAGGTCGAACACCTCGTTGACCAGCGCCTCCACCAGGCCGTTCGGCGAGATCAGCGCCGTCCACTGGGCCGCGTCCGAGCCGCCCGGGCTCGGGCTGCTCATGCCCACCACGACTGCCGCGACCGTCGAACTCACCGCCAGGTAGCCCATGATGGCGGCCACCCCGAAGCCCCGGCGCGGGGTGCTCGCGGCGATCACCAGCGCCACCGAGGTCGGCACCAGGGCGTACAGCACGGCCGCCGCCAGGCCGTACAGGAAGTGGCCGGTGTTGTGCCCGAAGTCCATCCCGGCGAGCAGCGCACCGATGTACAGCACCAGCAACGGCGCTGCCATCAGCAGGAGTTGGGCACAGGCCATGGCGGCGAACTTGGCCCGGACGTAGTCGGCGCGGGTGATCGGGCGGGAGAAGTAGAGCGGGACGGTGTGGTACCGGAGGTCCCTCGAGAGCAGCACCGGCGCCTGGGAGGCGAGGAAGATCGACACCACCAGGCTGAGGCTGGAGAGGTAGCCGGCGTACTCGACCGGCAGTTCGTCCCGCTTCAGGTAGACCGCGGCCGCGACGAAGATCATCGCCGGGACGGTGACCACGCCCAGCAGCAGCATCGGCAGCACCTTGGACTTGCCGGAGCGACCCAGTCCGTAGGTGGCGCGCAGGCTCTGGGTGAAGAGCGAGCGGGTCGCGTAGCCGCGGCCCAGGCGCGGGCCGGTGTAGCCGCGGTAGCCGATGTCGTGGATGACGCCGGTGTCGGCGGGCCTGGTGTCAGGAGGCTGCGACATCGTCCTTACCTCCCCTGGCGCTGTCGGTGCCGTCGGTGCCGTCCGTGTCGGCGGTGAAGAGCTCGGCGACCCGGTGCCGGCGCTGCTCCAACCGGACCAGGCCGAGGCCGAGTTCGGCGACCGTGTCGCGGATGGTGTCGTAGGTGTCCTCGCCGGCCAGCCGGACCAGCAGCAGGTGCGAGCCCTCCGCCTGGACCTCCAGCCCGCCGGCCGCGAGCCGCGCCCGGACCTCGGCGCCGGGCTCGGCGATCGCGTCCTCCGGGTGGTCGGTGACCTCGACCGCGAGGACGGCCGTCGCCTCGGCGAAGGAGGCGGTGGAGGAGGAGCGCAGCAGCTTGCCGCCGTCGATGACCACCAGGTGGTCGCAGGTGCGCTCCAGCTCGCCCAGCAGGTGGGTGGTGACCAGCACCGAGATCCCGAAGTCGGTGTGCACGCGGCGGATCAGGCCGAGCATCTCGTCCCGGCCGGCCGGGTCCAGGCCGTTGGTCGGCTCGTCCAGCAGCACCAGCTTGGGGTCGTGCACCAGCGCCTGGGCCAGCTTCACCCGCTGCTTCATGCCCGTCGAGTAGCCGCCCATCGGGCGGTAGCGCTCCTCGTACAGGCCGACGTGCCGCAGCGTGTCCGCGGTGCGCTCGCGGGCGGCGGTGGCGGGCAGCCCGGCCATCCGCGCCATGTGCACCACGAACTCGGTCGCGGAGACGTCCGGCGGCAGGCAGTCGTGCTCGGGCATGTAGCCGACCCGCTCGCGGATCTCCGAGCCCCGGGTGGCGATGTCCAGGCCGAGCACCTCGCCGCGGCCGGCGGTCGCCGGGGAGAGCCCGAGCAGGATCTTGATCAGGGTGGACTTGCCCGCCCCGTTGGCCCCGACCAGCCCGACGACCCCGGGCTGCACCTCGACGGTCAGCTGGTCGAGGGCGGTGACCCGGGGGAACCTCTTGCTGAGGCCCTCGGTCTTGATGACAGCAGTGGACACGCCCTCAACGTAACGGGCCGCTGCCACAAGGGCCATGAGCTGGAATGACGAGGCCGTCTAGTGCCCCGGTATGACACCGGGCCGGGCCACCCCTAGGGGGCCGCCCGGCCCGGTGTCACGTCCGCCGTCGGGTCAGGAGCTCGGACGCTCCCACATCTCGGTGACCTTGCCGGAGGCGTCGAACGCGACCTTGTAGACGCCGCTCGAACAGGGGTAGAAGCCCTTCTGGTTCCCCGGCGTGGCGATGCACTCGTTGATGTGCTTCGCCAGGTCGGCCGCGTTGACGTCCTTCGGCGCGGCGACGACCGACTTGAGGTGGCCCTTGACGGTGGGCGCGAACTGCGCGGTCTTGTCGGGGCCCACCGCCTCGTGGGCGACGTCGTCGACGCCGCAGGCGTCCTTGGTCTCCTTGTAGACCAGGGCCGTCGCGCTGGTGCCCTTCTCCACGTTGATCCACTTCTGCCCGGCGGGCAGCGGGTCGCTGGTGCAGAAGCCCTCCGGGCCGCCGTCGGTGGGCTTGCCGCTCGGCGCGGGCTTGGCGGTGCCGGTGGCCGGAGCGGCGGTGGGCGACGCGGCGCCGGCACCGGCCGGCGCGGCGGTCGCGGTGGCGCCGCCGGCGCCCTGGTCGGACGTGTTGTCCGGGCCGCAGGCCGCGAGGCCCAGCGCGGCGGTGGCGACCAGAGCGGTGGCGAGCAGCCTCCTGGATGCAGACATGACGAAAGAACCCCCGTTTAACGCATGATCAGATAAAGGTGCGGCGGACAGACTAGCGCCTCCCGCCCACGGGACTCGTGGACGTGGACCGGGGCTTGCGCCGGCGCGGCGTCCCGGGGTTGCTGTGCGGCCATGTGTGCGGCCATGCGGTGACCCTCACCGCTGTGGCACGGCTGTGACGGCCGGCGCACGAAGCTGTGGATCATCGCGGGATACAACTGGCACTGAAGGTTCACGAACAAGAGCGGCATGGAACGGCAGGACCGCCCTGCCCTCCGGGGGGACTGATCCCCGATCCGCGGGCGCGCCGCCGACGCGGTGGGCAGGCCGGGAGGAGCGGAGGAACACCGGCGGCGCCCACGCCCCCTCCCGGGGAGGAGCCCCCCTACTCGGCCGCCGGCTCCGCCCGGCGGCGCGGGCGGAGCCGGGCCGCCGTTCAGGAGGAGAGGCGGTTCAGCGCCGCGGTGGCGATGCCTTCGACGTAGCCCGGGGCGTCGGTGGGCTGGCGGGTGAGCTCGACGACGGCGACCCTGGTGCCGCTGCGCAGGACCGCGACCCCGCCGCTGACGGTGCCGTCGCCGTTGTACGCCGGGTACCAGTGGGCGGTGCCGCCGGTGACGGTCAGGGTGTGGGCCGCGCCGTAGTACCAGTGGCCGGCGGGCTCGTCCCGGCAGTCCTCGACGAGCGCGACGAGCTGCTTCTCCCAGGTGTCGGCGGCGGTCCCGGTGGGGGCGCTCGCCGCCGACTCGATCAGTCGGCCGTCGGTGTCGAAGCTCCAGGTCACGGACGCGTACCCGGTGGCCTCGCCCTTGGTCAGGTCGCGCATCGTCTCCTCTCCGGAGCACGCGGACAGCCCCTGGCGTCCGGTCAGCGAAACGGTCGCGCCGACCGGGTTCAGGCCCTGCTGGACGTAGTCCTCGCTCTGGACGAGGGCGGCGGAGCCGAGTCCGGGCGCGGCGACCGCGGCGCGGTGCGGTGCGTTGTGCGCGGCGCCGTCGGCGGTGGCCGACTGGGTGCCGACGACGCTGACCGTGATCAGTGCGGCGGCGAAGCAGGCCGCGGCGGCGACCCGATTGCGGCGAACGGACTTCTGCTGGACGGCCTGGTTCTCGGTCATCTGGTCCCCCTGCTGGTCGGGACGCCTGCTGCGTCCTCGTACAACCGGGGAGATGCCGCCGGAGGAGCAAATGTCGGAGCCCTGACCGGCTGTTTCACAGCTGTGACAGAGCGGCCCTGACGACGCGGTCCATCGCGGCCGTCCCCAGACAGGCATCGACCTCCAGCACCCCGTAGTGGCTGCCGCTGCGCAGCACGGCGATGCCGCCGCAGGGCTCCTTGCCCTCGGGCGCTCTGCCGGTGGTGTTGAGCGCTCCCGGGTAGAGGCCCATCCAACTCGCGGTGACGTCCGGGGCGAGGTGCAGCGTCGTGGTCTTTCCGTAGACCCAGTGCCCCGGCGATTCCTCCTGGCAGGGCACCTCCTCCAGCAGCAGACGCTCGCTGAAGTTCTGCGCCCGAGCAGGGCCAGGTGTCTCGGCGGCGACCTCGCGGGCGACCTGGTCGGCGGAGGCGACGGCCACCGTGGGGTCACCCGGATCGGTACGGGTGGTGGTCATCAGCCCGCGGAAGTGGGCACCGGGCCCGCCCAGGGTCTGGCCGAGGGTCTTCTCGCCGGTGCAGGCCGCGTTGGCGTAGACCCCGTCGCCGTACCGGTCGGTGACGTGGATCCGCCCGATGCCGACGTCCGGGCCGAACGCCGCCGGTCCCAGCAGGTTCGCGGTCGTCACCGGACCGGTAGCGCCGGTCGGCGAGGCGGAGGCGGAGAGGGAGCCGGAGGACGCGGGCGCAGACCTCGGGACGGCCCCGCCGGGTGGCGGTGGCAGGACGAACCGGCCGGTCGCCAGCCCGAGCGCGGCAGCCGCCACCAGGGCGGCGACGGCGTACCGGGGCCGGACGACGGCGTGGCCGCCGCCCGCAGCGGGACCGCCGTTCACAGATCGGCGACCAGGCGCTCGCGCATGAAGCGGCGGGCCTGGTGGATCCGGTCCCTGACCGTGCCCAACGGGATGCCCAGTTGCTCGGCGGCCTGGGCGTAGGTCAGGTCGCCCAGGTCGCGCAGCACGAAGGACTCCACCAGGGTGGGGTGCTGCTGCTCCAGCGCGGCCAGCGCCTCCATCACGTCGAGCCTGGTCCCGGCGATGACGCTGGTGGTGCGCGGGTCGACGGACTCGGGGAGGTCGGCGTGGCTGTCCTCGGCGCGCCGACGCATCGAGCGGTAGGTGGACCGGGCGGCGTTCGAGGCGATCACCGTCACCCAGCCCAGGAAGGAGCCGCGGCCGCCGTACCCGCCCAGGTGCGTGCTGATGGACAGCAGCGCGTCCTGCGCGGCCTCCTCCGCGTCGGCGTGGTGGGGCAGGAAGCGCGAGCAGCGGCGCAGCACCACCGGCCGCAACTTCGCCAGCAGGTACTCCATCGACCCCGGGTCCCCCGCCTGGGCGGCCGCCACGAGCCGCTCCAGCTCGCCTTCCTCCAACACCCGGATCCCCCCGTTCGTCCCGCCCCGAGTACGGGTGTTCCACGCTCCCCCCGACTCCGGCAGAATGCTCCCACATGCGCAAGCTCGGCCGTTACCTCCTTCTGGAGCGGCTCGGAGCCGGCTCCTTCGCCACGGTCTGGAAGGCCTACGATCCGGAGCTCGACACCGAGGTCGCGGTGAAGGTGCTGGCCGAGAACTGGGCCGCCAACGCCGATGTGCGCGAGCGGTTCCTGGCGGAGGCGAGGCTGCTGCGCCGGATCGCCAGCCCGCGGGTGGTCCGGGTGCACGACGTCGGGGTGCAGGAGGAGCGGCCCTACTTCGTCATGGACTACGTACGCGGCGGCACCCTGGCGGACCGGGTCGGGCAGTGCGACCCGCAGGAGGCGCTGCGGCTGGCCGCGGAGGCGGGCTACGCGGTCCAGGTCCTGCACGAGGCGGGCGTGGTGCACCGCGACGTCAAACCGTCCAACCTGCTGCTCGCCGACGGCCCGGCGCCCGCCGCGGTGCTGGTGGCGGATCTGGGCAGCGCGAAGCAACTGGCCGACGCGTCCGGGCTGACGGTGACCACGGGCACGCCCGCGTACATGGCACCGGAACAGGCCTTCCAGACCGGCGGGTTGGACGGGCGGGCCGACGTGTACGCGCTGGCCGTCGTGGCCTACGAGCTGCTGACCGGGCAGAAGCCGTTCGGCCCGGGCGGACGCGCCACAGCCCTGATGACCGACCAGCCGACCGCCTCGACGCTGCCGGCGCTCCCAGCCGCAACGGAGCTCCCACCGAACGTCGTCCTGCTGCTACGGGCCGCGATGTCCGTCGAACCGGCAGACCGACCGCCGACCGCCCAGGCCTTCGCGGACGCGCTGCTGGCTCCGGTTCCGCAGTCCCAGCCCCTCGAAGGCCCGCGGTGGCTGACCCCGCGCGCGGTCTGTCTGGCGTCGGGCGCGGTGTTCTCGGCGACGGCCCTGCTCAGCTGGCTGCGGCGCTGAATCCGCGTCGACGATGACGACGGCCCGCTCGCCGGGCCCACACCGTGCGCGGCAGCGCGCTCCCTCAGAGGTCGGGCGCCGACCGCAGAGGCTGCCGTAGGGTCGTACAGCAGTTGGTAGGCGCCGATCGCATCGAAGGAAGCGACCGCCTCTGCTGCCTTGAGGTGGTTCGACGCTTGGGCCAGCAGGTTGTCGGCCTGCTCCCGGCTCGCGGGTACGCGCTCCAGCTCCTTGCGCGCCAACATGCTTGCGACTGCGGCGCGGCCCTGCTGCCACTTCATCCCTTGTGCTTCCTTTCGAACGCTTCGAGCTGAACCGTCGGCCGGCTTCTGGCGCCCGTGAGGAACGGGTCCGTGCCCGGCTCGTGCCAGCGGGCCGACGAGATCCGGTGAACGTTGACTTCTCGGTCGAGCAGACGTTCCGCCTCGCGTGCAGCCTCGTACAGCTCGTCCTCGTCGGGGGTACCCACCACAAGGACATCGACGTCGTTGGGTACCCCGCCGCCCTCCCCGGTGTAACGGGCGGCCCAGGAGCCGTAGATGTGGGCTTCCTCTACGCCGGCGAGCGGTAGCAGCAGACCTCCGAGCACGGCGATCGGACCGTAGGTGAGGGCGAACAGCTCGGTCAGTGGGCCTGCCAGCCGCCCGGTGGCGTCGGCCCGCAGCAGCCGGAGGTTTCCGAGCCGTCGCTCTGTGATCAGTTCGGCCTCAACCAGCCGGTCCGCCTCGCGGCTGGCGGTTGCGGTCGAGACCCCGGAGCGTGCGGCAATGTCGGCAAGTGAGGTCTCTTCCTGCGGATGCAGATACAGCCAGGCCAGCATCTCCCCCTGGAACGGGGTGCGCAGGAGCGGCAGCAGTGCCGGCGGAGGAGTTTGCATAAGCCGCACAGCAGCTTGCACCTTATGCAAATAGCCCCTGATGAGTCACTAATTCATCCCTACGAGTGATCGGAGGCCACGCGCCGTGCTCTGGTGAACTTCTGCCGTCCGGTGCCGGCGGCGAGCTCGCTGAGGCGCTCGCCGATCACGGAAACTCCCGGGCGGGGCTCCTGCTCGTAGTACCGGCGCTTGCGCCGGCGCAGCATTTCCTCGCCGTGCTCGGCCCAGGTGAACCCGGGCTTCCGCAGCAACTTCCGGAACACCTCGTCGACGGTCTCCGGGTGGGCGGCGGCCAGCCGGCGGATCGGCAGTGGGGCGATCGACTCCTCGCGCAGGTACGTACGCAGCAGGTCCTGGCGATGCCTACGGCTCGGGAGGGCCGGGTCGGTGAAGAGGTCCCGCAGCATCCCGTAGTCCGGGTAGAAGTTGAGCCCGTCGACTTCGTCGTAGATGACACCGACCGTGTCCGATTCCGCGAGTCCTCGCGGTAGTTCGAAGGCCGGGAAGGCCAGACCGGGGAGCCGCCTGCCCCGGACGCGGTCGGGATGCTCGGCGACGGCGGCCTCCTGCCGATGCCGGTAGTAGGCGTTGAGCCGGTCCTCGGCTTCGGCAGGGGGAAGGACCAGTTCGTCGCTGCCGCAGAACTCGATGAACGCGGTTCGGTCCTCCCGCATCGAGCGCCATCCCTGCTCGATCTTCTCGGGGTTGCGGAAGACCAATGAGGGATGTTCGGTGGCCAGTTGGAGCGCCGCCTGGGCGATCTCGGTGGCGCTGGACTTCGGGTAGGACGACATCATTCCGGAGATCAGCCACGCCCCGTCGACCGAGTGGACGGGCACCAGGCAGGTGTGCAGGAATCCCCCCTTGGACACTCCGCGGAAGGCCACCCGCCCGACGTTCGAGTACGTGCGGTACTCCAGGTCGTCGATCAGGTTCAGCAGGACGACGGCGTCCCCGTCCTTGCGCCGGATCTCGAAGATGCCCTCGACCGGATCACGCCAGCCGAGAAGCATCTCCCGATCCGCCTCGGTCAAGCCCCGTCGTCCGGCGACGAACCGGTCCACCACGGTCGAACCGTCCGGAAAGCGGTACCGCAGGATGAAGTTGTCGATGATCCGGATCGCATCGCCTTCCTCCAACTGCCGCCGGGGCCCGGCGACCTCCAGGAGGAGGGGCGTCAACCACCGGTCGAAGCGCGCGCTCTGGGCGAAGGCGACGAGTTCACCCTTCAGTTCGGAGCTTCGCTCGATCAGGTCTCGCAACGATGCCTCGTCCTCGTTCCGTACCACGGCAGCCATGCAGGCCCTCTCGATCTTGAAGGTTCCGGCGCTCACTGCGTCCAGTAGTAGCGGTACGCCTCAACCCACTCCGCGCCGTCCGGAGCCGGTTCCGGCAGCTGAAGGTCCAGCAATCCGATCGTCTGCCGGAACTCACCGCGGGCACACAGGGCGACGATCCTTCCGTCCCGGGAGAGGTCGATGCCACGCACGGTCACCTCGACGCCCAGCACCGAGGTGCTGAACGGCACCGCCAGGTTCTCCTCGACGGCGGTGAACAGAGCCGTCAGTTCCTCGTGCTCGTCGTAGGTGTCGACCGTCGCTTCCTCGACCAGCGCGGCCAGTTCTCGCCTGCTCAACGTGCCCATGGCTCCACGCTAGCGGACCTGCTCGTGCCGACTTGCGGGCGGTCCGAAGTCCCGCCGATCCGCAGGCGTATCGTCACGGCATGCGCTTGAGTACCGTTATCCTCCCCATCCACCGGTGGAGCGAGGGGCAGAAGATCTGGCGGCGGGCCGAGGAGCTCGGGTTCCATGCCGCGTACACCTATGACCACCTCTCCTGGCGGTCGTTCCGGGACGAGCCGTGGTTCGGGTCGGTCCCGACGCTGACGGCGGCGGCCGGGGTGACTGAGCGGCTCCGCCTCGGCACCCTGGTGACCTCGCCGAACTTCCGGCACCCGGTGACGCTGGCGAAGGAGCTGATCACGCTGGACGACGTGTCCGGCGGGCGGGTCACGCTGGGGATCGGGGCCGGCGGGACGGGCTTCGACGCGACGGCGATGGGGCAGGAGGCGTGGTCGCCGAAGGAACGGGCGGACCGGTTCGGGGAGTTCCTGCCGCTGCTGGACGAGCTGCTGCGCACCGACGCCACGACCCGCCAGGGCACGTACTACTCGGCGGTCGAGGCGCGGAACATCCCCGGCTGCGTGCAGACCCCACGGGTGCCGTTCTACGTGGCCGCGACCGGCCCGCGCGGGCTGCGGCTGGCGGCCGAGCACGGGCAGGGCTGGGTGACGTACGGCGACCCGAAGGGCCCGGCGGACGTGCCGGTGGAGCAGGCGCCCGCGGTGATCGCCGCGCAGATCGCGAAGCTGACGGCCGCCTGCGAGGCGCAGGGCCGGGACGCGGCCACGCTGGAGAAGGTGCTGCTCCAGGGCTCGACGGCGGAGAAGCCGCTGCAGTCGCTGGACGCCTTCGTGGACTGGGCCGGGACGTACCGGGAGTTGGGGATCACCGAGTTGGTGATCCACTGGCCAGTGCCGGACTCGATCTTCGAGAACGACCTCGCCGTGTTCGAGCGGATCGCCACCGAGGGCCTCGCCCAGCTGGGCTGAGGCCGGGCGTCACGGGTGCGGGCGGGTGCGCTGGGCGGGGAGGGCGGGGGGCTGGGCCGGGGTGCGGCGGGCGAGCTCGGCGAGGGTGTGGAAGAGGACCTCGCCGAGCAGGACCGGCTCGCGGGAGGCGGCCGGTGCGCCCGGGGGCTCGTGGGCCTCGGTGGAGTCCGGGGAGGGGAGGGTCGGGGGCGGCTCGTCACGGAGCTGGCGAGTGGGCATGGCTCTTCCTGCCGACGACGGTGACCGGGGGAAGTCCTGCCCGGCGCGCCCGCAGCGACACCCCGGGCGGGCCCGGATCGGCCGGAAACGGCGCCCGAAGGGCCGGAACCCGACCGTACGGTCGGGGCCGCACGCCCCGGCCGCGCCGGTGACCGGGCAGCGGCGATGGGCGAAGATGGACCGGTGACCGAACCCCGCACCGCCCCCCGCCTCATCGCCACCGACCTGGACGGCACCCTGCTGTGCTCCGGCGGCACCGTCAGCGACCGCACCGCCGCCGCGCTGGCCGCGGCCGAGGCGGCCGGCGTGCAGGTGGTGTTCGTGACCGGCCGGCCGCCGCGCTGGATGCAGCAGGTGAGCCCGCACATCGGCGGTCACGGGGTGGCGATCTGCTCCAACGGCGGCGCGATCGTGGACGTGCGGCGCGGCGAGCTGATCGAGTACTTCCCGATGGCGGCGGAGACCTCGCTGGCCGTGGTCGAGACGCTGCGGGCCAAACTGCCCGGCACCGCGTTCGCGTTCGAGTACGCGGACGGCTGGGCCCGCGAGCCCGGGTACGAGGTGCTGATGTGGGGCGACGACGAGGTCCGCGCGGTCGGCCCGGCCGAGGAGCTGCTGGCGGACGGCGGCCCGGTGCGCGGCCTGTTCAAGCTGCTGGCCAAGCACCCGGAGCTGGACCCGGACACCTTTCTCGCCGAGGCCCGTACGGCCGCCGGGCACCTGGCCGAGATCACCCGCTCCGCGCCGATCTCGCTGCTGGAGATCAGCGCACCCGGCGTCACCAAGGCCAGCACGCTGGCCCGTTGGTGCGCCGAGCACGGGATCGACCGCGCCGAGGTGGTGGCCTTCGGCGACATGCCGAACGACCTGGAGATGCTGGCCTGGGCCGGCACCGCGTACGCCGTCGCCAACGCGCACCCGCAGGTGCTGGCGGCGGTGTCGCTGCACACGGTGAGCAACGAGGAGGACGGCGTCGCGGCGGTGCTGGAGGGGCTGCTTCGACTGCTCTAGCCGAAGCGGCCGTTGACGTAGTCGGAGGTCCGCTGGTCGCGCGGGTCGCCGAAGAGCCGCTCGGTCGGCCCGGCCTCGACGATCCGGCCCGGGGTGTCGTGGGTGGCCAGGAAGAACGCGCAGGTCTGGGAGACCCGTTGGGCCTGCTGCATGTTGTGGGTGACGATCACGATGGTGAGCCGCCCGCGCAGTTCGGCGATGGTCTCCTCGACCCGGCGGGTGGAGGTCGGGTCGAGCGCGGAGCACGGCTCGTCCATCAGCAGGATGTCCGGCGAGACAGCCAACGACCGTGCGATGCACAGGCGTTGCTGCTGACCGCCGGAGAGGGCGCCGCCGGGGGTGTGCAGCCGGGTGGCCACCTCGTCCCAGAGCCCGGCCCGGCGCAGACTGGTCTCCACCAGGTGCCGGCGCTCCTCCTTGGACACCTTGATGCCGGCCAGCTTGAGCCCGCTGGAGACGTTGTCCTGGATGGACATCGCCGGGAACGGGTTGGGCCGCTGGAACACCATGCCGATCCGGCGCCGCACCTCGGCGGGGCGGCGCCCGGGCCGGTAGACGTCGTCCCCGTCCAGCAGCACCTCGCCGGCCAGGGCGGCGCCGCGCACCATCTCGTGCATCCGGTTGAGGATCCGCAGGTAGGTGGACTTGCCGCAGCCGGACGGGCCGATCAGCGCGGTGACCCCGCCGGCCGGCATCGCCAGCGAGACCCGCTCCAGCACCTTGCGGCTGCCGAACCAGGCGGAGACGTCCCGGGTCTCCAGCCCGGCCAGCACCCCGTCACGGGGGCCGGGGGCCGGGGGCACCGACGGGAGGGTGAGGGTGTCGGCGGCGGCCGGGTCGACCGCCGCCTCGTGCGGCTGGTGCGTGGTGTCGGTCATCGGTACGGCCCTCCGGGCGCGCGTCAGTAGAGGTTGGGCAGCAGGGCGGCGGCGTTCTCGTAGACCGCCCAGAGCAGGGCGCCGACCACGGGCGCCGCGCTCAGGCAGGCGGTCGAGCGCCGCCAGTACCGGGCCAGCAGCAGCGCGCCGGCCACCGCGCCCAGCAGCGCGAGCGACCACAGCTGCAGCGTGGCCAGCGCGCCCTTGTCCGAGGCCAGCGCCTTGTCGTACGCGACGGTGGCCGGGCGGCCGCCGGGGTTCTGCTGCGGGTCGCCCTCCAGTCGGGCGTCGATCATCACGGTGGAGCCGGCGATCCAGTCGGAGTCGCCGGTGACCAGGACCAGCCGGTCGCGGACCGGGTCGGTGATCGGGTGGTCGCCGTCGCCGTACGCGTTGACCACGTAGGTGGCCTTGCCCTGCCCGGTGGTGGTCTCGATCCGGTCGCCGACCCGGAGCCCGGACAGCTCCGCGAACGGCGCGCCGAAGGTGGCGCCCCGGCCGAACAGCACCGCCACCCCGCCCTGGCCGGGCAGCGCGGTGTCCCGGCGGTGGCCGGGACCACGCATCAGGTCCCGGCCGGTGGTGCCCTCGACCACCACGGCCTGGTGCAGGCCGATCGCCGGGATGTCCAGCAGCGCCACCGGGTCGCCGTCGGCGGCGGCGCCGGTCGGGGCGACGGCCCGGGCGAGCTGGTCCCGGAAGGTCTTGTACGCCGTCGACTGGTAGTGCCGCTCCTGGACGTGCGAGAGCGTGAAGAGGTAGCCGACGAAGCCCAGCACCAGCGCGGCCAGCAGGCTGGCCGCCCAGGCGCCCTGGAGGAAGCGGCGCCGGGCGGGGCTGACGGCCGGGCGGGCCGCGGCCGGCCCGGCCGCCGGCGGGGCCTCGACGGGCCGGGGCGGGGCGGGCGGCTTCTCCAGGACGGGTGCCGTCACGAGGCACCGCCCGAGCCCTTGCGCCGGCGCAGCAGCCGGCGACCGAGCAGCGGCGGGACGAGGACGACGGCGAGCAGTTCCACGGCGGTGAGCGAGGAGAGCATCCAGTCCTCCGGCCGGCCGCCCACCTCGACCACGTTGGCCGCGACCTCGGTGGAGCCGCCCCGGCCGCGCGCGACCACCTGGCCGGTCTGCGGGTCGACGGTGTCGGCGGAGCCGTCGCCGCCGTTCGGGTCGCCGGCCGCGGCGCCACCGGCGTTCGGGTCGCCGCCGACCGCGGCGGCGCCGGTCCCGCCCGCGTCGCCGTTGCCGCCCGCACCACCGGACCCACTGCCGCCGGACCCGCCGGTAGCGCCACCGCCGGAGCCGCCACCGGCCGCACCGCCGGAGCCGGCGGACCCGCCGGAGCCGCCCGATCCGCCTGAACCGGTCTTCACCGCCTGGCCGTTCTGGACGGTGCAGTCCAGCGGGGCGCCCTGCTTGTCACAGGGGCTCGGCTGCGGGGCGTTCTTGAGGACGGTCAGCTCACCGGCCGAGTTGAACGTCGGGTTGGCGCAGTTGGACAGGGTTTCGGGGTCGACCGGACTGGCGTTGCCGGGGATCGACCTGGCCTGCAACAGCCCGCCGCGCACCAGGCCGCGCGGGATCGGCGAGTAGCCGAGGCCGTCGGCCTCGCCCTGGCCCTCGCAGAGCACGTAGGCGAGGAACCTGCTGAGCGCGGCGCCCTTGTCGTTGTTGAAGCGGCCCGGCGGGGGCAGCGCGGCGCCGGTCCGCGGCACGATCACGTAGCTGTAGCTGGAGATCGGGTACGAGCGCGGATCGTCCATGGTGTAGACGCCGTCGAGGTTCTGCTGCAGGTAGTTCGGGTCGGACGGCGGGGTGTTGTCGTCCACGCCGCGGATCTTGGCGGCGGTGAGCGCGATGGCGACGTTGGAGGCGGTCGGCAGCGAGTAGTAGCCGGCCTGGTTGAGCACCTTCACGACCGGCCAGTTGCTGCGCTTGGCGAAGGCGTACTCGTCGTAGCCGATGGTGCCGAGGCCGGCCGCCGCCTTGATGTAGCCGGCCACCACGTCGGAGCCGTTCTGGGCGACCATCCGGCCGGACGGCGGGAAGAACTCCGTGTAGTCACCGCAGGTGGTGCCGTTGACGGACTTGCAGTAGTCGTCCCACTGGCCCTGGTGGGTGTGCTCCATCCAGCGGGTGAACTGGGCGGTGGCACCGGAGCCGTCCGAGCGGACCACCGGGGTGATCGGCAGGTTGGGCAGGGCCTTGCCGTAGTCGGCGGTGATCTTCGGGTCGTTCCAGTTGGTGATCTTGTTGGTGAAGATGTCCACGACGGTCTGCGGGGACAACCGCAGGTCGCGGACCTGCTTGCCGCCGACCACCAGGTTGTACATGAAGGTCGTGCCGCCCGCGGTGATCGGCACGTAGGAGAAGCCGTAGACCGGGTTCTCCCTGGTGCCCTGGCCGCTGGTGCGGGCCCCGGAGTTCAGGCCGGTGTCCTCGGTGCTGCGGAACGGCACGTCCGAGGCGGTGAAGTCGTCCTGCCCGTTGCTCCAGGCGGTCCGGCCCGCGGCCGAGCCGACCGGGTTGAAGCTGATCTGGATGCCCTGCGGCCCGACGTCCTGGCGCCACTGGTCGATGGCCGGTCCGGCCCAGCTGGATCCGTCGGCGCTCAGCGCGACCGACGCGGCGAAGGCCGGTGCGGCCGGTCCGAACAGCAGGGAGGCCGTGGCGAGCAGCAACGCCAGTCCTCCCGCCAGGACGCGGGCCACGGAGCGCCTTGCGGCCTCCCATGACATGAGAACTCCTCTGGTACGGAGGGGGGTTGGATGGGTCATCAGCCGTTCCAGGGCAGCGCGGCGGTCGGCTGGGCGGCGGTCGGCTGGGCTCCGGCGACGGCCGGCCGGGCGACGACGGAGCCGGCGGCGCTCTCGGCCCGCCGCGCCTCCCGGTCGGTCCGGCGCCGCTGGGCGCGGGTCAGCTCGCCGGGGCGGCGACCGCCGAGCACCCGCGCGGTGACGAACAGGATCAGCACCAGGGCCATCAGGGTCAGCCCCGCCGCGAAGGCGCGCGCGACCATCTCGGGGTAGGGCTGCTTGACGTAGTTCCAGATGTACAGCGGCAACGACACCTGGTGCTCGTGGAACGGGTCGGCGTTGAACTGCGGGGTGAAGCCCGAGGTCAGCAGCACCGGCGAGGTCTCCCCGATGCCGCGTGCCACGCCGAGCACGACCGCGGTGACCAGGCCCGGCCGGGCGGTCGGCAGCACGACGTTCCACACCGTCCGCCACTGGCTGCCGCCGAGCGCGTACGAGGCCTCGCGCAGGGTGCCCGGCACCAGCCGGATGACCACCTCGGAGGCCCGGGTGACGATCGGCATCATCATCACCGTGAGCGCGAGCGAGGCCGCGAAGCCGCTCTTGTCGAAGCCGAGCGTCAGGATCACGATGCCGAGCACGAACAGGCCCGCGACGATCGACGGCAGGGCCGTCATCGCCTCGACGAGGGTCCGCACCGGCTTGGCCATCCGGCCGCCGACCTCGGACATGAAGATCGCCGCGGCGATGCCCAGCGGCACCGCGAACAGCGTTGCCAGGCCGACCTGTTCGAGCGAACCGACGATCGCGTTCAGCGCGCCGCCGGAGGTGATCGGGGAGAGCGCGGCGGTCCGCTCCATCGACTCGGTGAAGAAGTTGAGGTGCTGGGCGGCCTCGTACCCGCGCACCGCGAGGTAGCCGACCTGGTCGACGACCAGCGCCAGCACCAGCAGGCCGGCGCTCCACGCCAGCACGGAGACCAGGCGCTCGCGCACCAGCAGCGGGCCCCACTGGAGCCGGCCCAGCGTGAAGTAGGCGCCCAGGAAGAGCAGGTACCAGCAGACCAGGAAGCCGAAGGCGCCGCTGAACGGCAGCACCCGCTCGTACAGCATCCAGTTCAGCGCCAGCGAGCCGACCGCCGCGCCGGCCACGGTGAACACGTCCTCGCGGGTGGCGCCGCCGAGCTTCACGCGCTTCTCCGGACGCGGCTCCGCCGGGCCGGCCGTGGGCACGGCGGCGCCCGGGCCGGCGGCGCCCGGAGCCGCGGACGGAGGCAGGTCGAGCGTGGTCATCGGGTCGTTCCCTTCGACGGGTTCTCGGCCGGGGGCCCGGCGAGGGTCCCGGCAGCGGTCTCGGCGGGACCGCTCATGTGTCGGTACCGCCCGCTCAGTCGGCGGTGGAGGCCCCGGAGCGGGACCGGTTGATCACGAAGCCCGCCGCCACGTTGACCAGCAGGGTCAGCGCGAACAGCACCAGGCCGGCCGCCATCAGCGCGGAGAGCGAGAGCGCGTCCGACTCGCCGAAGCGCAGCGCGATGAGCGCCGAGATCGAGTTGGCGCCGTTCTCCAGGATGTGGGTGATGGCCTTGAAGTTCGGCGAGATGATCAGCGCGACCGCGATGGTCTCGCCCATGGCCCGGCCGAAGCCCAGCATCACCGCGCCGATCACGCCGCCGCGGCCGAACGGAAGCACCACCGTGCGCACCATCCCCCAGCGGGTCGAGCCGAGCGCGTAGGCGCCCTCCCGCTCGCCCTGCGGGGCCTGGGAGAAGACCTCCCGGCTGAGCGAGGTGACGATCGGGACGATCATGAGCGAGACGACCACGCCCGCGATGAAGGTGGAGGAGGTGTAGGAGGTCCCGATGTCGCCGGTGCGCACCTTGAGGAAGGGGATCGTGTCGCCGAGGTGGTTGGAGAGCCAGCGGGAGAGGCCGATGATCCGCGGCTGGAGGAAGAACAGCCCCCACAGGCCGTAGATGATGCTGGGGATCGCCGCCATCAGGTCGATCAGCGAAACCAGCGAGGCGCGCAGCCGGGCGGGCGCGTACTCGGAGATGAAGATCGCCGTGGCGAGCGCCACCGGTACGGCGATGACCAGCGCGATCACGGCGATCAGCAGGCCGTTCGGCAGCACGGCGGCGATGCCGAAGGTGTGCGCCGCCGTCTGCCACTTCTGCTCGGTCAGGAAGGACCAGCCGACGGCGCGCAGCGCGTCCGAGCCGCGCAGCAGCAGGAAGAAGGCGATCAGGCCCATGATCGCGAACACCGAGAGCCCGGCCGCCCGCAGCACCCCGCGGAACACCCGGTCGCCGGGGGTCGCGGGGGCGGTGATGGTGCGCGGGACGTCGGCGTCGGCTCCGCGGTCGGGTGTGCCCGGGGCCCCGGCGGACGAGGCCGAGGGCTCGGCGGCGGCTGTCATGCTCTGCTCTCCGTGCTCGGGTGCGGATGGCCGGGCGGGCGCCCGGACTGGACGGTGGCGCGAAGTCGTCGTGATGGGCGGTCGGTTGGCGTCGGACGGTGGTTCCGGTGCGTACCCATTCGGCCATCCCGAGGTGGCCGCACCGGGTCGCGCGCGTGTACGAGGCCCCAACGAGGCTGTCCGGTAGCGGAGTTGACCACCGGAGCGGGCCAGGAGAGCCGGATGGGCGGGCCGCCGGAGGGCGGAAAGGATCCGGCCACCGGCGCCATGCGCCACCAACTGACGGAGTACGCAGCCGAGTCGATCCGAACAGCGGACGGCTCGGCGAGGCCGGAACGGCGGCCTCGCCGAACCGTCGGGGGCACCGGCGACCAGAACCGGTGGCCGGAACCGGCGGTCAGAACCGGCGGTCAGAACCGGCGGCGCAGCCGCGACCAGCCGTTCCTCAGCCCGGCGAGCGTCCGCTCACCGGCCGGTGTCCCGCCCAGGATCAGCGCCGCCGGCCCGCCGACCAGCAGCACCAGCCCGCCGACCAGCGCGATCGGCAGCAGCAGCCGGGCGGCGCCGGAGCGGTCCGCCGCCGGTGTCCCGGCCGCGACGGGCGCGGCGCTCAGCGACTTGCCGGGCGCGCCCGGGGTGGTGCCGGGGTTCTTCCCGCCCGCGGCCGGAGCCCCGGCGGCGGCGCCACCGGGCGTCGCGGAGCCGGCCCCGAGGCCGCCGGTCGAGGACTCCCCGAGGCCGCCACCGGCCGTACCGCCGTCGGGGCCGGCGCTGACGGGGGTGGTGCCGCCAGCGGCGCCCGAGCCCTCCGCCGGGGTGCCCCCGCCGGCGCCCCCGTCACCGGGGCCGACGGCCGGCGGGTTCGGCGGCGCGGCCTGGTCGCCGGGCAGCTTGGCGTCCTGGGCCTCCACGTGCGAGGCGGCGTCGGCCGCCTGGGCCCGCTGGGCGCTGGTGAGCGCCAGGAAGCCCGGCGCCAGGTGGCCCGGTTCGTTGCCGTAGACCTGGCCGCTCGTCGTGGTGGTCCGCAGGAACCTGGTGATCGCGGTCGCCTTGTCCGCCGGGACGCCCCGGGTGGGCACCATCGCGTACTGCACGGTGGTCAGCGGGTACGCCCGCTGGTCGCGGGAGAAGGCCGTGTCGGCGCTCCCGTACGGCAGTGACTGCACTCCCGTCGAGGCGTCGACGGTCATGTCGGCCACCGCGGCCTGGAAGCCGGTGGTGCCGGGGGAGACGAACGCCCCGGCGGGGTTGAGCAGTTGGGCCTCGGGCAGGGAGTAGGCCTTGGCCTGGCCGGTGTCCGTGATCGAGAACAGCGTCCGGGTGCCCGGCTCCATCGGCACGCACGCGTCGTGGCCGCCCGCGCCGTTGACGCTGGCCTGGATGCAACTGGGCTTGTTCTGCACGGTCCTGCGGACCAGGTCGCCCAGCCCGGAGGTGACCGGGTTCCACTCGAACTCGCGCCAGTGCTTCTGCTCCTCGCTGGTGGGATTGTCCATCCCGGAGGAGTCCTGCCGGAGGAAGGTGTCGACCGGGTACCCGGAGAACGCGGGCCGCAGGTAGTAGCTGTCGATGTGCATGCCCCACGGGTCGGGCTCGCCGTCCAGGAACCGGGCGGCGTCCGGGTCGGCGGCGATCCACGAGGTCAGCTGGTGGACCAGGTCCGTCGTCCCGCCCACGACCGTCGGGGCGAACTCGTTGACGTTGCAGAACTGCGGCCACTTGAGCCCGGAGGAGTCGGGCAGCAGGTTCAGCTTCAGGAACTCCGGGTCCGCGAAGATGCAGGTCGGGTTGCCCTTCACCGATGCCACGGCGCCCTTCGGCGAGTAGGACTGGGTGAGCAGCTTCGCCAGCAGCCGGGCGTTGAGCTTCATGTCCCTGATCTGCCGACCCGTCGTCGGGTCGTCGACCAGGAAGACCACCGACACCCCCGAGGTGGCCAGCGGCGCGTAGACGTACGGGCGCGCCGGGGCGGCCGGGTCCGGACGCGCCGTCAGGGCCACGTCCGTCGTCCCGGCGAGGAAGCGGGTGCGGGCCTGCGGCTCACCGCTGGCGGACAGGTACTGGAACGAGAGCGGCGAGTCCCCGACGCACAGGCCGGCCCGCCACTTCTGCACGGCCCGGTTGGCCATCTCCAGCCCCTCGGACACGAACGCCGGCGTCCGGGAGTCGCAGGCGGCGGGCGTCGGCGCGAAGGACAGCGGGATCACCTTGGCGTTCGCCCAGGCGCACTGCTCACCGCTCGCCATCCCGTTCATGGCGACGCGGTTGAACACCACGTCGGCCGCGGTGGTGCGGGAGCGCAGCTTGTCCATGGCGTGGTTCTTGCAGTCCACCGAGCGGTCCGTGGTGGTCGCGCCGAGGCTGTCCCCGCCGTAGTTCGCCTCCACCACCAGGGAGCACGGGTGGGTGGCGTCGCAGCCCAGGGTGGGGCTCTGGTCCGAGGTGTACAGCTGGACGTCCGCGGCTCCGGAGCCGTCCGGGCCGGTCGGGGCGATCGCCATGTTGCTCGGGAAGTCCGGCGCCGTCACCTTGGGCGCCGGCTGCTGGAAGCCCGCCGCCTGGTCCCCTCCGTACAGCGAGCTGTCGTAGCAGTCGGTGATGCTCGGCTTCTCGCCGCGGCACTCGTAGATCCGGACGGCGTAGAAGGTGGTGGCGTCCGACCGGTGCGCGGTCGGCCTCGGGTTACCGACGCCGTCCACGGTCGGCGTGAAGCCGCTCCAGGAGACCTGGACCACCTGGTTGGTGAGGTCCTTGGTCTGCGAGACGGTGATGCTGCCGGGCTTGCCGGGCACGCCGGGGTTCTTCGGGTCGAACAGGTTCGGCCCCGGGACGGTCACGGCGGAGGACTCCGCCGCCGCCCGCGGTACGGCGCCCAGGCCGATCGGCACCACCCCGAGCGCCACCACAACCGACCACACCAGCGCGGCCGCCGGAAGCCGGCGGCGCCACCGTCCCGGGTGTCTCCGGTCGGGCAGTCGGACTCTCATGGCGGGCACCTCCGTGCGAATCCGCGCCGCCCAGCACGCGGCGCAAAGGGATCGGGCATGCCGACGGCCGGGCACCCCCAGTCCCACCATTCGGCCAGCCCGACGTGTCCGGATCCGGTCGACCGGGTGTACGAGAACACAACGCGGCTACCCCGGAACGGAGTTGGACGCTCCCATGACGCACGAGCGGGCCCGCGCCGAGGCACGGGCCCGCCGTTCACCGGCTGTCGGGCCGGGCGCCGGATCAGCTGCCGGGCGTGTACGACAGCGCGAGCGAGCCCACCGACTGGCCGCCCGTGAAGTACGTGGTGCCGAGGGCGGAGTCCAGGTACTGCGCCCCGGCCGCGTCCACCTGGAGGCTGGAGGCCGACACGGTCTGGGTGGTGCCCGTGACGCCCCGCTGGGTGTAGCCGCGCGGGTCCAGCAGCGCCACCGGCGCGGTGCCGCCGGCCGGGACGGCCGAGATGTTCCAGGCCCGGACGCCGAAGTCCAACTGCTTGAAGGCGACGTTCTTGCCGTTGTCGAGGTTCACGAACAGCAGGCCGCCGCCGAACTGGACGTGGCCGTTGAACGCCGGGATGTTGGCCACGCCACCGGTGACCGGAAAGGTCGTGGTGAGGACGTTGTCGGTGTCGTCCGCCGTGGCCGACGGCAGCGGGACGACGATGATGCCGTTGAGCCCGGCGTTGGCCAGGAACTGCTGATCGACGGTGATCACCGCACTGCCGGTGGGCGCGGTGGTGACGGCGGTGTCGGCCGCGGCCACGCTGCTGAAGCCGGTGGCTCCGAGGACCACGGCCGCCCCGGTGGCAGCGAGACGGGCGCCGATTCTTGCCATGGTGTACTCCCAGGGAGAGGTGAGGTGGAGCGGATGTGACGTGACGTCAGAACGCTTTGGAGTGACCACTGCTGGCTGGCGGGTCGTGTTCGTGGTCGTGGCCCGGGCTCGGGAGGGTCGCGTCGCGGCCGGCAGCGTCGGCCCTCCCGGGTCCGCCACGGCCGGGGCCGGTGCCGGGGCGGCGGGCCGGCGGCCACGGACGCGAGGCCCGTGGCCGCCGGGTGGTACGGGGGGCGGTCAGGAGTGCAGGGTGCTGCCGCAGGCGCCGGCCGGCAGCGGCAGGAAGCCGAAGCTCTGGAGGTCGGCGGTCGCGGTGGCGTTGTTGCAGATCCAGCCGTTGGTGCCGAAGATCGCCTGCAGCGCGGTGCCGTGGGTGTCGGTGGCGACGAACTCGGAGTGGCGCAGCACGTTGTAGACCGAGCGGGCGTAGTTGGTGCTCGCGAAGGCGTCGGTGATCACCTTGTCGGTGGTGTCGATCGGGGCGACGCCGTCGATGCTGCGGACGGTCAGCGGGCCCTGGACGTCGCTGCCGCTGCCCTTGCCGTAGTACGCCTGGCCGATGAAGTGGGCGACGGAGTAGGGCACCACGGCGTCCGGGTCCTGCAGCGCGAGGGTGCTGCCCTGGTTCTCCTGGACGCCCTGGGTGACGCAGGAGTTGATGGTGGTGATGCCGAGCGCCTTCAGGAAGAACGCGCGGGTGCCGGAGTTGGCCTGCGGCAGGAAGGGCTTGATGGCATTGGTCGACAGGCTCGGGTCGATCTGGTTCCAGGTGGTGACGTTGCAGTTGAAGATGTCCTTCAGGTTCTGCGTCGTCAGGTTGGCCGGCGCGTGGCCGCCGCTCTGGGCCGCCCAGGAGACCGCGTCCGTCGCGTAGGCGACGAAGTCGAAGGTGTTCGGGTCCGAGGACTGCGGGTCCCTGGAGGAGCGGGCGAAGTCCACGGTGGCGCTGGTGTTGGCGGCCAGCGCGGAGATGCCGGCACCGGAGCCGTTCGGGCGGGTGATGGAGGTGGCACCCGTCTTGGTGGTGATCGGCGAGGTGCCGGTGGCGTCGTAGCTGTACAGGTGCGGGGCGGTGGAGCCGGAGCCCAGCGAGGCGTTGTAGTCGGTCGAGAACTGGTTCAGCACGGCCTGGGTGGTGTCCGAGCCGACACCCACGATGTCCTGCGCGGCCGGGGTGACGCCGGCGGCCGGGTCGGCCACGGCGGTGCCGGTGGCGACGGTGGCGAGGGAGGTCGCCAGCGCGGCGGCGGCGAGCAGCTTGGCAGCGGTCTTACGCATGTTCCTGTTCCTCCGAAGAAGGGACGTACATCGCGTGAACCCGTGCTCCGGGGGAGCCCGGGGCCGGTGGGCCGTGTCTGCTGCGGCCGCTCCGGCAGTACAGATCCTGTCCGGCCGGGCGGTTCCGTCGGAAGGGTGGTCGGGCTCGGCCGAGGGTTGTCGACTCATCGGTTCGACGAGGTTTAGCCACTGGTCACCGCGGACGTGACAGGGCCGGAACAGGGCCTCCGAACCCCGTCGACGTTCTTCTCCAGGAGGCGGCTCGGGGTGTTGCCGGAAACCCGCGCTTCACCGGGACAGCACGAACCCGAGGGACCCGAAGGGGCATGACGGGAGGGCGTGGCAGGAGGGGTGACGGGAACCGGGGGCGCGGACCCGATCGGCCCTACAGCGGCCAGCGGCCGTTCCGGCCGGATCGCCGCAACTCCTGCCCCACCCACTGCAGTCCGGCCAGGAAGCCCTCGACACCCGCCCGGCACTGGTCGCGCCGCAGGTAACCGCGCGCGCTCCGGGCGACGGGGACGCCGGCGGCCGAGCCCGGCCGGGTGCTGCGCACCGGCAGGTGGGCGGACCAGACCCACTGGCGCCCCTCGGACTGCGCCGTCGAGCAGCGCAGCACGGCCCGTTCGATGATCAGTTCGCGGACGGCCTCGGCGAGTTCCTCCTCGCTGCGGTACGTCCGCACGCCGACGGCCAGCGGCCGGCCGTTGGCGGCGCGCAGCGCCCAGCCCACGCAGCGGTCGGCCGCGGGCACGATCAGCAGCCGTGGCCCGCGCCGCTCAGCGGCCATCGGGGCGTCTCAGCGGCACGGCTCTTCGGCCGGGTCCGGGTGCCGGAACGTCGCGGGCCGCGATGTCACGGGCAGAACGGTCTCGCACGGCCGGCTCGCGCAGCTCCCGTACCGACGTCTCCCGTAGCGACGTCTCCCGCACCACCGGCTCGCGCGCGGGCTGTTTGGCGAGCAGCACGACGAAGCGGCGGAAGGCGTTCTGGCACGTCGCGTACCGTTCGTAGGCGCGGCTGGACCGCACTTCGGGCAGGGTGCGCGAGCCGGGGATGACCCAGATCCAGCCGATCCCGTCGCGGACATGGGTGATCCGCGCGGTCAGTTCGGCGGCGCCGGCGCGCAGGCCCTCGAAGCCCCGCTCGGCCTCGCCGGGCGTCTCGAACAGCGCGGAGGTGATCGCCACCACCCGTCCGTTGGACGCCTTCAGCTGCCAGCGGTACCGCCCGTCCGGCGCGCGCTCGGTCCGGAACCCCCCTCGACTTGCCCCTGCTGCGGTGTGACCGCGGCCGGAAGCGTCCACTGCCCCCTCCGTCCAGTGGTACGGATCAGCGCCGTCCCCTCCGAGACGGGAGACAAGCTATGTGTGCACACGGAACCGCCGAAAGCCCAGAACGTTCACAACTTGCGCCGTTGGTCGGGAAGTTCTCCCTTGTTCAGCTTTCACCTACCAGTACACGAACGGCTAGAGCCGGGCCGTCCAGCGCACCCTGGTCCCCTTCCGGTACGGTCCGCTCTCGTGCCAGGCCGCGCCGCCGAGGGCCTCGGCGCGCCGGGTCAGGTTGAGCAGTCCGCTGCGCCGCCCGCCCTGCGGGATGCCGACGCCGTCGTCGGTGACGGTGAGCAGCACGCCGGGTCGGCCGCCCCGGTCCAGCGACTCGGGGTCGCCGCCGACGGGCCGGCCGCCGTCGTCCAGGCGAATGGTCGCGTCGATCTCCATGCCGACCCGGGAGGCGCGCGCGTGCCGGGCCGTGTTGGAGAGCATCTCTCGTAGTGCGGCGAGGAGTTGGCGGCCGGTGTTCTCCCCGACGAGGCTCTCGACCGGCCCGACGAAGCTGACCGAGGGCTTGAAGCCGAGGGCGGCGGCGGCCTGGCTCGCCTCGCGCAGGACGCGGGTGCGCAGGGTGTCGGGGGCGTCGCCGTGGTTGTCGTGCTGGAGGGCGTAGATGGTGGTGCGGACCTCCTGGATGGTGGCGTCCAGTTCGTCGACGGCGTTGCCGATGCCGACCCTGACCTCGGGGACGACGGCCCGACGGGCGGCGCTCTCCAGCATCATCCCGGTGGCGAACAACCGCTGGATGACCAGGTCGTGGAGGTCGCGGGCGATCCGGTCGCGGTCCTGGAAGACGGCCAGCCGCTGCTGGTCGCGCTGGCCCTCGGCGAGCCGCAGGGCGAGGGCGGCCTGGGAGGCGAAGGTCTCGGCGAGCTGCTTCTCGGAGTCGGTGAACGGCAGGGCGCCGCGCGAGCGCCAGACGCAGAGACCGCCGAGCACCCGCCCGGCGGCGACCATCGGCACGGCCATCGACGGGCCGAAGCTACGGGCCAGCCGCATCACCACGGTGGGGTCACCGGACATGTCGTCCAGGTGGACGCTGTCCCCCTCCAGCAGTTGGGCGGCGAAGCTGTCCCTGGGCAGCAGTTCGCCGCGGACGAACTCGGCGGCCTCGCCGGAGGCGTGGGCGACCCTCATCTGGCAGTCCCCCTCCCCCACCGTGCCGGTGGGCAGCAGGATCATGCCGAGCGCCGCGCCCGCCAACTCCCTTACCTGTTCGGCGGCGACGGTGAGCGCGCCCTCGGCCTGCTCGGTGGAGAGCAGCGCGGTGGTGACGGCGGCGGCGCCGGCGATCCAGCGTTCGCGGCGGCGCCCCTCCTCGTACAGCCGGGAGTTCTCGATGGCCACGCCGGCGGCCGCGGCGAGCGCGTGCACCACCTGTTCGTCCTCGGGTGTGAAGGCGCCGCCGCCCTTCTTCTCGGTGAGGTAGAGGTTGCCGAAGACCTCTTCGCGGACCCGGATCGGCACGCCCAGGAAGGTCCTCATCTGCGGGTGGTGCGGCGGGAACCCGGAGGAGCGCGGGTCGGCCCCGAGGTCGGTCAGCCGCAGCGGTTCGGGGCGGTCGATGAGCGCGCCGAGGATGCCGCGGCCGTCGGGCAGGTCGCCGATCTCGGCGGCGGTGCCGTCGTCGATGCCGACGTGGATGAAGTCGGCCAGGCCGTGCCCGCCGGGGGCGATCACGCCGAGGGCGGCGTACCGGGCGTCGACCAGTTCGGCGGCGCCGGTGGCGATCCGGTGCAGGGTGGCGTGCAGGTCGAGCCCGGCACCGATGGCGACCACCGCCTCCAGCAGCCGCTGCATCCGGTCGGTGACCGCGGCGGCGGACTGCAGGCGTTCCGCGACCTCGGTGACCAGGGTGTCCAGCCCGAGCGAGGCGATCTCGGGCACCCGATGGGGTGTCTGCTCGGGGGCGGCTTCGGGGAGGCCTGGCGTGGGGTCCATGGAGAAAGCCTAGTTTGTACGGTTTTCAGCCGAAGGAGCGATGCCGCCATCAGGGCCCGCCCGCAGCGCCCTCCCGTAGCGCCCGGCATCAGCGCCCGGCGGGCGCCGGGACGGCGTCCGCGAGTCCGTCCGCCTCCCGCTCCCGGCGCCACAGCGCGTGCAGCCGCCCGTCCGGGTCGGCGACCAGCTCGGACCAGCGGCCCCGCTCGGCGACCCGGCCGGCGTCCAGCACCAGCACCTCGTCCACGGTGGTGTCGTCCAGCCCGGCGAGCCGGTGGGTGATCAGCACGGTGGTGCGGCCCGCCGTGGCGGCCAGCAGGTCGGCGGTGAGGGCGTCAGCGGTGGGCAGGTCGAGGTGCTCGGCGGGCTCGTCCAGGACCAGCACCGGGAAGTCGGCGAGCAGCGCCCGGGCCAGGGCGAGCCGCTGGCGCTGGCCGCCGGAGAGCCGGGCACCGTGCTCGCCGACCATGGTGTCCAGGCCCTCGGGCAGGGTGTCCGTCCAGTCCAGCAGGCGGGCGGCGGCGAGGGCGGCGCGCAGGCCGTCCTCGTCGGCGTCGGGGCGGGCGAGGCGCAGGTTCTCCCGCAGCGAGCTGTCGAAGACGTGGGCGTCCTGGGCACAGAGGCCGATCACCCGGCGGACGTCCTCGCCCGCCAGCGCCCGACTGTCCACAGCCTGTGGACGACCGGCGGCGAAGGTGACGGACCCCGCGCCGGGCTCCAGGAAGCGCAGCAGGGCCTGGGCGAGGGTGGTCTTGCCGGAGCCGGAGGGGCCGACCACGGCGATCCGGCGGCCGGGCGCGAGGTCGAGGTCGACCCCGTCGAGCGCGTCCGCGGCCTGCCCGGGGTGCCGTACGGTCAGCCCGCGCACCGCGACGGGCAGCGGCTGCACGGGCAGCTCGGCCGGCTCGGCGGGCTCCGCCACCGGGGCGGGGGCGGTCAGCACCTCGTCCAGCCGGGCCCGGGCGGCGCGGCTGCGCTGGCGGGCCTGGACGGCGAGCGGCATCCCGGTGACGGCCTCGAAGGCGGCCAGCGGGGTCAGCACCACGACGGCCAGGCAGACCGGGGCGAGCGCGCCGTCGCGCACCCCCTGGATGCCGACGGCGGCCGCGCCGGCCACGGTCAGCCCGGTGAGCAGCGCGATCAGCCCGGTGCCGAGCGCGGTGGTGGCGGCCGAGCGGGCGGCCAGGCCGGTGAGCGCGGCGTCGGCGCTGCGGACGGCGGCCAGTCGGCCGGGCAGCGCGCCGGCCACGGTGAGCTCGGCGGTGCCGCTGAGGGCGTCCACCACGGAGGTGGCGAGGCGTCCCCGGGCGGGGGCCTGGCGTCGCTCGGCACCGGCCGACCAGCGGGCGGCGAGCGCGGGCACCAGCACCCCCGCGAGCAGCAGTCCGAGGCCGAGCACCAACCCGGCGGCGGGCAGGAAGACGGCCATCGCGACGGCCGAGGCGACGGAGACCACGGCGGCGACGGCGGCGGGCAGCCGCCAGCGCAGGTGGTGGTCCTGGATCGCGTCGACGTCGGCGACCAGCCGGGAGAGCAGGTCGCCGCGCCGGAAGGCGGGCAGCCCGGCCGGGGCGAGCACGGTCAGCCGACGGTACACGGCGGCCCGCAGGGTGCCGAGGGTGCGCAGCACCGCGTCGTGGGAGACCAGCCGCTCGGCGTAGCGGAAGACGCTGCGGCCGATGCCGAAGGCCCGGACGGAGGTGACGGCCATCATCAGGTAGAGCACCGGGGGCATCTGGGAGGCCCGGGAGATGAGGTAGCCGGAGGTGGCCATCAGGGCGACGGCACTGCCGAGGGCGAGCGCGCCGAGCAACACGGACAGGGCCAGCCGGGGGGTGGCGGCCTCGGCCTCCGGATCCTCGGGCACGGCGGGGGCGGCGGTGGGCTTGCCGCTGTGGGCGAGCGCCGCGACCGGGCCCGGCGTGCCGGCCCCGGCGGAGGCCCCCGCCAGCCTGACCCGTTGCTCCGCGACCGCCAGCAGCGCCGGCCGGTGGGCGACCACCAACACGGTGCGCGCCGGGTCCTCGGCGAGGGTGCGGACGGCGGCCACCACGGCCGCCTCGGAGTCTCCGTCCAGGTTGGCGGTGGGCTCGTCCAGCAGCACCAGCGGCCGGTCGTCGGCGAGCAGCACCCGGGCCAGGGCGAGCCGCTGGCGCTGGCCGGCGGAGAGCCCGGCACCGTCCTCGCCGAGTTCGGCGTCCAGGTCGGTGACGAAGTCGAGCGCGTGGGCGGCCCGGAGCGCCGTCCACAGCCGGTCGTCGGTGGCGTCCGGCCGGTGGAGCCGCAGGTTGTCGCGGATCGTCCCGGCGAACAGGTGGGGGTGCTGGGGCACCCAGGCGATCTGCCGCCGCCAGCTGTCCGGTTCGAGCTCGGCGAGGTCGTGGGTGCGCCCGTCGGCGGCGGTGATCCGCACGCTGCCCGCATCGGGGGCGGTGAGGCCGAGCAGGACGGACAGCAGGGTGGACTTGCCGGCCCCGCTCGGGCCGGTGAGGGCGGTGCTGGAGCCGGGGCGCAGGGTGAGCGCGGAGCCGTCCAGGGCGGGCCGGACGCGGCCGGGGTGGCGTACGGTCAGGCCCTCGGCGGTGATCACTGCGCCGGTGAGGTCGGGGGCCAGGAGCGTCCCCGCGGCGGGCAGCGGGGTCTCCAGCACCTGGAAGATCTCGTCGGCGGCGGTGAGGCCCTCGACGCTGGAGTGGTACAGCGCGCCGACCTGGCGGATCGGGAAGTACACCTCGGGGGCCAGGATCAGGATCAGCAGCCCGGTCTCCAGGTCGAGGGAGCCGTCGACCAGCCGGAAGCCGACGGTGACCGCGACCAGGGCGACGGACAGGGTGGAGAGCAGCTCCAGCGCGAAGGAGGAGATGAAGGCGATCCGCAGGGTGCGCAGGGTGGCCTTGCGGTAGTCGGCGGTGATCCGGGCGATGGTGGCGGCCTGGGTGCGGGCCCGGTTGAACACCTTGAGGGTGGGCAGGCCGGCGACGACGTCCAGGAAGTGGTGGGAGAGCCGGGAGAGGGTGTTCCACTGCCGGTCCATCCGGGCCTGGGTGGCCATCCCGATCAGCACCATGAACAGCGGGATGAGCGGCAGCGTCCCGGCGATGATCGCGGCGGAGGTGAAGTCGGCGCCGACGATCCGCAGCAGCACGATCACCGGGACGACCACGGCGAGGGCGAGTTGCGGCAGGTAGCGGGCGAAGTAGTCGTCGAGGGCGTCGATGCCGCGGGTGGCGAGGGTGGTGAGTTCGCCGGTGCGCCGGCCCGCCAGGTAGGACGGGCCGAGCGCGGTGGCGTGGTCGAGCAGCCGGCGCCGCAGGGTGGACTTCACCCGGGCGACGGACCGGTGCGCGGTGAGTTCGGTGAGCCAGCCGACCAGCCCGCGTCCGACGGCGGTCAGGGCGAGCAGCACCAGCGGGGTGGTCAGTTCGCCGAGTCCGGCGCCGCGCTGGAAGGCGCGGACCACGATCTCGGCGATCAGGCTCGCCTGGGCGACCACCAGGGCCGCGCCCGCCCCGCCGAGCAGGACGGATCCGGCGAGGAAGGCCCGGGTGGTCCGGGCGTGTCCGAGGAGTCGGGGGTCGACCGGCTTCACGGCGTCAGGCCTGGTCGACGGGCGCGGCGGGCTGGTGGCCGGCGGCGGGCCCGGGGATGTGCTGCACCCCGATCCGCTTGCGGAACACCCAGTACGTCCAGCCCTGGTAGAGCAGCACCAGCGGGGTGAACACGGCGGCCACGACGGTCATCAGCTTGAGCGTGTACGGCGAGGAGGCCGCGTTGGTGACGGTCAGGCTCCAGTCCGGGTTGAGCGTGGACGGCATGACGTTCGGGAAGAGCGCCAGGAAGAGCATCGCGACCGCGGCCACGATGGTCGCCCCGGAGAGGACGAACGCCCAGCCCTCGCGGCCGAGTTGGTTGGCCACCAGGGCGCCGGCCAGGGCCAGCACCGCGATCACCAGGGCGGCCAGGCTGCGGCCGTTGCCGCTGTCCGCCTGGGTCCAGACCAGGAAGACGAGGGCCAGGACGGCGGTGGCCAGACCGGCCTGGAGGGCGGCCCGGCGGGCCCGTTCGCGGATCTCGCCGACGGTCTTGAGCGCCGCGAACACCGCGCCGTGGAAGGTGAACAGGGTGAGCGTCACCAGGCCGCCGAGCAGCGCGTACGGGTTGAGCAGGTCGGCGAGGCCGCCGACGTAGTTCTTCCGGGCGTCGATGTCCACGCCGCGGACGATGTTGGCGAAGGCCACGCCCCACAGGAAGGCCGGCAGCAGGGAGGTCCAGAAGATGGCCTCCTCCCAGTTGCGCTGCCAGCGGGCGCCGTCCCGCTTGGCCCGGTACTCGAAGGCCACGCCGCGGACGATCAGGCAGACCAGGATGACCAGCAGCGGGATGTAGAAGCCGCTGAAGAGGGTCGCGTACCAGTCCGGGAAGGCGGCGAAGGTGGCGCCGCCGGCGGTGAGCAGCCAGACCTCGTTGCCGTCCCAGACCGGGCCGATGGTGTTGATCAGAACCCGGCGCTCGGCGGTGTTCCGGGCGAGCGGCTTGGTGAGGATGCCGATCCCGAAGTCGAAGCCCTCCAGGAAGAAGTAGCCGATCCACAGGACCGCGATCAGCACGAACCAGACGTCGTGGAGTTGCATGACCCTTGGTCTCCTTTCCGTGGGTCAGTACCGGTCAGTACTGGTCAGACTGGTCAGTACGCGAAGGCGAGCGGCTTGTCGGCGTCCTCGTCCGCGGACGGGCCGCGCAGCGAGGGGTCCTTGGCCGGGGGCCGCTCGGTCACCACCGGACCGGCCTTGGCGTACTTGACCAGCAGCCGGACCTCGACGACGGCGAGGATCGCGTACAGCGTGGTGAAGGTGGCCAGGGCGCCGATCTGGGTGCCGATGCCCACGTTCGGCGAGACGGCGCTGGCGGTGGTCATCAGGCCGAAGACGGCCCAGGGCTGGCGGCCCATCTCGGTGAAGATCCAGCCGAAGCTGTTGGCGATCAGCGGGAAGCCCATGGTGAGGATGCCGATCCGCCAGCTCCACTTGGTGAGCAGCGGGCCCATCTCCCGCTTCGGGGTGAGCATCAGCCGGGGCACCTCGGTCTCGCCGGTGCGGAAGTCTGGGTGCAGCAGGAACTTGCGGCGGGTGGTCCAGAGGCCGATCAGGGCGGCGACGAAGGAGGTCATCCCGAAGCCGATCATGAAGCGGAAGCCCCAATAGGTCACGAAGACGCTCGGGATGTAGTCCTTGGGGTTGCCGCCGTGGGCGGCGGCCTCGGCGGCCGCGGTGTCGTTGATGCCGGGGACGGACGAGCTGAAGTCGCTGTGGGCGAGGAAGGAGAGTATTCCGGGGATCTCCAGCTCGACCGAGTTGTGTCCCTTGCTGACGTCGCCGACCGCGAAGATCGAGAACGGCGCGGGGGCCTGGGTGTCCCACAGCGCCTCGGCGGCGGCCATCTTCATCGGCTGCTGCTCGAACATGACCTTGCCGAGGGTGTCGCCGCTGAGCGCGGTGCCAGCGCCGAAGATCACCGCGATCACCAGGCCGAGCCGCAGCGAGGTGCGCATCACGGCGGTCTTCTTGGGGTCGGCGGTCTCGGGCCTGCGCTTGGCCTTCCAGAGGTGGAAGGAGGCGATGCCGACCATGAAGGCGGCGCCGGTGAGGAAGGCCGCGGTCAGGGTGTGGAAGACCACGGTCAGGGTGGTGTTCTGGAACAGCACCTTGGCGATGTCGGTGAGCTGCGCCTTGCCGGTGGCCGGGTCGATCGAGTAGCCGACCGGGTGCTGCATCCAGGAGTTGGCGGCCAGGATGAAGTAGGCGGAGAGCACGGTGCCCAGCGAGACCATCCACATGCAGGCACAGTGGATCTTCTTCGGCAGCTTGTCCCAGCCGAAGATCCACAGGCCGATGAAGGTGGACTCGAAGAAGAAGGCGATCAGCGCCTCCATCGCGAGCGGGGCGCCGAAGACGTCACCGACGAAGCGGGAGTAGTCGGACCAGTTCATGCCGAACTGGAATTCCTGCACGATTCCGGTGACGACGCCCATCGCGATGTTGATGAGGAAGAGCTTTCCCCAGAACTTGGTCGCGTGGAAGTACTTCTCCTTGTTCGTACGCACCCAGGCGGTCTCCAGCCCGGCCACGACGGCGGCCAGGCTGATGGTGAGCGGCACGAAGAGGAAGTGGTAGACGGTGGTGACTCCGAATTGCCATCGCGCGATCGTCTCGTGAGCGATTGCCAGTTCCACGTCGCCCTCTCTCCCAACCGGCCCTTCTCAGGGCGTGTTCCGGACAAACTCCATCAATAGCCGTAGACCGTTGCACTACCGCGCAAGCTTGTCCGCTTGTGAACGTGAACACGTTCACAAGCACAGTATCCACCATCCTTACGGGGGAACCGCAGGTGGGGTGGGTTGACGTCCGTGTGCGGTGCGTCACGACGAGCGCGGGCGGTCCGCACAGTCTGCGGACCGGCCGGGGACGGGGCAACGAACGCGCGGGGCGCACGGACCGTCGCAGTTGGCCGAACCGGCGCTTGACAGCGGCACGCCCCGCTCGCGACGGCGAGCGGGGCGTGCTACCGGGGCGCCCGGCGCGGCCCTCGGCTACGGACGGCCGAGGAGCTGGGCGCCCGAGGTGGAGTCGGCCCGGGCGGTGAAGAACTCGGTGAAGCCACCGACGAACTCCTCCACCGTGATCCGTCCGTCCCCGTCCACGTCCAACTGGCGGAACCCGTGGGAAAGTTCGGCCGGATGCACCCGGGGGCCGCCGAACACCGCGCGGTACTCGTCGAACTCCAGGAAGCCACTGCCGTCGGCGTCCGCCGCGGCGAACACCGCCCGCAGCGCGGGCAGCAGCCCCTGCTCCAGGTACGCCTCGTCCCGGTCACAGCCCGCCAGCGTCGCCGCCACGAACTCCTCCCGGCTCACCTCGCCGTTCCCGTCGGCGTCCATCGCCGCGCGCAGCTGCTCCCACCAGCCGTCGAAGGCCTCGTACACCCGCGCCTCGGCGGCCTCGTCCAACTCCAGCTGCCAGCACACGTTGTGCGCCATCGCCCGCAGGTCGTGCACGGTGATGACGCCGTCCCCGGTCTGGTCCAGCACCTCCCGGAAGAACCGGTCCACCCGGGAGCCGCGGGCGTCCCGGCGCGCCGGCCGCAGCCGGCGCGGCGGGGTCCGCCCCTCCTCCGGGGAGCGGTAGCGCATCCGCTCCGGCAGGCGCGGGACCACGGCCCCCGCACCGCGGTGCAGCACCACGGACAGCAGCGCGCCCCGACGGGTACGGACCAGCCCGAGCCGCTCCCGCACCACCGGCGGCAGGTCCGCCACCGTCAGCTCGCGGATCGCCCTGGCGACCACCGCCCGGGTGATCCGCCAGCCGGCGTCCCCGAGGAACCACAACCGGCGGGGCCGGGGCGCCTCGCGCAGGATGTCGTCCAGCAGGTAGCGGGCCGCGTCGTTGAACTCCAGCTTCTCCCGGGCGTACCGGGCAAAGTAGGCCGGCAAGTCGGCCGCGGTCTCCGGCAGTTCCTCCTCCGGCAGCTCGAAAGCGGCGATCGCCTCCCTGAACTCCCGGTACGCCGACTCCAGTTGCACGGCGTCGTAGGCGTCCCCGCCGAGCCGCCGCATGGCGACCACGCACTCGAACAGCGTCAGCAGCACCCACACCCTGGTCGCCGCGGACCGCGCGTCGTACGGCTGCCCGTCCGGCATCGTGCCGCGGATCCGCTTGTGCGACCGGTTCAACCGCGCCACCTCACGGTGCAGCGCGTCCGCGTCCTGGTAGAACAGCCGCCGCCCGCTGCCGATGGTGTGCTCGATCCGCCGCCACGGATGCGCCCGGTACGTCGAGTGCTCGTGCATCCCGGCCCCCACCGCCGGATCCGCCGCCTGGATGATCAGCAGCCGCCAGGCCACCAGGGCGAGCCGCCGCTCGGAGAGGTCGCGCCTGAAGGACACGGCGGCCCGGTCAGCCACGGGGCTCGCCGGTGATCCCGGGGCCGATCACGAAGCCCTTGGCGGGACCCTCGGGGATCACGGCCTCCTTGCCGTACGGGAACCAGGCCGAAGAGGCGTAGGCACGTCGTTCGCGATCAGGGCGGGAGCAGACGGTCACGGTGCCGCCGTGGTCATCGTCGTCGATGAGCACGTACACCGGAATGCCCGCGGAGGCGTACGCACGCGGTTTGAGCTCCTGATCTCGACGGTCATCGGTCTTGGGCCACACAACCTCAGCAACCAGGGGATTCCCGGACGCCAACAGACCCACGCCCTCGGGGTGTTCGATCTTCTTGGTATCGTCCGGCACCGGAGCGAGGTCAGGCTTCATCGCCTTCAACCCGCCGATCACGTACTGGTCTTGCGTGGGCTTGTACCCCCTACCGCACAGGTGCTTCGTCAGCGCCTCACTAACGCCACCTGCGACCTCGGCATGACGGAGGCCCCCGGTGACCGAAACCGTGATGCAGTCCTCATCGATCTCTGCGCGTGCGTACTTCGGGATGGCCAAGGCCTTCCAGACCTCCCACAGGCTCTGATCAGAGTCCACGACGACGACCTCCCGCTGCCTCGGTAAGACCTGGACCATCGCACACGGCCGAGAGGCCGAGTGGGTGAACGGGAGCGGATTCACCCGAACGGGGAGTTTGAGGCCCGGGAACACGAGGACCGCAGGGCGGGCCGGGAGTGGCCTGCCCTGCGGTTCGGGGTACGGCGGATTCGCGGCCTCCTCCCGAGCGGGCGCGAACCGGGTGGGTCAGGAGGTGGGGCGGGCGCCCTTGCGGCGGGAGACGTAGAGGGCGGCGGCGCCGAGGCTGAGGGCGGTGGCGGAGCCGAGGGCGAGGTAGGGGGTGGCCGGGTCGGAGCCGGTCTCGGCGAGTTCGGTGGCCGAGCCGGTGGTGGCGGCGGTCGCGGTGGCGGCTGTCGCGGTGGTGGTCTTGGTGGTGGTCTTGGTGGCGACGGTCTGCTGTGCCGAAGTGGTCGGCGTCGTGGCCGACTTGTCGGTGGTCGAAGCGGTGTCCGTGACCGGGGTGACCGTGCCGGGCTCCTGGGCGCCCTGGTCGGCGGGCTTCTCGGCCGGCTTCTCGGCGGGCTTCTCGGCGGGCTTCTCCGCCCCCGCCTCGGCGTCGGCGAGGGCCTTGTCCGCGGTGTTCTTCGCTGCGAGGGCGGCGTCGACCGCCTTGTTGGCCGTGTTGATCTTCCGGAAGAGGTCGACCCTGGCGTCGTCCGCGGCCGTGCCCGCGGCGGCGGCGGCCTGCTTGGCCTGCTTCTCGGCGGCGATGGCTGCGTTGGCCCTGTCCATCGCCTTCAGCAGGTCCTGCCGGGCCTTCTCACGCTCGGCATCCGACGCCTTGTCGTAGACGGACATGGCCTTGTGGAGATCGTCCTCGGCGGCGGTCCGGGCCTCGGTGGCCTGCTTGGCGGCGGCTTGGGCCTCGCGGAGCTTGGTGAGGTAGGGCTCCGGGTCGAAGGCTTCGAGCTTGGCGGCGATGTCGGCCTGGTCGGCCTTGGCCTTCTGGTACGCCTTGGCCGCGTCGGCTGCGGCCTTCTCCAGGTCGGCGATCGAGCCGGTGTCGTTCCGGGTCTGCGCCGCCGGAGCCGACTCCGCGAAGGCGGGTGCCGCGGAGAGCACGGCTGCGGGCGGGATCACGGCGGCGACGAGGGCGGCCGAGACCAGCGTACGGCGGAGTTTCACAAGGACCCCTTTCGGGTCGAAAAGGAAGGCGGAGACCTTTGTGCGGGCATCTCCTGACGCGCCGACAGCGCTGATCATAGGCACACGGATTCTTGACGCTCCATGCCGACTTCCGGCAGTGAACGGGCCTTCGGAATTGCTTGGTTCGCAGCGGAATTGACGAGTCGACAAAGGTTCAGGAAACCCGGTTGCCAATCGTGGGCAGTTCGACCCGGAAGGTGGCACCGGCGCCGGGGGCGGTGTCCAGGGTGAGGGTGCCGCCGTGGGCGCGGGTGAGGGCGGTGGCGATGGCGAGGCCGAGTCCGCCACCGCCGCCGTTGTCGCGGCTGCGGGAGGCGTCGACCCGGTAGAAGCGGTCGAAGACCCGCTGGGCCTGGTCCCCGGTGAGGCCCGGGCCGGCGTCGGCGACCTCCAGCAGGCAGATGCCGCCGGGCCCGCCGCCGACGCCTATCCGGACCGGGGTGCCGGGCGGGGTGTGCTTGACGGCGTTGCCGACCAGGTTGGTGACCACCTGCCGCAGCCGCGCCTCGTCCCCGAGGACGGGTGCGGCGCCGGGGGCGCCGGTGCCCGCGGGGCCGGTGAGGGCGACCGGGCGGCTCGGGTCGAGCGCGGTGAGGTCGTGCAGGGCGTCGGCGGCGAGGGTGCGCAAGTCCATCGGGGCGAGGTCGAGCGGGCGTTCCTCGTCGAGCCGGGCGAGCACCAGGAGGTCCTCGACCAGGGTGCCCATCCGGACGGCTTCGCTCTCGATCCGGGTCATGGTCCGCTTGACGTCGCCCTCGGTGGGCAGCGCGCCCATCCGGTACAGCTCGGCGAAGCCGCGGATGCCGGCCAGCGGGGTGCGCAGTTCGTGCGAGGCGTCGGCGACGAAGCGCCGCATCCGGGCCTCGGATTCGGCACGGGCGGCGAAGGCCGCCTCGATCTGGGTGAGCATGCCGTTGAGCGCGACGGACAGCCGTCCGACCTCGGTGCCGGGGGAGAGTTCCGGCATCCGGTGCGACAGTTCGCCGGCGGCGATCCGGGCGGCGCCCTCCTCGATCCGCCGCAGCGGCCGCAGTCCGGCCCGGACGGCGAAGAAGCCGAGCGCGGCGATCAGCAGCAGGACGCCGCCGCCGATCGCCAGGAAGGAGGTGCCGAGCCGGCCGGTGGTGGTGTCGACGTCCTCGCGGGAGACGGCGACCATGACGTAGGTCGGGTTGGTGACGGGCGAGGTGAACGCGCCGAGTCCGGGGGTCGGCGTGCGCGGGGCCTGGATCGGCAGCACCAGGACCCGCCAGCTGTGGTGGCCGCGCTGGTCGGGCAGGTCGAAGGGGGTGTCGGGGGCGGTCTGGGTCGGGTCCAGGCCGCCCAGTTGGGGTGCCGGATCGCTGTCCGAGACGGGCTGGCGCAGCGACGTCTGGACCTTGCCGTCCGCGGACAGCCACTGCACCAGGTACTGGCTGGGCAGGCTGATCCGGCGCCCGGCGACGACCGGTTTGCCGGTGCCGGGCGGGTTCACCTGCATCGGCGCCTTGCGCGACAACGGCACGCCGTAGCGCTGGAGTTGCTCGTCCAGTTGCTCGACCAGCTGGGCCCGTACGGCGCCCAGCACGAAGGTGTCGCTGACCGCGAGCCCGGTGGTCACCAGCACGAGCGCCAGGACCAGGAGCCGGGCGCGCAGCGACAGCCGGGAGGTGAAGCGGGTGAACACGTGCCGGGCCGGTCCGGTCAGCCCTGCGGGGGGCGGCGCAGCGCGTAGCCGATGCCGCGCACGGTGTGGATCAGCTTCGGGCCGTGCGCGGGGCCGGAGTCGAGCTTGCGGCGCAGGTAGGAGATGTAGGACTCGACGATGGAGAGGTCGCCGCCGAAGTCGTAGGCCCAGACGTGGTCGAGGATCTGCGCCTTGGAGACCACCCGGCCGACGTTCGCCATCAGGTAGTGGAGCAGCTTGAACTCGGTCGGGGAGAGCGCGACGGGGGTCCCGGCCCGGGTGACCTCGTGGGCGATCGGGTCCAGGCTGAGGTCGGCCACCACCAGGCGGCCGTCCTCGGCGGGCCCGCCGGCCCGGCGCAGGATCGCCCGGATCCGGGCGATCAGCTCCTCCAGGCTGAACGGCTTGGTGACGTAGTCGTCCGCGCCCGCGGCCAGGCCCTGGACCTTGTCGCCGACGCCGTCCTTGGCGGTGAGGAACAGCACCGGCAGGTGGTCGCCGGGGTGTCCGTGCGCGGGGCCGGCGATCTGGCCCCGGCTGGTGCGCTCGCGCAGCTTCTCGACGACGGTGAAGCCGTCGAGGTCGGGCAGCATCACGTCGAGGACCACGAGGTCGGGCCGCTCGACGGCGATCAGGTCCAGCGCCTCGGTGCCGCTGGCGGCGGAGGCCACCCGGAAGCCGGAGAACCGCAGTGAGGCGGCGAGCAGTTCGCGGATGTTCGGCTCGTCGTCGACGACGAGGAGGAACGCCTCGCCCTGGCCCCCGGCCACGGCGGGGCCGCCCGGTGTGGTGACAGTGCCTTGCACGGGGGTTTCGCCTCCCGGTCGGACGATGACGTTCAGCATGAGGCTAGCCCCCGGAGGCTACGCGGCATGGATGAATGTTGGATTAACACCTTAACGGTCGGTTTTTTGCCGACAAGCCCCGAGGGGTGGGGCTCGGTGGTGTGCGCACCGGTGTGCGGGCGGGTGTGCGCCCGGGTGTGCGTTGCGGTGTACGTACGGGTGTGCGGGCCGACGGTACGGGAACGACCAGGCGGCCGGGGGCCACGCTCCCCGACCGCCTCGTCAGCCGTATCTCCCGCCGCTCCGTCGGTTCAGTGGGCGAACTGGCCCGGCCGGTAGTCACCGGCGGGCTGGCGGATCATGACGTTGCCGCGGTTGAACGCGTTGATCAGCGCGATCACGCAGACCAGCGCGGCGAGTTGCTCCTCGTCGTAGTACTTGGCCGCGTTCGCCCAGGCCTCGTCCGTCACCCCGCCCCCGTCGGCCAGCCGACTGCCCTGCTCGGCCAGCTCCAGGGCGGCCCGCTCGGCGTCGGTGAAGACGGTGGCCTCGCGCCAGGCGGCCACCAGGTTCAGCCGGGTCGCCTCCTCCCCGGCGTGCACGGCGTCCTTGAAGTGCATGTCGACGCAGAAGCCGCAACCGTTGATCTGGCTGGCCCGCAGCCGCACCAGCTCCTGGGTGGCGTAGGGCAGCGTCGAGTCCGCGATCGGCTGGTGCGCGGCGATGAGGTGCTTGAAGACCTTGCCCATGACGGGGCTGGCGAAGGCGTTCAGTCGGGCTTCCATCGGGTGCTCCTCCGTTGTCTCGGCTTGGTTCGGTGTCTCGGGTTCGTTCTCGGCTCCGGTCCGCCGTACTGCCCTCTGGGACAGGGCGGCCGGGCCGCCTGTGACAACCCCGGCCGTGACCTGCGTCACCCGCCGTTCCACGGGCGCAGCTTCTCCGGGTTGCGCACCACCCAGATGTGGGTGATCAGCCCCTCGACGATCCGGAAGGCGATCACCGTGTCGGTGACGCCGTCCTGCTCGACGACCAATCCGGGCAGGCCGCTGACGGTGCACTCCCGCAGCGTCCGGCCGGCCGTGAGCCGGGTGGAGCCGGCGTAGGCGCGGGCGATCCACTCACTGCCCGTGAGCGGCTCCAGCAGGGCTCCGGCCAGGCCGCCGCCGTCGGCGATCACGGTGGCGCCGGGGTCGAGGAGGTCCATCAGCGACCTGACGTCCTTCGCCTCCCAGGCCCGCTTGAACTCCCGGACGATCCCGGCCTGCACACCGGTCGGCGTCGCCGGGGCCTGGGCCGTGCGGATCCGGCGGCGGGCCGAGGAGGCCAGCTGGCGGCAGGCCGCCGCCGAACGGCCGACGACCGCGGCCACCTCGGCGAACGGGTACTGGAAGACGTCGTGGAGGATGAACGCCACGCGCTCGGCCGGCGTCATGGACTCCAGGACGACGAGGAAGGCCATGTTGACCGACTCGTCGAGGGTGATCCGGTCCGCCGGGTCCGCCGCCGCGCCGTCGGCCCCGTCCCGGTGCTCGGGCAGCGGCTCGGGGAGCCACTCGCCCACGTAGCGCTCCCGCCGGGCCCTGGCGGAGCCGAGCTGGTTGAGGCAGATCCGGCTGGCGACCGTGGTCAGCCAGCCGCCGGGCGAGGCCACGGCGTCCCGCTGCTCCGGGGGCATCGCGTACCAACGGGTGTAGGTCTCCTGCACGACGTCCTCGGCGTCGGCCAGTGAGCCGAGCATCCGGTAGGCCACATTGGTCAGTTGGCGCCGCTCGCTCATGATCACGCTCAGGTCGTCGTCGTCCATCGTCCGCCTCCCGGGGTCGCCTCCACCCCTTACGACCGGACAGCGGGCCGGAATGTGACATCCGCCCCCGCACCTCACATTCCGGCGGGCCGCGCTGTCGTACCCGGCAGACGGCACCGAACGGTACGGAGGACCCACCCGTGAACGACTTCCAGACCACCGCCGACCTGGTCGGGATCCAGGCCCTGCAGAGCGAGTTCACCGACGCGGTGATGATGCGCGACGGCGCCCGCCTCGCCGAACTGTTCACCCCGGACGGCGTGCTGCGGATGCCCGACGTCCCGATCGAACTGGTCGGCCCGGAGCAGATCCGCACCGGGCTCCAGGCGCTCCAGGACCGCTGGGACTTCTTCGTGCAGAACACCCACCCCGGCTCGATCCGGATCAACGGCGACACCGCGACCGGACGCGCCCACATGCACGAGCTGGTCCGGCTCCTGGACGGCCGCGAGGGCCTCAACTACGCCATCTACCATGACCGTTACCAGCGCACGACGGACGGCTGGCGGTTCGCCGAGCGGGTCTACGAGGTGCGGTACCTCGACACCAGCCCGCTGGGCGGCTCGGCCCCGCGCAGCGCCGGGAGCGCGGCCCCGGCCGACGCCGGGTTCGGCGCCCCGGCGGACGCGGAGCGCCTGGAACGGGCGGTCGCCGCGCTGGCGGCGCGCGGCTTCACCGTCGAACTCCTCGACACCGCCGCCGACGCGCGGGCCCGGGTCCGGGAGCTCGTCCCGGCCGGCGCCACGGTGTTCACCGCGGCCAGCGAGACCCTCCGGCTGTCCGGCATCGACGAGGACCTCAACGACGACGCCGACCACCGCTCCGTCAAGTCCCGGGTGATGGCGATGGACCGGACCACCGAGGCCGACGGCATCCGGCGCCTGCTCGCCGCCCCCGACGTGGCCGTGGGCAGCGTCGCCGCCGTCACCGAGACCGGCTCCCTGGTGATCGCCTCGGCCAGCGGCAGCCAGCTGCCGGGCAGCGCCGGCGGCGCCGGTACGGCGATCTGGGTCGTCGGCGCCCAGAAGGTGGTCCCCGACCTGCCCACCGCGCTGCGTCGGCTGGAGGAGTACGTGCTCCCGCTGGAGGACACCCGCTCCCGGGCCGCCTACGGCCAGCCCAGCGCCGTCAACCAGCTGCTGGTGCTCAACGCGCCGACCCGCTTCTCCCGGGGCGTCGTGCTGCTGCTGCGGGAGGCCGTCGGGTACTGAACGTCGTCCCCTGAGCGCCTGGTACTGAGCGACGGGCACTGACCGTCGGGTACTGAGCGACGGATCACCGAGCGACGGATCACCGAGCGACAGGTGCACGGGACGTCGGACCGGCCGACTTTCCGTGCACCGCGTCGCGCGTCAGTCGGTGCCCTCGGCCTCTTCCGCTTCCGGCTCCTCCGGCCTGGCGTGGAGCACCTCGCGGCCCTGTTCGGCGGCGCGGGCGATCGACTCGGAGACGAAGTCCAGGAAGCGGGCGATGTTCTCCAGCCGGTTGCCCGCCGGGGTGCCCGCGCCGAGGACGCCGACGCCCTGGCGGGTGGTGTCGACGAGCTGGGCGGTGACCTGGGCGCTGACCATCATCGACCGGTACCAGATGTCGTCGTCCACGAAGTAGCGCTCGCGGCGCCGTTCGTCGCGCTCCCGGGTCACCATGCCCTGGCTCTCCAGGAAGGCGATCGCCTTGGAGATGGTCGCCGGGCTGACCTGGAGGCGCTCGACGAGTTCGGCGGCGGTGAGGCTGCCCGCGTCGGTGAGGTAGAGGCAGGCCAGCACCCGGGACGCCATCCGGCCCATGCCGGACTGCATCAGGACGGTGGTGAACACCTCCTCGTACGCGCGCACCGCCTCGACGTCGCGGCCGTGCGGCAGCGGGGTGGGGCCCGACCCCGGCGGAACGGGCTGCCGGCGTCGCTGGGCGCGGTGTCCGGTGGCCCGGTGGGCGAGGTCGGCGCGGTAGGTGGCGGGGCCGCCGTTGCGCATCACCTCGCGGGTGACGGTCGAGGTCGGCCGGTCGAGCCGCCGGGCGATCTCGGCGTAGGCGAGGTCCTCGGCCAGCCCCAGCGCGATCTGCTGGCGTTCCTGCTGGGTGAGTCGTCCGCCCGGCATCGCGGCCTCCTTCGGGGTCCGTGGTCTGTGCGCCCACGATAGCGGCCACCTTCAGGCCATTGCAACGATCGGTCGTTCGGACCACTGCACTCCCGGCCAACTCGTTGCAATGGTTCACCACCACCCAACCGGCGATATGCGCTTATTACACGACCAAGCCACTGCCTAAACAGTGAACGCAACGTAGCTTTTCCTCCGTCAGAAACCAGAGAGGCGTGCTCGCTATGCGCCCGCCGTGACCAGCTTGCGGACCTCCCCGACCGCCTCCGCCAGCGGGACGGACCGGGTCTCGCCGGTGGCCCGGGTGGTGAGCTCCACCAGTCCGTCGGCCAGCCCGCGGGCGCCGACCGTCACCCGGTACGGGATGCCGATCAGCTCGACGTCGCGGAACTTCACACCGGGCCGTTCGTCCCGGTCGTCCAGCAGCACGTCGAGGCGCTCGGCCCGCAGCTGCCGGTAGAGCGTCTCGGCGGCCCCGGCCACGCGCTCGTCCTTCGTCCCGAGGACGACCACCGCCACCTCGAAGGGGGCCACCGCGACGGGCCAGACGATGCCCTTGTCGTCGTGGTGGGTCTCCACGACGGCGGCCAACGCCCGCTCCACGCCGATCCCGTAGCTGCCCATGACCGGGACGACCCGCTCGCCGTCCTGTCCGGACACGGCGACGCCGAGGGTCTCGGTGTACTTGCGGCCCAGCTTGAAGATGTGGCCCACCTCGATGGTGACCGCCACGTCCAGCGGCGCCCCGCAGCGCGGGCAGGGCTCCCCCGCGGCGACCTCCCGCAGGTCGGCCCAGCGCCGCACGGCGACGTCCCGTTCGACGGACACCCCGCGCAGGTGCACCCCGTCCGTGTTGGCGCCGGTGGTCAGGTCGGTGCGGCCGCGCAGTGCCTCGTCGGCGAGCACCGGCAGGTCGGCGGGGACACCGACCGCGCCCAGGCTGCCGGGGGAGGCCCCGAGCGCCGCCCGGATCTCGTCGGTGGTGGCCGGGCGGACGGCGGTCGCGGCGAGGGTGTCGATCAACTTCTGCTCGACCAGACTGTGGTCACCGCGGACCAGGACCAGGGTCAGCTGCCCGTCCACCACGTACACCAGCGTCTTGACCTGCCGCTCGGCCGGCACCCCGTGCAGCCGCGCCAACTCCTCGATGGTGCGCGCCTCCGGGGTGTCGAACCGCTCGGGGGCCGCCGGGCCCGGGCCGTCCGCCACGGCGGGCAGCGCGGACGTCGCCTTCTCACTGTTCGCCGCGTAGTCGCAGCCGGGGCAGCGGACCACCAGGTCCTCGCCGGCCGCCGAGGCGGCCATGAACTCCACCGACTCGCTGCCGCCCATCGTCCCGCTGGAGGCCTGGACGGCGATGGCGGGCAGTCCCAGCCGGGCGAAGATCCGCTCGTACGCGGCCCGGTGCAGCCGGAAGGAACGGTCCAGGCCGGCCTCGTCCACGTCGAAGCTGTACGAGTCCTTCATGGTGAACTCGCGCACCCGCAGCAGCCCGCTCTTGGGGCGGGCCTCGTCCCGGAACTTGGTCTGGAACTGGTACCACATCTGCGGCAGGTCCCGGTACGAGCGCAGCTCCTGCGACAGCACGGTGAAGACCTCCTCGTGCGTCACCCCGAGCGCCAGGTCCGCGCCCTTGCGGTCCTTGAGCCGGAACATCTCCTCGCCGATGGACTCCCAGCGGCCGCTGCGCTGCCAGATCTCCGCCGGGTGCATGGCGGGCAGCAGGAACTCCTGGGAGCCGATCGCGGCCATCTCCTCGCGGATGATGGCCATGATCCTTGCGCGCACCCGCACCGCCAACGGCAGCAACGAGTAGTGCCCGGCCATCAGTTGCCGGATGAACCCCCCGCGCACCAGCAGCCGGTGGCTCACGGCCTCCGCGTCGGCCGGGTCCTCCCGAAGGGTGGGTACGTACAGCTGGGACCAACGCATGGGCCGGGCACCGTCCTCTCGGCGAAGCTGCGGAGCGTCGCGCGGGCCGGTCTCGCGACGGCCCTCGCGACGGGGGACCGCAGTTTAGCGGCGGGGCCGGCGCCGGATCGCCCCATTTTACCCCTGGCCGGGCCCGGCCAGGGAGACCGGGGAGACCGGGGCAGGATGGGCCGATGAGCCGGTAGTCGCCGTGCCCCGGGTGGTTGCGGAGCGGGAAGTCGGCCGGGCCGACTTCCCGCGCAGGGCCGGGCCGGGTCAGGGCAGGAGGTTGGCGGGGTCGTCCAACCACGGACGGTGTTCGCCGGACGCGGTCACGGTCATGCCGAGCCGGGTGAGTTCGGGCTTGCCGCTGCGGACCCACCAGTGGTGCGCCGCCGTCACCTCGTCCCACAGGTTGCGCGGGCCCGACTGCGACACGGCGTGCCGGCCGTCCCGGTCGGCGAAGCGGCAGTGGGCGTACGACTCCCCGTCCCAGATCTCGGCCCGGCCGGTGCCGAGCCGGTCGTAGGCGGCCCACACGCTCCGTCGGAACAGGTTCGGGATCCGCAGGCCGATGGCGAAGGCGGCGTGGGACTGCTCGGCCACATCGGCCGGGTCGATGCCCGAGGACCCGTACCGGACGTCCTCGATCCCGAACTCTCCGCTGTCGGGGCGCTGGTCGCGCACCCACATGAACGACACGTCCTCGACGAACGGGCCGCTCGCCGACTGCCCGTCCTCGGCCACGGTGAGCCGCAGCAACGCGCCGTTGCAGAACGCCGTGCCGTACGGCACCAGGACGATCCCGCCGGGGGCGGTCTGTTCGAGGATCGCCGACGGCAGCCGCTGGACGGCCGCGGTGAAGTGCACCCGGTCGAACGGGGCGCCCTCGGGGTGGCCGAGGGCACCGTCGCCGACCAGGACGGTGGGCCGCAGGCCCGCCGCGTGCAGCCGGTGCCGCGCCCGACTCGCCAGGTCCGGGTCCAGCTCGATGGTGGTCACGTTCTCCGCGCCGAGTCGGCTGGACAGCAACCCCGCCGTCCAGCCGGTGCCGGTGCCGGTGCCGAGTTCCAGGACCCGCATGCCCTCGGCCGCGTCCAGGTGCTGGAGCATCTGCGCGACCACGGTGGGCATGGAGCTGGACGACGACGGGGTGTCGGTCCCCTCGTAGACCTGCGTCACGGCATGGCTGGTAGGAAGTAGCGAATGTGCCCGGCGCTGCGTTCGAGGGTCGCCAATTCGCGTTGCCGAAGGTGAAGTCCACGTCGGACGGAGGCCCGGACATCCTCGTACTCGGCGTTTGCCACACTGGCCAACGCGAGCAGTTCCCCAGCCAGGTCCTCGTCCAAGCCCAGCGCGTTGACGATCTGCTGCACATCGACGACCGTCGGCAGGGCCTTGCCCGTCTCGATCCGAGAGACCTTGCTCTGGCTCATACCGCACCGAACGGCCAGCCGTTCACCGGAAAGACCGGAGGCGCGCCGTAGGTCCTTGAGCGCTGCTGCAAGGTCTCGGCGTTGCTCTCCGGCCCTACCAGGATCGAGGGTCAATCTGCGACGTACTCCGCGAAGGGGACCGAGAGGGACACCGCCAGATCACGCCAGCGCCGGTACTGCCCCAGGTCCGGATCATCCAGGAGTTCCCGCCCGATCTGCGATCCGTCCGGCCGGTATCTCATGTCGACCACCTTGATGTCGTCGAACATCCAGAAGTCCTGGTCCGGGAGACCAGGGTTGTCCCGACCGGTCAGGTCCAGGATCCGAATGTCCTCGCCGGCCTTCACGTTGTAGGCGTAGGCGGCGAACTCGTAGCGCAGGTAGTCGGAGAGCGGTCGGGTCAGGACGTGCACCCGGCCGATCCTTCGGCCGCTCGCACGATAGTTCCGCACGCGAGTGAGCCACGGGTCGTCCTCGGGGATGTGGAGTTCGCCCGTGTCCAGGAACTCCCGGAACTCCTCGTCCTCGCCGGGCATGGCGTAGGAACTCCGCGTCTCCAGGCGGAATGCCTCGTGTTCGAACGAGTTGAAGACGGCGCGCCAGGCGTCACCATCCAAGAGCACGGAAGGCCTCCCTCAACAATTCTTCGGGAATCTCCACCACTGCCTCGCCCGCGGGCGTCTGCCGCTCCACGATGTCACCCTGAACCGCGATCGACCCTCGGTCCGTGGCGTAGACGGTCGGGCAGTCGTCGTTGCGGCAGTCCGGGGAGCCGCCCGCGATCCTCGTAAGCCTCATCGTTTCCCCTCCACGTTTCATTGCGGACTGGTGACTAGGACCCTAGGCAGGCCGCACAAAGCGGCCAAGGATCATTCACGTTCCCGCATGAAGTCGATGCCTTCGGCACCGCATCGTTGACACTCCAGAAGTCGGCCTTTACGCCGGGTTCCGTCACCCGCGCACCCGCGCAGGGCGGCGACGACCGGTAACAGCAACAGTGCGGCGCAGGAAGTCGGCGAGGTCGGCTTCCTGCGCGGTCAGCCGATGGCGCGTTGCATCAGGACGGTGTCGATCCAGCGGCCGTGCTTGTGGCCAACGGCCGTCAGCCGGCCGGCCTCGGTGAAGCCGTAGCGGCGGTGGAGGGTGACCGAGGCGTCGGAGCCGGAGTCGGCGATGACGGCGATCAGTTGGCGAATATGGGTCTTGGTGCAGGCGTCCAGCAGGGCTTCGAGGAGGGCGGTACCGAGGCCTCGGCCGGTGTGGGTGGGGGCGAGGTAGATGGAGTTCTCGGCGGTGTGCCGGTAGGCGGGCTTGGGACGCCAGGGGGCCGCGTACGCGTAGCCGGCGACTTCGCCGTCCACCTCGGCGACCAGGAAGGGCAGGCCCTGGGCGGTGAGGTCGTCCAGCCGCTGTTGCCAGGTGGCCGGGGACGGAGAGGCCTCGTCGAAGGTGACCACGGTGTGACGGACGTAGTGGGTGTAGATCGAGGCGACTGCCCCGAGGTCGGCCGGGGCCGCCGTGCGGATCACTGACTCCATGGCTGTCATGGCGGGGAGTGTAGGCCGGGTTCCCGTACGGGACAGGGGGGTTACGACTTGGGGACGGCGGTGGTGACGGCCTTGGTGCGGGTGAGGATGGCGATGGGGAGGATGGCGAGGGCGGAGAGGCCCTGGAGGACGGCGTACCAGGTAGGGCAGATGCCGGGGATGAGGTCGACGCCGAGGACGGCGATCGGCATCACGGTGGAGAGGGTCCGGATGCGGTCGAGGGCCTTGTAGTCGCCGCCGGCGGCGCGGGCGGTGATGCGGAGGAGCACCGGGGCGAGGGCGGGGAAGAGGATGCCGCGGACCCACATGAACGGGGTGGTCGCGTGCCCGGTGAAGGCCATCACGGCGACGGTCGCGAGGGTGATCACGCCGATCGCGCCGAAGAGCGTGATGCACTTCTTCGCGGCCGAGAACGCCTCGTCGGTACGGGAGTTGCCGAGGTTCGCCGTCTCGGTGATAGCCATTGTTCTGTCCTCCGTGTCGTGGTGAGAACGAATCTACGGAGGCGTCGGGCGGCCCGACACCGGTCTGGCCCCACACCTGGGGTGGGCCCAGACCCACCCCTACCGGCCGTTGCCCGCCCCGTGGCGGGCGTCCAGGCAGCGCGCCCACACGTCGGTGATCAACCAACGGCGGCCTCTTGCGGGGAGCAAGAGGCCGCCGGAACGATTCGCTAGGCGTTGGCGATCAGGTGGTCGAACTCGCCGGACTTCGCGCCCTGGAGGAACGAGGCGAACTCGAGGGGCGTGGTGCGCACGATGACGCCGCCCTCCTCGCCCTCGCCATCACCACCGTCGCCCTCGGCGTCATCGCCACCCTCAAGATGCAACGCCCCGACGACGGTGACTGAACGCGCGAAGGCCCCCGCCCAACCAGGGCGAGGGCCTCGCGGGGTGTCCGACGGTTCCGGGTCAGCCGCCGGACGGCTTTCGGGGCGAACCACCGCCGAAGCCGCCGCCGCCGAAGCCACCAGCACCGGCAGCCCCTTCGACGAGCTGGCTGGCGGCGTACCCGCCGCTGGAATCCGGCGTCCCGACGACGGTCACGCTCTGGCCGGGCTGGAGGTCGGCGACCTTGCCCTCCTTGTTGAGCTGGACCTTGGTCGAATCCCCGGTCGTCACCTTGACCGTGTTGCCGCTGGCGTCGGTCAGGTACACGGTCGTGCCGTCGACGGCCTTGACCGTGCCGCGCGTGAAGCCGCCCTGAGCACCGCCCTGACCCTGACCCTGACCACCTTGCCCCTGGCCACCCTGCCCACCTCGGCGCCCACCGCCGCCCTGCCCGTACCCGCCACCCGCCGCCGGAGCGGCAGCCGAAGCGGGACGGGGAGCGGAGGACTTACCGCCCCCCGTCCCGCCCTGCCCCTGCTGGTACCAGACCCCGCCCGCGAAGGCCCCGGTGGCGATCACCCCGCCAGCGAGGACGAGCGACAGCCAGGGCAGCTTGCGCCGGGGCGGTGCGGCCAGTTCCGCCGAGACATCCCGCGCGTCCGGCGGGGTGGCCAGCAGGGCGACCTGTTCGTCGTGGTCCATCGAAGAAAGTGCTCCTACTCGTGCCGGAGGGCGTCGATCGGCCGCAGTGAGGCGGCCCGGTTGGCGGGGTAGCTGCCGAAGAACAGTCCGATGGCGACGGCGATGCCGAAGGCGCCGAGCACGGACGCCGGGATCACCACCGGTTTGATGCCGACGATGCTGAAGTGCGAGCCGAGGATCCCCGCCGCCACGCCCAACCCCGCGCCGATCACCGACAGCAGCGTCGACTCGGTCAGGAACTGCCCGAGGATGACGGCCCGAGGGGCGCCGAGCGCCTTGCGGATGCCGATCTCCCGGGTCCGCTCCGTCACCGTCACCAGCATGATGTTGGTGATCCCGATCCCGCCGACCAGCAGCGAGATCGCCGCGACCGCGCCCAGCAGCACGGTGAAGGTCTTCGTCGTGCTCTCCCTCGCCGTGAGCAGCGAGGCCTGGTTGGTGATCCGGAAGTCCGCCTTGGTCGGGTCGGCGATCGCGTGCGTCCCGAGCAGCACCCGGGTGATCTCGTTCTGCGCCGCAGTGGTCGTGTCAGCGGACGACGCCTGCACCAGGATCTGGTTGACCGCCCCGAACCCGGTGAACGCGTTCTGCACGGTCGGCAGCGGTGCGATCACCACATCGTCCGGATCGGTGAACCCGCTGCCGCCCTTGGCGGCGAGCACGCCCACCACCGTGAACGGCGTCCCGCCGAGCACGATCTTCTTGCCGACCGGGTCCTCGGTGTCGAACAGCTGCTTGGCCGTCGTGGCGCCGAGCACCGCGACCTTGCGCGAGCCGAGCACGTCGTCGTCGGTGAAGTAGTCGCCGTGCGCGACCTTCTGGTTGGAGGTCTCGAAGTACGCGGGGTACGTACCCACCACCGACCCCGGGCTGTACGAGACGTTCCCGTACAGCGCCGTCGCGCTCGTCGTCACCACCGGTGCGACCGACTTGACCGCGGACGGGTCCGCGTCGCTCGCCAGCGCCTTGGCGTCGGCGACCGTCAGCTTCTTCACCGAGGAGGTGGCCCGCGCGCCGCCGGCCGCCGAACCGGAGCTGACCGTCAGCGAGTTGGTGCCCAGCGAGGTGATCGAGTCCTTGACCGCCCGGGAGGAGCCGTTGCCGACCGCCAGCAGCAGGATCACCGAGGCCACGCCGATCAGCACCCCCAGCATGGTGAGCGCCGAGCGCACCTTGTTGGCGGCCAGGCCGCCGACCGCGAAGCGGATCGTCTGCCAGAGGATCACGCGGGCACCCCCTGCCGGGCCAGGACGGGCGGGGGTCCGTCCACCGGCGCCTGCCGGACGTCGCTGACGATCTGCCCGTCGACCAGCCGCAGCACCCGCTTGGCGTGCAGGGCGACTTCGTCCTCGTGGGTGATCAGCACGACCGTGCGGCCGGTGGCGTTGAGCCCGTCGATCAGGCCCAGCACTTCCTCCGTGGAACGGCTGTCCAGGTTGCCGGTCGGCTCGTCGGCGAGCAGCATGGCGGGCGCCGTGACCAGCGCCCGCGCCACCGCGACGCGCTGCTGCTGGCCGCCGGAGAGCTGGTTGGGCTTGTGCCCGGCCCGCTCGCCCAGCCCCACCAGGGAGAGCGCGGCCATCGCCCGCCGCCGGCGCTCGGCGGCCCGGACACCCGCGTAGGCGAGCGGCAGCTCGACCTGGGCGAGGGCGGTGGTGCGCGGCACCAGGTTGAAGGACTGGAAGACGAAGCCGATCTTGCGGTTGCGGACCAGGGCCAGCTGCTGCTCGTCCAGGTGGCCGACGTCGGTGCCGTCCAGCAGGTATCGGCCGGAGGTGGGGACGTCGAGGCAGCCGAGGATGTTCATCAGGGTGGACTTGCCGGAGCCCGAACTGCCCATCACCGCGACGAAGTCGCCCTGCTCGATGTCCAGGTCGACGCCGGCCGGCTCCCCCGTCCCGGGCAGCGAGGGGCCGCGCAGGGCGTGCACGGTGGCGTCGCCGTGCCCGTACGACTTGGTGAGCCGACTGATCCGGATCACCGGCACGGGGTGCGCGGGGACGCGCTTGTCGATGACGTGCTGCATGCTCAGCCCTTACCGCCCCGGCCGCCGCCACCGCCGCCACCGGCCCCGCCCGGGACGCCGAAGCCGCCGCTGCCGCCCCGGCCGGCGCCACCGCCCAGACCGGGGAAGGAGCCGCTGGGGAAGCCGTTGTTGCCGCTGGTGGTTGGGAGTTCGACCTTGTCGCCCTCGTTGAGCCCGGAGACCACCTGCACCGTGCTGTCGCCCTCGACGCCCACGCCGACGTCGACCCGCTCGGTGGCGCCGCCCTCGTGCACCACCGTGGCGGTCCGCGAGGCGCCGGTGCCGGACAGCGCCGAGGTCGGCAGCGAGAGCGCGTTGTCCGCCTCGCCGGTGATCACCTGGACGGTCGCGCTGAGGCCGGTGCGCAGGGTGCTGGTGTCCCCGTTGAGCTGGAGGGTGGCCGCGTACTGGACGGCGGAGGAGCCGGCCGCGCCGCTGCCGCTGCTCGACGGCAGCGAACTGACCGACAGCACGGTCGCGTTGAGCTTGGTGTCGGACTGGGCGTTCAGCGTGACGGTGGCCGCCTCGCCCTTCTTCAGCTTGAGCGAGTCCAGCTCGGAGAAGTTGGCGGTGACCTGCATCCCGGTCGGGTTGGTGAGCACGATGAAGCCGCTGGGGGAGCCCGAACTCGCGCTCGCACCAGTGGACTTCGAAGACGTGGCGGAGCCGGTGGCGGTGGCGCCCACGGTGTCCCCGACCTTCGCCGAGACCGAGGCGACCGTGCCGTCCACCGAGGCGGTGAGCGTCGTCCCGGCCAGCGCCGCCTGGGCGTTGGTGAGGTTGGTCTGCGCGGTCGCGACCTGCTGCTGGGCCTGTGCCACCGCTGCGTCGTCGACCTTGGTGGTGGTGATGGTGGTGGTCTGCGGGGCGGGCGTACTGCTCCCGCCCGCCCCGCGACCTCCACCGCCCCCGCCGCCGCTGCCGCTGCCGCTGCCACTGTTCGACGGAGGGGTGGTGGCGCCGGGCAGGGGTTCGGTGGTCGTCGTGGTGACCCCGGCCTGCGCCTTGGTGAGGTTGGCATTCGCCGTGATGAGCGCCGACTGGGCGGCGTCCACCTGCTGCTGGGCCGCCGTGGTGTCGACCGTCGCCAGCACCTGGCCCTTCTTGACGGCGTCCCCCACCGCGACCTTGACCGCGGTGAGCCGCCCTCCGGTGGCGAAGTCCTGGGCCGCGTCGGTCGGGGAGGCCAGCGTGCCGGTTCCGGACACGGTGGCCAGGACCGTCCCCTTGGTGACGGTCGCGGTACGGGCGGCCGGCTTGGCCGCGGCCGTGCCGCCGCTGCCGTCGACCGTGGCGTACACCAGGGCCGCACCGCCCAGCAGGGCCACGCCGAGCGCGGAATTGACGAGGACGGCGCCTCGCCGCCGTGGGAGCACCTTCATGGCGGACAGCTTCGCGGGGCGCTCTTGCGCTGCCCTGGGCACCGGCTGGGAGAAGACTGATCGACCGGATCCGGGCATTCCGCCCGAACCTCCCGCCCCGCGCGGGCGGCTTGGTCGGGGCGTGGCCGATCGTTGGCCGAACTCCCAGCAGCCTCCCAGCGATCCCCAGCCATCCGGCAGCGCATCCTCAGACAGCCCTCAGCCGGCCTTCGACCCGCAGCCGCAGACGCAGCCCCCGCCACGGACGACCCCGCTGGGCCCCCGGACAACGCCGCAGGGGCGCGCCCCCGACGGAGCGCGCCCCTGCCGAACAGGAGGAGGGATCAGCCCTCGATCTCCTTGCGGAAGGCCTCCGCCACCGACAGGAAGATCGTGTTGCCCTCGGCCTCGCCGATCGAGACCCGCACGCCCTCCGGGAACGGCCGGACGATCACCCCGGCCGCGGCGCAGGCCGCGGCGAAGTCCGCCGAGCGCTCGCCGAGCCCGAGCCAGACGAAGTTGGCCTGCGAGTCCGGGACGTCCCAGCCCTGGGCGCGCAGCCCGGCGATGACCCGGTCCCGCTCACCGACCAGCGCCTCCACCCGCACCAGCAGCGCCTCCTCGGCGCGCAGCGAGGCGACGGCGGCGTTCTGGGCGAGCTGGCTGACGCCGAACGGGACGGCGGTCTTGCGCAGGGCGGCCGCCACCGGCTCGTGGGCGATCGCGAAGCCGACCCGCAGGCCGGCCAGGCCGTACGCCTTGGAGAAGGTGCGCAGCACGCAGACGTTGGGGCGGTCCCGGTAGAGGTCGATGCCGTCGGGCACCTCGGGGTCGCGGATGAACTCGATGTACGCCTCGTCGACGACGACCAGGACGTCCCCGGGGACGGCGTCCAGGAAGCGCTCCAGCTCGGCGCGGTGGACCACGTTGCCGGTGGGGTTGTTGGGGTTGCAGACGAAGATCAGCCGGGTGGCCGGGGTGACGGCGGCGAGCATCGCGTCCAGGTCGTGGTCGCCGTTGTCCTTGAGCGGGACCGGGACGGGCGTGGCCCCGGCGATCTGGGTGATGATCGGGTAGGCCTCGAAGGAGCGCCAGGCGAAGATCACCTCTTCGCCCGGGCCCGCAGTGGCGAGCACCAGCGACTGGGCGACGCCGACCGAGCCGGTGCCGAGTGCGATGTGCTCGGCGGGCACGCCGAAGCGCTCGGCGAGGACGGCGGTCAGCTCGCTGACGCCCATGTCCGGGTAGCGGTTGAACGAGCCGGCCGCCGCGACCGCCGCCTCCAGGACGCCGGGCAGCGGGTCGTTCGGGTTCTCGTTCGAGGACAGCTTGTAGGCGTCGGCGCCGGCCGGCTTGCCGGGCTTGTAGGTGGGGATGCCGTCCAGACTCGGGCGCAGGCGCGGGCCCTGCGCTGAGGTACCACTGCTCACGGTCGTACTCCTTCGTGTCTCTGCCGGTCGGCCCGCCGTCGCACGGTCGGGATCGCCGCCGTACCCCGGGACCCGGCTCCGCTCCCGGGATCTCGGGGCGGGCCCGGACCACCCCGGTCGGGTGCCTTGCACGATACCGACCGCCCTCACCCGTAGGAGTGAGATGCCCGGACGGGTTACAGGCGCAGATCAGCCATTCTGCCCGGTTCCTTTGGCACATGTCAGAGGTAAGTCGGCTGGTTTCAGGAGGGTATCGAAGGAGCGCACCCCGGCTCACTCTTGGAGAAACGTATCTCCGAAGGCTTCCGATGCGCCGGTCACAGACCCTTGTCAGGAGCCATACGATCGGTCCGCCATGACAGCAGCAGCCAACCAGAGCGGTCGGCGTCCCACCACCTCAAGGCGTCTGGAGCGGGCCGGCATCCGGGATGTGGCAGCAGCCGCCGGAGTGTCGATCACCACCGTCTCCGATGCGCTGAACGGAAAGGGCCGCCTGCCCGACGAGACCCGCAGCCGGGTGCGCGAGGTCGCCGAGCGCCTCGGCTACCGCCCCTCGGCGGCAGCCCGCACCCTGCGCACCGGACGATCCGGCCTGATCGGGCTGACGGTCACGACCTACGGCGAAGAGCCCTTCACCTTCACCGAGTTCGCGTACTTCGCCGAGATGGCCCGAGCCGCCACCAGCGCCGCCCTCGGCCGCGGCTACGCGCTGGTGGTGCTGCCCGCCTCCTCCCGCCACGACGTCTGGGGCAACATCGCCCTGGACGGCACCGTGGTGATCGACCCGCCCGACCAGGACCCCCTGGTCAGCGAGCTGTACCGGTCCGGCGTGCCGGTGGTCAGCGACGGCAAGCCCGGCAACTGCCCGGTCACCGCCTGGGTCGACAACGACCACGAGGCCGCCGTGCTCGGCATCCTCGACCACCTATCCGAGGCCGGCGCCCGCCGGATCGGCCTGCTCACCGGCACCAGCACCGACACCTACACCCGGCTCTCCACCGAGGCCTACCTCGGCTGGTGCGCCAAGGTCGGCCAGGAGCCGGTGTACGAGGCCTACCCGGCCCACGACCCGGCCGCCGGGGCCGTCGCCGCCGACCGGCTGCTCGCCCGCCCGGACCGCCCGGACGCCGTGTACGGGCTGTTCGACCCCAACGGCACCGACCTGCTCGCCGCCGCCCGCCGCTACGGCCTGCGGGTGCCGGACGACCTGCTGCTGGTCTGCTGCAGCGAGAGCGACGTCTACGCGGCCACCGAGCCGCCGATCACCACCCTCTCGTTGAAGCCGCGCAAGATCGGCACCACCGTCGTCAACCTGCTCATCGACGCCATCGAGGGAGTCGACTCCGGGACGGGCGTGGACATCGCCCGGCTCTTCCCGCCGCGCTTCCGCACCGCCGGCACCGGCCCGCCGCCCGGCACCCTGATGCCGACCGAGCTGATCGTCCGGGCCTCCTCCCAGCGACGGAGCCCGCGCACCACCGTCAGCCCGCCCCGGACGCCGGGCGAGGTCTAGCGCAGGGGGCGGGACGGCGGCGAAAGGCCGACGGAACGCCCACGAAAAGCCCACGAAACACCACCGATCCGGGACAAAACGGACCGTGCGCGAGCGCCCGGCTGACGCTCCGGAGGATTGGATACCCACCAGGTGACGACGGCGGGAGAGTGGTCTTCCTATGATGGGCGAATGACACCCGAGGACCGCTTCCCCGGACCTGAGCACCCCCACTCAGGCCCCCGCCACCAGCCGGACCTCGACGTGCTGCCGTACGGCACCTACTACGAACCCGAGCCCACCCCGGGCTACCAGAACGCCCCGTACGAAGCGGAGACCTACAGCGGCTACGGCGGCGCCCGCTACCTGGAGCAGCACTGGCCCGTCGACGGCCAGGAACACGGACACACCGTGCACGCCCAGGCGCCCGGCACCGACCACGGCGCGGTCGACCAGCAGCCGGCGTTCCCGCACCGGAACCAGGGCGGTTACGAGGGCGGCTACGAAGCCCAGGACCGCTCCGGCTACGAACCCCAGGACCACCCCGGCTACGAAGCCCAGGACCGCTCCGGCTACGAAGCCCAGGACCGCTCCGGCTACGAGCCCCAGGACCACCCCGGCTACGAGCCCACCCTGCCCGACCAGCCCTCCCCGGCCCTCCAGCTCGGCGAGCAGCACCCCGGCCGGCCCACCGACCGCGACGACCCGCCGACCATCGAGCTCGGCCCGCCGCTGCCCGACCCCGCCGCGCCGACCTACCCGTACCCGGCCCCCGGCCCCGGCGAGCCGCCCGGCCCGGTCTACGTCGTCGGCGACGTGCACGGCTACCTGGAGGAGCTGCGCACCGAACTGCACCACCAGGGCCTGATCGACGCCGACGGCCACTGGTCGGCCGGCCGGGCCCGGATCTGGTTCCTCGGCGACTTCACCGACCGCGGCCCGGACGGCATCGGCGTCATCGACCTGGTCATGCAGCTCGCCGCCGAGGCCGCCGCGGCCGGCGGCTACTGCCGCGCCCTGATGGGCAATCACGAGCTGCTCTTCCTCGGCGCCGCCAAGTTCGCCGACGAGCCCGTCCAGTCCACCGCCGGCACCGCCTCCTTCCTCGCCGCCTGGCGGCTCAACGGCGGCCAGCAGAACGACCTGGACCGGCTGGAGGCCCACCACATCAGCTGGCTCTCCCGGCTGCCCGCGATGGGCCTGGAGGACGGGCACCTGCTGCTGCACTCCGACACCACCGCGTACCTGGAGTACGGCGAGTCCATCCCCGACGTCAACGACGCGGTGCACAGCCTGCTCGCCGACGGCAGCGTGGACGAGTGGTGGGACTGCTTCCGCCGCTTCACCAAGCGCTTCGCCTTCCGCGGCGACGCCGGGCCGACGGCCGTCCACGAGCTGCTGGACACCTTCGGCGGCTCCCGGATCGTGCACGGGCACAGCCCGATCCCGTACCTCACCGGCGCGGTGCACGCGGACGACGGGCAGCCACCGCACATCCCGGGGCCGTACGTGTACGCGGACGACCTGGCGGTGGCGATGGACGGCGGGGTCACCATGGAGGGCCGGCTGCTGGTCGCCCGGCTGCCGATCTGACCGTTCGACGAGTCCGACCGTTCGACGACCTGATCCGCCGATCCGACTCATCCTCCGATCGTCCGACGATCCGACCCTTCATCTGATTCGACGTCAGTCAATGGCATCACCAGAACAGTTGTTCCCAGCGTGCACGCCCCTGCACGCGCGCGGTCCGGGGCGCGAAATTCCGGAAACCGACTGTCAGCCCGGCCGCCCCCGCCCCTACCATGAGGCACACCACACCCGGCCGCCCGTCCGGCGGCCCGCCTCCGCGCCCGCCCCGGCGCCCTGAGGGTGTCCCGCGTCCCCGATGCGGTCCCGCGTCCTCGCTGTCGGCCGGGGTCCGCATGAACGGGGTCCCCATGTCCAACCCCCCGGCGCTGCTCGCCGAGGACCGCCCGGAGTACGAGCGCCTCCTCGGCGAAGCCCTGCGCGACCGCACCGTCCTCACCGCCCTGCGCACCCCCGGCGCGCTCACCGCCGACCAGCTCCGCGTCCTCGGCCTGCGCGACGCCGACCGCATCAACACCGCGGCCGCCACCGAGTACGCCCACTACACCGCGCTGCGCGAAACCCTGCGCGCCACACCCCCGCCACCGACCGACGTCGAACCGTACGCCCCCGGGCTGCTCAGCCAGCTGCGCTCCGCCAACGGCGGCGCCGGGCTCTTCCCCGTCCTGACCGTGCTCACCCCGATCCTCGCCTGGGCCGCCGCACTCGTCCTGCTGCTGGTCGGCTACCTGCTGCGCGCCACCGACTCCGGGCTCGCCCTCGGCCGCTCGATGGTCACCGCCGGCTGGGTCGCGCTCGCCGCCGGCGCCGCCGCCATGGCCGTCGGCGTCATCGGCCTGCTGCTCACCGCCATACGCGACGGCGCCGCAGCCGTCCCGGCCGGCACCGACCCGGAGCTCGCCGCCGAACTCGCCGCTGCCCGGGGCGAATGGCGCGCCGCCCTGCGCGACCGCGGCCTGCTGCCGTACCTCCACACCCAGCTGCCGGCCGTCCCCGGCCGCCCGGCCCCCGGCTTCACCAGCCCGGACTTCACCGGCCCCGGCTACAGCCCGCCGGCCTTCACCAGCCCCGGGTCCGACAACATCACCGACCCGGAGGGCCGCACCGCCCGCCCCGCCGCCTTCACCCCGCCCGACTTCACCGGGCCCGGCTACACCCCGCCGGACTTCACCGGCCCGGACGACGTCGGCTGAGCCGCACCGGGGCCGCCACCCCGCGGCCGGCCCGTGCCACCGGCCCGGCTCAGAACCCGGTCGGCAGCCGCGGCGTGTACGGCGCCTCCAGGGCCGCGCGTTCGTCCGCGCTCAGCCGGACGTCCAGCGCGGCCACCGCGTCGTCCAGGTGCCCCGGCCGGGTCGCGCCCACGATCGGGGCGGTGACCAGCGGGTTGCCCATCACCCAGGCCAGCGCGACCCGCGCCATCGGCACCCCCTGGCCCGCCGCGACGGCCTGCACGGCGTCCACGACCGGCCGGTCCACGTCCGCGAAGAACCGCCCGGCCACCGGGTCCCCCGCCGAGCGGGCCGTCGACCGCCCGTACGGACGGGCCAGCCGCCCCGAGGCGAGCGGGCACCACACCAGGCTGCTCACGCCCTGGTCGGCGAGCAGCGGGAACATCTCCCGTTCCTCCTCCCGCTGCACCAGGCTGTACTGGTGCTGCATCGACACGAAGAGCGGACCGCTGGCCAGGGCCGCCGCGTGCCGCAGCTTCGCGAACCGCCAGGCCCACATCGAGGACGCCCCGACGTACCGGACCTTCCCCGCCGCCACCACCTCGGCCAGCGCCGCCACCGTCTCCTCCACCGGGGTCGCCGGATCGAAGCGGTGCAGCTGGAAGAGGTCGAGGTGGTCGGTGCCCAGGCGGGCGAGCGACCCGTCGACCTGTTCCAGGATCGCCCGCCGGGACAGCCCCGAACCGCCCGGGCCGTCGTGCATCGGCAGGCCCGCCTTGGTCGCCAGGACGATGTCCTCGCGCCGGGTGTAGCGCCGCACCGCGCGACCGACCAGCTCCTCCGAGACGCCGCCGCCGTACACGTTGGCGGTGTCCCAGAGGGTGATCCCGAGCTCCACGGCCCGCCGGAAGACCGGCCCGGCCGCCTCCTCGTCCAGCGCCCAGGGGTTGTGACCGTGCCCGCCACCGCCGAAGCCCATGCAGCCGAGTGCGATCCGGCTGACCACCAGCTCAGTGCCGCCGAGCTTTCCGTACTCCATCACGTCCTCACCTCCCCCGGCTCAGGCCGGGTACGGGGCAGCGGCCCGGGCGTTCTTCAACGCGGACGCCCACCAGGCCAGTTGGTCGAACATGGCCTTGGCGTAGCCGGCCGCCCGCGGGTCGTCCGGGCGGCCGTCCGTCCAGGCGGTGAAGTAGTTCGGGAAGGCGAGGCCGTCCCGGACGGTCACCGCGTGCAGCTCGCTCAGCACGTTCTCCAGGTGCAGCACCGCGTGCCGGCCGCCGGCCGCGCCGCCGTAGCTCACGAAGGCCACCGGCTTGGCCGTCCACTGGGTGAAGTGCCAGTCGATCGCGGCCTTCAGCGAGGCCGGGTAGCTGTGGTTGTACTCCGGGGTGACGATCAGCACGGCGTCCGCGTGCTCCAGTGCCCCGGTCAGCCCCGCCATCCCGGCCGGGCGGGGGTAGTCGGCGCCGGCGTACTTCGGCGGGGCGGCGGGCAGCGCCAACGGCAGCTCCACATCGGCCAGATCCACCACCTCGACCTCGAACCCTCCGTGGGCGGCGGCCTGTTCGGCCACCCACGAGGACACCACCGGGCCGAACCGGCCCTCCCGGACGCTGCCGACCAGGACCACCAGCCTGTGCGTGCTCTTGTTCTCCATGGCCACCACGATCCGCCCGCCGGACGGCCCCAGCCAGACCGTGCCCAGACTGGCCCCCACAGGGCCACCCTCCACACCCGCCCCACCCGTACGCTCGTCATATGGGCACACCACTGGGGGACTTCATCCGCGCAAAGCGCGACAGCATCCAGCCCGAGACGCTCGGGCTGCCGGACCACGGCCGCCGCCGCTCACCCGGACTGCGCCGCTCCGACCTCGCCCTCCGGGCCGGCATCAGCGTCGAGTACCTGACCCGGCTGGAGCAGGGCCGCGACCGCAACCCCTCCACCGCCGTGGTCAACACCCTCGCCGACGCGCTCAGCCTCGACCCCGCCGAACGCACCCACCTGCGCTACCTCGCCAAGATCACCGGCGGCGCCTGTCCCCACCACGTCCGCCCGGCCCCGCCCAGCCGCGACGTCCGCCCCACCGTGCGGGACACCCTCCGGCTGCTCGAACCGGGCATCGCCGCCGTCACCAACCGGCTCGGCGACGTCCTCGCCCACACCCCCGGCTACGCCGCCGTCCTCGGCGCCGCCGGCCTCCTGGACCACCCCGCCCCCAACCTCACCCGCTACGTCTTCACCGACCCCCGTGCCCGCGCGCTCTTCGCCGACTGGGACGACATCGCCGACGAACAGGCCTTCGACCTCTGGCTCGGCCCCACCGCCGAGAACTCCGAATGGTTCAGCACCGAACTCGCCCCCGTCGCCGGCCCGGAGTTCACCCGTCGCCTCGCCAACCAGCTCGTGCCCCGCCGCGGCCCGCTGCGCCTCCAGCACCCCGTCGGCCCCGAACTCCGCCTCCACCGCGAGACCCTGGAGTTCCCCGCCGACGCCCAGCAGCTCCTCGTCCTGCTCCCCGCCGACGCCGAAACCGCAGCCCACATCGCCGAGTTGACCACCCCGGCACCGGCCCGGCTGCGCGCGATCTCCTGAGCTCCCGCAACCTGGCCACTGGCGGACCGCTACCGGACCGCCACCTCGGCGGCCACCTCGGCCGCGGCGCGGATGAACTCCCGGACGCGTTCGGTGGTGTTGGCCGGGAGCCAGACCGGTCCGCGCCGGATCGGCGGGGCGTCGTGGATGGGGACGTAGGCGAGATCGGGGCGCGGGTAGTAGCGCCGGCAGTGCTCGCCGACCGGGAGCACGCCCCGGCCCATGGCGACCAGGCTGAGCATCTCGGAGAAGGTTCTGCCCGAGGGGCCCTTGGGGACGGCGCGGCCGGACGGCGTGCGGTCGGGGGTGCGGTCCCGTTTGAAGCCGATCGAGGTCACCGCCGGATACTGCACCACCGGGTGGTCCCCGAGCACTTCGAGCGACACCGAGGCCTCGGCGGCCAGCGGGTGCCCGGCCGGCACCGCCAGGGCGCGCCGCTCGGTGAGCAGCACCGGGCCCAGCGACATGCCGTCGAAGGGGTAGGAGGCGACCAGGATGTCGATCGAGCCGTCCTCCAGGCTGGAGCGGGAGTTGGAGAGCTGCACCTCCCGGACGTCCACCCGGCAGTCCGGGTGTCGCTCACCGAACAGCGCGACCGCCCTGAGTAGCACCGGGGCCGTCCACTCGCCGAGGAACGCCACCCGCAGCTCGCCGGTCACCCCGCGACCGGCGTCCACCGCCCGGCGCAGCGCCTCGTCCATCGCGGCCACCAGCGGGGCGAGGTCCTCGGCCAGTTGCCGTCCGACCGAGGTGAGCCGCACGGACCGGCTGGTGCGCTCGAACAGCGGTGCGCCGACCCGGCGTTCCAGCTTCCGCACCACCTGGCTGACCCGGCCGGTGGTCAGGCCCAGCAGCTCGGCCGTCCGGCCGAAGTGCAGTTCCCCGGCGAGCGCGAGGAAGACCTCGGTCTCCAGCCGCTCCAGCATGCCGCCCCCTCAGATCCGCATCGGACCCGCATTGGACCCGCATCGTTTAGTCCCGCTCAACGATCGTACGGTGGTCCGGCATTGATGATCGCTCCGGGGCGGAGGATCGTGGACCTCGTCACCAGCGAACCCACACCACCGGAGCCGATCACCATGCGCGTCGTAGCCCTCGACCACCTGGTCCTCAACGTCGCCGACATCGAGCGGTCGCTCGCCTTCTACACCGGCCTGCTCGGCCTGGAGCCGGTCCGGGTCGACGAGTGGCGGGCCGGCAAGGTCTCCTTCCCGTCCGTCCGGGTCAGCGGCGAGACGATCATCGACCTGTTCCACCGCCCGCGCCACGAGTCCAACGTCGACCACATCTGCCTCGTCGTCGAGCCCCTCGACTGGCAGGACGTCGTCGACTCCGGCGTCTTCACCGTCCTGGACGGCCCCGGCCCCCGCTACGGCGCCCGCGGCACCGCCACCTCCCTCTACGTCCAGGACCCGGACGGCAACACCGTCGAACTCCGCTGGTACCCCCAGGACGCGGCCGGCGCCGCCGGCTGAAAGAGCAGGGTGCCGCCCCGGACCCTCGGGGGAGGACCGGGACGGCACCCACGGGACGGCGGCCTCAGCCCCGGGCCGCGAGGTGCTCGCCCAAGCCGGAGGCGGGCCGCGCGCCGCCGCGTTGCCGTCCGCCGCTGCTGTCTTCGCCCCGCTATGGCGGCCCCACTGGCGGCGCAAGAACGAGTCGGAAGGACAACACCGGGCCGGTAGGTTCTCAGGACGAGCACCAGGGCGGATGCCGCACGGGTCACGGCAGATGGCTGATCGCCGTTCGTCCGGGCTCCCCGCTGCTCGATGATCCGGGGCGGACGGAACCCGTCAAGCCCGCGCCGCTCACCACCATCACCAGGCACAGGCCCGTACGCGCGGCCTCGACCGCACCCGCCCTCCCCTACTCTCGGCAGCTATCGGGGCGCCCGGCCGGAGTGGTCATCGCTTGCCGAAAGCCCGTGCCACGAGAGCGAATCGGATGCGGCACGACCAGCGGAGTGCCTCCAACTTGGCTGGGAATCGCTACCGTTGCCCCATGACAGATCTGCGTCGGGTGCCGGTTGACGAGGTGCTGGAACGGGTCGAGTCCGCGTTGGGGACCCAGCTCGATCGTGCGACGGTTGTCCGCAAGCGTCGATCCGTAGGCGCTCGCACCGGGCGCGGCACATGGGTGCGGATCGAGCGGCGCGGGTTGGACCGGATCGGCGTGCAGGGCGGGGACGGCACGCCCGCGGCCGAGGCACTGGACGGCATCGCGAAACCCGCGTGGCTGGCTGGCCTCGCATGGCGGGATGAGGCCGAGCCGGTGATGTGGCGAGCCGACGAAACCAGGCTCCTACCAGCCGAGCCCGTGGGGTCCGCAGTCGTGGCGGACGACCCCGAGCTACCTCCCGGGTGGTGGGCACAGCTGAACGCGTCTCTCGACGCGCTCGCTCAGCAGCGGACGAACCGGATCGCCACCCCCGACACGGAGACCATCACGCAGGAGCTGGTGACCAGGACGATCCACCAAGTGTTCCCAGTTGTCGATGCGACGGTGAGCGAGTGGTGTCCGGCGCATGCGGATCTGAACTGGGCGAACGTGACGGCGCCGGAGTTCTGCGTCTTCGACTGGGAGGACTGGGGGATGGCCCCGCGCGGCCTGGACGCGGCCACGCTGTGGGGGGCGTCGCTTGCCGTACCGGCGCTGGCCGATCGGGTCCGCGTCGAGCGGAGCGCCGATTTCGCGAGCCGGGACGGCAAGTTGATGACGTTGTTCGTCGCGGCGAAGATCCTCGGGCCGTACGGGCATTCCGAGGACCCGCGCCGCGATGGTGCTCGCGCGCTGGCGGAGCAGGCGGTGAAGGAACTTCAGGGGGACTGACGCAGAAGCTGCCGGTAGGCCTGGACGGTCTCGGCATCGAGCTCCTGGCCCAGGCCGCCGAGCAGTTCCCGCAAGTGCTCGGCGTCGTCGGTGCTGACGGCCACCGCGTCCACTGCGGGCAGCGCGAAGGCGACCCGGAACCCCGCCTGCACCGAAGTGGCAGCTGGAGACCGTAGGAACATCCTCGGGTCCACCTTCTGCCAGACAGGTGCGGTGGTGCTGCCACCGAAGGGGCTCATGCCCCACACCGCTGCCGGCCGCCACGCGGTCACTAGTGCATCAGCGGCATCGAGGACGCTGCTGCTGACCAGGAGCCCGGAGCGGACCATCAGCGTGTCGGGCCGGGACAGGGCGATGCCGACCAGCGAGCGCGGGTCCCAGGTGGAGATCCCCCAGGAGCCACACAGCCCCCTCACCACCGCGTCGACCAGGACCGCACACGCTTGCGACAGGGTCTCGGCATCCGGAGCGGAGTGCTCGGGGTTGTGCAGGAGCACCACGGTCGGCTCAAGGCCAAGATCCACCACAGCCTGCTCAACAGCGCCCCGGAGCCGAGCCGGATCGAGGCTGTGCCCGTCCTCGAAGTACCCGACCTTGGTGGAGATCGAGAACTCCGGGAGCAGGTCGCCGGCGACCGCCGCCAGGGTGCTGTGGGATCGGTGGTGGAGGTAGTTCGCGGCGGTGTCTAGTGCGGTGACGCCGAGGTCCAGGGCGCTGGTCAGGAGGTCGCGTCGGTGACGAGACCGGTGTAGCCCGAGGACAATTCGTCGGTCAGCGGTGCGCACAGCTCCTCCTTGATCAGGATCTCGGCAACCTCGTGGATTTCAGCCCCGGCGACGGCTGCGGCCTGGTCGAGCTGGACCGGGCGGCCGCTGAGCAGTAGCCGCAGGGCGGGCAGGGCCTTGGCGGCGAAGGTCAGCTTCTTCCCGGCCGCCCAGACGTCCACGATGTCCCCGTGTTCCCCGATCCGGGGCGGGAAGTGGGCGGTGCACACCACGCCGTGGAGGGGGCCGAAGATGCCGAGGTAGGGCACGTGGCGTCCGGGAGTGGTCTGCTGGCTGTGGGCGGCGAGGAAGTCCTCCGGCCCGCGCTGGCCGACGAGGCGGGTGGCGGCTTCCACGAGCGCGCCACTGCCGGAACCGGAGCGGTCGAGGTCGAGACGGAAGATCTCCTGTTCGCGGCACCAGTCGCCCAGCCAGGCCATCCAGGAGGCACCGGTGCGCTTGGTGATGCCGAAGGTGACGTGGAGGCTGTGACCGGCCCCGCTTCCGGTGCGGGTGGCCTGGTGCCAGTGGCCGCGCGGGATGTGCATAACGTCGCCGGCCTGAAGCGTGCCGTTGAAAATCACGGTGTCGCTCGGGGTGTTGTTGGGGTCGGCATCCCGGTACATGGGCGCGGTGCGCGTGGTGCCTCGCACCTCCCAGTCCTTCTCCCCGGAGAGCTGGACGACGATCACGTCGTGGTCGTCCCAGTGCAGCGGGAAGCCGGCGGCGTCGTTGGTGGTGAGGTACGCGTTCACCTGCACCCGCTCGTGCGCCCACCACTGCAAAGCGCGGCAGGTGACCTCCATGGTGGGGTCGAAGACGTTGACCTGGTCCATGATGAGCGTCGCGCCGTCGCGGAGCAGGTCACCCAAGCGGTGCATGTTGGCCATCGGGATGGACTGGCCGCGCGGGCTGACGGTGTCGGTGAAGTACACGGCCGGGTGGACTTCCTCGCCCTTCTGGAAGGCGCGGAACTGCGGCCGGTTGAGGCTGCGTCGCATCGCGACGTCGAGCAGCTTGTTGGGGGTGAGGATGCGCGACAGCAGCGCCTCGTCCTCGATCCGGCCGAGGGCGAAGCTGTTGCCGATCGGCTCGCAGCTGTCCCAGCCCAGGGCCGTCTCGATGGCGGTGACCAGACGGTGTTCCACTACGTACCTCCATGGGAGCGTGCTGGAAACGGGGCGGGAGCCGCGAAGCCCCCGCCCCTTGGGGTGACCGGGCCTACTCGATGTCGGTCAGGTTGCCGTCGCCACCGGGCCACGGCGAATCGCCGGACGACCCGGCGTTGTCGGAGCGGAGGCTGTCGTACCGGTCCTGGACAGCGGTCAACTCCTCGACCGCGACCAGCAACCCGCTCGTCTCCGGCGCCGACTTCTTCGTGCTGTTCTCCACGTTGGTGCTCCTTCCTTCATGGCTTCCGCCCAGCTCTGGGCGGAAGATCTGAGGTGAATCGCCCTGCGCTTCGGGCACTTGGGTGTGGAGCTGTGACGGCGCCGACCGTGGGGGTTGAAGCGGTCGGAGCCGCCGATCCACCCGGCCGCGATTCCCTAGCGTGGCCAGGTGGAGCTTGAGGGGGTCAGACGGTCTGCGCGACGGGATCCGGCCGGGCCTGTGCGGCATGGACGAGCACGGAGAGTCGCGCGTCTCCCGTCACCAACTGGTCGGCCGCGATCTCGAACCAGACGACCTTCCCGGCCCCTGCGGGATGCCACCCCCACGAGTGCGACAGCCCCGCGACCAGGATCAGGCCCCGGCCGCCGGTCACGGTGTCCTGTGCCGAGTCCGGGTTCGGGAGCCGGAGGCAGGTATCCGCGACCTCGACCCGCAGGTGGATGCCCGTCCAACGCACCGTCACCTTGCAGCGAGCCTTCGTGTGCTCCATGGCGTTCGCCAACAGCTCGCTCGTGCACAACTCGACATCGCGCAACGCGTCGTCCGACAGCGGCACGCGCCAGAACCGCGCGATCTCGACCACCAGCCGACGGGCCGACGGAACAGCCAACGGGTCCGGCTCCACGTCCCACTCCTGCGGGACCGGGAATGACGCAGTGTCAGGCACGGGAGAGCCCCCTTTCGAGCGCGTTGGCGCGACCGGCGATCACGAAGAGCTGAAGCCCTGTCACGCTCTGATGCTCTCGCCGCATGCCAGGGCGTTCCTACCGCGTTTGCGGGACGTTTGGGACGCTTCGTCGATACGGTTCGTCCCGTCCCCTACGGGCTCAAGAGGTGAACCATGAATCACGCTCTCCGCCGTGCGATGGCGAATGCCAAGATGACCGAAGCGCAGCTCGCAGAGGCATGCGGCGTCGATGGCAAGACCGTCAGCCGATGGATCGCCAACCCCACCCGCATCCCCCACGCCCGACATCGATGGGCGGCCTGCGAGGCGCTGGGAGAGGAGGAAGCCACCTTGTGGCCAACCGCCGTCCGTTCGGCACTCAAGACGGGACCAGACCGCGAGGTCATCCAGGTGTTCCCGTATCGATCAGCTGCGCCCTCCGCGCTCTGGCGGTCACTCATCACCAAGGCGCAACGTGAGCTGACGTTCGCCGGATACACCAACTACTTCCTGTGGTTGGAACAGGCGAACCTGGCCGGCGCGCTCCGCCGGAAGGCCCAGACCGGTTGTCGGATCCGGTTCCTTATCGGCGATCCGGACAGTCCTGTCACCCGGGCCCGCGAGGCCGAGGAGGGCGTCCCGCTCACCCTGTCCACCCGCATCGCCGTGACGCTGAGCGAGCTGCAACGGCTCCGGGACGTCGGGGACATCGAGGGACGATTCGAGACCGGTCACGTCAACCTGTCCGTCTTCCGGTTCGATGACGAGATGATCGTGACGCCGATCCTCGCCCGCAGGGTCGGCCATGACTCGCCGATGATGCACCTGAGGCGAGCGCAGGACGACGGCATGTTCGACCGGTTCGCCGATCACGTCGAAGAGCTCTGGAGCCGCGGGCGCAACATCTGGAAGGGATCGCAACATGGCCAGGCGTGACTACGAGGACGACCCGAACGCACCGAAGCCCAACAGCCTCGTTCCAGCCGCCTCAGTGGTCGTCGTGGACGAGTCAGGCCGCATCCTGCTCCAGCGGCGCGCGGACAACGGGATGTGGGCCCTGCCCGGCGGCAAGATGGAGCTGGGCGAGTCACTCGCGGGATGCGGCATCCGGGAGACCTTTGAAGAGACCGGCATCCACGTGGAGATCACGGGCATCGTGGGGACCTACACCAACCCCGGCCACGTCTTCGCATACGACGACGGCGAAGTGCGCCAGGAGTTCTCCATCTGCCTGCTCGCCCGGCCGGTGAGCGGCGAACTACGGGTGTCCGACGAGTCGTTCGAGGTGGCCTGGTTCGAGCCGGATGACGTGGACGGCCTGGCCATGGTCCCGAGCATCCGCAAGCGGATCGACGACTGGCGATCCGGACGGGGCCCGGCCATCCGGTAGTCGGATGCCGAGCCCTTCCAAGCCCAGTGAGCGGCACGCGGCTGAGCCCTCCCCCAGGATCGAGGAAAGGCTCAGCCGCACACAGGGATCAGTCGGCCAGGGGGAGGTAGACCCGGTTGCCCTGGGCGGCGAACTCGGCGGACTTCTCGGCCATGCCGGCCAGCGCCTCGGCGTCGAAGCCGCTGGTGACGGCCGTGGAGCCGTCGCCGTGCTCGTCGCGGATCTTCTGGGAGATCTTCATCGAGCAGAACTTCGGGCCGCACATCGAGCAGAAGTGGGCCGTCTTGGCGGGTTCGGCGGGGAGAGTCTCGTCGTGGAACTCCCGGGCGGTCTCCGGGTCGAGGGCCAGGTTGAACTGGTCCTCCCAGCGGAACTCGAAGCGGGCGTCGGAGAGGGCGTCGTCCCAGGCCTGGGCGCCGGGGTGGCCCTTGGCGAGGTCCGCGGCGTGGGCGGCGATCTTGTAGGTGATCACGCCGGTCTTGACGTCGTCCCGGTTGGGCAGGCCCAGGTGCTCCTTGGGCGTGACGTAGCAGAGCATGGCGGTGCCCCACCAGGCGATCATGGCGGCGCCGATGCCCGAGGTGATGTGGTCGTAGCCGGGGGCGACGTCGGTGGTGAGCGGGCCGAGGGTGTAGAACGGCGCCTCGTCGCAGATCTCCTTCTGGAGATCCATGTTCTCCTTGATCTTGTTCATCGGGACGTGGCCCGGGCCCTCGATCATCACCTGGACGTCCCGCTCCCGGGCGATCCGGCCGAGCTCGCCGAGGGTCTGCAGTTCGGCGAACTGCGCCTCGTCGTTGGCGTCGGCGATGGAGCCGGGGCGCAGGCCGTCACCGAGCGAGAAGGTGACGTCGTAGCGCGCCAGAATGTCGCAGAGTTCCTCGAAGTTGGTGTAGAGGAAGTTCTCCTGGTGGTGCGCCAGGCACCAGGCGGCCATGATCGAGCCGCCGCGCGAGACGATGCCGGTCTTGCGGCGCGCGGTGAGCGGGACGTACCGCAGCAGCACGCCGGCGTGGACGGTCATGTAGTCGACGCCCTGCTCGCACTGCTCGATGACGGTGTCCCGGTAGACCTCCCAGCTGAGCTCCTCGGCCTTGCCGTCGACCTTCTCCAGGGCCTGGTAGAGCGGCACGGTGCCGATCGGCACGGGGGAGTTGCGCAGGATCCACTCGCGGGTGGTGTGGATGTTGCGGCCGGTGGAGAGGTCCATGACGGTGTCGGCGCCCCAGCGGGTGGCCCAGGTCATCTTCTCCACCTCCTCCTCGATCGAGGAGGTGACGGCGGAGTTGCCGATGTTGGCGTTGATCTTCACCAGGAAGTTGGTGCCGATGATGGCCGGCTCGACCTCGGGGTGGTTCACGTTGACCGGGATGACGGCCCGGCCGCGGGCCACCTCGTCCCGCACGAACTCGGGCTCCAGGCCCTCGCGCAGCGCCACGAACTCCATCTCCGGCGTCACCACGCCCCGCTTGGCGTAAGCGAGTTGGGTGACAGCGGCGTCACCGCGGCCGCGCAGCGGGCGGCGTGGGCGGCCGGGGAAGACGGCGTCCAGGTTGCGCAGGTTTCCGCCGCGCGGGGAGGTGTGCTTGATCCCGTCGTCCTCGGGGCGCGCCTCGCGGCCGTCGTACTCCTCGACGTCCCCGCGCTGGCGGATCCAGGAGTCGCGCAGGGCGGGCAACCCGCGCCGCACGTCGGGCTCGTACGCCGGGTCGGTGTACGGACCGGAGGTGTCGTACAGCGGGACGGTCCGGCCGTTGGTGAGTTGCACCTCGCGGTACGGGACCCGCAGGTCGGGGCGGGATCCGTCGCGGTAGGCCTTGCGCCAGGCCGGGGTGGGGTAACCGGTGCGCTCGCTGCTGGGGGCACTGTGGGCAGGCTGCGGCTGTGCTTCGAACGTGGTCATCTGACCTCTACTCCCTACGCCGGCATTACCCGGTCCAGGTTCCTGCGGTCGACGCAGCCGTCGGTCCGTCCGTCGACGGTCCGGTCAGCGCCCTCTCAGCCCGGTGCTCCGAGCTCCCGCGTCGCAGGCGGTGTTGCCTGCACATGACGCCCAACACGGTAGCGAGCCGATCGCCGCAGGTCCAGACGGTCTCCGAACGGAATCGGCCGGGCGACGGACGGCGGGAACGCCGAGGCCCGGCCCCCGCGGACGGGGTGCCGGGCCTTCGGAAGTGCTCCGCGCGGCGGTCGGAGCGGGGTCAGCTCTTGGCGGCCTTCTTGACCAGGATCACCACGGCGGCGGCGATGCCGACGACCACCAGCAGCTTGATCACGATGCTCAGCAGGGCGCCGACCACGCCGAACACGAAGGCGATGATGTTCCAGGCCAGCACCAGGACCAGCACCGGGATGACGATGTTGCGCACCCAGGAGGGCAGCGACTTCCAGAGCTCAGCCATGTCGGTTCCTCTTCTCCCCTCGGGCCGGCTGCCGTTCGGTGGCCGCATCCCGCTTGCTTCCGATGCTTCGATCGTACGGGGGCGCAGGCGGCGGAACGAGGGCCTGCGGCCCGGAGAGAACCCCTAGATCACCCCTATCCGCACCCCCGGGAAGACCCCCGAGAAACGGCGGGGGGTCGGGTCAGACCGGCCAGCGCTCCCCGCGCCAGGCGGCGTCCCAGAACATCCACTCGTAGCGCGAGGTGGTCCCGAAGTGCTCGACCACCTTGCGCCGTTCGGCCGCCGACAGCTCCTCGCCGAGCCGGTCGGTGAGCGCCAGCACCCGGCGCACCACGGACTGGAAGGCCTCGTCGCCGTAGGTGGCGATCCACTTGGCGTACAGCGGGTCGGGGGAGCCCTGGGCGAGCAGCGCCTCGCCGACCCTGGCGTAGATCCAGTAGCAGGGCAGTACCGCGCCGAGCGCCTCGGCGAACGAACCGCCGTACACGGTGGCCAGCAGGTAGCTGGTGTAGGCCCGGGTGGTGGGCAGCACCGGTTCGGCGGCGGCCTGCTCGGCGGTGCCGCCGAAGGCGGTCAGGAACTCGGCGTGCATCCCCTGCTCGGCGGCCAGCGCACCGACCGCGTCGTCGGCGAAGGCCCGGACGTCGGCCTCGCCGGGGGCCTTGGCGGCGCAGACGGCGAGCGCGCGGGCGTAGTCGCGCAGGTAGTGGGAGTCCTGGACGACGAAGTGTCGGAACGCCTCGCGCGGCAGGGTGCCGTCGGTGAGGCCGCCGATGAAGGGGTGGGCGAGGATCTCGGCGTAGATCGGCTCGATCGACGCCCAGAGCTCGTCGGTGAGGCTGCGGGTCATACGACCGACCCTACGACGGGCGGACGGGGTCAGTCCTCCGGCGGGGAGAACACCACCAGGACCCGCAGTTCCTCGGTGATGTGGTGGAAGCGGTGCGGGGTGCCGGCCGGGACGTACACCACGGTGCCGCGCGCGACGGTCGTGGTCTCGACGCCGACGGTCAGCTCGGCCCGGCCGCTGATCACCTGGTAGATCTCGTCCTGGTCGTGGGCGGTCTGGGTGTCGGTGTCGCCGGGGGAGAGCGCGTACAGGCCGGCGGACATCCGGGGTTCGCGCAGGAACCGCAGGTACGCGCCGTCGTTGGCCGCCCGCTCCGCGTCCAGTTCGTCCAGCCGGAACACCTTCACCGCTGCCGTCCTCCTCCGTCACCCGCCCTTCGGCGGTCCGCCCGGGCCGTCCCGTCCACCTCCCGGACCAGGGGCATTCAACACCAGCTCCTCCTACGGGAGCTTCCCCCGGGCCGGGGCGCCTGTCAGGCTTGGGCGCCATGAAGGGTTTCGTCATCAAAACACTGATCAACGCGGCGGCCATCTGGGTCGCCGCCTGGATCGTCAGCGGCATCCAACTCGCCCAGGGCAAGGCCGACTGGCAGCACAAGGCGCTGACGGTGCTCGGCGTCGCCGTCGTCTTCGGGCTCATCAACTGGCTGATCAAGCCGGTGGTGAAGCTGTTCTCGTTCCCGTTGTTCATCCTCACGCTGGGCCTGATCACCTTTGTGATCAACGCCCTGATGCTGCTGCTGACGTCCTGGGCGTCGACCAAGCTGGAGCTGGACTTCCACGTGGTCAACTTCGGTTCCGCGCTCGTCGGTTCGCTGATCATCAGCCTGGTCGCCTGGGGTCTGCACCTGGCCCTGGACGACGACTGACCCCGTCGTGCGCGGTGTCGCTCGCGGACGCGAGAGGGGCCCGTGCCCGGGTGTTCCCCCGGGTGCGGGCCCCTTCGTCGTATCCCGGGACTCACCCCCGGGGACTCACCCCGGGGACTCGGCGCCTCACCCCGCGTCGCATCCCCGGAGGATGTCCGCGAGCTGGGCGTCGAGCTCCCGGCCGGTGCGTTCCTGCCCCATCGGCACCAGCCGGTCGGTGCGTGCCAGGAAGGCGATCAGCGGGGGCGCGGGGGCACGCAGCAGCGCGTCCCCGTTGGGGGAGTGCAGCTCGATGGAGACCTCCGAGAGCTCCCCGTCGACCGGGTGGATGCGCACGTCGCCCTCGCCGGCCGGGCCGCTGAGGCCGTCGAGCAGCAGCTCACGCGCGAACACCCAGGTGACCGGGGCGTCGCCGGGGAGGTGGAAGGTGCACCGGAGCGCGTACGGATCGCCGGGCTCGTACGCCAGGTCCACCACGAGGCTGAAGGACAGCTCGGGCGAGACCACGAGGTTCATCACCAGGTGCCCCTGGACTGTGCTGTGCTGCATGGCGCCAGTACCTCTCTTCTGCCCGGCCTCGGTGTGTGGGGATGAGGGTTCCGCCGGCGGCCGGACATGGTTTCGACGGTTTCGGGCAGGCAATCCACGTTCGATCCTCATCGTCCATGTTTGGGCAGGTCGTGGACAAGGCGTGCTTTTTCACATGGTGAACGAGTGACCTCACCGGGCCCGGCACGGAGCGTGCGGAGACGAACGGGCGGATCCAGCGGCCGAACGGCGGGCCTCGGAGCACCCACGGCGGGCCCATTCCCCCCATCCCGGGCGTTTCGACCCCGGCCCGGCGCGGGACACTCCCGCACAACGCGCCAGCCCCGGAGGTCGCCATGAGCCCCGACAACCGAACCCCGCCGCCGCGCCCGGTGGTCAAGCGGACCGCGCGGGCGATCCTGCTGGAGCTGGACCCGGACGATCCGCACGGCCCGGCCTCGATCGTGCTGATCCGGCGGGTCCGGCCCGGGGCGCCGCACCCGTACTGGATCACCCCGGGCGGCGGGGTCGAACCCGAGGACCGCACGGTGGTCGAGGCGCTGCACCGCGAGGTGGACGAGGAACTCGGCGGCAAGGTCGTGGACGTGGTGCCCGCCTTCGTCGACACCATCAGCCACACGCACCACGACGACGGCACCCTGCTCCACCCGCACGGGGTGAAGGTGCAGCACTTCTTCGTCTGCCGGCTGGCCTCGATGGACCTCAGCCGGCGGCACGGGCCCGAGGTGACGGACCCGAACGGCGAGTACGAGGTGGTCCGGCTGCCGTTCACCCGTGAGGGCGTGACCTCGGTGAACGTCGTCCCGCCCCGGCTGCGGGCGTACCTCGCGGCCAACATCGAGGGCATCCGCGCGCTCCTCGCTCCCGACCTCGGCTGACCACCGGGCCGCCGACCCGGCCGCCGCCCTGCCCCGCCCCGCCCCGGCCCGGCCCGGCCGCTATCCCGCCGCCAGTTCGCCGACCAGGTCGTGCCGGATCCGCTCGGCCGGCAGGCCCGCCCGCAGCAGCACCCCGACTCCGCGCCGGACCATCGCGGGCGGGCCGCTGAGCACCGCCTCCCGGCCGGCCCACGGCCCGAACCGGCCCACCACCTCTGGCAGTTCACCGGTCAGCACGCCCTCGGCCGGTCCGGTGCCGGACAGCACCGGCCGTACTGTCAGCCAGGGCAGCCGCCCGGCCAGCTGGCGCAGCGCGTCCAGCTCGTACAGCTCGGCGGCGCTCCGGGCCCCGTAGAACACCTCGACGCTGCCCCCGGACGCACCGTGCTCGGCCGCCTCCTCGACCAGGGCGCGGATCGGCGCGATGCCGGTGCCGCCGCCGAGGCAGAGCAGGTCGGCGCCGGCGGTGTGGTCGACGGTCATCGAGCCGGCCGCCGGGCCCAGCCGCAGGACGTCCCCGGGGGCGGCCCGGTGCACCAGCGCGTTGCTCACCCAGCCCGCCTGGACGGCCTTGACGTGGAAGGTCAGCAGCCCGTCCGGGCGCGGTGCGGAGGCGAAGGAGTAGGGCCGCCAGACCCGAGGCCACCAGGGTGTCTCCAGGCTGCAGTACTGACCGGCCCGGAACGGGTAGGCCTGGTCCGGGCGGACGGTGAGCACCGCGACGTCCCGGGTGCGGTGCTCGTGCCGGACCACCTCGCCCTGCCACCAGGGCGGCGAGGTACGGGCTGCCTCCTCGGCGGCCTCGATCATGAGGGTGGAGATCAGCCGGTAGGCGCGGCGCCAGGCCAGTTCGGTCTCGGCGTCCCAGCGGCTGCCCGCGTACCGGGCCAGCGCCTGCACCAGGCACTCCCCCACCGGGGCGTAGTGGCCGGTCAGGGTGCCGTAGCGGCGGTGGCCGCGGCCGAGCGCGCTCAGCCGGGTGCGCAGCGCCGCTGGGTCCTCGGCACCGCGGGCGGCGGCCAGCAGGGCGCGGAACAGCCGGTCGCGCTGGACGTCCATGGCGGCGGGGAAGAGCGAGCGGACCTCGGGGTGGTGCAGGAAGAGCAGGGCGTAGAAGTGCGCGGTGGCTCGGTCGGCGACCGGCTCGACCACTGCGAGGCTGGCCCGGATCAGCTCGATGTCCCGTGCGGTGAGCGGTAGTTCGACGCCGGAGGCGGCGGCGATCGGAACCACGCCGCCCGGCATGCCGGGCGCCGACGGCCCGGCGGACGGCCCGGCGGACGGTGGCGTGGCCCAGGCGTCGCTCCAACTGTCGCCGGGGCCGGCCCAGTTGAGACTGGGGGCAGCGGTGAGCAGCGGCTGGAAGGAGGGGGCGGTGCCGGTGGTCGAGGGCGGCTCCGGGTAGCTGGGCGCGGGGACGGCCGGCGGCTCGGTGGGCGGGGGCGGCACGACCGGTGGCGCGACCGGCGGCAGGTGCACCGCCGTGGGCGGCAGGTCGGGCGGGTCCGCCGGCACCGGCGGCACCTCCGGCAGGCCCGGGACGGAGGCGGCCTCCGCCGAGCCGTGCCCGGTGCGGATCAGGAGTGTTCTGCGGGACTTCACCGCAACGTTTCGAGTACCCAAGAGAATCGTTTCGCCTCCGGCCGGCCTGCGCCACCACCTGGCTTGTCTCTGCTGACGCCTAGGCAGCGTGGCACGCCCGAACTGCTCATCCGACAAATCATGTGAAGCCCGCACGCCCGGCCCGGGAACGCGCTACTCTCGCTCGATCGGCGGTCGCCCTGAGTGCCGAGCAGCACACCCAGGGCGACCCCGCCCTGCTCGGAGCGGTCCAGCTCCGGCCCGCTCAGAGCTGCCGCAGCAGCATCCCCGGCTGTTCGACACAGTCGGCCACGAACCGCAGGAAACCGCCCGCCGTCCCGCCGTCGCAGACCCGGTGGTCGAAGGTGAACGACAACTGGGTCACCTCGCGGACCGCCAACTGCCCGCCGTGCACCCAGGGTTTGGCCACGATCCGGCCGACCCCGAGCATCGCCGCCTCGGGGTGGTTGAGGATCGGGGTGGAGCCGTCCACGCCGAACACCCCGTAGTTGTTCAACGTGAAGGTGCCGCCGGTCAGTTCGGCAGGAGTGAGCGACCCACTGCGCGCCGACTCGGTCAACCGGGCCAGCTCCTCACCGAGTTGCTCGGTGCTGCGGGTGTGGGCGTCCCGGACCACCGGGACGACCAGTCCGCGCTCCCCCTGGGCCGCGAAGCCCAGGTGCACCGCCGAGTGCCGGACGATGCCCGAACCGTCCTCGGTCACACTGGAGTTGAGCTCGGGGAAGCGCGCCAGCGCCACCGTGCAGATCCGGGCCAGCAGCGCCAGCACGCTCACCTTCGGCCCCGGCGTGGCATTCAACTGCCTTCGCAGCGACATCAGTTCGGTGGCGTCTGCGTCCACCCAGCAGGTCGCGGCGGGAATCTCCCGGTGGCTGCGGCTGAGCTTCTCGGCCACCGCCTTGCGCAGCCCGCGCAGCGGGACGACGTCGCCCCCCGGAGCCGCGACGGCCGGAGCGGCCACCACCGGAGCGGCCACCTTGGCCGCTACCGCCCGTTCGACGTCCGCCCGCATGATCAGCCCGTCCGGCCCGCTGCCGGTGAGCGCGGCCAGGTCGACCCCCTGCTCCCGGGCCAACCGCCGCACCAGCGGCGAGATCACCGGCACCACGACCGGAGCGGTCAGCGCAACCGGAGCGACCGGAACGGTCGGAGCGACGGGGGCAACCGGAGCGGTCGGCGCGACCGCGACCGCCGCCGGGGCGGCGGCCCCCACCCGGCGCCGCCGTCCACCCCTGCTCTCGGCCACCCCGTACCCGACCAGCGGCCGCTCGACCTCCGCCGACAGCGCGGCCGGAGCCTCCGGAGCGCCCTCCGGGGAACCGTCCGAACCCGCCGAGGCCACCGCGACCGTCACCAACGGCGCGCCCACGGCGATCTCCTCGCCCTCCGCGCCGTACCGCGCGGTGACCACCCCGCCGTACGGGCAGGGCACCTCCACCACGGCCTTGGCCGTCTCCACCTCCACCACCGGCTGGTCGACCGCGATCACCTCACCGACCTCGACCATCCAGCGCACCACCTCCGCCCCGGTGAGTCCCTCACCGAGGTCGGGCAGCCGGAACTCCCGTACGACGGGCATCATCCTCAGTCCTCCCACTGCAGCCGGGCGACCGCGTCCAGGATCCGGTCCACTCCGGGCAGGTGGTGGTGCTCCAGCATCGGCGGCGGGTACGGGATGTCGAAGCCGGTGACCCGCAGCACGGGCGCGGCCAGGTGGTGGAAGCAGCGCTCGGTGATCCGGGCGGCGATCTCCGCGCCGGTGCCGCCGAAACCGCTCGCCTCGTGCACCACCACGGCGCGCCCGATCGAGCGCACCACCCGGGTGACGGTCTCGTCGTCGAAGGGCACCAGGGTGCGCAGGTCGAGCACCGCGAGCTCCCAGCCCTCGGCCCGCGCCGCCTCGGCCGCCTCCAGGCAGACCGGCAGCGAGGGGCCGTAGGTGATCAGCACGGCGGAGGTGCCGCTGCGCCGCAGTGCGGCCTTCCCGATCGGCTCGACCGGCGCGGTCGGGTCGAGGTCGGCCTTGCCCCAGTAGAGCCGCTTGGGCTCCAGGAAGACCACCGGGTCGTCGGAGGCGATCGAGGCGCGCAGCAGCCCGTAGGCGTCGGCGACCGTCCCGGGGGTGACCACGTGCAGGCCGGGGGTGCTGGCGTAGTACGCCTCGGAGGCGTCGCTGTGGTGCTCGACGCCGCCGATGCCGCCGCCGTACGGGATGCGCACGGTGATCGGCAGCGGGAGCCGGCCGGCCGTGCGGTTGCGCATCTTGGCGACGTGCGAGAACAGCTGCTCCAGCGCCGGGTAGGCGAAGGCGTCGAACTGCATCTCGACCACCGGGCGCAGCCCGTACATCGCCATGCCGATCGCGGTGCCGAGGATGCCGGCCTCGGCGAGCGGGGTGTCCAGGCAGCGGTCGGCGCCGAACTCGGCGGTGAGCCCGTCGGTGATCCGGAAGACGCCGCCGAGCGCGCCGACGTCCTCACCGAGCACATGGACCGTCGGGTCCTCCCGCAGGGCGTCCCGCAGCGCGGAGTTGAGCGCCTGCGCCATGCTCAGGGTGCGGGTGGGGGTTGAGGTCGACATCAGTGCTGCACCTCGGCTTCGGCGGCCAGCTCGGCTGCCAACTGGGCTGCCTGTTCCTGCAGTTGCGGGGTCGGCTCGGCGTAGACATGGGCGAACAGGGCCATCGGGTCGAGCTCCGGGTCGGCATGGAACTCGGCCCGCATCCGGGCCGCCAGCGCCTCGGCCTCGTCGGCCGCCTGCTGGACCAACTCGTCGTCCAGGATGTCGAGTGCGCGCAGGGCGCGGTCCATCAGCAGGATCGGGTCGTGCTCCCGCCAGGCCTCCACCTCGGACTCGGTGCGGTAGCGGGTGGCGTCGTCGGCATTGGTGTGCGCCTCGATCCGGTAGGTCAGCGCCTCGACCAGGGTCGGGCCGTCGCCGGCGCGGGCGCGCTCCACCGCCTCGCTGAGCACCGAGTGCAGGGCGGGCGCGTCATTGCCGTCCACCAGCCGGCCCGGCATGCCGTAGCCGACCGCCTTGTGGGCGAGGCTGGGCGCTACGGACTGCGCGCTGAGCGGGACGGAGATCGCGTAGCCGTTGTTCTGCACCAGGAAGACCACCGGCGCCCGCAGCACGGCGGCGAAGTTCAGCGCCTCGTGGAAGTCACCCTCGCTGGTGCCACCGTCACCGAGCAGGGCCAGCGCGACCGCCGGCTCGCCGCGCAGCCGGGCGGCGTGGGCCAGTCCGACGGCGTGCGGGGCCTGGGTGCCGAGCGGGGTGCAGAGCGGGGCGGTCCGGCTGGCGCGGGGGTCGTAGCCGGTGTGGGCGTTGCCGCGCAGCAGGGTCAGCGCCTCCAGCGGGTCGACCCCGCGGGAGACCACCGCGAGGGTGTCGCGGTAGCTGGGGAACAGCCAGTCGCGCTCGCCGAGCACCAGGGCGGCGGCGACCTGGCAGGCCTCCTGCCCGGTGGACGCCGGGTAGACGGCGAGGCGGCCCTGCTTGGTCAGAGTGGTGGCCTGCTGGTTGTAGCGGCGGCCGACGACGAGTCGCCGGTAGAGCTCGCGCAGCAGCGCCGGGTCGTACTTCTCCAGCGCGGGGGTGCCGAGCACCCGGACGGGGGAGACGTCCGGGAGGAGCGGGGCCGGATCGGTGCGCGGGGCGGTGGCCCCGGGCATCCAGCCGGGCACTCCGGTGTGGTGTCTGTGGTCGAGAACGGTCATCTCGGGGCACCTCCATGGGTGGCGGGGGCTCCCTACCGATTGTTCGGTCGTCTGTTCACTTTGACCAGAAGCGTGACAAGGTGGTGGACATTCGGCCAGAGTGGCGGTCGACTGGTGGCAGTGTGTCCAATCGTCGAGGGTGGGGGGTCATGTCGGCTGAACAGATGTCCAGACTCGACCGGGTCGACCGGTCGATCCTTCGGCTGCTGCAGCAGGACGGCCGCGCCTCGATCCGCTCGGTGGCCGAGCGGGTGCACGTGTCCCGGGCCAATGCGTACGCCCGGATCTCCAGGATGGTCGAGGACGGCATCATCCGCGGCTTCACCGCCCGGGTGGACCACGAACGGGCAGGTCAGGGCGCGTCCGCGTACATCACCCTGAAGATCGTGCAGAACTCCTGGCGCACCGTGCGGGAGCAGCTGCTGGCGCTGCCCGGGGTCGCCCACATCGCCCTGGTCGGCGGGGACTTCGATGTCCTGCTGCTGGTGCACACCGCCGACAACCACGCCCTGCGGGAGCTGGTGCTCAACCGCATCCAGTCCATCCCGCAGGTGCTCGGCACCCAGACCATGCTGGTGTTCGAGGAGACCGACCAGGTGCCGCCCGATTAGGTGCCCTTCGCCTCCGGGGAGCTCAGGGCACCCTGCCGCACGCCGCCCGGCGACCGCCTACCGCGCCCGCAGCCCGTCGAAGGCCAGGTGCACCACGGCGTCCGCGACCCCGTCGGCCGCCTTCAGCCCCGGCCGGTACCACTCCACGATCGAGTTGATCATCCCGAACAGCAGCCGGGTGGCCAGCCGCGGCTCCACGTCCCCGCGCAGCGAGCCGTCCGCGACGGCCGCCCGCACCAGCTCCGCCACCTGGTGGTCGAAGTCCCGGCGCCGCTCCAGCGCCCACAGCTCGGTGGCCGTGTTGCCGCGCACCCGCAGCAGCAGGGTCACGTACGGCAGCTCCGCCAGCAGCACCTCCGCGGTGCGCCGCACCACGTGCTCCAGCCGCTCCACCGCCGGGCCGGTCACCGCCGCCGGCTCGGCCAGGATCGCGAACAGCCCGTCCAGCGCCCGCCCGACGGCCAGCCGCAGCAGTTCCTCCTTGCCGCGGACGTGGTGGTAGATCGAGGACTTGGAGATCCCGGCCGCCCGGGAGAGGTCCTCCATCGAGGTGCCGTCGTATCCGCGCTCGTTGAACACGTCGACGGTCACCGCGAGCAGTGACTCGACGGTGTAGGCGGTGCGCGTGGTGTGATCGGCCATCCTCCGAGTATCCCCGGCCGCCCCGCGCGGCACGCGATCGGGTCCAGCTGGTCCACACCAGCCGGAGAGGGGACCCCCTAGACTCGGCGGACGATCGTCCACGTCCAGCAGCCTGGGGTTCGCAGCTGATGAACGCAATACCGGCAGTCTCCTCCGACGTGCCCGACCAGCGCAGCGGGCAGCCGGAGGGCTCCCCGCGCACCTGGCAGGAGCGCGCCCAGGCACTGGTGGTGCGGTTCGGCCCGGCCGTGTGGTGCTACGCGGTGCTCAAGCTGATCGGCTTCACCGTCTTCATGAAGCTGCTCTCCTTCGCCGGCGACTACGCCAAGAAGCCGGCCCGGTTCGGCGGCGGCGCCAACCCCTGGGACGTGCTGGCCAGCTGGGACGGCTGGTGGTACCAGCAGGTCGCCCAGTTCGGTTACCACCCGGCGCTGGTGCCGATCCCGGGCGGCCAGCCGGGCTTCAACATCGAGCAGAACTCGGCCGCCTTCTTCCCGCTCTACCCGGGCCTGATGCGGCTGACCTCGGACGCCACCGGCCTCGGCCTCTACGGCGCCGGGATGCTGGTCTCGGTGCTGGCCTCGCTGTTCGCCGCCGCCGGGATCTACGCCGTGGTGGAGAAGCTGTCCGGTCCCCGCGCGGGCGTGATCGCGGCCGGGCTCTGGGCGATCGCGCCCGGCTCGGGCGCGGAGTGGGCGGTCTACTCGGACTCGCTGTTCGTCGCGCTGGCGGCCTGGGCCTGCTACCTGGTGATGACCAAGCAGTGGGTGGCGGCCGGGGTGGTGACCCTGGTCGCCGGGCTCAACCGGCCGACCGCGGCGGCGCTGATCGGCGCGGTCGGCCTGGCCGCGCTGGTCGAGCTGTACCGGCGGGAGAGCGGGGTGCTGCGCCCGCTGGCGGCGATGCTGCTGGCCCCGGTCGGCCTGCTGGGCTACGTGGCCTGGGTGGGCTCGCGGACCGGCGAGTGGGGCGGCTACTTCCGGCTGCAGCACGACGCCTGGCTGCACTACTTCGACGGCGGCCAGGGCACCTGGCAGGCGATCCGCGGGGTGCTGCTGGGCCGCAGCGACTACCCCTTCGCGTTCCCCGTGCCGGACCTCCTGGCCACCCTGATCGTGTTCAGCCTGCCGGTGCTGATCGTGCTGCTGGTGCGGCTGCGCCCGCCGCTGGTGCTGACCGCCTACACGCTGGCCACGATCGTCTCGGTGCTCGGCAGCCTGGGCATCTTCGGCAACGTGTCGCGCTACCTGCTGCCGGCCTTCCCGCTGTTCATCGCACTCGCGGTGGGGATGCGCAAGCTCAGCTGGCCGGTGCTGGCGACGGTGCTGGGGACGGGCGCGATCGCCTCGGGCTGGTACGCCGGGTACGTGATCTTCGAGCTCGGGGTGCCGTAGACCCGGCCCGCCGAAGGCCTCCGGGGGCGCGTCCGACCAGGACGCGCCCCCGTTCCTTTCCCGCCCCAGCGCCCCGTCCCCTTCCCGCCCCCGCCCCATCCGCTTCCCGCCCCCGGCGCCCCGGCCGCAATCCGTTCCCGGCACCCTCTTGAACCGACCGATCGTTCGGTTACCCTGTGACGTGTCCCGTCCTCCCCTCTGAGGAGCGCACAGATGTCCGCAGCGGTCACCCACCCCTTCGTCGGCGAGCTGGTCGAGCGCCACCAGGCCACCCTGGACGCCGCGCTCGCCGCCGCCGCGAAGCGCGACTACTGGTCCCCGTACCCCGAGTTCCCGAAGGCCTACGGCGAGAGCGGCCCGGCGGACGGCAAGGCCGCCTTCGACGCGCTGCTCGGCAAGCCCTTCGCCCTCGACGGCCACCCCGGCGACGGCGACCAGGTCGGCGGCGAGGCCTCCCCGTACGGCATCGAGCTGGGCATCACCTACCCGCACGCCGCCCCGGACGCGCTGATCGCCGCGCTGAGCGCCGCCCGGCCCGGCTGGGCCGCCGCCTCGCCGCTGCACCGCGCCGCCGTCTGCCTGGAGATCCTGCACCGGATCAACGCCCGCTCGCACGAGTTCGCCCAGGCCGTCATGCACACCACCGGCCAGGCCTACGGCATGGCCTTCCAGGCCGGCGGCCCGCACGCCCAGGACCGCGGCCTGGAGGCCGTCGCCTACGCGTACGCCGAGCAGACCCGGCTGCCCGAGCAGGCCGGCTGGACCAAGCCCCAGGGCAAGCGCGAGCCGCTGGTCATGACCAAGCAGTTCACCGTCGTCCCGCGCGGCCTCGCCCTGCTGATCGGCTGCAACACCTTCCCCACCTGGAACGGCTACCCGGGCCTGTTCGCCTCGCTGGCCACCGGCAACCCGGTGCTGGTCAAGCCGCACCCGCGGGCCGTGCTGCCGCTCGCGCTGACCGTCGCGATCGCCCGCGAGGTGCTCGCCGAGGCCGGCTTCGACGCCAACCTGGTCTGCCTGGCCGCCGAGCACGAGGGCGGCACCGTCGCCCAGTCGCTCGCCGTCCGGCCCGAGATCAAGATGATCGACTACACCGGCTCCACCGCCTTCGGCGACTGGCTGGAGGAGCACGCCAAGCAGGCCCAGGTCTACACCGAGAAGGCCGGCGTGAACGCGGTGGTGATCGACTCCACCGACGACTACAAGGGCATGCTGGGCAACCTGGCCTTCGCGCTCTCCCTCTACACCGGCCAGATGTGCACCACCCCGCAGAACCTGCTGATCCCGCGCGGCGGCATCGGCACCGACCAGGGCGACAAGTCCTTCGACCAGGTGGTCACCGATCTCGCCGCCGCCATCGAGGGCCTGCTCTCCGACGACGCCCGGGCCGCCGCCATCCTCGGCGCCGTGGTCAACCCGGGCGTGCTGCAGCGCTCGGCCGCCGCGGCCGGCGGCGAGTACGGCGAACTCGCCCTCGCCCCGCGCGCGGTGGTCTCGCCGGACTTCCCCGGCGCGACCCTGCGCACCCCGGCGCTGGTCAAGCTGGACGCCGACAAGCCGGACGACCGCTCGGTCTTCCGCAGCGAGTGCTTCGGCCCGGTCACCTTCGCCGTCGCCGTCGAGTCCACCCCCGCCGCCGTGGAACTGCTGCGCACCACGGTCCGCGAGAAGGGCGCCATGACGGCCTCCGGCTACACCACCTCCCCCGCGGTGGAGGCCCTGCTGGTCGAGGCCGCGCTGGACTCGGGCGTCTCGCTGTCGCTCAACCTCACCGGCGGCGTCTACCCCAACCAGACCGCCGCCTTCTCCGACCTGCACGGCACCGGCGCCAACCCGGCCGCCAACTCGGCCTACTGCGACGGCGCCTTCGTCGCCAACCGGTTCCGCACCGTGGAGATCCGCCGCCACGGCTGAGCCGGCCCGCCCCCTCGAACCCCCCGTGTCCCCCGGCGGCCGACGGCCACCGGGGGACCGGCGGTTCACAGCTCCAGCCGCGCCCGCGATGATGGAGGCTGGGAGAGCGCCGGAAACGGCGTCCAACCGCCCTCCGAACAACGGGAGCTGATACATGGCCGTGAAGCCGACGACCGAAACCGACGTCATCATCGTCGGCGCCGGACCGACCGGACTGCTGCTGGCCGGCGACCTCGCCGCCGCCGGGGTCGGCGTCACCGTCCTGGAGAAGCGCACCAACGAGTCGAACCTCACCCGTGCCTTCGCCGTGCACGCCCGCACCCTGGAACTGCTGGACGCCCGGGGCATCGCCGAGGAAGTCATCGCCACCGGCCGCCCGCTCAGCGGGCTGAGGATGCTGAACAAGGTCGGCATCGACCTCAGCACCCTGCCCAGCCGCTTCCCGTTCGTCCTGATCACCCCGCAGTACCACGTCGAACGGGCGCTCCAGGAACGGGCCGTACGGGCCGGCGCCACCATCCTGCGCGGCGCCGAGGTCACCGGACTGCGCCAGGACGCCGAGGGCGTCACTCTGGAGACCGGCGACGGCCGGACGCACCGGGCCCGCTACGCCGTCGGCACCGACGGCGTCCGCTCCGCCGTCCGCGAACTGCTCGGCATCCCCTTCCCCGGCGAGTCCGTGGTCGACTCGGTGCTGCTGGCCGACGTCCGGCTGGAGCGGGAGCCCGCCGACGCGATCGCCGTGGGCGCCAACAAGAGCGGCTTCTCCTTCATCGCCCCGTTCGGCGACGGCTGGTACCGGGTCATCGCCTGGGACCGCAACGAGCAGCACCCGGACGGCACCACCCCCACCCCCGAGCAGCTCACCGCGATCGTCCGGGCCACCCAGGGCGAGGACTTCGGCCTGCACGACGTGCGGTGGAGCTCGACCTTCCACAGCGACGAGCGGCAGGCCCCCAACTACCGCTCCGGCCGGGTCTTCCTGGCCGGCGACGCCGCCCACTGCCACTCCCCGGCCGGCGGCCAGGGCATGAACACCGGCCTCCAGGACGCCGCCAACCTCTCCTGGAAGCTCGCCGCCGCCCTCCGCGGCGGCGCCGGCGACGCGCTGCTGGACACCTACCAGAGCGAGCGGCACCCGGTCGGCAAGGCGGTGCTGCGCACCTCCGGCGCGCTGATCCGGATCGCCCTCGCCGAGTCCGCCCCCACCCGCGCCCTGCGCGGAGCGCTCACCGCGATCGGCGGCCACCTGGACCTGCTCACCGAGCGCGGCGCCCGGATGGTCTCCGGCATCGAGATCTCCTACCCGGCCCCCAAGGGCGCCCACCCGCAGGTCGGCAAGCGCGTACCGGACCTCCGGCTGACCGCCCTCAGCAAGCCCGCCGAGGGCGCCCCGGTCGGACCCGAGCGGCTCTACGAGGCGCTGCGCGCCGGGAAGTTCGTCCTGGTCAGCAATGACGAGCTGGCCGCCACCGGGCCCTGGGCGGACCACCTGGTCTGCGCCGCCCCGGCCGACCCGCACGGCAAGCTCGCCGACACCGTCCTGCTGATCCGCCCGGACGGCTACGTCGCCTGGGGCGCCGTCGACCCGGGCCAGGGCGAACTGCGCGAGGCCCTCACCAGCTGGCTGGGCGCCCCCACCGAGGCCTGACCGGCCCGCTCGTCCCCGCGTTCCGCCAGGGGCGCGGGGACGGCCCGCCCGCCGACCAGTCGTCGTTCGGTCGTCCGTGAGGGCGTTTCTTCGAACTCCCGTCTGCGGGGCGACGCCGACGCTTCGTTCGGTCGTCCGTCAACCGCGCGCCTTCACGTAGTGCCGCGCCGCCTTCGCCCGGTTCCCGCAGACCGCCATCCTGCACCACCGCCGGCGCCCGTTCTGCGAGGCGTCGAAGAAATGCAGAATGCACGCCTCGTGTGCGCACTGCTTGACCCGGTGGGCGCCCTGCCCGAGCAGCCCGAGGAAGTCGTCCGCCGCCAGCCAGGGCGCCAGCCACTCCGGCCGGTCGGCCTCGACCCGCTCCTCGGCCCCGCCCGGCCCGGCCGTCCGCCGGATCCGCCCGTGCGCCAGCACCGCGTCCAGCCCGCTCCGCCCGGCCGCGCCCAACTCGCCTTTCTCGCGAGCCTCCTGGGCGGCCAACAGGATCGCCTCGCGGGCCTGCCGGATCGCCGTCAGCCCGGACTCGTCGGCCGTGCAGCGCCCGCTCAGCCCGTTGCTGGAGAGCCAGATCCCGTACTGCTCGACATCGGTGAGCGCGTCGTTGACGGGTGTGCCGGCCCAGCGGGTGTTGAGCAGGTCGAGCGCCAGCGGCTCGCCGATCAGCGGCCGGTGGTCCCTCGGGTCCGGCGTCACGTCAGTCATGGCCCTCCCTCGGCTCGGTCCGATTCTACGGCCGGTCCCGGCGCGGCGAATCGGTATGGACCGTCGCCGGAATTCCGGCCATTCACTGTATGGAATCCCCCGCTTTCCACGCCTCCACAGTTGACTGTTTTTTAGCAACCAATTGCCCATCCATGATCCACAGCACCGATCCGTTCTGACATGTTCTAGCCAGCGTTCCCGAACCCCTCGGAACGCCTTGCCCCTTGCCGGCTCCCCACAGCCGGCCGGAGGAGGATCCGTGCGCCCCCGTTCCCTCGCCCTCGCCGCGGCGATAGCCGTCCTGCCGCTGACCGCCGTCTCGCTCGGCGTCTCCACCGCGCAGGCCGCCACCCCCCACGCGGCCCCGCGCGTCGCCCTGCCGAACACCGTGAACCCCGCGGTGGCCCACGCGGAGAAGAAGGGTGACGTCCCGGCCGAGCAGCAGATCTCGGTGGCCGTCAGCCTCAAGCTGCGCAACGCCGACCAGCTGGACCGCTTCCTCACCGCGGTCACCACGCCCGGCACGCCGGAGTTCGGCAAGTACCTGACGCCGGAGCAGTTCAGCGCGCAGTTCGCGCCCACCCAGCAGGCCGTCGACCAGGTCAAGGCCTACCTGACCGCCCAGGGCCTGACCGTGGGCGACATCAGCGCCAACCGCCAGGTGGTCAACGCCCACGGCACCGCCGCGCAGATCTCGCAGGCCTTCGGCACCCACGAGAGCGCCTACGTCGACCCGCAGCAGCAGCGCACCTTCTTCGCCAACGACGACGCCGCCTCGATCCCCGCCGAACTGGCCTCCGTGGTCCAGGGCCTGAGCGGCCTGGACAACCACGCGGTGCGCAAGGGCCGGATCGCCACGCCGAACTCGGTGACGCCGAACGCCGCCACCGCCACCCCCAACGGCATGTCCCCGGCCCAGTACCGGGGCGCCTACAACCTGGACAAGACCGGCGCCGACGGCACCGGCACCACGGTCGCCCTCTGGGAGTTCGACGGCTACAAGTCCTCGGACCTGACCACCTACGACTCGCAGTACGGCCTGACCGGCCCGGCCGTCTCCACCGTCGCGGTGGACGGCGCGAACTACGACTCCTCGCCCGGCCAGGGCGAGGGCGAGGTCGAGCTGGACAGCGAGATCGTCCGCGGCGCGGCCCCCAAGGCCACCCAGCTGCTCTACGAGGCCCCCAACAGCGACCAGGGCGAGATCGACATGGCCAACAAGATCGTGGCCGACAACAAGGCCTCGGTCATCTCGATCTCCTGGGGCACCTGCGAGCCGGACACCACCGCCGCCTCGATGACCGCCGTCGACAACGCCTTCAAGCAGGCCGCCGCCCAGGGCATCTCGGTGTTCTCGGCCTCCGGGGACGACGGCTCGCGCGACTGCACCCGCTCGGCCAGCGGTTCGGGCGTCACCTCGGTCGACTTCCCGGCCTCCAGCCCGCACCAGACCGGCGTCGGCGGCACCAACCTCCAGGTCACCGGCAGCAACGGCTACTCCTCGGAGAGCGCCTGGAGCACCGCCGGCGGCGGCGTCTCCACCGTGTTCGCCAAGCCCAGCTGGCAGACCGGCACCGGCGTCAACGGCACCATGCGCACCGTCCCGGACGTCGCCTCCAACGCCGACCCGCAGAGCGGCTTCGCGATCTACACCGGCGGTGGCTGGAACGTCTACGGCGGCACCAGCGCGGCCGCGCCGCTGTGGGCCGGCTACGCAGCCCAGTTCAACCAGAAGGCCAAGGCCGCCGGGCAGCCCGCCCTCGGCGAGGCGAGCCCGAAGCTGTACGCGGTCGCGAACAGCTCCGGCTACGGCAGCGCCTTCCACGACGTGACCAGCGGCGCCAACCAGGACTTCGCCACCAAGACCGGCTACGACCAGGTCACCGGCTGGGGCAGCCCGGTCGCCGACGCCCTCACCACCGCCCTGCTCGGCGGCAGCACCGGCGGAAGCACCGGCGGCACCACCCCGCCGCCCGCCGGCGGCTGCACCGCCGCCCAGCTGATCGGCAACGGCGGCTTCGAGAGCGGCACCGCCGCCCCCTGGACGGCCTCCGGCAGCGTGCTGGACAACAGCTCCTCCGAGCCGGCCCACTCGGGCAGCTGGAAGGCCTGGCTGGACGGCTACGGCACCACCCACACCGACACCCTGTCGCAGACCGTCACGGTCCCGGCCGGCTGCGCCTCCGCGACCCTCACCTTCGCGCTGCACATCGACACCGCGGAGACCGGCGCCACCGCTTACGACAAGCTGACCCTGAAGGCCGGCAACACCACGCTGAAGACCTGGTCCAACGCGGACGCGGCCGCCGGCTACGTGCAGCAGACCCTGGACCTGACCTCCTTCGCCGGCCAGACCGTGACCCTCACGTTCACCGGCACCGAGGACGGCTCCAACCAGACCAGCTTCGTGATCGACGACGTCGCGCTGAACGTCAAGTGATCACCGTCCGGTAGCACCACCCAGTCCCCCGCCGGGGCGGCGCCGACACGGCCCGCCCCGGCGGTGTCCGTTCCACCCGGTTCGCCCCCCTTCCGGGGCTCGCGTTCCGGCCGTGTTTCCGCACTGTTTCAAGATCGCTAACCATCCGGTTCACCTGCCGTGACCACTGTCATACGCGCGACTGATGACGTACCCTCTCGACCGTGCATAGGGTTCCCCAAAGCTCGGTGAAGCTGCTGGCGGCGCGCCCCGGCGCCGGTCCGGCGCCACCGCACTCACCTGGCGGGGAGGGTCACCGCATGGCCGCACAGCAACCTCAGGACGCCGCGCGGTTGCGGCTGGTCGGATCGCGTACGGAGCGTCTCGACCCGCCCGCCCCGGCGCCCCCCACGAACCCCGCCCCGCCGACCCCCGCGCCGTCCGCCGGCCGCCCCGCACCGGCCGGCGGCTTCGCAGACGCCCTGCACCTGGCGATCGAGGCCAGCGGCCTCAGTCTGGACCGGATCCGCGCCGCCCTGGCCCAACGCGGCGTCAGGGTCAGCGTCACGACGCTGAGTTACTGGCGCCGCGGCCGCAGCCAGCCCGAGCGGGCCAGCTCGCTGCGCGCCGTCCACCTGCTGGAGGAGCTGCTCGGCCTGCCGCACAGCTCGCTCTCCTCGCTGCTCGGCCCGCCCCGCCCGCGCGGCCGCTGGGCCGCCGCCGCCAACACCCTCCACCTCGGACTGGAGGACGTCTGGCCGGGCGAGCAGGAGATCGCCTCGATCTTCGCCGAGCTGGACGCCCCGCCGGCCGGGGAGCTGGAGCGGCTCAGCATCCACGACTCGTACTACGTGGACGCCGAGCGGCGCGCCAACCTGCTGCGGATGCGCCAGGTGGTGCGCGCGACCGTCGGCGGCGTCGGCCGCTGCCTGGTCGTGCACAAGGCCGACGAGGAGGCCACCGGCTGCCCGGAGATCACCTCGGTGCGGCACGGCCGGCTCGGCCGGGTCCGCCGCCGCCCGGAGGTCGGGCTGACCGTCGCCGAGCTGATGCTGGACCGCCCGCTCGGGCACGGCGACAGCACGGTCTTCGAGTACGAGGTGGAGATCCCGCCGGGCGGCCCGACCATGGAGTACAGCCGCCGCTTCGCCACCACGGTGCGCGAGTACGTGCTCCAGGTGCACTTCGACCCGGCGGCCGTCCCGGTGCACTGCGAGCGCTACGACCGCGAGCCCGGCGCCGACGTCGACCACCGCCGCGAGCAGCTGTGGATCGGCGCCTCCGCGAGCGCCCACGTCCTGGCCCCGGACCAGCAGCCGGGCCACATCGGCATCCGCTGGGAATGGCCGTAGCGCCACCCCCTCCCCGAGCCCCAGGAGCCCCGTCGGACCACCGGTCCGGCGGGGCTCCCGCGTTCCCCAGACCCCTTCCCCCGCCCACTTCACCTAACCCCTTCGTGCCCACATACCGGTTGACGCTCCATCATCTAACCTCTAATCTCATTAACACCGGTTAGGCAAGAGCCTCGCCGGAAGCCCCAGCCCCGGGAGTGACCAGGCATGTCCAGCACCACCGCGCTCCGCACCCTGCAGACCGGCCACGTGGGCCTGAACGTCACCGACCTGAGCCGCTCGACCGACTTCTACCGCGCCGTCCTCGGTCTCCAGATCACCCACCAGGGCACCGACCCCGAGCGCCGCTTCGCCATGCTCGGCCGCGACGGCCGCCTGGTGCTCACCCTCTGGCAGCAGAGCGCCGGCACCTTCTCCACCGCCACCCCCGGCCTGCACCACCTCTCCTTCGAGGTGGAGACCCTCGACGAGGTCCGCGCCACCGAGGAGCTGCTGCGCGGGCTGGGCGCCGAGTTCGCCTACGACGGTGTCGTCCCGCACGCCGAGGGCTCCACCTCCGGCGGCATCTTCTTCAGCGACCCGGACGGCATCCGCCTGGAGGTCTACACCCGCACCGGAGTCGACGAGACCGCCGCCCAAGCCCCCCACGCCTCCGCCCCCACCTGCGGATTCTTCTAAGGCCACACCATGACCAGCACCGCCACCCCCTACCACCCCGGCGAGCGGACCGCCCAGGCCCGCGCCGGAGCGACCGACCGCGCCGACCACGCCGGCCGCTCGATCCGCGACACCGTCCCGGCGGTGGCCGCCCGCTTCCTCACCGAGCGGCGGATGCTGGTGGTCGGCGCCGCCGACCCGGACGGCCGGGTCTGGGCCACCCAGCTGTCCGGCCCGGCCGGCTTCCTGCGGGCCCCCGACGAACGCACCATGACGGTCGCCACCCGCCCGGCCGAGGCCGATCCGCTGGCCGAGGCGCTGGCCCGCCCGGCGCAGCTGGGCACCATCGCCCTGGACCCGGCCGGTCGGCGCCGGATGCGGCTCAACGGCCGCTCGGCCCCGGACGGCCGGGGCGGGCTGGTGGTCCACGCCGAGGAGGTGGTGTCCAACTGCCCCAAGTACATCCAGCGCCGCACCCCGCTGGACCGCCCGGCCGCCGGCGCGCCCCGCACGGTCGCCTCGGGACCGGTGCTCTCCACCGCGCAGCGGCTGGCCGCGGGCACCGCCGACACCTTCTTCATCGCCACCACCGGCCCGGACGGCCGGGTGGACGCCTCGCACCGCGGCGGCTTCCCCGGCTTCCTGGAGGCGGTGGCACCGGACCGGCTGCGCTGGCCCGAGTACCGGGGCAACAGCATGTTCCTGACTCTCGGGAACCTGGAGCTGGACCCGCGGGCCGGGCTGCTGCTGCCCGACTGGGAGACCGGCGGGGCGCTGCTGGTCACCGGCGAGGCCCGCACCGACTGGTCCGAGGAGGCCCGGCAGTCCGCCCCCGGCGCCGAGCGGATGGTCGAACTGGCCGTCACCGGCGTCCGCGAGCTAGCCGACGCCACCCCGCTGACCTGGACCGCTCCCGAGTACTCGCCCGCCAACCCGCGCTGACGTCGACTCAGCGTCCGTACCGACCCGACCGGGCGGTCCTGGGGGCGCCCCCGGCCGAATGACGGGAGAGGCCCCTCACCCGTCCGGCTCAATCCACCGCGCCGCACCCCGCCCGCTTTGGGACTTTGGTCCCCATAACACGCGGTCGGCCCGGGAAGGCCGTTCCTGTCCCGCCGTCAGGCGTCGACCAGGAAGGACCGCAGGAAAAGAGGCGGAGCATGACCCTCACCGACCCACTGATGGAGTTCGACGAGGTCGACCCGGACGAGGACTGCATATGCGGGGGCTGCAACGCCCGCCGCCGCGCCCGGCTGCACGCCGCGCCGGTCCACGAGGGCGGCCATGCCGCGGCCCGCTCCGTCCGCCGCCGGGCCGCCGTCCTGATGGCCGCCGTGGGCACCGCGATCGGCGGCGGCACCGCCGCCGCGGCCCCCGCGCCCGGCCCCACCCCGGGCGGCAGCAACACCAGCCAGCCGCCGCGGACCCCCCAGGGCGAGGTCAGCGGCCTCTACGGCGGCGACGCCCCCGGCGCACGCTCCTTCGCCGCCCCCCGGCTCGCCGCCCAGCCCGTCACCCGGGCCCGGATCGTCCAGCGCGCCCAGGCCTGGGTCGACCAGGCCGTGCCGTACAGCATGGGCCGCTACTGGTCGGACGGCTACCGCCAGGACTGCTCCGGCTTCGTCTCGATGGCCTGGGGCCTCGGCAGCAACCAGACCACCTGGACCCTGCCGAACTTCGCCGAACGGATCAACCGGAACGACCTCCAGCCCGGCGACGTGCTGATCTACAACAACGCGGCCAACCCCCAGGCCGGTTCGCACGTGACGATCTTCGCCGGCTGGACGGACTCCTCCCGCACCAGGTACCTCGCCTACGAGCAGACCTCCCCCGGCACCAAGAAGCGCGCCACCCCGTACGCCTACTGGAACAACTCCGGCTCCTACGTCCCCTACCGCTACACCGGCCTGTCCGGCGGCAGCAGCGACGGCGCCCCCTCCGGCAACGCCTTCCCCGGCGCGGACAAGTTCGGCCCCGGCGCCGACAACGCGTACGTCACCAGGCTCGGCCAGATGCTGGTCCAGCGCGGCGGCGCCCGCTTCTACACCACCGGCCCCGGCCCCCGGTGGGGCGAAGCCGACCGCAAGGCCACCCAGGCCTTCCAACTCGCCCAGGGCTGGCGCGGCAGCGAGGCCGACGGCCTCCCGGGCAAGGACACCTGGGACTTCCTGGTCAACAACAAGGGCCGCGACATCGGCGCCGGCGCCCCCCTGCCGCCCCCGCCGCCCACCGGCCCCCCGGCCTTCCCCGGCACCCGGTACTTCGCCCCCGGCCAGAGCAACGACCACGTCCGCCAACTCGGCGAACAGCTGGTCCGCAAGGGCTTCGGCGGCTCCTACACCACCGGCCCCGGCCCCCGGTGGGGCGAAGCCGACCGCAAGGCCACCCAGGCCTTCCAACTCGCCCAGGGCTGGCGCGGCAGCGAGGCCGACGGCTACCCGGGCCCCGACACCTGGCGCGCCCTCTTCTCCTGAGGGCGCTGAGGTGCGGCACCGGTGCCGCGCCTCAGCGCCGCCCCGACATCCAGTGGAACAGCCCCATCGCCACGCTCGTCGCCAGGTTGAAGCTGGACACCCCCGGCTGCATCGGCACCGCCACCAACCGGTCGGCCCGCGCCTTGAGCTCCGCCGACACCCCGTGCCGCTCCGTCCCGAAGGCCAGCAGCGCGTCGTCCGGAAACGGCAGGTCCCGGATGTCCGTCCCCTCCGGATCCAACACGTACAGCGGGCCGGCCGGCAGCTCCGGCAGACCCACCCGCTCCACCGCGGTCGCGAAGTGCAGCCCCGCACTCCCGCGCAGCACCGTCGGGTGCCAGGGATCCAGCTCACCCGTGGTCACCACCCCGGTCGCCCCGAACCCGGCCGCCAGCCGGATCACCGCCCCGACGTTCCCCAGGTTCCGCGGGTTCTCCAGCACCACCACCGGCGCCCGCCGCGGCCGCTCCGCCAGCACCGCCCGGTTGGCCGCCACCGACGGCCGCACCGCCAAGGCGACCACCCCGGTCGGATGCAGCCGGGGCGCCAGCACCCGCAGCCGCGACTCCTCGACCTCCACCGCCAACGCCTCCACCGCCGCCACCACATCCGGCGCCAGCTCACCGGCCAGGGCCAGCAACGCCCCCCGGTCCGCCGTCAGCACCCGCCGCACCTCGCCCCCGAACCGCAACGCGTGCTTCAGCGGATGGAACCCGTCCAACAGCACCACCCCCGGCTCCCGCTCGGCCACCCGCCACACCCGCACCAGCTCGTCATCCATGCCGGTCACTCTCCCACCCCAACCCACCTCACCCCCTCCCCGTCCCGCACCCACCCACGCCCACCTCCCCTCACCCACCCAGGCGAGAGGAACGCACTGCGGAAGGGGTAGGTGCCACCCACCCACGCCCACCCCCCACCTCCCCCCTCACCCCACCCACCCAGGCGAAAGGGACGCGCTGCGGAAGGGGGCGGTGGAGGGGGTGGGTGCGGAGAGGGGCGTGACGGGTGATTTTCAGACCGCCAACGACGAGCACCCCGCGCGATGAGGGTCGGCGGTCCGAAAATCACCCAGCCCCCGGAGCACCCACCCCCGGAACCGCCCCCGGAACCACCCACCCTCCCGAAAGCCCACCCACACAACAGCCCCCCGCAGCACCCCCCTACCGCTCCTCCGAACTCCCCCGCAAAGCCCTCTCCAGATCCCGCAAAGCCACCCCCACCAACCGAGTCCCCGCCCTCACCACATCCCCCTGCACCCCCGCCCCCACCAACCCCTCCTCCAACCGCGCCTGCGCCCCCCGCACCGCCCCGAACTCCACCGGCCGCCCCGTCAACAGCGCCCCCGCCGCCAGCGCCGTCGCCAGCCGCAGCTCCTCCGCGTACTCCGCCGCCCCCGGCACCGGCTCGGCGTCGGCGGCCGGCAGGTGCGCCTCCAGCAGCACCGCCGCCCGCCCCAGGTGCCCGACCGCCGCCCGCGCCCGGTCGATCTGGCGCCTGGTCACCCCGGTCAGTCCCGACTCGTGCCGCCCCGGTTCGGCGTCCGCCCGCTGCATGGCCTGGAGCAGCTCCGACCGCGCCTCCCGCGAGTCCAGCAGCGCGGACCGCACCGTACGCCCCCGCGGCGCCCCCGGCTGCTCGTAGCAGGCGACCACCGCCGCCGCGTACCGCCCCGCCGCCGCCAGCCACTCGGCGAGCCGCTCCCCGAGCCGGGCGGTCTGCCAGGTGGGGAACAGCGCGTACGTCAGCAGCGCCAGCGACCCACCGAGCAGGGTGAGCCCGACCCGTTCGAAGGCCGTCTGCAACGGGTTCCCGGCCTGCAGCCCGAGCAGGAACACCACGTACGTCGAGATCCCGACCGTCGTCAGCGCGTACCCGGTCCGGAACGCCAGGTACGCCCCGCCGATGCACAGGACGGCCAGCGCGGCGAGCACCCATTCCCCCGGGTGGGCGAGCTGCACCACCAGCGTCGAGACCGCGACCCCGACGACCGTCCCGGCCAGCCGGGCGACCCCCCGGCTGTAGGTCTGGGCGAAGTCCGGCCGCATCACCATCGCGGCGGTCATCGGCGCCCAGTACCCGTGGTGGAACCCGGCCAGCCGGGCCAGCAGGTAGGCGACGGTGACCACTCCGGACAGCCGTACGGCGTGCTGGAAGATCGCCGAGCGCGGCCGCAGCTGCCGACGGACGGCCCGCAGCGCGACCGGCAGCATCCGCGGGATCGACGGCTTGTGCAGGGCCCCGCCCGCGCCGACCACGGGCGTGGTGATGGTGTCCTCGTCGTTGCGGTCCAGGGTGTCCGCGGCCTTGCGCAGCAGCCCGCCGAGGCGTCGGGCGGAGCGCCGGGCCGCGCCCTGCAGCGGCGTCCCCTCATCCGGCCGGACCAGGGTCAGGGTGGGGGCCGAGCGGGGGAGCCGGACGGGGTCGCCGCTGCGGACGGCCCGGGCGAGGGCGTCCATCACCTCGGCGGCGGCCGCCAGCACCTCGCGGGCCCGGTCGCGTTCCGGTCCCTCCTCGGGGGCGCCGACCTTGGGGTCGGCGAGCGCGGCGAGGGTGGGCCGGATGCGTTCGGCGATGCCGCGCAGGCCGCGCAGTTCGGGCGGCCGGTGGCGGTCCTGCCAGGGGGTCACGGCGGAGGCGTGCCGTGCGGTCATGAACGGTTCCGGGTCCACGTGCGCGGTCGGGTCCTGCCTCAACCGGCGCGCGTAGTCGGCGAGTTCGGCGTAGGTGTCGGCGAGGGCGTCCCGCTGGGCGGTCCAACTGCCGATCGGCCAGACGGTGATGACGGCGGCCTGGGCGACCCCGCCGAGCGCGGCGACCAGCCCGTGGCCGACCGCGGCGGTGGCGCTGACCGGGAGTTGGACCACGATCAGCATCACCGAGAGGGTGTTGGCGGTGACCACTCCGGCGGTCGGTCCGATCGCCCAGGCGAGCCCCGCACCGAAGGCCCACACCGCGAGCAGCACCGGGAACAGCCCGTACACCCCGGCGGCCAGGTAGCCGAGGAAGGTGCTGGCCCCGAGGCCGACCCCGGCCGCGACGGCCAGGCTGGCGCGGGGCCGGAAGCTCCGCTGGAAGGTGGCCGAGCCGGCGATGAACGCGCCCATCGCGGCCGAGGTGGCGAGGGCGACCCCGCCGAGGGCGAGCGTGGGGAAGAGCACCAGCGCCACGGCGACGGCCCCGCGCAGGGCCCGTTTGGGGTCGGTGAGTGCCCGGTCGAGGGTGAGCCCGGTCCGCGCGGTGTCACGAAGGGCGGCGAACCAGGACATACCGACATCCTAGGGTCTGCCCGGCGAACAGACCCTAGGCGCCGGGCGCCCCCACCAGCCGTTGCCGGAGCCGCCCGAGCCGCGCCGCCGCCCACAGCAGGGCGCCGGTCGGCAGGAACACCGCGTCCGCCGCGACCATCGCCAGCGAGAACACCGGCAGCCCGAGCACCACCGCGATGCCCAGGTGTTCGACCATCAGCACCGCCAGCAGCACGTTCTTGACCCGCCGGTCGAGCAGCGTGAACGGGAAGGCGACCTGCAGGATCACCGTGCCGTAGGAGATCAGGAAGACCGGCAGCAGCGCCGAGCCGAGCAGCCCGGACAGCCCCGGCCAGGGGGTGAAGTAGTCCAGGTGCAGCGGGTAGTACAGCGCCGTGCCGTCCTGCCAGCGCGAGCCCTGCACCTTGTACCAGCCCGCCGTGGCGTAGACCAGCACCACCTCGGTGACGATCACCAGCATCGCGCAGTTGTGCACCATGTTCGCCAGCGCGTCGAGCACCGCCCGCGGCTCGCCCTCCGGTCGCAGCCGGCCGAGCGTCCACCACAGCCCGGCCACCGCCCAGAGCCCCCAGAACAGCGGCGCCCAGCCCAGGTACGGGAAGGCCGGGCTGCTCCAGGTCAGGCTGCCCCCGGAGAAGTCGCCGGCCTGACAGACCGCCAGCACCGCGCCGAGCAGCACCCAGAGCACCACCCCGCCCCGCCTGGTCCGGGCCCGGCGCGCGTCCAGCGACCAGACCTCGGCGCACCGGGTGAAGACCAGGTAGACGGCCATCAGGTGGACGATGTTGTCCCCGCCGTCGCCGAGGAAGACGTCGCGGTTCTGCAGCGAGAGCACGGTGACCAGGAACAGCACGCTGCTCACCCTGGTCCGCCAGCCCAGCAGCACCGCCAGGGCGGCCAGCACGGCCAGGTGGTAGACCAGCTCGAACCAGAGCCGCCCGTCGAACCAGGGCAGCACGGTGAACGCCCCGTCGTCGGCCAGCAACCGCCGGGCGAGGTCCATCGACCAGGGCGAGTGGTCGCCGTACAGCACCCGCCGGTTGGGCCACTCGCGCAGCAGGTAGGCGAGCCAGACCAGCCCGAAGCCGATCCGCACCACCGCGGCCTGGTGCCGTCCGAGCGCCCGCCCGGTGAACGCCTCCACCGCCCGCCCGAAGGCCGCCACCGGACCCACCGGACCCACCGGCCCGGGAACGTCCGTCCTGGCACCGTCCTGCCGCGGCACTCGCACCGGCAGCCGCTGCCCGACCGCCCCGACCGGCTCCGCCGACTCCGACCGCTCCGAAGCCCCGTTCACCCCAACCCCCGGTAGTCCTCGTCCCCGACCGGCCACCACGGCAGCTCCCGCACCCTGGGCGCGGGCGGCGCGGCCTCACCGCTCCAGGTCGGCGGCGGGACGGTGGCCGAGGTCACCCGGAACTGGATCTCCAGCACGCGCTCGCCGTCCGCCTCCCGGCCGATCCGCTGCAGCGCGATCCGCTTGAGGTACTGCTCGGCGAGCTTGCCGCGCGGGTTGGTGAGCTTCTCGTCCTGCGGGTCGTGCGAGCCGTCGTAGAAGTCCCAGGCGCGGCGCAGCAGGTTCTGGTCGACGTGGCTGGGCGCCGGGTTGTCCCGTATCGCGGCGAGGTCCCGGGCGGTGAGCCCGGTCCAGTCGTGGGTCCGGGTGGCGCCGCCGTCGGCGACGGTGCGCACCCGGGCGTCCACGCTGACGTTCTGCTGCAGCGGGTTGGGCGCGAACAGCTTCCAGTTCTGCTCGAACTCCGGGTAGACCAGCCCGTCGACCTCGTCCCGGTACTGCCGGGACACCGTGTTGTCCGGCGCGACGTGCAGGAACACCGCGGCGAGGAACAGCCCGGTGCCGCTCACCAGCACCGCGGCGGCCAGGCCGAGGACGAGCTGCGCGGGCCCGGACCACGCCCTCCCGGGGGCGGCCCGGTCGGTGGTCCCCGTCATGGCCTCCCCGCCCGATCGGCGCGCCGCCGGCCGGTACCGGCGCGTCGCGCGCCCATCCTGCCCTACCCGTCACCGGGCGGGCGCCGCGGCCTACAGGACGAAGGCGGCCTGCCCGCCGCTGCCGACCATCGGACGGCCCGCGCTCTCCCAGGCGTACATCCCGCCGTCCACGTTCACCGCGTCCCGGCCCTGCTGCACCAGGTACTGGACGACCTGCGCGGAGCGGCCGCCGACCCGGCAGAGCACGTACAGCTTCGCGTCCGGCAGCTCGTCGATCCGGGCGATCACCTCGCCGATCGGGATGTGCAGCGCGCCGTCCACGTGGCCGGCGTCCCATTCGTCCTGCTCGCGCACGTCCAGCAGGGTGGCATCGGCGGGTACGGAGGCGGCGTCGGTGGTGGGGATCTGCGCGAACATCGTGTGGCTCTCCTGGGCTCGGTTCGGATCGGTGCCATTCTCGCCCACCGGCACGGTCGGGTGGGCCCCGAGCAGCCGCTCCAGCTCGGCCTGCTGCGCGGCGGCCTTCGCGAGCAGTTCCTCGGCGAGCTGCTCCAGCAGGCGGTCCGGGTCCTGCGGGGCGAGGGCGAGCAGCTGGCCCATCGGGGTCTGCTCCAGCCGGACCTGCTCGGTGGCGGTCTCGGTGATCTTGGCGGTCAGCCACTCCAGCCGGCGGCGCAGCCAGCCCAGCCGGTCGGGGGAGTCGAGGGCGGGTGCGGCCTCCGGTGCGGTGGACCACTCGGCGGCCAGGTCGGCCAGCGCGGCGGTGTCCCCGTACGCGTAGGCCTCGTTGACCCGGATCAGGAAGTCCGCCCGACGCTGCTGCTCGTCCCGGTCGGTGGTCAGGTCCGGGTGGGCGCGGCGGACCAGCTCGCGGTAGATCCGCTGGGCCTCCTTCCCGGGCCGCACCCGGGCCGGCGCGGCGGGCGGCGGCGGGGCGACCTCGTCCGCGTCCCGACCGGACTCCTCCCGCACCGACCGCACCGAGTCGAACAGCGCGTCCAGGTCGGGCAGCTCGTCGACCTGCTGCCGCGCCTCGGCGGCCCGCCGCCGGTCCTCCGGGTCGCCGGTCCGGGCCGCGACGGCCTCGGCGACCAGCGCGTCGAGCTCGTCCAGCCGGGCGTAGAGCGGGCCGAGCAGCTGGTGGTGGATCAGCGCGAAGTTGTCGATCTCGACCCGCAGCGTCTGGACGTCCACGTCCATGCTGAGCCAGGCCAGTTCGGCGGCGGCGACCCGCTCCTCCAGCTCCTGCTGCTCCGGGTCCGTCCAGCGAACGGGGCTCTGCGCGGTCACGATCTCGCCTCTGTCTCGTCCGGCCGGCTGCGTCCTGCGGGGCCGCCGCGCGGGCGGCCCGGCCTGCCACCCTACCGCCGCGTTCCGCGCCCCCGTCCGGGTGAAGCAGGCGTATGAACCGGCGCGCGGTGCACGACACGCAACCGATCCTGACGAATCTCCCCGTTTCGGTGTCGAGCCCGGCCCGGTCCGTGCTTCGCTGGTATCCGCACAGCGTGCCCTCCTCCGGAGAATCGGCCGCCTCCAGGCGTGGCGGCCAGGCGGGAGCAGACCGAATCCATGGTGGCCGAGTCCAACTCCACACCGCTTCCGGCGGGCGCCGAAACCGCGCCGGGCGACCATCCGACCGGCGTCGCCGCCCTGGTCAGGCTCGCCCTCGTCCTGGTCGACCGGACCGGCCGGATCACCCAGTGGAGCCGGGCCGCCGAGGAACTGTTCGGGCACCGCGCCGAGGCCGTCACCGACCGCCCGGCCACGGGCCTGCTGCCCGCCCTGGAGTCCCGGGTGCTCGGCCGCTGCGCGGTGCGCCGGCGCTGCGACGCCCTCGACACCCTGGCCGGGCTGACCGCCGCCGGCCGCCCCTGGGCCGGCCGGCTGACCGTGACCGACCGCGAGGAGCACCAGCGCGACGTGCTCTGGTGGGCCTACCCGCTACCCGGCCCGGTCGGCGGGCTGCTCGCCCTCGCCGCCGACGCCCGCCCGCTGCGCGCCACCGGGCCCCGGCTGGCGCTCGGCGAGCGCCTGCTGCCGTTCGCCGCCGCGCCCGGCGCCCGGGGTGGCTTCCACGGGCTGACGGCCGCGCTCACCGCACCCGCCGCCGAGCTTCCCGAGCCGCTGGCCCGGCTGCTGCCCGCCGCCCACCGGGGTCCGCTGCGGGAGGCGGTGGCCGTGGGCGGGCTGCCCGCCCTGCGGCTGGACGCGACCACCGCTCTGCCGGTGCTGCCCGCCGATCCGCAGCACGGCACCGCCCACGCGGCCGCCGGCCTGGGCCGCCGCTACCCGACCCCGCAGCAGCGCGCCGCCCGGCTCGGGCCGCCACCGCAGGCCGACCAGTCCACGCCCGGCCGCCGTCCCCCGGGCCCACTGCCCGCCCAGCGGGAAGCGGCCCAGCGGGAAGCAGCCCAGCGCGAGCCCGCGCCCCGCGAACCGGCCGAGCACGGCGCCACCAGAACCGGCCGCCCGCCCGTCCAGTCGCCCACCGGAGGAGGAGCCACCATCGAGCAGCAGGACGCCGTCGAGCCGTCCGCCCACGGCCTCCCGCCCCGCCCCGCCGGCCACGCCCCACCGGCCGAGGGCCTGCCGAGCGGCCGACTGGGCCCGTTCCTCACCAACGGCCAGGCCGGTGAGCAGCTGGCCCTGCTGAACGAGGTCGGCGGCAAGGTCGGCACCACCCTGGACCTCGGCTTCACCGCCCACGAGCTGTGCCAGGTGCTGGTCCCCCGGGTCGCCGACTTCGCCTGCGTGGACCTCGTGGACGGCCTGATCTCGGACTCCGAGCTGCCGGTCTCCCGCCCCGACGACGACACGCTGCTGCGCCGGGTCGCGCTGGTCTTCAACCAGACCGGCGGCGCCTGGGACCACGTGCTCTCCGAGGGCTCGCTGGTCAGCATGCCGCGCCGGACCCCGCCCGGGCTAGCCCTGCAGCTCAACCAGCCGGTGCTGGTGCCGGTGGTCAGTGCCGACGTCGCGGTGGACTACGCGATCGCGCTCGGCGGCGCCCGGCTGGCCCCGGTCGTCTCCGGCCGCTCGATGCTGGTGGTACCGCTGTCCGCCCGGGGCACCGTACTGGGCATCCTCAAACTGCTCCGGCTGCCGGACCGCGCCCCCTTCGACGAGAGCGACGCCGCCACCCTCAAGGAGCTGGCGGTACGGGCCGCCCTGTCGCTGGACAACGCCCGGCTGCACCGCGCCGAGGCGCGGGTCGCCACCACCCTGCAGCGCTCGATGATCCCGACCCGCCCGCCGCAGATCCCCGGCGTGCAGATCGCCCACCGCTACCTGCCCGGCGACCCGAAGGCCGAGGTCGGCGGCGACTGGTTCGACGCGATCCAGCTGCCCGGCAGCCGGGTCGCCCTGGTGGTCGGCGACGTCATGGGCCACGGCATCCACTCGGCCGCCGCGATGGGCCGCTTCCGCACCGCGATGCAGACCCTGGCCGCCCTGGACCTGCCGCCCGGACAGCTGCTGCGGCACCTGGACAACCTGGCCCAGAAGCTCGGCGACGACCACCTCGCCACCTGCCTGTACGCGGTCTACGACCCGATCAACCGGACCTGCGAGCTGGCCAGCGCCGGCCATGTCCCGCCGGTCCTGGTGCACCCGGACGGCACCGGCGAACTGCTGGAGATCCCGGCCGGCGCGCCGATCGGCGTCGGCGGGGTGCCGTTCGTCGCCAAGACCATCGACGTCTCGGACGGCTCGATGCTGGTGCTGTGCACCGACGGTCTGGTCGAGGTCCGGGGCGGGGACATAGGGGCGGGCCTGGCGGCGCTGTGCGGCAACCTGATCGACCCGCAGCAGAGCCCCGAGCAGGCCTGCGACGAGGTGCTGCGGCGGCTGCACTCGGACGACCGCAAGGACGACGTCGCCCTGTTGGTGGCCCGCTTCGACGGGGTCGCCCCGTCCGAGGTGGCGACCTGGGACCTCACCGTGGACCAGCGCGAGGTCCGCCGGGCCCGTTCGCTGGTCCGCGAGCAGCTGGCGTCCTGGCACCTGGAGGCGCTCAGCGACACCACCGAGCTGCTGGTCAGCGAGCTGGTCACGAACGCCGTCCGGGTCGCCCGGGACCGGGTGCAGCTCCAGCTGATCCGGGTGGACAAGCTGCTGGTCGAGGTCAGCGACGACAACCACAACCTGCCGTCGCTGGAGCCGGCCGAGCAGCTCGGCGAGACCGGCCGCGGCCTCACCCTGGTGACCAAGCTCGCCGAACACTGGGGCACCGCCCGCAAGGCGGTGGGGAAGGTCGTCTGGTTCGAGCTGCCCCTCCCGCACGCCTGACGGCCGCGCACGGGCGGACTGCGGAGCAGTCGCCCGTACGCGGCCGACCGGCCGGGTGGAACGTCCCTCAGGGAATGACCGCGCCCGCCGGGCGGCGCCGGGCCTCCGCCGCGACCTCCCGGGAGGTGGTGGTGGCCACCGAGGTGGCGGCGCCGACCCCGGCCAGCACCCGCGGCCAGAAGTCCCCGAAGACCTCGACCGCGACGGCGATCAGCAGCGCGGTGATCACCGCGACCACGTGCTCCAGGCCGGCCAGGTTCGGCAGCACGACCGCCTCGCCGACCATCAGCACCACGACCAGGGTGGCGGTGAACCAGGACCGGGTGCGGAACGCGATGCAGATCGCCAGCGCCACCACCGCGGCCGACGGCCCGGTGTCCCGCACGTAGGCGACCCACTTCGGGAAGCCGAACAGGTGGCCCGGCCCGATCGCCACGCCGACCCGGGCGAACAGCGTGCCCGTCAGGGTGCACGCGTAGGCGACCACCAGGGTCATCCGCCGGCCGAGCACGACCTCGGCGATCGCGAAGACCACGAACACCTGGGCCAGCGCCCCCCAGACCGGCAGGTCCAGGGCCGGCACGTACAACGACAGCGGGGTCCGCAGCAGCGAGACCTCCAGCGGCAGCGAGGCCCGCACCACCCCGATGTGGCTCACGAAGCGTTCACCGCCCGGCAGGTGCTGGACGATGCTGAACAGCAGGATCAGAAACGTCGCCACCGTGGCCAGCGGGAACGCGGCGAACTTCTTGCGCGCCACCGCACCCCGGACCGTCAGGTACAACGTTCCCCACTCGGCGACAGCGGCCTTTCTGGCAAGCGCCAGCGGCCCCTTTCGCACGCCCCCCGCGTGGGTCCTGTGAATCACAACCGTTTCTCCCGAATCCCCGAACTTGTCAGCTACTCCAACATTAGAAGCCTGTTAACAAATCCACATCGGCATGGATGGGGAGTTACGTCATCCTCAGGAGGGAGACGAATCCCCCCTCCGGACCCCCCTTACGACCGATGGCGCTCTACGCCCCCGGAGCCCCGGCCCCCCTCCGCCCCCCGACGGAGGGCTACCCCTGCCCGTCCCGTGCCGCCACCGGCGCCCGGGGTGCCACCACGGCGGGCCTGGCGTGCCGGCGACGGAACAGTGCGGGCAGGCTCGGCGCGACGATGAATCCCTCGGCGCGGGCGCTGGCGATGCCGATCCGGGGGATCTCGCTGCTCTTCTCGAAGAGCAGGTAGCGCGGCTCCCAGATCGGCCGGTACTTGGCGTTCGCGCGGTACAGCGACTCGATCTGCCACCAGCGGGAGAAGAACCCGAGGACCGAGCGCCACAGCCGCAGCACCGGTCCGGCGCCCAGACGCGAACCGCGCTCGAAGACCGAGCGGAACATCGCGAAGTTCAGCGAGACCCGCTTCAGCCCGACCTCCTCGGCGCGCTGCAGCAGCTCGATCACCATGAACTCCATCAGGCCGTTCTCGGTGTCCCGGGCCCGGCGCATCAGGTCCAGCGACAGCCCGTCCGGGCCCCACGGCACGAAGCTCAGCAGCGCCCGGAGCTCGCCGTCACCGTCGCTGCACTCCAGCATCACGCAGCGGCCGTCGCCCGGGTCGCCGAGCCGGCCCAGCGCCATCGAGAAGCCGCGCTCGGTCGCCCCGTCGCGCCACTCGTCGGCCTTGGCCACCAGCGCGGCCATCTCCTCCTCGGAGATGGACTCGTGGCGGCGGATCCGCACCGTGTACCCGGCCCGCTTGACCCGGTTGTAGGCCTGCCGGACCACCCGCATCGCGCGGCCGTCCAGCGAGAACTCGTCCAGCTCGACGATCGCCTCGTCGCCCAGCTCCAGCGCGTCCAGCCCGTGCCGGGCGTAGATCACCCCGGCCTCCTCGGAGGCGCCCATCACGGCCGGCGCCCAGGCGTGCTCGCGGGCCTCGGACAGCCAGGCCTCGATCGCGCCCGGCCAGGCCTCCGGGTCCCCGATCGGATCGCCCGAGGCCAGTGACACCCCGCCGATCACCCGGTAGGTCACCGCCGCCTTGCCACTGGGCGAGAAGACCACCGCCTTGTCCCGACGCAGCGCGAAGTACCCCAGCGAGTCCCGCTCGCCCTGCTTGTCCAGCAGGCCGCGCAGCTTCGCCTCGTCCTCGGGGTTGAGCAGCTCCTTGCCGCGGGGGCTGCGGAAGGCCACGTACAGCACCAGCAGGAACAGCACCGCGCCCATCGCGTTGATCGCCGCGTTCACCCAGGTCGGGGCGGCGATCACGGAACGCAGGTGCTCCGTCGGGGTGATGGTGATCATCCGGCCGACCGAGTAGCGGAAGAGGTCCCACCAGCCGGCGCCGTCCAGCTCGTTGGTCAGCCAGACCAGCAGCGCACCCACCGCGCCGCCGAAGAACAGCCCGCCGACGAACGTGGCCGCCGCGGTCTTCGGGTTGGAGCGGTCGCCCTTGGAGGTGAACTCCTTGCGCCCGATCAGCAGCGACAGCACGAACAGGCAGGTCAGGACGGTGGAGAAGTAGTTGAGCGGGTGCTTGTTGAAGCGCTCGCCGGGCAGCACCATGGCGGCCAGGTACAGCAGGGCGAAGACACTGCCGAGCGCCGCGTTGAAGATCCACGCGGCCCGCTTGCGCCGCCGCATCGCCACCGCGAGGAAGATCGACAGCACCGCGGCCGCCAGGCCGGAGGTCATCAGGTACGGGGTGAAGTACTCGCCCTCGTTGTGCTCGGAGACCTGGTTGCGCCAGGGCACCAGCAGCACGGTGGTCACGTTCAGCAGCGCCAGCAGCCGGAGGTACCAGACGGAGGCGGTGGCGGCCCTCGGGCGCCAGCGGGCGAGCGGTCCGGCGGACGGTGACCCGGCGGAGGTGGCGGACGGCTCCGACTTCACAGTGGACGACACAGCTCAATTCCAAACGATCAGATGGTGGGGCGCATCCGCACACGGCCCGGCGCCGGACGCCCGCACGGTCCGACGGACTGACCGGCCACCCCCGCCCACCGGCCGCCCGCAGCGAGCGGCAGGCCGGAAAAGGGCAGCCAACTCCATGGTTCCGCACCATTCCTGAGAATTGCGTGAACCGGGTAGCGGATTCACACCCCCGCCGAACGGCGGGGGTTCGTACCCGTCATGGGTTCGGCGGCCCGCCCTCCCTGCCCCTACTCTCAAAGCGACCCCCGCGGACCGACCGAACCCGGCCGCCCGAACCGAGGAGGCACCCATCACCACCACTCGCGTGCTGATCGTCGACGACGAGATCCTGGTCCGTTCGGGCCTAGGCCTGATCGTCGGTTCCGCCCCAGACCTGGAGGTGGTCGGCGACTGCTCCGGCGGACAGGCCGAGGAGCACGTCCAGCGCCTGCGCCCGCACGTGGTGCTGCTCGACATCCGGATGCCCGACCTCGACGGCATCTCGGTGCTGCGCCGCCTGCGCGCCCTGCCGGATCCGCCGGCCGTGGCGATGCTCACCACTTTCGACACCGACGAGTACATCGGCACCGCGCTGCGGGCCGGAGCGACCGGTTTCCTGCTCAAGGACACCGCCCCCGAGCAGCTGGTGCACGCCGTCCGGGTGCTCGCGGCGGGCGGCAACATCCTCTCCCCGACCGTCACCCGCACCGTCATCGGCGGCTACGTGGACGGCGGCGGCCCGGACGCCGAGGCCACCGCGCTGGCCCGCACCCTGACCGGCCGGGAGCTGGACGTGCTCGCGCTGCTCGGCGAGGGCCTGTCCAACGCCGAGATCGCCGACCGGCTCTTCCTGGGCACCGGCACGGTCAAGGACCACATCAGCGCGATCCTCGGCAAGCTCGGCGCCGCCAACCGGGTGCAGGCCGCCGTGCTCGCCCACCGGGCCGGCCTGGTGCGGCCCAAGCCCGGCGACGGGGCATGACGACCGCCGACCAGTTGCCGTCCCGACGGCTGCCGGCCTGGTGCACCGCCCCCTGGCTGATGCTGCTGCTGCCCGTCCTCTACTCCCTGCTGGACGCCGCGCTGGTGGCCCGGGACGCCACCTGGTGGCAGATGGCGCTCTCCACGCTGGCCGCCGTCGCGCTGCTCTGGCGCCGCCGCTTCCCGGTGACGGTGCTGCTGCTCACCATGCCCGGCTCCTGGGTCGAGCAGATTTGGCTGGCCCCGATCACCGCCGTCTACACGGTGGCCACCGAGCGCCCCGGCCCCCGGGTGCTGGTCCCCTGCGCGACCCTGTTCACCCTCGTCTCCTTCTTCCACTGGCCGTTGCCGACCCCGATCATCGATCTCAGCCGGAGCACCGCCCTGGACGCCATCCAGGCCGTGATGCTGTCCGCCGGCCCAGCCGCCACCGGCCTGCTCTCCCGCACCCGGCGGGAGCTGGCCGCCCGGCTGGACGAGCTGACCCGCGGCCAGGAGCGGGAGAGCCGGCTGCTCGCCGAACGGGTGCTGATCAGCGAGCGAGGCCGGCTGGCCCGGGAGATGCACGACGTGGTCTCGCACCAGGTCAGCCTGATCAGCATCCAGGCCGGGGCGCTCCAGGTGAGCACCGCCGACCCGGCCGCCGCGACGGTCGCCCGCACCATCCGCGAACTGTCCGTCCGGACCCTGGAGGAGCTGCGGCAGATGGTCGGGGTGCTGCGCGGCACCGGCCGCCCGCTCCCGGACGCCCCGCTCGCCCCGCAGCCCCGGCTGGCCGACCTGCCCCGGCTGATCGAGGAGAGCGGACTGTCGGCCGACACCGAACTCAACCCCGGTGACCGTCCGTGGCCGGAGGCGGTCGAACGGGCCGCCTACCGCACCGTCCAGGAGGCGCTCACCAACATCACCAAGTACGCCCCGGCGGCGACGGTGCACGTGAAGGTCCGGGCGAAGGGCCGCCGGCTGCGGGTCGAGGTCCGCAACGAGGCGCCCCCGGTCCACCCGGCCGAGACCCTGCCGGGCGGCGGCCACGGCCTGGTCGGCCTGCGCGAGCGCGCCCAGCTGCTGGGCGGCACCCTGACCGCCGGCCCCACCCAGGACGGCGGCTTCGAGGTCCGCGCCGAACTCCCCGCCTCCCGTTCCTGACCCGGCCCGGCCGGGCCGGAGCGGGGTCCGGAGCGGGTCCGGGGCAACGAGAAAGCCCCCCAGATCCGAAGATCTGGGGGGCTTCGCTGTGCGCGAGGGGGGAGTTGAACCCCCACGCCCTTTCGGGCACTGGAACCTGAATCCAGCGCGTCTGCCTATTCCGCCACCCGCGCATGGGTGTTGTCTTCACTGCCGTCCGTTCCGCGGATCCGCTCGGTACCATGTGGCCCTTCGCGCTTCCCCGGTCCGGCTCCCTTCCGGGCGGCCCTTCCGACGTGGAAAACAGTAGCACGACCTGGGGGGCGGCTCCGAATCCGTTTCCCGGGGGGACCGACCACCTCCGAACAGGCGGGCGACGAACGCACGAGCGAAGGGCGGCGGACGGCTCCGACGGGCACACCTGGCGTGCCGCACCCGAAATGCGTCACCCTGTGTGTCCGAGCCCACCCCCCGGCACCACGCGGTCCGGGAACCGTACGGAAGGGCCCGGCGTGGATACGATCAGTACGGAAGTACCGCAAGTAGGCACGACCGACTCCCCGGAGGACCACTCCTCGGAGGAGGCAGGTCGGCAGGCAGGCGAACGAACCCTGGAAGGGGGTGCCCCATGGGGATGATGAAGAAGTTCGAGCAGCGGCTGGAGGGTCTCGTCAACGGCACCTTCGCCAAGGTGTTCAAGTCCGAGGTCCAGCCCGTGGAGATCGCCGGCGCTCTGCAGCGCGAGTGCGACAACAACGCGAGCATCTGGAACCGCGACCGCACCGTCGTGCCGAACGACTTCATCGTCGAGCTCAGCCCGCACGACCACGAGCGGCTCAGCCCCTACTCGGGGCAGCTCGGCACCGAGCTGGCCGGCATGGTCCGCGAGTACGCCGAGGCCCAGCGGTACACCTTCATGGGCCCGCTCCAGGTGAACCTGGAGAAGGCCGACGACCTGGACACCGGCCTGTACCGGGTGCGCAGCCGCACCCTGGCGGCCGAGGAGCCCCAGCAGTACGCCCCGCAGCAGCCCGGCTACGACCGCCAGCCGGCCGCACCGGCCCCCGGCGCACCGTGGCAGCAGGGCGGCGCCGGGCAGTACGGCGCGCCCCCGCCGCCACCCGCACCCCCCGCGATGCCCCCTGGCCCGCCGGTCGGCGGCAACGTCCGGAACCTCCCGGGCGCCGGCCACGGCGCCTCGGTCCGCCGCTGGATCGAGGTGAACGGCTCCCGCCACCAGATCACCGGCGCGGCCTGCGTGCTCGGGCGCTCCACCGAGGCGGACGTGCGGATCGACGACCCCGGGGTCTCCCGCAAGCACGCCGAGATCCGCCCCGGCACCCCTGCGATGGTCCTCGACCTGGGTTCCACCAACGGCATCGTGGTGGACGGACAGCACACCCAGCGCGCTACGCTCCGCGACGGCTCCCGAATCGTCGTGGGCTCCACCACCATCGTCTACCGGCAGGTCGAAGGGTAGTGTCCGAGTTGTTCGCGCGCCTCGCTCACCGACTGGCGGGACGGTCATGTCAGAGCTGACCCTCACGGTCATGCGGCTGGGCTTCCTGGCCGTGTTGTGGCTGTTCGTCATCGTCGCGATCCAGGTGATCCGCAGCGACCTGTTCGGTACCAAGGTGAACCCCCGCAGCTCCCGTCGCGGTGCCAACGCCGGCGCCGCGTCCGGCGGTGCCGCGGCGGCGACCGCCACGGCACCCGGACGTCCCGCGGCACCCGCCCCCGGCAACGCCGGAGCGGGCCAGACCCAGGGCGGCGGTCGCCGCCGCGGCGGCCCGACCCAGCTCGTGGTCGTCCAGGGCTCGCTGGCCGGGACCACGGTCGCGCTGCAGGGCCAGACCATCACGCTCGGCCGCGCGCACGACTCGACCATCGTGCTGGACGACGACTACGCGTCCTCCCGGCATGCCAGGATCTATCCGGATCAGACTGGGCAGTGGACGGTCGAGGATCTAGGCTCCACCAACGGCACCTATCTGGACCGGCAGCGCCTGACCGCGCCCACTCCGCTCCAGCCGGGCACGCCGATCCGTATCGGCAGGACCGTCATCGAACTGCGGAAGTAGTAGCGCATGAGGGACAGCATCCCGTCCATGACCCAGAGGGGGGCACAGGTCGCATGACCCTGGTGCTGCGCTTCGCCGCCGGCTCCCACAAGGGACTGATCCGGGAGGGGAACGAGGACTCCGGCTACGCCGGGCCGCGGCTGCTGGCCGTGGCCGACGGCATGGGCGGCGCCGCGGCCGGCGAGGTCGCGTCCTCCGAGGTGCTCGGCTCGATCGTCCGGTTGGACGAGGACGTGCCGGGCGCCGACCTGCTGACCCTGCTGGGCGACGCCGTCCAGGGCGCCAACGACCGGCTCCGGCAGATGGTCGAGGAGGACCCGCAGCTGGAGGGCATGGGCTGCACCCTGACGGCCATGCTCTGGACCGGCCAGCGGATGGGCCTGGTGCACGTCGGCGACTCCCGCGCCTACCTGCTGCGCGACGGCTCGCTGGTGCAGATCACCCAGGACCACACCTGGGTGCAGCGCCTGGTCGACGAGGGCCGGATCACGCCCGAGGAGGCCGAGACCCACCCCCAGCGCTCGCTGCTGATGCGGGCCCTGGACGGCCGCGGCCAGGTCGAGCCCGACCTGTCGATCCGCGAGGTCCGCGCCGGCGACCGCTACCTGATCTGCTCCGACGGCCTCTCCGGCCCGGTCAGCCACCAGACCCTCCAGGACACCCTGGGCAGCTACTACTCGCCCGAGCAGACCGTGCAGGAGCTGATCCAGCTCGCCCTGCGCGGCGGCGGTCCGGACAACATCACCTGCATCGTGGCGGACGTCATCGACGTCGGCGCCACGGACACCGCCAGCGGCCAGTTCAACGACGTCCCGGTGGTGGTCGGCGCGGTCGCCGAGACCCCGCCGTCCTCGGCCGCCGCCGACCACTCGATCGCGGACACCCCGGCCGGCCGCGCCGCCGGGCTGGGCCGCGGCCCGCAGGGCACCTTCGGCCCGGCGGAGGGCTACGAGGGCGGCTACGGCGCCGCCCAGGGCGGCTTCGGCCCCGCCGAGGGCTACGAGGGCGAGGGCGAGGGCGGCTACGGCTACCCCGCCGAGCCCTCGGTGTACGGCGCCGAGGAGTTCGACGGGGAGCAGCCCCCGAAGCGCAAGCGCCGGGGCCTGACCGTCTCGCTGGCCGTCCTGGTCACCCTCGGCCTGCTCGGCGGCGCCGGGTACTTCGGCTACCAGTGGACCCAGGACCAGTACTACATCGGCGAGGACGGCGACCACGTCGCCATCTACCAGGGCGTCAACCAGAACCTGGCCGGGCTGAGCCTGTCCTCGGTGCACGAGTCGCACAGCGACGCCCCGCTGAAGTGGCTGCCCCAGGACCAGCGCGCCCAGGTGAACCGGACCATCTCGGTCGGCAGCCTGCAGGACGCCGAGAAGACCATGACCGGCCTGGTGGACTGGGCCAAGCTGTGCCAGAAGGCCGCCACCGTCCCCACCGGGAACGGCGCCGCCCCGCAGGGCACCCAGGCCGCCAAGGCCTCGTTCGTGGCCGCCACCCCGACCACCCCGGGCGAGCGGGAGAAGCCCCGCAACCCGGCCTCGGCGGCGCCGACCGCCTCGCCGACCCCGACCGCCCCGGCCACCTCCGCCCCGCCCCAGAACGCCACCCCGCCGGCGGCCGCCCCGACCGAGCAGGCCCAGCCCCCGCTGAGTGACGACGAGCGCAGCCGGGCCGAGTCCTGCCCGAAACCGTGACGTCCGTGATCCGACATAGGCCCGCCCGGAGCGGGCCGGCCGGCCGTCAGGGAGCGGTCACCACGTGAGCAGCTACAACCTGAGCGGCGACACCGGCCGCGCCGGCGGTCGCCGCCGGGCGTCGGCCGAGCGCGTCATGCCGCGGCGGCGCGGCAACACCACCATCTCGCTCCAGGGCGCACCGAACCGGCGCAACACCGAGCTGGCCCTACTGGTCTTCGCGGTCCTGCTGCCGATCCTGGCGTACGCCAACGTGGGCCTGGCGATGGACGGCCGGATCCCGGCCGGGATGCTCGGCTACGGCCTGGGCATGGGCGCGCTGGCGCTGGTCGCGCACCTGCTGGTGCGCCGCTTCGCGCCGTACGCGGACCCGCTGATGCTGCCGATCGCCACCCTGCTGAACGGGCTGGGCGTGGTGATGATCTGGCGGCTGGACAAGGCGGGGCACCTGCTCAGCGGCAACTTCCCGGCGGCCCGCAACCAGCTGGTCTGGTCCGCTCTCGGGGTCACCCTGTTCATCGGGGTGATGGTCTTCCTGAAGGACCACCGGGTGCTCCAGCGCTACACCTACATCTCGATGGTGGTGGCGCTGGTGCTGCTCGCCGCGCCAGCCTTCTTCCCGGCCCGGGCGGAGGACTTCGGCGCGAAGATCTGGATCCGGCTGGGCGGCTTCTCGATCCAGCCCGGCGAGTTCGCCAAGATCATCCTGACCGTGTTCTTCGCCGGCTACCTGATGGTCAAGCGGGACGCCCTGGCACTGGCCAGCCGCCGCTTCATGGGCCTCTACCTGCCGCGCGGCCGCGATCTCGGCCCGATCATCGTGATCTGGCTGCTGAGCCTGCTGATCCTGGTCTTCGAGAACGACCTCGGCACGTCCTTCCTGTTCTTCGGCCTGTTCGTGGTGATGCTCTACGTCGCCACCGAGCGGACCAGCTGGATCCTGTTCGGCCTGCTGATGTCGGTCGGCGGCGCGGTCGCGGTCGCCACCACCACCAGCCACGTCAAGGTCCGGATCGACGCCTGGCTGGACCCGATGGCCGCCTTCTCGCCGAACCCGCCCAAGGGTGCGACCGAGCAGATCGGCCAGTCGCTGATGGCGCTGGGCTCCGGCGGGGTGACCGGCTCCGGCCTCGGCCAGGGCCGTTCCTGGCTGATCAACTTCGCCGCCAAGAGCGACTTCATCCTGGGCTCCTTCGGCGAGGAGCTCGGGCTCACCGGCCTGATGGCGATCTTCCTGCTGTACGCCCTGCTGGTGCAGCGCGGCCTGCGCACCGCGCTGGCCGCCCGCGACCCCTTCGGCAAGCTGTTCGCCGTCGGGCTCTCGTCGGCGATGGCGCTGCAGGTCTTCGTGGTGGCCGGCGGGGTCACCGGGCTGATCCCGCTGACCGGGATGACCATGCCGTTCCTCGCGCAGGGCGGTTCGTCCGTGGTCGCCAACTGGGCGCTGGTCGCGATCCTGCTGAAGATCAGCGACAGCGCACGCCGACCCGGGGTCGAACCGGCCCCGGCCACCGAGGGCCAGGGAGGACCCGCCCGATGAACAAGCCGATCCGACGGGTCTCGATCTTCTGCCTCGTGCTGATCCTGGCCCTGATGGCCCGCACCAACTGGGTGCAGGGCGTCCAGGCCGACTCCTGGGCCTCCAACAAGAACAACAAGCGCCAGCTGTACGACCGCTACGCCCACCCGCGCGGCAACATCATCGTCAGCGGCCAGCCGGTGACGAACTCGGACTTCGTGAACGGCCTGCGCTACAAGTACAAGCGCTCCTGGGTCGACGGCCCGATGTACGCCCCGGTGACCGGCTACTCCTCCCAGGCGTACGGCTCCACCCAGTTGGAGAACCTGGAGGACGGCATCCTCTCGGGCACCGACGACCGGCTGTTCTTCCGCAACACCCTGGACATGCTGACCGGCGAGCAGAAGCGCGGCGGCGACGTCCTCACCACCATCAACGCCAAGGCGCAGAAGGCCGCCTTCGACGGCCTCGGCTCCAAGAAGGGCGCGGTGGTCGCGCTCGACCCGAAGACCGGCGCGATCCTGGCGCTGGTCTCCACCCCGTCCTACGACCCGGGCAGCTTCGCCGGCGGCGACTCGTCCGACTCCAAGGCCTGGACGGACCTCAACGCGGACCCGAACAAGCCGATGCTCAACCGGGCGCTGAAGGAGACCTATCCGCCCGGCTCGACCTTCAAGCTGGTCACCGCCACCGCCGCGTTCGAGAACGGCAAGTACCAGAGCATCGACGACGTCACGGACACCCCGGACCCGTACATCCTGCCCGGCACCAAGTTCGAGCTGAGGAACGAGAGCCCCAACGAGCGCTGCGGGAACGCCACCGTCAAGGCCGGGATGGACCAGTCCTGCAACACGGTCTTCGCCAAGATGGGCGCGGACCTCGGCAAGGACAAGATGCGCGCGCAGGCCGAGAAGTTCGGCTTCAACAGCACGATCGACACGCCCGTCCGCTCCGAGAAGAGCATCTTCCCGGACAGCCCCGGCCTGGACGGCACCGCCCAGGACTCGATCGGCCAGCACGACACCCGCGCCACCCCGCTCCAGATGGCCATGGTCTCCGCGGCGATCGCCAACAACGGCAGCCTGATGCAGCCGTACCTGGTCGACCAGGAGCGCTCGGCCTCGCTGACCACCATCTCCAAGCACACCGAGAAGCAGTTCTCCCAGCCGATGAGCCCGGCCACCGCGCAGAAGATGCAGGACCTGATGGTCTCGGTGGTCGAGAACGGCACCGGTACCAACGCCAAGATCCCCGGCCTCCAGGTCGGCGGCAAGACCGGCACCGCCCAGCACGGCGAGGACAACGCCGGTCTGCCGTTCGCCTGGTTCACCTCCTGGGCCAAGACCCCGGACGGCCAGTCGGTCGCGGTCGCGGTGGTGGTCGAGGACGGTTCCCAGAACCGCGACGGCATCAGCGGCGGCCGCCTGGCGGCCCCGATCGCCAAGGCGGTGATGCAGGCCGCGCTCGGCAAGTAAGGGGCGTGGGTGAGGTGAATGTCACGATCGGCACCCCGGTTCGGATACCGGTCTGATATCGGCCGACGGCTGACTCCGGTCCGGTGCGGTGCGACCGGTAGCGTATCCGCCAGCAGCGGGTGTGCCCGTTGCCGCCCGCGAGACGGCGCACGGCCCGGCCGGAGAACCGGTCACGGCCCGCGCGGCGTCACCCAGAGCGTGCGGGGACACCTACGTCACAACCTCACCGGCGGGTGAGGGAGAGGGTCGGAACTATGGATGAGCCTCGTCGCCTCGGCGGCAGGTACGAGCTCGGCGGCGTCCTCGGACGCGGCGGCATGGCCGAGGTGTACCTCGGCCATGACACCCGGCTCGGCCGTTCCGTCGCAGTGAAGACGCTCCGGGCCGACATGGCCCGGGATCCGTCGTTCCAGGCCCGCTTCCGTCGTGAGGCACAGTCGGCGGCGTCCCTGAACCACCCCGCGATCGTCGCCGTGTACGACACCGGCGAGGACTACATCGACGGGATCTCCATCCCGTACATCGTGATGGAGTACGTCGAGGGTTCGACCCTGCGCGAGCTGCTGCACTCCGGCCGCCGGCTGCTGCCCGAGCGGGCGCTGGAGATGACCATCGGCATCCTCCAGGCCCTGGAGTACTCGCACCGGGCCGGCATCGTGCACCGCGACATCAAGCCGGCCAACGTGATGCTGACCCGGCAGGGCAACGTCAAGGTCATGGACTTCGGCATCGCCCGGGCGATGGGCGACGCCGGGATGACCATGACCCAGACCTCGGCCGTGATCGGCACCGCCCAGTACCTCTCCCCCGAGCAGGCCAAGGGCGAGCAGGTCGACGCCCGCTCCGACCTCTACTCCACCGGCTGCCTGCTCTACGAGCTGCTGACCGTCCGCCCGCCGTTCGTCGGCGACTCCCCCGTCGCGGTCGCCTACCAGCACGTCCGGGAGGAGCCGCAGCCGCCGTCGGTCTTCGACCCCGAGGTGCGGCCCGAGATCGACGCGATCGTGCTCAAGGCGCTCGCCAAGGACCGCGACTACCGGTACCAGAGCGCCGACGAGATGCGCGACGACATCGAGCGCTTCCTCGACGGCCTCCCGGTCGCCGCCGCCCAGCAGGCCGCCGCCTACGGCATGGGCGCCGCCGGGTACGGCTACGACCAGAACGGCTACCCGCAGCAGCACGACCCGTACGGCCAGACCAACGTGCTGCCGCAGCAGCCCGGCGGCCCGACCACCATGCTGCCGCAGGCCGCCGGCTACCAGAACGACGGCTACGGCCAGACCTCCGCCGGTGGCGCGGGCGGCCACGACGGTTACGACGACGGCTACGGCCAGGGCGGCGGCCGACGCGCCGACGACCGGCAGAAGAAGAGCAACACCTCCTGGATCGTGCTGGCGGTGGCCGCCGTGCTGGTCCTGGTCGGCACCTTCTTCGTGGCCCAGGCGATGTTCAGCGACAAGGGCACCAAGGACGCCGCGAAGGTCACGGCACCGAACCTGGTCGGCAAGAGCCTGGCGGACGCCAAGACCGCCGCGGCCGCGGCCGGCTCCAAGCTCGTGGTCACCGAGGGCGACAAGATCGCCTGCCCGGACACCAACATCAAGAAGGACCAGGTCTGCACCCAGACCCCGACGGCGGGCACCTCGGTCTCCGAGGACGCCCGCATCACCGTCCAGGTCTCGTCCGGTCCGGCCAAGACCCAGATGCCGACCCTGACCGGCAAGACCAAGGACCAGGCGATGCAGGCCCTGACGGCGGCCGGGTTCACCAACGTCTCCACGCCCGACTACAAGGACGACGACACCGCCCCGCAGGACACCGTCCTCGCCCAGGACCCGGCGGCCGGCACCCCCGCCGATCCCAGCGCCCCGGTCAAGCTGACGATCTCCCAGGGCAAGACCAAGGTGAGCGTCCCGAGCGTGACCGGCGCCCAGAAGGACGACGCGACGAACACCCTGCAGGCCGCCGGCTTCCAGGTCGACACCTCGAAGACCACGCCGACCACCGACCCGACCAAGGTCAACACCGTCGCCTCGCAGTCGGTCGCGCCGAACACCAAGGTCCCGGCCAACACGAAGATCTCGCTGACGATCTTCAAGGCGCAGGACAAGCCCCAGGTCCCGCCGATGCAGAACCAGAAGCTGTCGGACGCCATCGCCGCGCTGTCCAAGGTCGGCCTGCTGTACACCGTGGTCGCCGGCCCGCAGGACCCGAACGCGATCGTCGTCCAGAGCATCCCCGGCGCCGGCACCCAGCTGGAGCCGAACACCCAGGTGCAGCTGATGACCCGGCCGGCCGATCCGGCCAAAGGGGGCGACTCCAACACCACACCCCCCGGCAAAGGGGGCAACAACTAAGCCCTTCTTCCCCTGGTTCTGAGCCGGGGAGCAAGGACGGTGGAAGGCCCGAGGGCCCGTCGCGGTGATCGCGACGGGCCCTCGGGCCTTCCACCGGGGGTGCTGCGGGTCAGCGCAGCTCCGGCGGCGGGGTCCGCTTGGCGTCCATGCCGTCCACCCGCACCAGGCTCCCCCAGACGGCCATCCGGTACCGCGAGGTGTACACCGGCGTGCAGGTGGTCAGGGTGATGTAGCGGCCGGGGGCGGTGTAACCGGAGCCGACCGGGACGGGCGCGACGATGCCGGTGTCGTACTTGGACGTCTCCGGCAGGGTGTTGTCGACCTTGTAGACGTACCACTTGTCCTTGGTCTCGACCACGATCGCGGCGCCGCTGTGGACGGCGTCCAGGTCGTGGAACTTGGCGCCGTGGCCGTCCCGGTGGGCGGCCAGCGCGAAGTTGCCCTCCTGGTCCCACGGCATCGCGGCCTTGTAGGGCTGCTCGTACACGCCCGCCACGCCCTCGTCCAGGACGTCGGTGGAGGTACCCATCCGGATCAGCACCTGGAAGTCCCGGCCCATCGCCGGGACGTGCAGGAAGCCCACGTCGTCCCCGATCGCGGGCGGCGCGACGGCTCCGCCCGGCCCGGCGGCGGCACCCGTGGGGCCGGGGGCCGGACCGGCCGCCCAGGAGCCGCGCAGCTTGTCCGAGGCGTCCGCCGCGGAGCGGTCCGCCTGCACGTTGGTCCACCACAGCGAGTAGGCCACGAACAGGCCGAGCACCAGGCCCAGGGTGATCAGCAGCTCGCCGAAGACGCCGAGCGCGGCCAGCGCCCGGCTCCGGCCCTTCCGCACCGCCCGTTCGGGCGGGGGGAAGGCCTCCTCCTCCGGATCGGCCGACCGCGCGGTCCCGTCGTCCTGCATCTGCGCTGCTCCCCCTCCGAAACCGGGCCTCCGGGCGGCTACCCGCCCGCGATCGCGGCCGGCTTTCCCTGACTGCGCGGTCGCTCCTCGGTCATCTTGCCAAAGAGGATGAGGCGGTACTTGGAGGTGAACTCGGGGGTGCAGGTGGTCAGCGTGATGTACCGGCCGGGGCCGGTGTACCCGGAGCCGTTCGGCACCGGCTTGATCACGCTCACGTTGCTGGGCGGGGTCTGCGGGATGCCCCCGGTGATCTCGTAGGTGTAGTACCCGGCGGCGGTCTCGACGACGATCTTGTCGCCCTTGCCGAGCTCGTTGATGTAGCGGAACGGCTCGCCGTGGGTGTTGCGGTGGGCGGCCAGCGCGAAGTTGCCCGCCTGGTCGCCCGGCATCCCGGTGCCGGGGTAGTGGCCGACCAGGCCCTTGTCGAGCACCGCCGCCTTGTCGGTGCCCTCGGCGATCGGGAACTTCAGCCCCAGCTTGGGCAGGTAGATGATGGCGAAGCCCTTGCCGGGGGCGAACGCCTCCGGCTTGTTCGGATCCGCGGCGGGCTGGCCCGCGCCGGGCGGCTGGGCGTCGAACTGCTGCTCCAGCTGGTCCCGGGCGCTGTTGGCGGCGGCGTCGGCCTGCACGTTGGTCCACCACAGCTGGTACGCGACGAACAGCAGCATCACCAGGCCGAAGGTGATGCACGCCTCGCCGACGAAGCGGGCGGCCACCACCACGGCGGACTCCTTCGGGCGGGCGCCACCGGCGCCCCGACCCTTCGCCCGGCGCCGGCCGCCGCCCGCACGGACCGAGGTCCGGCCCTGGGCGGCCCGGCGGCGCTCGGCCCGGCCGCCGGTGGCCGGGACGGCCTCGGCGGGCGGCTCGCCGCCGTCGGCGGGCAGCCGCAGCTGGAGGGTCTGGTCAGGGAGCCACGGGTACTCGGGCCCGCCCTCGACGGGCTGCTCGGCCTGCTCGTACACGCCCCAGCCGTCCTCGGGCGCCCCCTGGACCGGCTGCTCCTGCGGGTACGGCCCGCCGGGCTGCGGGGCACCGTACTGCGGAGCGCCGTACTGCTGGGCGGCGGGCTGCCGGGTGGCGTACTGCGGGCCGCCCTGCTGCTGGACGCCGTCGTACGGCTGCGGGCCGCCGTACGGGCCGGCCTCCGGCTGGTAACGCCCCTCCGGGCGCACCGCGGTCACGCCGCTCAGCCCCGGCCGATCACCGGGGCGAGCCCGGCCGACCGGTCCACGGCCTGCGGGAAGCCGCACTCCGCCAGCCAGTTGGCGAGCATCCGGTGCCCGCCCTCCGTCAGTACCGACTCGGGGTGGAACTGCACGCCCTCGACGAGCAGTTCACGGTGTCGCAGGCCCATGATCACGCCGCTCGCGGTCCGGGCGGTGACCACCAGCTCGTCCGGCACGGTGGCCGGGTCGACGGCCAGCGAGTGGTAGCGGGTCGCGGTCAGCGGCGAGGGCAGGCCCTCGAACACCCCGCCGTCCTCGTGCTCGACCGGCGAGGTCTTGCCGTGCAGCAGCTCCGGCGCCCGGCCGACCACCGCGCCGTAGGCGACCGCGATCGACTGCAGGCCCAGGCAGACGCCGAACACCGGCAGCCCGATCCCGGCGCAGTGGTGCACCATCTCGACGCAGACCCCGGCCTCCTCGGGCGATCCGGGCCCGGGGGAGAGCAGCACCCCGTCGAAGCCCTCCTCCCCCGCCCGGCGGACGGCGTGCTCGACGGTCACCTCGTCGTTGCGCACCACCTCGCAGGTGGCACCGAGCTGGTACAGGTACTGGACCAGGTTGAAGACGAAGCTGTCGTAGTTGTCCACGACCAGGATGCGGGGCGGGGTCGACTGGGTGGTCATGCGCGCGTGGTCTCCGTGGGATGCGGTGCTGGGGGGAAGTTCCGGGCCCGCCGGTCAGCCGGCCGAGGCGCCGTCGCCGCCGTCCACTGTGACGTCGCCGAAGGGGAGCAGCGGTTCCGCCCACGGGAAGACGTAGGTGAAGAGGAGGTAGACGATCCCCAGGATCAGGAGCAGCGAGATGACGGCCCGGACCAGGGTGTTCCCCGGCAGGTGACGCCAGATCCAGCCGTACATGGTGCTCCCTCGAGGTAGCGGACTGGGGTCAAGAGTAGACCCGGGATCAACGGCCGTGAGGCCGGTCCGCCCTTGCCGCTACTGCTGCCCGCCCGCCGAGCGCAGTTCGGTGGTGCCGGAGTATCCGGGCAGGGTCAGGTCCCCGCTCTCCTGGACCTTCCAGCCCAGGCCGTACGCCTGGACGTACTGCAGGTAGTTGCGGATCGTCGGGTCCGCGTCGACGGCCGACCGCAGGGCGTCCGTCTTCCCCACCGCCTTGACCACGTACGGCGGGGAGTAGACCCGGCCCTGGAGCAGCAGGGTGTTGCCGACGCAGCGCACGGCGCTGGTGGAGACCAGCCGCTGGTCCATCACCTGTACGCCCGCCGCGCCGCCCCGCCACAGCGCGTTGACCACGGCCTGGATGTCCTGCTGGTGGATGACCAGGTCGTTGACGCCGGGCTCGGGGACGCCGGGGATGCGCGCGGTGGCGTTCGGCGGGGCGTCGTTGAGGGTGACGGTCAGTCCGCCGCCCTGCAGCGGCTCCAGGGCCGCGCCGAGCCGCAGACCGTCCAGTTGGGCCGCGTCGGCGGGGTCGTGGCCCTGCTGCTCGGTGAGCTGCTGCGCGCGGGCCTGGAGGTCCGCCAGCTGGGCCTGCGCCTGCTGGTTCTGCGAGCTGCGCTGGCGGATCACGTCGCCGAGGCTCAGCAGTGAGTTGTCGGTCCGGAGGTCGGTGCCGCGGGCGGTCTGGGCGCTGACGTAGAAGAGCAGACCGGCGAGCGCGAACACGGCGCAGGTCAGGGCACGGCCGACAATTCGGGTGCCGGAGCGGCGGGTAACGGCCTTCCCGGGGGGAATCGACAAATTAGTCACCGTACCCTTATCTCCTTGAGACCCGCCGAGCCACTACGCTAACGGACGCCGGTGGCAGCCGGGGGAGCGGTCCCAGAGCGCTCTCCACGTCCGTCCGTCGGCTCTCAACCCGCTGCACCTCTGCGCGGTCTCACAGCGCATCGACAGGAGAGCTCCTCGTGCCGAAGTCTCGACTCCGCAAGAAGTCCGACTACACCCCGCCGACCACGGCCGTGGTGAAGATCAGCTCGGGCCGTAGTTGGGTCGCGCCGCTGATGCTGGCACTGTTCCTCATCGGCCTGGTCTGGATCGTCACGTACTACGTGACGAGCGGCAGCTACCCGGTCGAGAGCTGGCGGAACTGGAACATCCTGGTCGGCTTCGGCTTCATCGCGGCCGGGTTCGGCGTCTCCACCCAGTGGAAGTGACGCCACCCGCGTCCTGAGGCTCGATTTCGGGCCACATCCGCCGCTCCGGATCGCGGGTCCCGGAGCGGCGGTTCGGCGTGCCCGGATCCGGGTCGCGGCACAGTCGGCCGCCCGCGATCAGACAGTACGACCATCACACCGTCAGGCTTATCCACATGGTTATCCACACTGGGGATAAGTCCCCCCGGCCTGTGGATAACTTTCCCGGCTCGGGCCGTCCACAGCTGTGCACAACCTCCCCGAAGAGCGGGAACCGCACAGCAGGACACGCGTAGAACAACAGTCCACAGTCAGGTCGGCGCACAGCCTGTGCACAACCCCGCACCCGCTGTGGACAAACGTCCGGGGTCGTCAGGCACCGTAGAGGGCCATCCCGGCCAGCAGCAGTCCCGCCTCCAGGGCCAGCGCCCCGACCAGCGTCAGCGCCTGGACCACGCCACGGCGCTCGCGCGGGGCGTACATCAGGCCGAAAGCGACCAGGACGCCGATCACCAGCCCGCCGATGTGCGCCCGCCAGTCGATGCTCGGCCCGACGCCTCCCGGGCCGCCCCTCGCCCCGGAGAAGGTGACCACCAGGTTGAAGACCAGGAAGGCCACCGCCGGGGCCAGCGGGCCGCGGTCCCGCAACTGCATCAGGATCGTGGCGCCGATCAGGCCGAAGACCGCCCCCGAGGCGCCGAACGAGTTCACCCAGTCGCCGGCCACCAGGAAGGTGAAGGTGCTCCCGCCCAGGCCGGCCAGCAGGTAGAGGGCCAGGAAGCGCAACCGGCCGAGCGCCTCCTCCAGCGGCGGGCCGAGCCAGAGCAGCACCAGCATGTTCAGCCCGATGTGCCACCACTGGAGGTGCAGGAAGGTTGCGGTCAGCAGCCGGTACCACTGCCCCGGGCCGTCCGCGACCCCGTACGGGCCGCCGGCGTGCGCCCGCCCGGCGCTCACCAGGGCCCAGACCTCGCCCAGGCGCGGGACGAGCACATAGGCGGCCAGCACCCAGACGACCAGGTTGATCCCGACCAGCACCCGGGTCACCAGCCCGCCGTCCAGGCTCGGTGCCCCGCCGAACCGGGTGGTCGCCCGCCGCGCCCCGGCGTGCCCCTCGCCGACGCACTCGGGGCACTGGAAGCCCACCGAGGCGGCCACCATGCACTGGGGACAGATCGGCCGCTCGCACCGGGTGCAGGAGATCCCGGTGGTCGTCCGCGGGTGCCGGTAGCAGCCGGGCGGCTCGGCCTCCAGGGCGCGGTCCGTGGACGGTCGCGGCTCGTCCGGGAGCATCAGCGGCTTCCCCTTCCCTGACCGGTCACCGAAGCCGCCAGCCTACTGCGGCGCCCCGCCCCGACGGCCGGCCTCCCGCCCCCCGCCCTCCCCCGCGAGCCCCGCGTACGGCCCATCTCGGCGTGCCGCTGGACAAATCGGCATGCATGATCAGCATTCAGGTGGATATGTGCATATAGGACGCCACCCAGGAGGAGAGACTCGTGAGCTTTTCGGACTCGGCCCGTGACACCGCCACCAGGACCCGGGACACCGCCGCACAGTTCGCGGACGGCGCCAAACAGCGCCTCGGGCCCGCCCTGGACGCCCTCGGCCCCAAGGCCGTCCAGGCCGCCCACCACCTCCGTGTCCACTACGACAAGCACCTCGCCCCGCAGTTCGGCCACGCCTTCGCCAGCCTGCCGCCGGAGGCCCAGGAGAACGCCCTGAAGGCCCTCCACCGGGCCCAGGAGGCCGCTCTGGCGGCCCGTCTCTCCGCCGCCCGCGCGGCCGACCAGGCCCGCACGACGGTCGGCCCCAGGGTCGCTCTGGCGGTCGAGGAGGCCCGCGCGGCGGTCTCCCCGGTCGCGCACGAGGCCCAGTCCCGCGGCGCCGCCGCGCTGACCGCCCTCCACGGCAACGTCAGCTCGTCCGAGATCAGCGAACTGGCCGCCCGGAACGCGAAGCGGCGGCAGCGGTGCGGCGGCCGGTCCACCGGCCTCGTGGTGGTCGGGGTGCTGGCCGTCGGCGGCGGCCTGGTCGCCTGGCAGTGGTGGCGCCGGCACAGCAACCCGGAGTGGCTGGTCGAGCCGCCGGCCCCGCAGTCGCCCCAGCCGACCGGCGCGACCGCCGCTCCGGTGAACGGCGTCACCCCCGAGGACGCGGCCGGATCCGCGGAGCCGTCCGACGACGACCGCCCGCAGGCCTAGCGCGGGCCCGGAAACGCCGAACGGCGGCCGACCTGGAGAACAGGTCGACCGCCGTTCAGGCGCTGTGGAGCATAGGAGACTCGAACTCCTGACATCTGCCTTGCAAAGGCAGCGCTCTACCAACTGAGCTAATGCCCCTCGACGGCACGGCGCGTGCCGACGGGCACTAGCGTACCGGGTTCCGGCGTGATTCCGAGAGCCGTCCCCCTGGGGGAACCGGCCGGGCCGATCGAAAGAACGGGCCGACCGGTTCGGGAGGCGCGGTCAGCGCCTCCGAAGACCGTCGATCGTGCGATCGCCCGGGGCTCAGCGACCGGCCGGAACCGGGTCGGTGGCCTCGGTCCACAGGTCCTGCTCGGCGCGGTCCGCCTGGACCTGACGGTAGACAAAGAAGCCGCCGAGGGCGACCAGGGCGACCAGGAGGAGCTTCTTCACCGCGGGACCTCGTCCTTCTTGCGTTGGCGGACTCAAGAGCCGGTGCTCCGGCCGGGCTGACCGGGCCGACGAGTCCAGATGTGTTTCGAGCGCGAACGGGCTGCCGGGTGCCAGACTGCCCTTGCGGCCGATGATACACACCGGTGTCCCAATCGTGACCAGCCACCGGTGCCGTCAACCCGGCGGTCCGGTCCGAGGATTGACGCCGCACCTCCTGTCGTACGGATCGTCCGCACGCGGTCCGCCCGCGATGCCCTCGTCTGAGCCGGTTCGCCGGGGAACGCCGAAGGGCCCGGAGTGATCACTCCGGGCCCTTCGGGGCGGTGGGCCTAACAGGACTTGAACCTGTGGCCTCTTCCTTATCAGGGAAGCGCTCTAACCGTCTGAGCTATAGGCCCTCGCTGCACACCAGAGCGTACCGGAAGCCGCCCGATCCGCGAAAACGCCGAAGGGCCCGGAGTGATCACTCCGGGCCCTTCGCGGTGGTGGGCCTAACAGGACTTGAACCTGTGGCCTCTTCCTTATCAGGGAAGCGCTCTAACCGTCTGAGCTATAGGCCCTTGCCGCACTGAAAGATTAGCGGACCGACCGCCGATCCCCCAAATCCGTTCCGGCCGGGGTCGCGGCGATGACCTCGGCGGCCGGGCGCACCAGCCACTCCTCGCGGGTCGGCGGCAGGCCCGATCCGCCCTCCTCGGTGCTGCGGACGGCCAGGACCTGGTTGACGCCGATCCGGTTCTGCTCGAAGGCCAGCGCGGAGGCGGCCATGTACAGCCGCCAGACCCGGGCCCGGCCGAGGCCCACCAGCCGGACCGCCTCCGTCCAGTGCGCCTCGAGGTTGGCCACCCACTCGCGCAGGGTCAGCCCATAGTGCTCGCGCAGCGCCTCGACGTCCCGGACCTCGAAGCCGGCCTCCTCCAGCCGCGCCACGGTGGACCCGACCGGGGAGAGCTCGCCGTCGGGGAAGACGTAGCGGTCGATGAACGGGCTGGTGCGGTGCGGCTCGCCCGGGTAGTCGGGGCGGCGGGCGATCTGGTGGTTGAGCAGCCGGCCGCCGGGCGCCAGCAGCCGGTACAGGCCGTCGGCGTAGACCCGGTACTGCTCCTCGCCGACGTGCTCGGCCATGCCGACGCTGGAGATCGCGTCGAAGGGGCCGTCGGTGATCTCCCGGTAGTCCTGGAGGCGGACCTCGACCCGGTCGGCCAGGCCGGCCTCCTCGATCCGGGCCCGGGCCAGCGCGACCTGTTCCTTGGAGATCGAGACGCCCACCGCGGTGACCCCGTAGTGCTCGGCCGCGTGGAGCAGCAGCGAGCCCCAGCCGCAGCCGACGTCCAGCAGCCGCATCCCGGGCCGCAGGCCGAGCTTGCGGCAGATCAGGTCGAGCTTGGCCTCCTGGGCGGCCTCCAGGCTCTTCGCCTCGGGCGTCCAGTAGGCGCACGAGTAGACCATCGAGGAGCCCAGCACGAGGCCGTAGAAGTCGTTCCCGACGTCGTAGTGGTGGCTGATGGCCGCACGGTCCCGGCCGCGGCTGTGCAGCCGCCCCTGGGCCCGTCGGACCTCCTCCGGGGGCGGGGTGGGCTCCGGGCCCACCGCCCCGGCCCGGAGGACGGCGGCGAGCACCCGGCGGCCGCCGGCGCCGAGGACCTCGCGCGGCCCGAGGGCCATGGTGCGGATCTCCGGCAGCTCGGCGAAGCGGGCGACCGCGGAGAGCGTCTCGTACAGGTCGGTGCCGGGGGCGAGGTCCAGGTCCCCCGCGACGTAGGCCCGGGCCAGGCCCAGCTCGTTCGGCTGCCAGACCAGTCGGCGCAGCGCCCTGCGGTTGCGCAGGACCACGGTGGGCGCTCCGGGCGGCCCGGCGACGCTGCCGTCCCAGGCCTGCACCCGCAACGGGATCGGGATGCCCAACAGCCCTTCCAGGGCCTCGACCAGTTGACCTGCGAGCTTCGCCACCGCGCGCCTCCGTCCAGCCGTCCTGCGGAACCTCTCCTGACCCGGTCGACCGACCGGGACGGCCTGCGGCACTCCCAGGGGTGGGAACGGGCGGCGTCCAGCTAATCCCACCGCGAGCGGCCCGTTTCCGGGCGGCACGCCGCGGGCTGCCGGTGTCACCCGAATGCCGACGGGCCCCGCAGGCTGCAACAGCCTGCGGGGCCCGTAGATTCCGTCTGCGGACGGTGAACTGACCGGGGGTCAGGATCCGGCCGGGATCAGTCCTCCTCGGCCAGGGTCAGCTCGACGCCGCCGGTGAAGCCGGCCGCCGCGTTGTAGATGAACGCGGAGAGCGTGGACAGCGCGGTCAGCAGGACGACGTCGACCACGGCGATCAGCGTGGTGAACATCATGACCTGGCCGAAGCCGATGTAGTCCATCAGGTTGAGCTGGCTGCTGGCGTTGTCCGCGCCGCCGCCGGTGACGTCCTTGAGCGTCTTGGTCAGCGAGTCGAAGACGCCGAGCGAGTCCAGCGTCATCCACAGCACGGCCGAGGCCACGATGATGATGATGCCGACGGCCAGCGACAGCAGGAAGCTGACCTTCATCACCGACCACGGGTCGACCTTGGTCACCCGCAGCCGGGCCTTGCGGGTCCGGCCGAGGCCGCCGCCGACGGTCGCGGGCCCGCCGGCGGGGCGGCGCGGCGCGCCGGGCACCGGGGTGCCACCGGCCGGGGTGTTGCCGCCGGTCCGGGTGCCCCGGGGCGGGGTCGGCTGGCCCTTGGCGTACGTGGTCGGCTGCGAGAAGCCGCTCTGTCCGGCAGCCGGACTACCGGACGGGGGCGGGGTCTGGCCCCCGTAGGTCGCACCGGCCTGACCCGCTCCGCCGACCGGCGGCATCAGCGAGGTGGACGCGGCCGAGTGCTCGGTCGGCGGCTGCCCCGGCACGCCGTACGACCCCCCGCCCTGCGCGCCCGGACGGCCGCCGGAGGGTCCTCCCGCAGCACCCGTGGCTCCACTCACCTGGTCCTCCCGCACTTCCCACCAGGGCGGCGCCCTGATCCGTCACTCGTCATCCAGCGCCCGGCGGGATTGCCCGGTACTGGTCGGCGTCCGGTGCCGCCGCGTCCTCTCTCTGGACGCGACGGCACCGGTCTGCGGTTCGGTTCAGACCTCGGCGTCGCCGCCGACCGCCGTCCCCGTACCCTCGGCCGTCTCGGTGGACTCGGTGCCAGCGACCTCGTCCTCCGCCGTCTCCTCGTCCTCGGCCTCCGCGTTGCGGGCCATGCCCACGACCGCGTCGCGCTTTCCGAGGTTGATCAGTTGGACGCCCATGGTGTCACGTCCGGTTTCACGAACCTCGGAAACCCTCGTGCGGATCACCCCACCCGAGAGGGTGATCGCCATGATCTCGTCGGTGTCGTCGACCACCAGCGCGCCGACCAGCGAGCCCCGGCCCTCGACGATCTTCGCCGCCTTGGTGCCGTAGCCGCCACGTCCCTGGACACGGTACTCGTCCACGGCCGTTCGCTTGGCGTACCCGCCGTCAGTGGCGGTGAACACGTAGGTACCCGGACGGACCACGTTCATCGAGAGCAGCTCGTCGTCCTCGCGGAACGCCATGCCCTTGACGCCGGAGGTGGCACGGCCGGTGGGGCGCAGCGCGTCGTCGGTCGCGGTGAAGCGGATCGACTGGGCCTTCTTGGAGACCAGCAGCAGGTCGTCCTCGGAGGAGACCAGCTCGGCGCCGATCAGCTCGTCGTCCTGGCCCTCCTCGTCCTGGCGCAGGTTGATCGCGATCAGGCCGCCGGAGCGCGGGGAGTCGTAGTCCTTCAGCGCGGACTTCTTCACCAGGCCGGCCCGGGTGGCGAGGACCAGGTACGGCTTGTCCTCGTAGGTGCGGACGGCCATCACCTGGGCGATGTGCTCCCCCGGCTGGAAGGCCAGCAGGTTGGCCACGTGCTGGCCGCGGGCGTCGCGCCCGGCGTCCGGGAGCTCGTAGCCCTTGGCGCGGTAGACCCGGCCCTTGTTGGTGAAGAACAGGATCCAGTTGTGGGTCGTCGTCACGAAGAAGTGGTCGACGATGTCGTCCTGCTTCAGCTGGGCACCGCGCACGCCCTTGCCGCCGCGCTTCTGCGAGCGGTAGAGGTCGGAGCGGGTCCGCTTGACGTAGCCGCCACGGGTGATCGTGACGACGATGTCCTCCTCGGCGATGAGGTCCTCGATGGAGAGGTCGCCGTCCGAGGGGATGAGGGTCGAGCGGCGCTCGTCGCCGTACTTCTCGACGATCGCGGCGAGCTCCTCGGAGATGATCTCGCGCTGACGGGTCGGCGAGGCCAGGATCGCGTTGTACTCGTCGATCTTGCGCTGCAGCTCGTCGTGCTCGTCCATGATCCGCTGGCGCTCCAGGGCGGCCAGTCGGCGCAGCTGCATCTCCAGGATCGCGTTGGCCTGGAGTTCGTCGATGTCCAGCAGGCCCATCAGGCCGGTGCGGGCGGCGTCGGCGCTGGCCGAGGCCCGGATCAGCGCGATGACCTCGTCGATCAGGTCCAGGGCCTTCAGCAGCGCGCGCAGGATGTGGGCGCGCTCCTCGGCCTTGCGCAGCCGGAAGGTGGTGCGCCGGACGATGACCTCGACCTGGTGGTTGACCCAGTGCCGGATGAAGGCGTCCAGCGACAGGGTGCGCGGCACGCCGTCGACCAGGGCCAGCATGTTGGCGCCGAAGTTGGTCTGCAGCTCGGTGTGCTTGTACAGGTTGTTGAGCACGACCTTGGCGACCGCGTCGCGCTTGAGCACGACCACCAGGCGCTGGCCGGTGCGGGACGAGGACTCGTCCCGGACGTCGGCGATGCCGGCGATCTTGCCGTCCTTGACCAGGTCGGCGATCTTCAGCGCGAGGTTGTCCGGGTTGACCTGGTACGGCAGCTCGGTGATCACCAGGCACTGGCGGCCCTGGATCTCCTCGACCTCGACCACGGCGCGCATGGTGACCGAGCCGCGACCGGTGCGGTAGTAGTCGTCGATCCCGCGGCGGCCGACGATCAGCGCGCCGGTGGGGAAGTCCGGGCCCTTGATCCGCTCGATCAGCGCCTCCAGCAGCTCCTCGGCGGAGGCCTCGGGGTTCTCCAGGTACCAGAGCGCGCCGGAGGCGACCTCGCGGAGGTTGTGCGGCGGGATGTTGGTGGCCATGCCGACCGCGATGCCGGTGGCACCGTTGACCAGCAGGTTGGGGATGCGCGCGGGCAGGACGGTCGGCTCCTGCGAGCGGCCGTCGTAGTTGGGCGCGAAGTCGACGGTCTCCTCGTCGATGTCGCGCATCATCTCCATGGCCAGCGGCATCATCTTGCACTCGGTGTAGCGCATGGCCGCGGCCGGGTCGTTGCCCGGGGAGCCGAAGTTGCCGTTGCCGTCCACCAGCGGCATCCGCATCGACCACGGCTGGGCCAGCCGGACCACGGTGTCGTAGATCGAGGTGTCACCGTGCGGGTGGTAGTTGCCCATGACGTCGCCGACGACGCGGGCGCACTTGTAGTAGCCCTTCTCGGGCCGGTACCCGCCGTCGTACATCGCGTAGAGCACGCGGCGGTGCACCGGCTTGAGGCCGTCGCGGACCTCGGGGAGCGCCCGGCTGACGATCACGCTCATCGCGTAGTCGAGGTAGGAGCGCTGCATCTCGGTCTCGAGCTCGACCGGCTCGATCCGCATGGTCGCCTGGGCGGTGGCCTCGGCGGGCTCGGGGGTCTCGGGCTGGTCGCCTTCGGGACGGTTGTCGTCGACCACTGGTGGTCAGTTTCCTTTCACGCGGACTGGTACGTGCGGGGCCTGGTTCGCAGGCGTCACACGTCCAGGAAGCGGACGTCCTTGGCGTTGCGCTGGATGAAGGAGCGGCGGGCCTCGACGTCCTCGCCCATCAGCACGGAGAACAGCTCGTCGGCGCGGGCGGCGTCCTCCAGGGTGACCTGGAGCAGCAGCCGGTGCTCGGCGTCCATGGTGGTGACCCGGAGCTCCTCGGCGTTCATCTCGCCGAGACCCTTGAAGCGCTGGATCGCGTCGTCCTTGGGGAGCCGGCGCCCGGCCTCGACGCCGGCGGCGATCAGCGCGTCGCGCTCGCGATCGGAGTAGGCGTACTCGAAGTCGTCCTTGCCCCACTTGATCTTGTACAGCGGGGGCATGGCGAGGTAGACGTACCCGGACTCGACCAGCGGCCGCATGAAGCGGAACAGCAGGGTCAGCAGCAGGGTGCGGATGTGCTGACCGTCGACGTCGGCGTCGGCCATCAGGACGATCTTGTGGTACCGCAGCTTGGACTCGTCGTAGTCCTCCTGGATGCCGCAGCCGAAGGCCGAGATCAGCGCCTGGACCTCGGTGTTCTGCAGCACCTTGTCGATCCGGGCCTTCTCGACGTTCAGGATCTTGCCGCGGATCGGCAGGATGGCCTGGGTGCGCGGGTCCCGGCCCTGCTTGGCCGAGCCGCCTGCGGAGTCACCCTCGACGATGAAGATCTCGCACTCGGACGGGTCCTTGGACTGGCAGTCCGAGAGCTTGCCCGGCAGCGACGCGGACTCCAGCAGGCCCTTGCGGCGGGTGAGGTCGCGGGCCTTGCGGGCGGCGACGCGCGCGGTGGCGGCCTGGATGGACTTGCGGATGATGTCCGCGGCCTCGTTCGGGTTGCGGTCCAGCCAGTCGTTGAGCTGCTCGTGGACGACCTTCTGGACGAAGGTCTTGGCCTCGGTGTTGCCGAGCTTGTCCTTGGTCTGGCCCTCGAACTGCGGCTCGCCGAGCTTGACCGAGATGATCGCGGTCAGACCCTCGCGGATGTCCTCACCGGAGAGGTTGTCGTCCTTCTCGCGGAGCAGCTTCTTGTCCCGCGCGTAGCGGTTGACCAGGCCGGTCAGCGCGGCGCGGAAGCCCTCCTCGTGGGTGCCGCCGCCGTGGGTGTGGATGGTGTTGGCGAAGCTGTAGACCCCCTCGGTGTACGAGGAGTTCCACTGCATCGCGACCTCCACCGAGATCGCCTTGTCCTTGTCCTCCGCCTCGAAGTCGATCACCGAGGGGTGGATGACCTCGCCCTTGCGGGAGTTGAGGTGGGCGACGAAGTCGGCGATGCCGCCGTCGTACTTGTACGTGACGGTGAGCGGCTTGCCCTCCTCGTCCACGTGCTCGGGGCGCTCGTCGGTCAGCGAGATCGACAGGCCCTTGTTGAGGAACGCCATCTCCTGGAAGCGCCGGGAGAGCGTCTCGAACGAGTAGACGGTGGTCTCGAAGATGTCGGCGTCGGCCCAGAAGGTCACCGTGGTGCCGGTGCGGTCGGTCTCCGCGCCCTTGACCAGGGCGGCGGTCGGCGCGCCCATCTTGTAGTCCTGGGTCCAGATGTTGCCGTCCTTGTGGATCTCCACCGAGAGCCGGGTGGACAGCGCGTTCACCACCGAGACGCCGACGCCGTGCAGACCGCCGGAGACGGCGTAGCCGCCACCGCCGAACTTGCCGCCCGCGTGCAGGACGGTGAGCACGACCTCGACGGCCGGCTTGTCCTGACCGGGGACGATGTCCACCGGGATGCCTCGGCCGTTGTCGACGACGCGGATCGCGCCGTCGGCCATGATCGTGACGTCGATGGTGTCGGCGTACCCGGCCATCGCCTCGTCGACGGAGTTGTCCACGACCTCCTGCACCAGGTGGTGCAGGCCGCGCTCACCGGTGGAGCCGATGTACATGCCGGGGCGCTTGCGGACGGCGTCGAGGCCTTCCAGCACCTGGATGTTGCTACCGGTGTAGGAAGCCTGGTCGGTCTGGTCTGGGGTCTGGCTGGGGTTGCCGGAATCGGCCACGAAGCGCCCTCTCTGGCACAGCACGGGCCGCATTCCCGCCCCGTTCGGGCGAGCGTGCGACCACGGCGTTTCGACTCGGTTGCCACTAGCAACAGTGTTTGGCTTTCAGTCTACCGGTACGACTGACAGAGATGGGCGTTTGGCAGCCCTTGAAGGCAGATATGCCGCCCTGAATCCCCTCGGCACGAGTCCCGATACTCGCCCGGGGGGCCTGAGGCGCCTGGAAGGGCCGTCAGGGGTTCCGGAAGATCGTGGTCCGATCCCGGCCGGAACCGGCCGGCGCCGGCCGGACTCAGCCCCAGGTGTCGCCCGGGCCCTTGCTGCCGGGCGCGCGCAGCCGGCCGTAGCCGCGGGCCGGCGCGGCCGGGCCGAGCACCTTGATGGTGCGGACCGTGCCGTGGCCCAGCTCGTGATTCAGACGGGCCACCAACTGCCGTGCCAGCCAGCGCAGTTGAGTGGCCCAGGCGGTGGAGTCGCACTGCACGGTGAGCACCGCCTCGGCCTCGTCGTAGGAGGAGGGGTGGCAGTGCGCGGCGATGTCCGGGCCGACGATCTGCGGCCAACGGCCCATCACGCCGCCGACCGCGGCCGAGGACTCCCAGCCGCGCTCGGTCAGCAGCCGGTTCAGCGCCGCGCCCAGCGGCACCGGGTCGCGGCCGTCCGAGCGGGCGCCGCTGCGCAGCCCGTGCCGCTTCGCCTCGCGCTTCTGCTGGACCTGCTCCCCGCGCTGGCGGGCCTGGGCGCGGGCGGCCCGCAGGGCGGACCGGGCGAGGTCGGCACCGGTCGGCTCGGCGCCGCCGGGGCCGGGGGAGGTCTCCGCCGATTCGCTCACGGCGATCTCCTTTCCCCAGCCTGTGGACAACCCGATGAGCCGTCCAGCCTACGGGAGCGCGCACACGCCGGACGTCGGCACCTGCCGTGCCGCGCTGTTCCGTGATGTGGGTGTGGTGCCGGGGGGATCAGGCGTCGATCCGGCGGACGGCGCCGTCGGCGACCGCGAACCGGGCGCCGGCCAGCGCCTTGGGCACGTCCTCGGCCACCGCCGCCGTCACCAGCACCTGCTCGCCGTCGGCCACCAGCTCCGCCAGCCGGTCCCGGCGGGCGGCGTCCAGCTCGGCGAACACGTCGTCCAGGATCAGGACCGGCTCGCCGCCGTCGGCGCGCAGCAGCTCGTACGAGGCCAGCCGCAGCGCCAGCGCGAACGACCAGGACTCCCCGTGGCTGGCGTAGCCCTTGGCGGGCAGCGGGCCGAGCTTGAGCCCCAGCTCGTCGCGGTGCGGCCCGACCAGGGTGATCCCGCGCTCGACCTCCTGCTTGCGGACCGCCAGCAGCGCCGCCAGCAGCTGCTCCTCGGCCTGTTCCCGGCTGGTCGGCAGCTCGCCCTCGAAGGAGCTGCGGTACTCCAGCGCGGTCTCACCGCCGCCCGGGGCCACCCGGCCGTACGCGGCCGTCACCAACGGCTGCAGGGCCGCCACCAGTTGGATCCGGAAGGCCGTCAACTCGGCTCCGGCGCGGGCCAGATGGCCGTCCCAGACTTCCAGGGTGGAGAGGTCGGCGTCCTTGCCGCCGCCGGCCCGGCGGGCCATCGCGGCGGTCTTCAGCAGGGCGTTGCGCTGCTTGAGCACTCGCTCGTAGTCCTGCCGGACCCCAGCCAGCCGGGGTGCGCGGGCGGTCAGCAGCTCGTCCAGGAAGCGCCGGCGCTCGCCCGGGTCGCCCTTGACCAGGGTGAGGTCCTCGGGGGCGAACAGCACCGTGCGCAGCAGGCCCAGCACGTCGCGCGGGCGGACGTTGTCGGAGCGGTTGATCCGGGCCCGGTTGGCCTTGCCCGCCGTGAGCTCCAGCTCGACCAGGGTGGAGCGGCCGCGGTCCACCACCGAGGTGCGGATGACCGCCCGTTCGGCGCCCAGCCGGATCAGCGGGGCGTCGGTCGCGACGCGGTGACTGCCCAGGGTGGCGACGTAGCCGATCGCCTCGACCAGGTTGGTCTTGCCCTGGCCGTTGGGCCCGACGAAGGCCGTCACGCCCGGGTCGAGGGGAACCTCGGCCCGGGCGTACGACCGGAAGTCGGCGAGCAACAGGTGCGCGACGTGCATGGCGGTGGACTGCGCTCGCCTTCTCCGGAGGGGCCTGCGGTTACTTGGACTCGACCGCGTGGCCGCCGAACTGGTTGCGCAGCGCGGCGATCATCTTCATCTGCGGGGAGTCGTCCTGGCGGGAGGCGAAGCGGGCGAACAGCGAGGCGGTGATCGCCGGCAGCGGCACCGCGTGGTCGATCGCGGCCTCGACGGTCCAGCGGCCCTCGCCGGAGTCGGCGGCCCAGCCGCGCAGCTTGTCCAGGTGCTCGTCGTCGTCCAGGGCGCGGACGGCCAGGTCCAGCAGCCAGGAGCGGATGACGGTGCCCTCCTGCCAGCTGCGGAAGACCTCGCGCACGTCGGTGACCTCGGGGGCGGCCTCCAGCAGCTCCCAGCCCTCGGCGAAGGCCTGCATCATCGCGTACTCGATGCCGTTGTGGACCATCTTGGCGAAGTGACCGGCGCCCACCGCGCCCGCGTGCACCGAGCCGAAGTCGCCCTCGGGCTTGAGCGCGTCGAACACCGGCTGGACCAGGGCGACGTGCTCGGCGTCGCCGCCGTACATCAGCGCGTAGCCGTTCTCCAGGCCCCAGACGCCGCCGGAGACGCCGCAGTCGACGAAGCCGATGCCCTTGGCCGCCAGCGCCTCGGCGTGCTTGATGTCGTCAGTCCAGCGGGAGTTGCCGCCGTCGACCACGACGTCACCGGGGGAGAGCAGTTCGGCGAGCTCGTCGACGGTCGCCTGGGTCGCGGCGCCGGCCGGAACCATCACCCAGATCACGCGCGGGCCCTGGAGCTTGGTGACGAGCTCCTGCAGGCTCTCGACGTCGGAGATCTCCGGGTTGCGGTCGAATCCGATGACGGTGTGGCCGGCGCGGCGGATCCGCTCGCGCATGTTGCCGCCCATCTTGCCGAGACCGATGAGGCCGAGCTCCATGACCAAATCCTTACTGTGGGGACGTGCCTGGCGGCGGCGCCGTTGCCGCACTCCCCGAGCCTACGCTTCCGGCGGATCCGGACTCCGCGCCGCCGGGCCGACCGGGGGAGAGCGGGGAGACAGCAGGGGGAGAGCGTCGGGGGAGACGTCCACAGGCTGTGCACAGCGGGTGTGCACAGCCTGTGGACGACCGACCTGGCCGGGCGGTCAGCCGGAGAGGCGGACCGGCATGATCAGGTACTGGTACGCCTTGTCCTCCTCGGCGTCCACCGAGACCTTGCCGCTGAGCAGGGCCGGCTTGGTCGGGGTGGTGAAGCTCAGCTGGGCGAAGGGGGAGTCGATGGCCTTGAGACCCTCCTCCAGGTAGCCCGGGTTGAAGGCGATCGAGATGTCGTCGCCCTCGAGGTCGGCCTCGATCCGCTCGGTAGCCTGGGCGTCGTCGCCCGAACCGGCCTCCAGGGTCAGCACGCCCTGCTCGAAGTTGAGCCGGACCGGGGTGTTGCGCTCGGCGACCAGCGAGACGCGCTTGAGCGCCTCCAGGAAGGGCTGGGTCTGGATCGCGGCGACCGCGCTGAACTCGGTCGGGAAGAGGCTGCGGAACTTGGGGAACTCGCCCTCCAGCAGCCGGGTGGTGGTGCGGCGGCCGGCGCCCTCGAAGCCGATCAGGCCCTCGCCCGCGCCGCCCGACGAGAGCGCGATGGAGACGTTGTCGCCGCTGCCCAGGGACTTGGCGATGTCCTGGAGGGTCTTGGCCGGGACCAGCGCGACCGCGGAGATGTCCGACTGCTCGGGCTTCCACAGCAGGTCGCGGACGGCGAAGCGGTAGCGGTCGGTGGCGGCCAGGGTGATCCGGTCGCCCTCGATCTCGACCCGGACACCGGTGAGGACCGGCAGGGTGTCGTCACGGCCGGCCGCGACGGCGGCCTGGCTGACCGCGGAGGCGAAGACGTCACCGGAGACGGTGCCGGTGGCGGTCGGCATCTGGGGCAGGGCCGGGTACTCGTCCACGGGGAGGGTGGGGAGGGTGAAGCGGGAGCTGCCGCAGACCACGCTGACCCGCTGGCCGTCGGTGGAGATCTCCACAGGCCTGTTGGGGAGGTTCCGCGAGATGTCGTTGAGCAGGCGACCGGAGACCAGGACGGTGCCGGCCTCCTCGATGTCCGCCTCCAGCTCGACCCGGGCCGAGACCTCGTAGTCGAAGCCGGACAGCGCCAGGCTGCCCTCCTGCGCGGTCAGCAGCAGGCCGGCCAGCACCGGCACCGGCGGCCGTGCCGGGAGGCTGCGAGCAGCCCAGGCCACCGCCTCCGCGAGGACGTCACGCTCCACCCGGAACTTCACCGGTAACCGCCTCCTGGATCGAGCGCTCCCGCTCGCACTCTGGTTCGTCTGATCTTGATCGTCGGTCCGCCTGTCCGCCGAGCTCTACCACTCCGCTTCCAGTCGCAAAGGACAGTCTGACGTACTCCGCCGACAGACGGGGCAGACGGGCGGAAGCGACCCGAACAGGCGTCGGGTCCGACGGCCGGTCGCGTTGTCCACAGATTTCGGGCCCACCCACTTTGAAAGCAGGTTCACGGTCTAACTGTGTAGCGGTAGTAGTAGGGCCTGTGGAAACCGTGGATAACCCCGTTTCCGCAGGTCAGCGCCCGAATTTTGTCCACAGTGGGTGTGGACGGCGGCTGTGGACGGGCGAGCCGCGCTGTGGACAGCCGAGCGTTACCCACAGGGCACGCAGGGTATCCACAGGTTATCCCCAGGGCTGTCCCCAGATCCGGGCCCGGTTATCCACGGGCGCCGGTCAACTTTTCGTGACGCCTTTCACACCAGGGTATGAACAGCGTCACAAGGTTGTCGAACTGTGGACTCCGCTGTGGACAACCTGGGGATAACCGCCCCGGGCCTGGGGACAACCGGTGGATAACCCGGACGGCCCACTGGCGGCCCGTCAATTGTCCACACCCTGTGGATAACCGTTGTGCACAAGTCCACAGGCATCTGACCTGCGCGGAAGAGCGTAGCGGCGACGGGCCTGTGGACGAATTCTGGATAACTCCGGGCTCCCCGGCCTGTGGACTGTGCAGAAGGGGCCCGGCCTGTGGACAACGGCCTTGCGCGCCCCCGGTTTTCGAATCACCGGTCAGTTGTTCGGCGCGGGCTGTGGACTGGTGGCACGTCCGTCAGGCGGATTCCTGCCCAGCCGGAGCGCGACGCACACCTGTGGAAACGGCGAAAGGGCGTCAGGATCGCTCCTGACGCCCTTCGGGGGCTCGCGGGGGCACGGGGCCAACTCGTGCCGGGCGGCTAGCTCTTGATGCGGTTGGTGAGTTCGGTGACCTGGTTGTAGATGGAGCGCCGCTCGGCCATCAGCGAGCGGATCTTGCGGTCCGCGTGCATCACCGTGGTGTGGTCGCGGCCGCCGAACTGCGCGCCGATCTTCGGCAGCGAGAGGTCGGTGAGCTCCCGGCACAGGTACATCGCGATCTGCCGGGCCGTCACCAGCACCCGGCTGCGCGAGGAGCCGCAGAGGTCGTCCACGCCCAGGCCGAAGTACGCGGCGGTCTGCTGCATGATGACCTGCGCGGTGATCTCCGGACCGGCGTCCTCGTCCCCGCCCGGGATCAGGTCCTTGAGGACGATCCCGGCCAACTCCAGGTCCACCGGGGCCCGGTTGAGGTTGGCGAAGGCGGTGACCCGGATCAGCGCGCCCTCCAACTCCCGGATGTTGCGGGTGATCCGGGACGCGATGAACTCCAACACGTCTGCGGGGGCGTTGAGTTGTTCCTGGATCGCCTTCTTGCGCAGGATCGCGATCCGGGTCTCCAGCTCCGGCGGGGTGACGTCGGTGATCAGTCCCCACTCGAAGCGGTTGCGCAGCCGGTCCTCCAGCGTGGTCAGCAGCTTGGGCGGCCGGTCCGAGGACAGGACGATCTGCTTGTTCGCGTTGTGGAGGGTGTTGAAGGTGTGGAAGAACTCCTCCTGGGTGGACTCCTTGCTCGCCAGGAACTGGATGTCGTCCACGAGCAGGATGTCCATGTCCCGGTAGCGGCGGCGGAAGGTGTCCGCCTTGCCGTCCCGGATCGAGTTGATGAACTCGTTGGTGAACTCCTCGGAGGACACGTAGCGCACCCGGGTGCCCGGGAAGAGGCTGCGCGAGTAGTGCCCGATGGCGTGCAGCAGGTGGGTCTTGCCCAGCCCGGACTCGCCGTAGATGAAGAGCGGGTTGTACGCCTTGGCCGGGGCTTCGGCGACCGCCACCGCCGCCGCGTGGGCGAAGCGGTTGCTGGCGCCGATGACGAAGGTGTCGAACAGGTACTTGGGGTTCAGCCGGGCGGCCGGCTCGTCCTTGCGCGAGCCGCCGGCCGGGGGAGCGCCGGGCGGGGCGGGTACCCCGGGGACGCCGGGGCGCTCGGCGGACCGCTCGGCGGCGGGCTTCTCGGCCGGGCGGCCGCCGGAGGGCCGGGATCCGTGCCCGCGGCGGCCGGCGCCGGTGCGGGGCTGCTCGCCCGGGCCGGGGCCGTACGCGCCGCCGAAGAGGTCGCCCTGGGTCGTCGAGGGCGGGCCGGGGAGGTGCCGCGGCGCCTGGCGGGGAGCGGGCTCCTCGGCCTCCGGGTACGGCGCCTGGTGCTCCTGGTAGCCGGGCCAGGGCTGGGCCGGCTGGCCGCCGTAGGGCGCGGGGCGCTGCTCGTAGCCGCCGGTGTCGTAGCGGGGGCGCTCGTAGTCCTGCTCGTACGGCTGGCGGTAGCCCTGGTCGCCGTAGTCGGAGTCGTCCTCGGCCGGGCCCGGGTACGGCTCGGTGGGGGCCGGGTACGGCTCGGCGGGGGCCTGGGGGGCGGGCGCTGGGGTGGTCGGCGCGGCGTTGGCGTCCACCATCACGGCGATCCGGACCGGCCGGTTGAGTTCGCGGCTGAGCGCGTCGGTCAGCTGGGGCAGCAGCCGACCCTCCAGCACCTGCTTGGCCCGCTCGTTCGGGGTCGCCAGCAGGGCGGTGTCGTGCATCATCCACATGGGCTGGGTGCGCTGCACCCACTGTTTGTCCATCTCCCCGATATCGGGGTCGCTGACCAGCCGCTCGACGACCCTCGCCCAGACCGGGACTAGGTCGCTGTTGACATCAGCCACTGGTGCACGCTTTCCAAGAACAAACCAGACAAGTCCTGCAACGGTAGTCAGCGAACAGGGACGGATCAAGTCGTTGTCCACAGGCTGTGGGTAAACGCCCTCCGGAGGGCTGGTTTGACCCTCGTGCCCCGTCCCGCGTACCGTAACCAGGTCGAGTTGTCGATGGCCGCTGCCGCATGTCCGCGGGTCCACCCGCTCCATAAGGCGCGCAGCACGGGCGCCGTGGATTGCCCAAGACCCCAGCCGAACTGGGGCGATGGGCCGGATTTCCGAATCATGGGGAGATCACGCGGACGCACGGTGACGGCCAAGCGACCCCCCGTCATCCTACGATTCACCTCAGGAGCCCCCGAGTGAGCAAGCGCACCTTCCAGCCGAACAACCGTCGTCGCGCGAAGACCCACGGCTTCCGGCTGCGTATGCGTACCCGCGCCGGCCGCGCCATCCTGGCTGCCCGCCGTGGCAAGGGCCGCGCCAGCCTGTCCGCCTGATCCGCACCAGAGTCTGTTGTGCTGCCCTCCGAGAATCGGTTGCGGCGGCGCCAGGACTTCGCGACCGCGGTGAAACGCGGTCGCCGGGCCGGCCGGCCCCTTCTGGTCGTCCATCTCAGCAGAGATGACGAGCAGCAGGGGCAGACCGACCGGACCAGCGACATCCGCCCGCACGTCGCCGAGGGGACTCCTTCGGCGCGTGCGGGTTTCGTCGTGAGCAAGGCCGTTGGCCCGGCGGTCGTCCGCAACCTGGTGAAGCGCCGGTTGCGCCATCTTCTCCGTGATCGTCTGTCCAGGCTGCCCGCCGGTAGCCTGATAGTGGTGCGTGCGCTGCCCCAGGCCGCGACCGCCTCGTACCAGGACCTCGAACGTGATCTGGACGCGGCGCTCAAGCGGTTGCTGAGGGTCGAGCCCGCCGCGACGGCGCCGACGGGAGCAGGGCGATGAAGTACCTGCTGATGGGTCTGATCAGGGTCTACCAGTGGACCATCAGCCCACTGCTCGGTCCGGTCTGCCGTTACTACCCCTCCTGCTCGCACTACGGCTACGAGGCCGTGAAGGTGCACGGGGCGGTGAAGGGCGGCGGGCTGACCGTCTGGCGCATCCTGCGTTGCAACCCCTGGTCGCCTGGCGGGGTGGACCACGTTCCGCCTCGCAAGCACCCGGTGTGGCACCGCCGGCTGCGTGATCTGCTGAGCCCCAAGAGCGGGACCGCCGAGCCGGAGCCGGTGGCGAAGCCCGATGTCCAAGGAGTCTGACCGGTGACCTTCGGTTTTCTGAGTCCCCTCTACACGGCGGTGTCCTGGATCATCGTCCAGTTCCACTCGCTGTACAGCAACATCTTCGACCCGGACGGTGGCTGGGCCTGGGGTCTCGCCATCGCCTCCATGGTGGTCGTCATCCGGATCTGCCTGATCCCGCTCTTCGTGAAGCAGATCAAGGCGACCCGGGCCATGCAGGCGATCCAGCCGAAGATGAAGGCCATCCAGGAGCGCTACAAGAACGACCGGCAGCGCCAGTCCGAAGAGATGATGAAGCTGTACAAGGATGCGGGTACCAACCCGTTCTCCAGCTGCCTTCCCATCATCGTCCAGGCGCCGTTCTTCACCGCCCTCTACGGTGTGCTGTCCAACGTCGCCAAGGGCCACGACATCGGCGTGATCCACGGCGCCCTGCTGGTGAGCGCCGGCAAGGCGCACATCTTCGGCGCCCCGCTCTCCGCGACCTTCGTCAGCAGCCCCGAGACCAGCGTCAAGATCGTCACTGCGGTGATGATCATCATGATGTCGCTGTCGCAGTTCGTCACCCAGCGCCAGCTGATGACCAAGAACGTCGACCTCACGGTCAAGACGCCGTTCATGCAGCAGCAGAAGATGCTGATGTACGTCTTCCCGGTCATGTTCGCCGTGATGGGCATCAACTTCCCGGTCGGTGTCCTGGTCTACTGGCTGACCACCAACGTCTGGTCGATGGGTCAGCAGCTGGTCGTCATCCACAACAACCCGACCCCGGGCAGCAAGGCTTTCGAGGAGCGCCAGGCGCGCCTGAAGAAGGCCGGCCGACTGCGTGCGGACGGTACGGAGATCAAGGGCGCGCTCTGGGGCATGCTGCCCCCGTCCAAGACGGCCATCGCCGAGGCGGCCTCCGCCGCCGCCGTGGTCGAGGAGTCGGTCCGGGCGAGCCGCCAGCAGCCCCGTCGCCAGACCAAGGCCCAGCGCCAGCACGGCGGTGCCATCCAGGCGGCCGAGCCGGGTGAGGACAGCGCCGCCGAGGACGCCGCCCCGGCCGACTCCGCTGCCAAGCCGGCGGCCGACAAGCAGACCGCTGCCAAGCCCGGCGGCACCAAGCAGGGCACTCGGCAGCAGCCCAAGCGCGGCGGCCAGCGGCCGAAGAAGAAGTCCTGACCGACCCCTGGCCCGTTGTGGCAGCTGCGAAGAGCTTCGTTCCCCGCCCGCCAGCCGGGCCCATCTCCGAAGGAGTCCATCAGTGACGGAAGGCACCACCTCCGCCGTCGAGGCCGAGGACGTCGCCAGCACCGACGAGAGCCTCATCACCCGCCTGGAGCAGGAGGGTGACATCGCAGCGGACTACCTGGAGGGTCTGCTCGACATCGCGGACCTCGACGGTGACATCGACATGGACGTCGAGGGCGACCGTGCCCTGGTCTCCATCGTCAGCGACGGCAACGACCGCGCGCTGCAGCGCCTGGTCGGCCAGGACGGCGAGGTGCTGGAGGCCTTGCAGGAGCTGACCCGGTTGGCTGTCCACCGGGAGACCGGCGAGCGCAGCCGTCTCATGCTGGACATTGCCGGCTTCCGGGCCCGCAAGCGCGAGGAGCTGGCCGTTCTGGGCGCCGAGGCCGCGGAGCAGGCCAAGAGCAGCGGCGAGCAGGTCAAGCTGCGGCCGATGACGCCCTTCGAGCGCAAGGTCGTCCACGACGCGGTCGCGGCCGCCGGTCTGCGCAGTGAGTCGGAGGGCGAAGAGCCCCAGCGGTGCGTGGTCGTGCTGCCGGCCTGAGGCCGTCGGACCGACGACCGGTCGCCGCGGCGGCCGGTGAGCCTTACCGAACGCGACCCCGTCCGCCTCGTGCGGGCGGGGTCGTTGTTCCTTCTGGGATGTTTCACGTGAAACAGTGCGTTTGAGCGGGTCGGTGGATCCGGAGATCGGAGAGGTCGAGATGGACACGGAGAGCGCGGCCGCCGGCCGTCCGGGGGCGGACGTGAACCCTGACGCTGAGGAGCGGGCCGAGGTGCCCGAGCTGGACGTGCTGGCCGAGGCACCGGCCGCCGCCCGGGAGGTCTTCGGCGACCGCTTCGACGCCGCCGTCCGCTACACCGAGCTGCTGGCCACGGCGGGCGTCCGGCGCGGGCTGATCGGGCCCCGCGAGGTGCCCCGGCTCTGGGACCGGCACGTCCTCAACTGCGCGGTGCTGGCCGAGCTGCTGCCGGCCGGATCCACCCTGTGCGACGTCGGCTCCGGCGCCGGCCTGCCCGGCATCCCGGTGGCGCTGGCCCGCCCGGACGTCTCGGTGACCCTGCTGGAGCCGCTGCTGCGCCGGACCACCTTCCTGGAGGAGGTCGTCCGGGAGCTGGCGCTGGAGAACGTCACGGTGCTGCGCGGCCGGGCCGAGGAGATGGTCGGCAAGCTCGCGGTGGACGTGGTGACCGCCCGGGCGGTGGCCCCGCTCGACCGACTGGCCGGCTGGGGCATGCCGCTGCTCCGCCCGCACGGGCAGATGCTGGCGCTCAAGGGCGACAGCGCCGAGCAGGAGCTGGCCGACTCGCGCGCCGGGCTGGCCAAGCTGGGCGCCGTCGAGTGGACCGTGATCTCGGTCGGCGAGGGCACCCTGGAGACCTCGACCCGGGTGGTCCAGGTCAAGGCGGGGGAGAGCCCCGGCGGGGTGAAGGCCGCGACCCGACGGGCCAAGGTGGCCCGGGCCGGCCGCAACGCCGGCGCCAAGAACGGCCAGGGCGCCGCCCGGGGCGGCCGGCGCCGCAGCCGCTGACCCCCGGCACGCACCACGACAGCGGGCGGACGGTCCCCTCCGACGGGGGGAACCGTCCGCCCGCTGTCGTTCGGATGACGGGTGGGCCTCCAGCGGATCACCGGAGTGTCGCAACGTCAGATTTGCGACATAGCGGGCATGGTGTTTCACGTGAAACGTCGCTCTCTGCTCTCTGACAGCTTCGACTGGCGGCTCCGCCGCGGGCTCGGCCTCTTCCGAGCGGCGACTGTTGCCGCTCCGGTTTCACGTGAAACACTGAGCCCCATGCAGGACTCGGAGACCATCGACCAGATCGATGACACGCCCATCGCGCGGGCTGCCCAGGCTGCGGTTCAGGCGATCGGCCGAGCGGGGGAGGGGCTGCCCCGGCCCGCCGCCACCCGGGTGATCGTGGTCGCCAACCAGAAGGGCGGGGTGGGCAAGACCACCACGACCGTGAACATGGCCGCCTCGCTGGCCATGCACGGGCTACGCGTCCTGGTGGTCGACCTCGACCCCCAGGGCAACGCGTCCACCGCCCTCGGCATCGACCACCACGCCGAAGTGCCCTCCATCTACGACGTCCTGGTCGAGGGCAAGCCCCTGGCCGACGTGGTCCAGCCGGTCGTGGACGTCGAGGGACTCTTCTGCGTCCCCGCCACCATCGACCTGGCCGGCGCCGAGATCGAGCTCGTCTCGCTGGTGGCCCGGGAGAGCCGGCTGCAGCGGGCCATCGCCGCTTACGAGCAGCCGCTGGACTACATCCTGATCGACTGTCCGCCCTCATTGGGCCTGCTGACGGTCAACGCCCTGGTGGCCGGCCAGGAGGTGCTGATCCCGATCCAGTGCGAGTACTACGCGCTGGAGGGCCTCGGCCAGCTGCTGCGCAACGTCGAGCTGGTGCGCGCGCACCTCAACCCCACGCTGCACGTCTCGACCATCCTGCTCACCATGTACGACGCCCGGACCAGGCTGGCCGCCCAGGTCGCCGAGGAGGTCCGGACCCACTTCCAGGCCGAGGTGCTGGGCACGGCGATCCCGCGCTCGGTCCGCATCTCGGAGGCGCCCAGCTACGGGCAGACGGTGCTGACCTACGACCCGGGCTCGACCGGGGCGCTGTCGTACCTGGAGGCCGCCCGCGAGCTCGCGCTGCGTGCGGTGGGCCAGGGTGGCGGCTCGCTGGTGGGTCAGCAGCGGGACGGAAGCGGTACGGGGCACGGCGCCCCGATGGCACAGCACGGCACGACGGAGGGTCAGCAGTGAGTGGTCGCAGGGGTCTGGGACGAGGGCTCGGGGCGCTGATCGGCCCCGCGGCGCCGGCGGACGGCGGGGCGGCGCAGCCCGCCTCCGCCCCGTCCGCGCCGACCTCGGTGGTGCCGGCCGGCGCGACGTCGCCGGCCTCGGTGCCGGTGCTGCCGGGTGGCCGCGCCACGGTGGCGGCGCGGGCGGCCGTCGGGCGGCAGGCGGAGCAGCCGACGCCGGCGCCGGTGCCCGGTGCCTCTTTCGCCGAGCTGCCGCTGGACGCGATCACCCCCAACCCGCGCCAGCCGCGCGAGGTGTTCGACGAGGACAAGCTGGCCGAGCTGGTCACCTCCATCAAGGAGGTGGGCCTGCTCCAGCCGATCGTGGTGCGCCAGGTCGCGGCCGAGCGCTACGAGCTGATCATGGGCGAGCGCCGCTGGCGGGCCTCCCGCGAGGCGGGGCTGGAGCGGATCCCGGCGATCGTCCGGGTCACCGAGGACGACAAGCTGCTGCTGGACGCCCTCCTGGAGAACCTGCACCGGGCCGAGCTGAACCCGCTGGAGGAGGCAGCCGCCTACGACCAGCTGATGCGGGACTTCTCCTGCACCCACGAGGAACTGGCAGACCGGATCGGCCGCTCGCGGCCGCACGTCTCCAACACCCTGCGGCTGTTGAAGCTCCCGGCGCCCGTTCAGCGCCGGCTGGCGGCCGGCACGCTGACCGCCGGGCACGCCCGGGCGCTGCTTCCGCTGACGGATCCCGAGGCCCAGGAGAAGCTGGCCGGGCGGATCATCGCCGAGGGCCTCACGGTGCGCAACGTCGAGGAGCTCGTCCTCCTGATGCGCTCGGAGGAGCCGAAGGGGGAGAAGCGTCCGGCGCCGAAGGCGGGCAGGATCATCTCCCCGGCCTTCAACGACCTGGCGAGCCGGCTGTCGGACCGCTTCGACACCCGGGTCAAGGTCGAGGTGTCGCAGCGCGGTGGCAAGCTCGGCAAGGGCAAGGTGGTGCTGGAGTTCGGATCGGTCGAGGACCTGAACCGGATCCTGGACAGCATGGCTCCGGGCGAGGACGGTCTGCGGCTGTCGCAGGGCTGAGCCGGCCGACCGGACCGAGGGCAACGACCCGATGGGTGCATGTGCCACGTGAGCGCTGTTTCACGTGAAACATGCACCCATCGGCGTTCGTGGGGGAATGCTCGACCGTGAAAGGGAGGAGGAGGTACGGGCCATGGGACGCCGGATCGCTCCGCTGACGTTGGACAACCTCGCGGACCTGCCGACGGGCTGCCGCTCCTGTGTGTTCTGGGAGCTGGACCCGGTCAGTGGGAAGGAGGCGGTGGAGTCGGGGAAACCGGAGCTGGAGAAGGAGGGGTGGATCTCCGCAGTGCTGCTGGAGTGGGGGTCCTGCGGCCGGATCGCCTACGTGGACGACCAGCCCGCCGGGTTCGTGCTCTACGCGCCGCCCGCCTACGTTCCCCGCTCCCAGTCCTTCCCGACCAGCCCGGTCTCGCCGGACGCCGTGCAGCTGATGGTCAGCCGGGTGCTGCCGGGCTACCAGCGGCAGGGGCTGGGCCGGGTGCTGGTACAGGCGGTGGCGAAGGACCTGTTGGGGCGCGGGGTGCGGGCGATCGAGGCCTTCGGCTGGGCGGGCCGGGTGCCGACCAGCTGTGTGCTGCCGGCCGACCATCTGCTCGCGGTCGGCTTCAAGACCGTACGGCCGCACCCGCGGTACCCGAGGCTGCGGCTGGAGGCGCGGACCACGCTCTCCTGGCGCGGGGACGTGGAGGGGGCCCTGGAGCGGCTGCTCGGCGGCGGGCGGAAGGAGCCGGCCCTGCGGCCGTTCTGAGCGGGGCCGGACGACGGCGGGGGGGCCCCCCCGTCGGGGACCCCCGCCGCCGTTCGGTCGGTGACCAGAAGACCTAGATCAGGCCGTCCAGCTCGCGCAGCAGCGCGGCCTTCGGACGGGCACCGGTGATCTGCTTCACCGGCTGGCCGCCCTTGAAGAGGATCAGGGTCGGGATCGAGATGACGTTGTACTCGGCGGCGGTCGCCTGGTTGGCGTCCACGTCGAGCTTCGCGATGGTCAGCTTGTCGCCGCTCTCGGCCGCGATGTCGTCGAGGACCGGGGCGACCTGGCGGCACGGGCCGCACCAGGTGGCCCAGAAGTCGACCAGTACGGGCTTGTCGCTCTCCAGGACGTCGGACTTGAACGTCGCGTCGGTGACGGTGGTGGTGGCGCCGGCCACGGGGACTCCTCGGGTTAGGACGGAGGGGGCTGCTGCCAGGTGAACAACGGCTGGAGCCGTTCTGTTTCTGCCTGGCCGGGGCGGGGGTGTTTCACGTGGAACACCCCCGCGGGGTTCGGTCGGTGGTGGGGAAGTCAGACCGCGACCGCGGCGGTCTTGTTCTCCACGTCGTCCAGCGCGGCCAGGTAGCGCTCGGCGTCCAGTGCGGCGGAGCAGCCGGTGCCGGAGGCGGTGATGGCCTGGCGGTAGGTGTGGTCCACGACGTCGCCGGCGCCGAAGACGCCCTCGACGTTGGTGCGGGTCGAGGGGGACTCGACCTTCAGGTAGCCCTCGGCGTCGAGGTCCAGCTGGCCCTTGAACAGGTCGGTGCGCGGGTCGTGGCCGATCGCGATGAACAGGCCGGTGACCGCCAGCTCGCGGGTCTCGCCGGTGGTGGTGTCGCGCAGGGTGACGCCGGTCAGCTTCGGGTCGCCGTGGATCGCCTCGACCGCGCTGTCCCACTCGAAGCGGATCTTCGGGTCGGCGAAGGCGCGCTCCTGCATCGCCTTGGAGGCGCGCAGGCTGTCCCGGCGGTGGATGATCGTGACGCTCTTGGCGAAGCGGGAGAGGAAGGTCGCCTCCTCCAGGGCGGTGTCGCCGCCGCCGACCACCGCGATGTCCTGGTCGCGGAAGAAGAAGCCGTCGCAGGTCGCGCACCAGGAGACGCCGCGGCCGGACAGCTTGTCCTCGTTCGGCAGGCCCAGCTTGCGGTGCTGGGAGCCGGTGGTGACGATCACCGCGCGAGCCTTGTGGACGTTGCCCTCGGAGTCGGTGACGGTCTTGATCTCACCGGTGAGGTCGACCGCGACGATGTCGTCCGGGATCAGCTCGGCGCCGAAGCGCTCGGCCTGCGCCCGCATGTTGTCCATCAGCTCGGGGCCCATGATGCCGTCCCGGAAACCCGGGAAGTTCTCGACCTCGGTGGTGTTCATGAGCGCGCCACCGGCGGTGACGGCTCCCTCGAAGACCAGCGGCTTGAGGGAGGCTCGGGCCGTGTAGAGCGCAGCCGTGTACCCAGCCGGGCCGGAACCGATGATGATCACGTTACGGACGTCGCTCACTGCTTCTCCTGGTTCGCATCGCGACCCGCGTTTGCTGCGGGGAGGGCGGTCCTGCTCCGCCGCCCGGGACAACGACTGACCAGTCTCTCGCATTCCCAGGCGGATCAGTACCAGGCGCCCGAACTCCGGAAGCGGCGTGGCGACCTTGACGTCGATCGCATGGGAACGGCCGACCGGTGGCTGGGAACGGTTGCTCAGCGGCCGGGGACGGTCCGCTGCAGGAGGACCGGGCCGCAGTCCGCGGCGCGCAGGTAGACGTCCACGGAACCGGGTCGGTCGGGGGCCGGATAGACCAGAACGTCGACCGGAGAGCCCTGGTAGCTGCCCCGGTCGGTGGCCAGCGGGGTGCCCTGAGCGGGCGCCGGGCAGGCGGTGGGGGAGGCCGCCGGCGCGGTGGGGGAGCCAGGGCCGGCGAGGTCGGGGCGGGAGCCCTCGGCGGGGGCGGCCTCGGACTTGGCGGGCCCGGTGGCGCGCAGCCCGGGCTCGGCCCCGGAGCGGGCCAGCAACTGCTGGACCTGTGTCGCGAGCCGGTCCTCCCGGTAGTCGGTGCCGGGGCCCGCCAGGCGCGGGCTGCGGGCGTTCGGGTCGCCGGCGGCGGCGGAGGAGGGGACCGAGGCCGCCGAGGCGGTGGACCGGCCGGAGTCGTCGGGGTGGTTCAGCAGCAGGGCGCCGCCGAGGCCGAGGGCGGCCAGGGCGGCGGCCGTGCCGAGCAGCAGGGCGAACCGGCGGCGGGGCCGGGATCGCCCGGGACCGGAGGCCGAGCCGGGGCGGGGCGGGGGCGCGGAGGGGGCCGGGACGGACCGGACGGGCGTGGTCGGGGTGGTGGTCGGGCGGCCGAGGGCGGGGGTCTCCCGGGGGCGTTCCACGGCTCCGGCCGCCGCGCGGCGGCCGGAACGGGCGGCCTCGGCGAGGGCGGCGTCCAGCCGGGCGGCCACGTCGGCGGGCATCGGCTCGGGCTCGACGGTGCCGAGCAGCGCCTGCACCTCGGCCAGGGCCTCGGCGGTCTCGCGGCACTCGGCGCAGCCGTCCAGGTGCCGTTGCAGCGCCCGGGCGGCCTGGGCGGGCTCGATCAGGCCCTCGGCGAGGTCGGCGAGTTCCTCGACGGAGGGGTGGGCGCCGGAGGCCTCGGGGGAGGAGAGGGGGGCGGTCATCGTGAGCTCGCGTCTCCTTCCAGCATCGTGCGGCCGGTGCTCGGGCCTGTCCCTGTGACGGTGCGGGGGCCCGTCGGGTTCCCCTGGGGCGCGCGGTGCGGTGGCGGGGACCCGCCGGACGCTCCGCGGGCCGGTGTTTCACGTGAAACGTTCCGTCGCCCGCGCTCCCCGACGAGCTCTCCGTCGCGCTCTCCACCGCGCGCCTCGCCGTCGGTCTCCCGCAGGTGCCGCACCAGTGGGAGCAGCCGGGCCCGGCCGCGCGCGCAGCGGCTCTTCACCGTGCCCACCGGGACGCCCAGCAGCTCGGCGGCCTCGGCGACCGGGTAGCCCTGCATGTCGACCAGGACCAGCGCGGCCCGCTGCTCGGCGGGCAGCTCTGCGAGCGCTGCGGTGAGCTCGCGGTGCACCTCGGCCCGGACCACCGGGGAGTCGGCCGGTTCGGCGGTGCCGACCAGGCGGTCCAGCCGCTGCGGGTCGTCGTCCAGCGGGGTGGTGCGCCGGGTGGCGCTGCGCCGGGCGCGGTCCAGGCAGGCGTTGACCACGATCCGGTGCAGCCAGGTGGTGACCGCCGAGCGGCCCTGGAAGCCGGGGGCGGCCCGGAAGGCGGAGACCAGGGCGTCCTGGAGGGCGTCCGCGGCCTCCTCGCGGTCGCCCAGGGTGCGCAGGGCGACCGCCCAGAGCCGGTCGCGGTGGCGGTTCACCAGCAGGCCGAAGGCCTCCTGGTCGCCGGCGACGTGCCGGGCGAGCAGTGTCGCGTCGTCGTCCGCCACTGTCACCCCGAGTCCCCTTGCCGTCGTACGGATTCGCCGACCGGGTCAGCCGGAGACCTTGACCTCCGAGACCCGGCCGACGAACTTCGTGGGGTTATCCTTCGGCAGAGCGGTCAGCCAGAGCAAGAGGTAACGCGTGGTGACCGGTGCGTCGAGGGCGTACTCGGCGTGCGAGCCGGTCTGCTTGCCGACGACGGTGAAGCCGTCGAGCTTCGCCTGGGAGGGATTGGCGGCGGAGGCCGGCGTCGGCACCCGCAGTTCCGCCGTGTGCTCGCCGGCGAACTGGACGCTCACCGAGGAGACCGGCTGGGGGGAGCCGAGGTCGATCAGCAGGCCGGTCCCCGCTTTGAGGGAGGGCAGCTTGGGACCGAACTGGTCGCGGTACCACTGGGTTTCCCAGAACGTGTTCGGGTCGCCGTCGACCGCTTTCGCCGGACTGTCCGATCCTTCGGTGCCGTCACCGAACGGGTCGTAGGCCTGCGCGCCCTTGATCGCGATCGGCACCGGGGCGTGGGCCGTCGGGTGCATGCTCGGGGCGGTGCTGCTGACCGAGGTCTGCGGGGTGGCGGCGGCCTGCCCGGTGTTGCGCAGGCTGCCGACGAACTGCCAGGAGGCCACGCCGATCGCGCCCAGCGCGACCGTCCAGGCGGTGGCCTTGACCACCCGGCGCAGCCGGCGCTTGGTGCGCCGGGCGGCGGTCGGCCGGGAGGACGGCGGCAGCGGGGCGACCGTCGGGTCGGCGACCCGGGTGGGGTTGGGCGCGGTGGGCAGGGAGTGGGTGTTGTGCCGGGGCGGAGCCGGGAAGGCCGGCAGCTCCGGCTCGGGCTGGCGGATCTTGGGCAGCTTCGCGATCGCCCGGACCAGTTCCTCCGGGGTGGTGATCGGCTCGGCGTGGTGCGGCGGGTGGTCGAACAGGGCGCGTGCGGCGAGCTCGGACAGGCCCTTGTGGACGCCCGCGCGGACCTGGTCCGGTGCGGCGTTCTGCAGGTCCTTGGGCAGCCCCTTGAGGTCGTAGCGGTCCTCGGGGTACGGCCAGCGGTGGGTGAGTGCGGCGAACAGCAGGGCGCCGATCGCCTGGGTGTCGGTGCGCTGGGCGTCCTCGGTGGAGTCCTCCGGGGGCAGTCCGCGCAGGGCGGCGTCCACCGCGATGCCGTTGATCCGGTACTGGCCGCTGTCGGTGCGCAGCACGCAGCGCGGGGTGAGCCGTAGGTGGGCCTTGCCGCGGCGGTGGGCGGCGGCGACGGCGTCGGCGACCTGGCGGACCATCTGGTACGCCTCGTGCGGCTCCATCGGGCCGTTCGCGAGCAGTCTGGCGAGGTCGGAGGCGTGCGGCAGCCACTCCCGCACGACGTAGACCAGCTCGTTCTCCTGGACGGCGTCCAGCACCTGGACGAAGCGCGGGTCGCCGAGCAGGGCCGCGGACTTGGCGGCGGCCAGCACCTTGCGGGCGCGCTGGTGGCCGGAGGCCATCAGGTGGACGCCGACCGCCCGGCGCAGCTTCTCGTCGACGGCCCGCCAGCTGCTGAAGGTCTCGGTCTGGGAGATGCACTCTTCCAGCAGGTACCGGTTGCCGATCTTGTCGCCGCTGTGGCGCATCGGCGCCGGGAGGGTGCGCGGGAGGGTGGCGGTGTCGCGCGGGTCGACCGTGGGCTGGGGGTCGGTCGGGCGGCGCTTGGCGGGCGCGGCCGCCGGCCCGGGAGCGGGCTTCTTCGCGGCCGAGCCGGCCGCCAGCTCGGCGGCGATCTCCTGGACCGAGAGCGGGGCGGTGACCTCCGAGGTCTCCTCGCTCACGGAGGCCTCCGGGGCGCGGCCCGGGTCCGGCGCCGCCGGTTCGTCCTCGTCGGCAGCCGTGGGGGCGTCCGCGGAGGGGGCGTCGGCGGAGCCCGCCGGGGCGGGCTTACCGCCCCCGAGCTCGTCGATCGCCGCGGCCAGCGCGGCCTCGTCCGCCGCCGTGTCAGCTGCTGACGTGTCGACGACCGCCTTGGTGCCATCAGCCACCGTGGTCCTGCCTCCCCTTGTGTCGCCCCGGCTGAGAGAGTCGCTGGAGCCCGCGGATCGGCCGCCCTGTGCTCCAGGACAATTGTGCCCACTCTTCTCCACCGGGTACGACCGCTGAGGTGTCCGCTCGGTTGCACGGGGGTGGAGAGATGTGGTGCAGATCCGACACCGGGCCGCCACCGGGCCGCCACCCGGTGGTCCCGGGTGCTCCCGGCCGCGGCCTGCGGCCCAGAATCAGGCCGGACGGGCGGAGGCGGTGTCGCCCCGGTTGACGCCCGCTCAGGGCGCCCGCTCGTCCGGCCGGTTGGCCGGTCGGTCAGCGGCCCAGTCGGCCGCGGACCATGCCCAGCATGGCGTTCATCTCCTCGATCCGCAGGCGCTTCGCGATGAACACGAACACCAGCATCTGGATGCCGCCGCCCAGCAGGACGGACGCCACGCTGCCCGGCCAGCCGCCGATCACCTGCTGGACCGCCAGGCTGACGCCGAGGCCGACCACCGCGGCCGGCACGCAGGCGGTGGCCAGCCGGCTGTAGGTCTTGCCGATCCGCTTGGTGTCCAGGCCGCCGATCTTCTTCTTCAGCTTCGGCACCGCGACCACCACTCCGACGGCGTAGGCGAGGCCGTAGCCGAGGGCCATGCCGGTCACGGTCCACTGCGCGGGCAGCGCGAACCAGCAGATCAGCGAGAAGCCGGCCTGGCAGACCGCCACCCAGACGGTGTTGGAGAACGGCGTCCGGGTGTCCTCGTAGGCGTAGAAGCCGCGCAGCATCACGTACTGGGCCGAGTACGGGATCAGCCCGAGCGCGAAGGCCGACAGCATCAGGCCGACGTTGGTGGCGTTGTCCAGGGCCGTACCGCCGCCGCCGACCGCGTAGATCGAGCGGCCGATCGCCGGGCCGAGGGCCAGGAACAGGAATGCCGCCGGGACGACCGCCACGGCGGTGGTGCGCAGCCCGTACGACAGGTCGTCACGGACGGCGCCGGCGTCCTCGTCGGCCGCCGCCCGGGAGAGCCGGGGGAGCACCGCGCTCATGATCGAGACGGTGATGACGGCCTGCGGGAGCTGCCAGATCAGCAGGGCGTTGGAGAAGGCCGACAGGCCGACACCGCCGTGACCGCCCTGCTCGGCGGCGCTGCCGGCGGCGGTGGCCAGCTGGGTGATGACCAGGTAGCCGGCCTGGTTGGCGAGCACGAAGAAGAAGGTCCACTTGGCCAGCCGGGCGGCCTTGCCCAGGCCGTGGCCGCGCCAGTCGAAGCGCGGCCGGAAGCGGAAGTCCGCGGCCCGCAGGTACGGGATCATCGCCAGCGACTGGACGACCAGGCCGAGCAGGGTGCCCAGACCGAGCAGCCGGACGCCCTCCGGGGAGATGTTCTCGGGGGTGACCTGGGTGCCGTTGTAGCCGCCGAAGACCCAGATGTAGGCGCCGAAGGTGAAGATCACCACGATGTTGTTGAGGACCGGGGTCCACATCATCGCGCCGAACCGGCCGCGGGCGTTGAGGATCTGGCCCATCACCACGTGCACGCCCATGAAGAAGATGGTCGGCAGGCAGTAGCGGGCCAGCGCCACCGTGGTGTCGGCGCGGGCCGGGTTGGTCATCATCGGGTGGGCGATCAGCTGGACCAGCAGGGGCGCCCCGAGCACGGCCAGGAACACCACGCCGCCGAGCCCGACCATCACCAGGGTGAGCAGCCGGTTGGCGTAGGCGGTGCCGCCGTCCTCGTCGTTCTTCATGCTGCGCACCAGCTGCGGCACGAAGACCGCGTTCAGCGCGCCGCCGCCGATCAGGATGTACAGCAGGGTCGGCAGGGTGTTCGCCGCGTTGTAGGAGTCACCCATGACCGCGATGCCGATCGCGCCGGCGATCACCATGGTCCGCAGGAAGCCGGTGCCGCGGGAGACCAGGGTGCCGGCCGCCATGATCGCGCTGGAGTTCAGCAGGCTGGCGACCTTGCCGCCACCGCCCTCGGTCGCCGGGGCGGGCGCGGCCGCGGGCTGGGCGTCGTGCTCCTCGGTGAAGTCCGCCAGCGGCTCGACCGCCGGGGGCACCGCGACGGCGGCCACCTGCATGGTGGCCTCCTCCTCGGAGAGCGGCGGGTCGAACTCGATCGGCGGCACGAAGGGGCGCGGCCCGTCCGGGCCGCCGTGCTGCGGCTGCCCCGGGTAGCCGCCCATTGGCGGGTACAACCCGGGGGCGACCGGCGGTACCGGCGCGGACGGCGGGGCCGGGGCGGGCTGGGGCACCGGCGGCTGGGCCGCGGCCTCGGGCTGGTGGCCGCCGAACAGGGCGTCCACCCCGACGTACTCGGTGGTCTCGCTGTCCCATGCGGAGTGCGCCGGGCCGGGCTGCCACTGCGGCTGCTCGGCACCGCCCCACTGGGCCGGCGCCGGGGCCGGAGCGGCCTGCTGCGGCCAGTCGGCCTGCACCGGGGTGTCCCAGCCGGGCTGCACGGGCGGCACCGGGGCCGTGAACGGCGCCGACGGCACCGGCGTCGGGTACCCGCCACCCTGCGGCGGCAGCTGCGGCGGCACGTCGTACGCGGTGACCGGCGGCGGCGCGGCGGCGGGCCGTCCGGCCTGGAGACCGTACGGGTCCTGGCCGTCCTGCTGGGCCCGGTACGCCTCCGCGGCGTACGGGTCCTGGGCGTAGGTGTCGGCCACGTACCAGTCGCCGGACGGCGACTCGGCGCCCGGCCGGCTCTCACCGCGGCCCGGCGGCCGCTCCTCGCTGCGCCCGGTCATGTCACCTCTTCGCTGTTGTGGGGGGAGGCCGGCCCGGCGTTGCGGGGGGTCGGCGGTATCAAGGACCAACCTTCTCATCACTGGCGGTCCGATCCCGGCCATCCGGGCTGCTGGCGCGCGGTGTCTGCGCGGGACGGCCGCCCGCGGAGCCGTCCGGTCCGGGGTCCTCGGTGGCTTCCTCCGCGGTGTCGCCGGTGGTGTCACCCGCGGCGGCGTCCGGGTCGGCCGGCTCGGTCTCGGCGGCGCTCCCCGGACCGTCGGTGTCCGGGCCGTCGCCGACCGGCTGGTCGCCGTCCTCGTGCGGCTGCCCGCCCCGGCGCTTGCGCTGGCGGACGAAGCGCAGCGCGGCCAGCACCAGCAGTACGGCGGCACCGGCGAAGACGTACAGCACCCCGTTGGTCACCGAGGTGACCTCGACGGTGAAGGACTGGGCCTCGCCGTACGGCCGCGGATCGGGGCCGCTGGTCCACAGCTGGGCGATCATCGTGACCGGGCCGTTGTTGCGGGCCTCGGCGTTGAAGCGCAGGGTGACGCTCTGCGAGGCGGGGAGCACCAGCTCCTCCGGCTTGCCCACCCGCAGTCTGTTCGGCTGGACCGAGGTGAGGCGCAGCTGCAGGTTGGTGACCGTCTGGGTGAGGTCGTTGCGCACGCTGACCTGGAGCTGGCCGGTGTTCCCGGCCAGGGTGACCACGTTCTTCTTGGGCACCTGGACGGCGCCGATGAGCTCGTCCAGGTACGTGGAGACGCCCTTGCGGTAGGCCTCGCCGGCCGGGGCCCGGGTGCGCCACTCGGTGGACAGCGAGCGGACCATGGCAGCGCTGAACGGGCCGCGGACGCGCTGCGGCAGGGTGAGCACCCGCATCAGGGTGTCCAGGTGCTGCTGGATGACGTCGGTTCCGGTCAGGGCGTCGGCCGGCAGCTCGGAGGCCCGGACCTGGGTCGGGTAGTCGGCGGGCGACGGGACGGTGGTGTTGGCCTTCGGGTCCGGCGCGGCCTGGGCCAGCGCGTCCAGCTTCACCGGGGTCAGCCACTTGTCGGTGGCCGTCTGCAGGGCGCCCGCCAGCACCTTGGCGGTGTTGACGGTCAGGTCGCGCGGCGGCATGACCAGCAGGCCGCGCTGGTTCTGCGGCTGCTCGTGGGTGATCGCGAAGGTCTCGGCGAGGAACCGCTGGGTGGTCTCGCTCTGGTCCTTCGGGGTGGCCAGGTCCTTCTGGAAGAGCGTGGAGACGGTGTCGTCGGCGACCACGGCGCTCTGTCCGTTGCCGATCGGGCGCACCGCGGTCGGGGTGTAGTTGACCGAGTCCGGCTCCGGCATGCTCGCGCCGTTGGCCAGCACCAGGCTGCTGCCGGCCTGCCGGGCGATGCCGGCGATCTGCTGGTCGAGGTAGCCCTGGTAGGGCCAGGCCACGTCGGAGCGGGTGTCCACGGAGAGCCGGCCCTCGACGGTCAGCCGGCCGGCGGTGGACGCCTTGTTCAGGGCGGTGCCCATGCCGGCGAGGTCCGCGCCGTTGTGCCCGATCGAGGCGAGGTCCGGGTCCGCGTACGGCAGGGCGACGACCTGGCTGCCCTGCTTGGCGACGGCCCCCCGCAGCTTGTTCAGCCAGGCGTCGGCGGCGGCCGAGGCGGGGCGGGAGACGGTGTTGTCCTCGCGGGCGGACTTGCCGGAGGACTCGGTGCCCGGCTTCTGCACCCGGTAGCCCTTGGTCATCGCGAACGCGGCGTCCAGCAGGTCCGGGTCGACCATCCAGGTCAGCCCGTTCAGCTTGGCGCCGGTGTCGACCAGCTCGTACAGCCGGCCGCCCGGCGCGAAGTCGGTGGCCAGGCTGTCGTCGCGCAGCACCGGGACGGTCTGGTCGCCCTCGGCGAAGGTCTGCGCGGCCAGCACCGGCGGGTGCACCAGCGGCCAGAGCGTGGCGACCTTGGTCGGCTGGGCCTCGGTGCCGCCCTGGGTGTAGGGCAGGAAGGTGCGGGCGATGCCCAGCGCCCGGTCGCGCGGGTTGTCGGCGGTCGCGCCCCAGGCGTCCACCGCGAGCTCGTAGACGCCGCTCTCGGACAGCCCGAGGTCGCTCACCGCGACGCTCAGGGTGTACGCCTGGCTCTGGCCCGGGTTCAGCTCGGGCAGGGCGTACTGCGGGCTGTCCAGCTCTATGCCGTCGTCGCCCCTCGGCGTGGTCCTGGTGGCCACGCCCTGGAGCTCGCTGCGCCGCTGGAGGGGCTTGCTGGAGACGGGCTTGCGGACCGCCGCGTGGGCGCCCTTGAGCGCCGACTTGCCGGAGTTGGTGACGTGGCCGGTGACGGACACCGTGCCGTTCTGGGTGGCCAGCTGCGGGGTGACCGTGTCGATGGTCATCACCACCGGGTACTCCGCGGTGGCTGCGGCGTCGGCGGCCGGGCGGATGGTGCCGCCGGCCGGCAGTGCCGTCGCGGGGCCGGCCGTGAACGCGGTCGTGAACAGGGTCAGGGCGGCCGCGCAGGCGGCGGCGAGTCGGCGGGCGCGGCGGTGCCGCCCTTCGGTGGGACGCCCGGTGGGATCCGCGATCCCGCCAGGCCGTCGGTGTGCCCCCAGGCCCGAGTGCCGTGCCGGCTCACTCACTCGATTCGCCCTCGCCGTTCTGTTCGATCGCTCGCTGCTGATGCTGCCCGCCCGGCGCGGTCGCCGGACGTTCCCCGCTCGACGTGCTTCGCTCGACGCCGTACGCCACCCTGCTGCCGCGGAGGTCCCGTCGGCACGGCGCAACGCGACACCGCATCCCCGGTTCCGGTGTCCGCGCTTTCGTCCACCGGCATGGTAACGATCCAGCCTGGGGCGCAGTGTTGCGGGCTGTGGGGTGAGACGCCCAAAACGCGCGGGCGGTTGACCTTCCGGGGCACGTACCCTTGTGAGCCGTGTCCACTGCCAATGAGCCCACCGCGCGCACCGATCGTTCCAGCACCGACGTCCAGGCCGTCCCAGGACTGAGCGAGGCCCAGACCCTGGGGCTGCAAGAGCTGCTGCGGGTGTCGCCGGTCGCCGACGAGATCGCCCGCCGGTTCCAGGCGGCCGGTCACCGGCTGGCCCTGGTCGGGGGCTCGGTCCGGGACGCGCTGCTCGGCCGGCTCGGCAACGACCTCGATTTCACCACCGACGCCCGGCCGCAGCAGGTGCTCAAGCTGGTCAAGGGCTGGGCGGACGCGGTCTGGGACGTCGGCATCGCCTTCGGCACCGTCGGCGCCCGCAAGGACACCCCCGAGGGCTCCTTCCTGATCGAGATCACCACCTACCGCTCCGAGGCGTACGACCGCACCTCCCGCAAGCCCGAGGTGACCTACGGCGACACCATCGGGCAGGACCTGGTCCGCCGGGACTTCACGGTCAACGCGATGGCCGTCGACCTGCCCGGCCGCGGCTTCGTCGACCCGCACCACGGCCTGGAGGACCTGGAGGCCCGGGTGCTGCGCACCCCCGCCACCCCCGAGGAGTCCTTCTCCGACGACCCGCTGCGGATGATGCGGGCCGCCCGCTTCGCCGCCCAGCTGGACTTCGACCCGGCGCCCGAGGTGGTCGCCGCGATGACCGCGATGGCCGAGCGGATCACCATCGTCTCCGCCGAGCGGGTGCAGGCCGAGCTGAACAAGCTGCTGCTGTCCGCGCACCCGGTGAAGGGCCTGCGGCTGCTGGTCGACACCGGCCTGGCCGGGCACGTGCTGCCGGAACTGCCCGCGCTCCAGTTGGAGAGCGACGAGCACCACCGGCACAAGGACGTCTACGAGCACTCGCTGACCGTTCTGGAGCAGGCCATCGACCTGGAGCAGGACGGCCCGGACCTCACCCTGCGGCTGGCCGCGCTGCTGCACGACATCGGCAAGCCGCGCACCCGCCGCTTCGAGTCGGACGGCCGGGTCTCCTTCCACCACCACGAGGTGGTCGGCGCCAAGATGACCCGCAAGCGGATGCGCGAGCTCAAGTACTCCAAGGAGCTCACCGAGGAGGTCTCGCGCCTGGTCGAGCTGCACCTGCGCTTCCACGGCTACGGCGGCGGCGAGTGGACCGACTCCGCGGTGCGCCGCTACGTCACCGACGCCGGGCCGCTGCTGGAGCGCCTGCACAAGCTGACCCGCTCCGACTGCACCACCCGCAACAAGAAGAAGGCCGCGATGCTGTCGCGCACCTACGACGGCCTGGAGTCGCGGATCGCCGAGCTGAAGGCGCGGGAGGAGCTGGACGCCATCCGCCCGGCGCTGGACGGCAACCAGATCATGGAGCTGCTCGGGCTGAAGCCGGGCCCGGCGGTCGGCAAGGCGTACAAGCACATGCTCGAACTGCGGCTGGAGCACGGTCCGATGGAGCCCGACGAGGCGGTCGCGGCGCTGCGGACCTGGTGGGCCGGGCAGCAGGGCTGACCGGGGCGGCGCCCCCCACGACGAGCGGCGGCCACCTCCTCGGAGAGCGAGGGGGCGGCCGCCGTCGGTGTCCGCTCAGTTGTTGACGTGCTTGAGGCAGAGCACGTAGTCGAGCGAGGGCAGCTTGCTGTAGGTACGGGTGTAGGTGCTGTCCGACTTCGGCTGCTTCTGGCAGGACTTCTCGTCCGAGGTGCCGAAGTACTTGTAGACCACCTTGTACTGCGCCTTGGGGTCGGTGCAGGGCAGCACGGTGATGTTCGGGTGGTCGTCGTCGCCCGTGCCGTTGCTGTTCTCGTTGCGCAGGCAGTCGCCGATGCCGGCGCTGTCGACGTCGTTCTTGGCCGCCGGGGTGGCGGGTGGCGGCAGGGTGATGCTCGGCATGGTGAAGCTCGGCATCGGCACCACCGGCGGCGGGGTGTGGCTGTAGGTGGGCATCGGCAGCGGCGACGGCGAGTACGCGGTGGTGTTGTTCGGCGTCGACGAGCCGATCGTGCTGCCGGGGTCGTACTTCGGGCCGATCACGCCGGTGACCACCAGGATCCCGGTGGTCAGCAGGGAGACCGGCACCAGCAGCATCGCGATGTGCGGGCGGCTGCCCAGCGGGGTGCCCGGGTCGAGCTGGGGGCCGTGGGTGCCCGGCACGGGCGGCGGCAGCCGCTTGATCCGGCCGTTGGCGCCGAGGTTCAGCAGCAGGGTGATCACGGTCAGGAGCGGCGAGACCCAGCTCCACCAGCCCTGGACCAGCGTCCGGGCGGACATGTCGCGGACGGTGGCCGTCCCGCAGGTGCGGCAGAACGGGCCGTGCATCCGCAGCATCCGGAAGGCGATTATCAGGCCCTGGTGGCCGCGGACGGTGGCGCGCACGGCGGGGAAGCCGCCGCAGAACCGGCAGGTCTCCCCGTCCATCGGGGCGGGCGGCGGGTAGCCGTACCCGGGCGGCTGGGCGCCGTAGGGCTGCTCCGGCGGCGGGGCGCTCGGGTAGCCGTAGCCGGGCGGCGGCGGGGGCGGCGAGCCGTACGGGCCGCCGCCGTACGGGTTGCCGCCACCGGGTGGCGGGCCGTAGGGCATCTGGGGCGGAGGTGGAGCGGACAAAAGGTCCCCCGGGGAAGGTCGGTGGCAGGGTCAGGACTTCTTCGCCGGCGGGTAGCCGGCGGTGGCGGGGGTCAGTGGGCCGAGGCAGAGCACGTACCGCTTCTTGTTCCAGCGGCGGCCGCTCTTGCCCGAGACGGCGCTGGTGGTCTGCGGGGTCTGCCGGCAGCGGTTCACGTCGGTGGTGTCGGTGAACTTCGACAGCACCTTGTAATTCGCTTTGCGATCAGTGCAGTTGACGATCGAGACGTCGCGGGCGCCGCTCACCTGGACGCAGTCGCCGGGCTTGGCGCTGCTGACGCTCGGGCCGGCGACGAAGTAGCCGACCGCGAGCGCGGCGCAGCCGCCGATCAGACCGACGATCCGCAGCTTGGACCGGACGCCGCGCTTGGCGGGTGGTGCCGGGGGTACCGCGCCGGGCTGGGGGCGGCCGTACGGTGCCTGCCCGTACGGTGCCTGCCCGTAGGGCGGTTGGCCGTACGGCGGCTGGGGCTGGGGCGGCGGCCCGTACGGGCCCGGGGCGTACGGCTGCGGGGCGGGTGGCTGCTGCCCGTACGGCGCCTGCGGGTAGGCCGCCGGGGGCGGACCGAATCCGGGCGCGGCCGGTTGCGGCGGCCCGTACGGGCCGGTCGGTGTGCTCATCAGTTCGTCCCCCGAGACCGAGTGCTGTCGTTCCGACAGGTTTACGTACCTTAGCGACTGGGTCGGACGCAATCGGCCCGGTGGTCGGACGGGGGTTTCGGGACGAGGTGGTTTCGATTCCGCTACCGGGCGGTTTCAGTGGCCGTCGCCGGGCAGCGGCCCGGACCGCCGGGCGGCCCGCAGGTAGACGAGGGCCGTCAGCGCGTACACCACGGCCACTCCGACGACCACCGCGACCGAGCGGCCGGACAGCGGAAGCACCAGCGCGGTGACCAGGGCGGCGGCCACGAAGGCGACGTTGAACAACACGTCGTAGATGGCGAAGACCCGGCCGCGGAACTCGTCCTCGACCGACTCCTGCACCACGGTGTCGGCGCAGATCTTGGTGCCCTGGGTGACCACCCCGAGCAGCAGGGCGGCGGCCAGCGTGGGGACCGGGGCGAAGAACAGGCCCAGCACGGGCACGAAGACCACCGGGGCGAGCAGGCAGGCGGTCATCCAGCCGGCCAGACCCAGCCGGCGGGTGCACCAGGGGCTGACCAGCGCGGCGACGAAGAACCCGGCGGCGGACAGCCCGACCGCCTGGCCGAGGGTGGCCAGTCCGGCGGCGCTGTCGGTCGGGTCGTTGAAGGTGTACCGGGCGAGCATCACCACGACCACGATCAGCACGCCGTAGCAGAACCGGGCCGCGGTGACGGCGGCCAGCGCGTGCACGGCCGGGCGGCAGTCCCGGACCAGGTGGCGCACGGCGGCGCCGAGTTCGACGGCGGCCCGCACCAGCGCCTGGCCGAGCGCGGGCCGTTCGCCGTGCCGCTCCGGGCCGAGCAGGTCGCGGTCCATCCGGCGGGCGGCCAGCGCGGCCGACAGGTAGAGCAGCGAGGCGACGGTGACCAGCGCGGCGTCCGCCTTCGGCCCGGGGGTCATCACCTGGTGCAGCAGGAAGCCGAGGCCCCCGCCCGAGGCGGCGGCGACCGTCCCGAGGGTGGGGGAGAGGGCGTTGGCGGTGACCAGCCGGTCCTGCTCGACCACCCGGGGCAGTGCGGCCGAGAGCCCGGCCAGGATGAACCGGTTGAGCGCGGTGACCAGCAGCGCCGAGGCGAAGAACAGCCAGGTCGGCGCCTTGACCAGGAGCAGCGCGCCGGTGCCCAGGCCCAGGCCGAAGCGAGCCAGGTTGCCGAAGTAGAGCACCTGGCGGCGGCGCCAGCGGTCCAGCAGCACTCCGGCGAACGGGCCGATCACCGAGAACGGCAGCAGCATCACGGCCAGCACCGAGGCGATGTCGGCGGGGGAGGACTGCTTCTCGGGGGAGAAGACCACGTAGGCGGCGAGCGAGACCTGGAAGACGCCGTCGGAGAGCTGGGAGAGCACCCGGGCGGTCAGCAGCCGGCGGAAGTCCCGGCCGCGGAGCAGACCGAGGAGCGTGGCGCTGCGCGCGGACTGGTGGGTGCTGCCGTTCTCGGTGATCGCCACCCGCTCAGGGTGCCATGGAACCGGTCGCCGTTTCACGTGAAACATTCGCCGCGGAACCGTGAAGGGCTCACGATCGGATGATCGTGAGCCCTTCGGAGGAGCTAGGAGCGGTCAGCTCAGCGCTCGACCTCGCCGCGGATGAACTTCTCGACGTTCTCCTTGGCCTCGTCGTCGAAGTACTGGACCGGCGGCGACTTCATGAAGTACGAGGAGGCCGACAGGATCGGGCCGCCGATGCCGCGGTCCTTGGCGATCTTCGCGGCGCGGACGGCGTCGATGATGACACCGGCGGAGTTCGGGGAGTCCCAGACCTCGAGCTTGTACTCCAGGTTCAGCGGGACGTCGCCGAACGCGCGACCCTCCAGGCGGACGTACGCCCACTTGCGGTCGTCCAGCCAGGCCACGTAGTCCGAGGGACCGATGTGGACGTTCTTGGCGCCCAGCTCGCGGTCGCGGATCTGCGAGGTGACGGCCTGGGTCTTGGAGATCTTCTTGGACTCCAGGCGCTCGCGCTCGAGCATGTTCTTGAAGTCCATGTTGCCGCCGACGTTCAGCTGCATGGTGCGCTCGAGGATGACACCGCGGTCCTCGAACAGCTTGGCCATCACGCGGTGCGTGATGGTGGCGCCGACCTGGGACTTGATGTCGTCACCGACGATCGGCACGCCGGCCTCGGTGAACTTGTCCGCCCACTCCTTGGTGCCCGCGATGAACACCGGCAGGGCGTTCACGAAGGCGACCTTGGCGTCGATGGCGCACTGGGCGTAGAACTTGGCCGCGGCCTCGGAACCGACGGGCAGGTAGCAGACCAGGACGTCGACCTGCTGGTCCTTGAGGACCTGGACGACGTCGACCGGGGCCTCGTCCGACTCCTCGATGGTCTCCCGGTAGTACTTGCCCAGGCCGTCGAGGGTGTGGCCGCGCTGGACGGTCACGCCGGTCGGCGGGACGTCGCAGATCTTGATGGTGTTGTTCTCGCTGCTGCCGATGGCGTCAGCCAGGTCGAAGCCGACCTTCTTGGCGTCGACGTCGAAGGCGGCGACGAACTCCACGTCGCGGACGTGGTAGTCACCGAACTGGACGTGCATCAGCCCGGGGACCTTGCCGGCCGGGTCGGCGTCCTTGTAGTACTCGACACCCTGCACCAGCGACGCGGCGCAGTTGCCCACGCCCACGATGGCTACGCGAACCGAACCCATTCCGGTTGCTCCCTGTGATCTCATGAGGGCCGTCAGAGTCGACGGCACTCGTCCTGCTTCTTCGAATGACTGCTTGTACGGGCGCGAGGCGCCCACTCCTGCCGCGTGGCACCGGGCTGACGCGGCGTCAGCGCTCCTGGGCGGAGCGCCCCGGGCGGTCGTACGGTGGCCCGGACGGGTCGGGGGACCCAGTCTCCTGGCCACGGCCGTCCGAAGTCGTGTGGGGTACGGCGGTGGTTCCGGGGGTTCCGGTGGCGGGCCCGGGTCGGCCGGTGCGGTTGGCCCGCTCGGTCTCGATCAGCTCGTTGAGCCACCGGACCTCGCGTTCCACCGACTCCAGGCCGTGCCGCTGGAGTTCGACGGTGTAGTCGTCGAACCGCTCGCGGGCGCGGGCCAGCGAGCTGCGCATCCGCTCCAGGCGTTCCTCCAGCCGGCTGCGGCGCCCCTCCAGGACGCGCATCCGGACCGCCCGGTCGGTCTGGCCGAAGAAGGCGAAGTGAACGCCGAAGCGCTCGTCCTCCCAGGCGTCCGGACCGGAGTCGGCGAGCAGCTCCTCGAAGCGCTGCTTCCCCTCGGGGGAGAGCCGGTAGACGATCTTCGACCGCTTGCCGTTGAGCGCGGTGGCCGGGACGTACTCGACGTCCGGGTTGTCCTCGACCAGGAAACCCTGGGCGACCAGGCTCTTCAGGCACGGGTAGAGCGTTCCGTAGGAGAGTGCCCGCAGTGCTCCGAGCAGGATGTTGAGCCGCTTCCGCAGCTCGTAGCCGTGCATCGGGGCGTCATGGAGCAGGCCGAGAACGGCGAACTCCAGCACTCCTGAGCGTCTGCCCACTGCCGTCGTCCTCCTTTCTCTCGACCTTCGATGCGGCCGCTGCATCGGCGGGTATACCGCTTCGATGTATCGGCTCGATATATCGAGAACAGTAAACCCGACCCCCGGAAGGGGCAAGGGGGGCACGCGTGAATGTGATCACAAGCCGACGCGCGGGTGGGCTTGGCAACGGGCGTGTAATGATCTGACGCCGTTTTGCGGTTATTGGCGACTGATGCCCGATTAGTTCGGATTCCCCGCTGCGTACGCTGTCGCGTGTGCACGAGGACCAACCTCCGGGGTTAGGGCGGTCCGAGCATCGGACAGGAACCCTGCCTTCAGGCCGATCAGGCCTGGCGAGGAGTGGCTGGAAACATGAGCGAGCGACGGCGAAGGACGCCCGACCCGGGCGGTGACGGGCAGCAGCCCCCGGGAGGCGGAGGCCGTCGGGGTGGCCCCGGGCCCGACGAGTTGGCCTCGGACGGCATCGGCCGCCGACGCCCGCCCGGCGTCCGGGAGACCGCCCAGCAGCCCCGGATGACCCGCGCCGAGATGCGCAAGGCCGCCCAGAAGAAGGGCAAGGGCGGTGGCGGCCGACGCGGTGCCGCCGGCGCCTCCGCCGCGGCTGCCGCCGACCCGGGCAAGAAGCGCTTCATCGACTACCCGCGCTGGGGCAAGACCGGCGTCCGGCGCTGGCTGCCGTCCTGGAAGCAGGTGCTGAGCGTCTTCCTGCTGTTCTTCGCCGCCGGCGTGGCGGGCGTGTTCTACCTGTACCAGACCACCACCGTCCCGCAGCTCAAGGACCTGGTGAAGGACCAGAACACCATCTACTACTGGGCCGACGGTTCGGAGATGACCCGCAAGGGCGAGACCAACCGGCAGATCGTCGAGCTCAACGACATCAACCCGACCCTGCAGAACGCCGTCATCTCGGCCGAGAACGAGACCTTCCGCACCGACAGCGGCATCGACCCCAAGGGCATGCTGCGCGCCGTCTACAACATGGCGAAGGGCGGTGAGACCCAGGGCGCCTCGACGATCACCCAGCAGTACGTGAAGAACGCCTACCTGAGCCAGGAGCAGACCCTCAGCCGCAAGCTGAAGGAATTCTTCATCACGCTGAAGATCAACCAGCAGATGGAGAAGAACGACATCCTCAAGGGCTACCTCAACACCAGCTGGTTCGGCCGCAACGCCAACGGGGCCCAGGCCGCCGCCCAGGCCTACTACGGGGTCAACGCCAAGGACCTGAACCTCTGCCAGAGCGCCATGCTGGCCGGCCTGCTGAAGGGTGCGAACTACTACGACCCCTCCAAGCCGGCCAACCACGACCGCGCCGTGGAGCGGTGGAAGTGGATCCTGGACCGGATGGTGACCACCCACAACGCCACTGCGGAGGAGCGGGCGAAGTGCACCACCTTCCCCGAGCCGATCCCGCTGAAGCCCAGCTCCAACATGAACGGTGAGATCAGCTACCTGGTCGACACCGCCAACCAGTACGTGATGACCACCGACAAGTCGGTCACCCAGCAGATGATCGACAAGGGTGGTCTGAAGATCTACACCACCTTCGAGAAGGACAAGGTCGACGCCCTGAAGAAGGCCGTCGACGACGTCAAGGGCGAGAACCTCGACCCGCAGAAGCGCCCCAACAACGACACCTTCGTCCAGTTCGGCGCCGCCAGCATCCGCCCCGGTGACGGTGCGATGGTGGCGATCTACGGTGGCGACGGAGTGGAGAACAACCACTTCGACAACAACGCCAACGCCACCGGTGTCCAGGTCGGCTCGACCTTCAAGCCCTTCGTGCTCGCCACCGCGATGCAGGTGGGCGTGCAGACCGCGAAGGACAGCGACGGCAAGCCGAAGCGGATCAACGCCGACAGCCGCTACCTCGCCGACGACATGTCCGAGATCCGCAAGCCGGACGGCTCGCTGGTGATCGGCGACGACGGCAAGCCCTACCGGCAGAAGAACGAGGACTCCGGCAAGCGCGGCTACGTCTCGCTGCGGCAGGCCATGCAGTGGTCGTACAACGTGCCCTTCGTCCAGCTCAACCAGGACGTCGGCGGTCCGGCCGTGGCCGACATGGCCGTGCAGATGGGCATCAAGCGGGACAGCCTGGCCGACCCGAAGACCGCGACCTTCCCGCTCGGCACCTCCACCATCAGCCCGATCCGGATGGCCACCGGCTACGGCACCCTGGCCGCCAGCGGCAAGGAGGCCGAGCCCTACTCGGTCACCAAGGTCGAGGTCGACGGCAAGGAGCGCCCGGGCTTCGGCAAGAAGGACGTCAAGGTGGCGCTGGAGCCGGCCGTCGCCGACAACGTCACCGACGTGCTGGTGAACGTGGCCAAGAACGGTACCGGTACGAAGACCAACAGCCTGGGCCGCCCGGTGGCCGGCAAGACCGGTACCACCGACCAGAACAAGTCGGCCTGGTGGGTCGGCTACACCCCGCAGCTGGTCACCAGCGTCGCGATGTGGCGCGAGGACCCGAGCAAGCACGACCGGGAGTCCCTCAACGGCACCGGCGGCAAGGAGTCCATCCACGGTGGTGACATCCCCACCGACATCTTCACCCGCTACATGAAGGCCGCCCTGGCCAACGAGAAGAAGATGGACTTCCCGACTCCGCAGCCGGTCGGCACCGAGGTGGACTCCTCCGGTGCGCCGTCCACGGCCACCGCGACGCCCACCCAGACCGCGACCGAGGCCCCGTCGCCCCCGGCGCAGACCCAGGCGCCGGTCCAGCAGCCGACCCAGCAGCCGACCCAGCCCGCTCCGGGCGGGGGCTGCGTGCCGGGCGTGGACTGCCAGACGACCCCGCCGCCGAGCCCCACCCACAAGCCGAAGCCGACGGACACCAGCTGCACCCTCATCTTCTGCCCGTCGACGCCACCGCCCGGTGGCAGCGGTGGCAACGGTGGTGGCGGTGGCAAGCCGACCCCGACCAGCACCGGCGCCACTCCGGGCGCCGGAGCGGCCGGGTAGCAGCGAGACGACCGGAACGGCGGCGGCGGTCCTCCTCGGAGGGCTGCCACCGCCGTTTTCGTCACGATTCGCCGCGCGCGCCCCACCCGTACCGCCGGACCACCGCGGGGTCCTCCTCGTCCCGGTGCGGCGGGTGCGGCAGGATGTCCGGCATGACGTCGAGCGATCGTGACGAAGCCGTCGGCCGGTACGGGCCCGACGGCGCCGCAGGGCCCCTCCCGGCAGCCGTCGCCACGGCCGTGCCCCCGGTCGACACGGTGGTAGTCCCGGCCGACGAGGACCGGGTGGCGGCGGCCGGCAGCGAGGTGATCGGCGGCCCGCCCGGGCGCCGGGCGCTGCTCGGCGTCTCCTGGTGGATCCCGGTGCGCGTCCTGGCGCTGGCGGTGATCGTGGTCTCGGCGCTCGGCATGGTGCACAACCTGCCCTGCTACGACCAGGCCTGGTTCCAGCCGGGCTCGCCGCAGTACATCCACGCCTGCTACAGCGACATCCCGCACCTGTTCTCCGGCCGCGGCTTCGCGGCCGGGCTGCACCCGTACGTGGACCGGATCCCGGGCACCACGGGGGACCTCCAGTACCTGGAGTACCCGGTGCTGACCGGTCTGTTCATGCAGGTCGCGGCCTGGCTGACGCCCGGCGGCGGTACCGAGCAGGCCCAGGAGCAGTGGTTCTGGGCGATCAACGCCGGACTGCTGATGGCCTGCGCCGTGGTCGCCGCGGTCGCGCTCTCGCGCACCCATCGCCGGCGCCCCTGGGACGCGATGCTGTTCGCGCTCTCGCCGGTCCTGCTGCTCAACGGCACGGTCAACTGGGACCTCCTCGCGGTCGCCCTGGCCGCCGTGGCGATGGCCTGGTGGGCCGGCTCCCGACCGGGCTGGGCGGGCGTCTTCATCGGCCTGGCCACCGCGGCCAAGCTCTACCCGCTGCTGCTGATCGGCCCGCTGCTGGTGCTCTGCTGGCGGGCCGGGAAGTGGCGCGAGTTCCGGGTGATGCTCGGCGGCGCGGTCGGCTCCTGGCTGCTGGTCAACCTGCCGATCATGCTGGCCAACTGGCAGGGCTGGTCGACCTTCTACGTCTTCAGCAAGCACCGCGGCGAGGACTACGGCTCGTTCTGGCTGATCCTGATGCAGAACCGCGGGGTGGGGCTGGCCGACCTCGACCTCTACATCGCGGTGCTGATGGTGCTGGGCTGCGCGGCCATAGCGTGGCTCGGCCTCTCGGCGCCCCGCCGGCCGCGGTTCGCGCAACTGGCCTTCCTGGTGGTCGCACTGTTCGTGCTGGTCAACAAGGTGTACTCGCCGCAGTACGCGCTCTGGCTGCTGCCGCTCGCGGCGCTGGCCCGGCCGCGCTGGCGGGACCTGCTGATCTGGCAGGCCTGCGAGGTGCTCTACACCCTGGGCATCTGGTCCCACCTGGGCTTCGTCACCGGTCCCAAGCAGCACGGGATCGGCGAGCCCTGGTACCACTTCGCGATCGTGCTGCACCTGCTCGGCACGCTCTACCTGGTCGCGCTGGTGGTCCGGGACGCACTTCACCCGGAGCGCGACCCGGTCCGCTGGGACGGCACCGACGACCCCTCCGGCGGGGTGCTCGACCACGCCCCGGACGTGGTCACCCTGGGCGCCGCCCGGCGGCTGCACGAGGAGGAGAGCTACGCCGGATACGCGCCGGCCGGCCCCTTCGACCAGTGGCTGGAGGAGCCACCGGCGACGGAGCCGGCCGAGAAGCAGCCGTGAGGCTCAGCGGTCCACCACGCGGTCGAAGTGGGTGGTGGTGTGCCGGACCTGGAGGCCCAGCTCCTCGCCGATCGCGGGGGGCGCGGTCTCCCCGTCCAGGAACAGCAGCGAGACCTGCATGTGCGGCGGCTCGGCGAACCAGAGCTGCTTGCCCGCCCAGTGGAACGGCGACTTGGTCTTGTTGACGGTCGCCAGGCCGGCCCGGGCGATGCCCTTGGCGCGCGCGCCCATGCTGGCCACGTACTTGGGGGCTTCCAGGCCGATGCCGTGCGCGGTGCCGCCGGCCGCCACCAGGATGTGGCCGTCGGCGGGCGCCGGGTGCTGGCGGTAGCCGTAGCGTTCGCCCTTCTTCACCGGGGTGACGTCCAGCACCGTGGCCCGGACCTCCAGCGCGCCGTGGTCGCCCAGCCAGAGCCGGGTGCCGATCCGGGCCCGGAAGACGGTGTCCGGGTAGCGCTGGGCCAGCTGGTCCATGCCGGCCGCGCCCAGGTGGCTGACGAAGACGGTGTGCACCGGGATGCCGGCCGCCTTCGCGGTGTCCACCCAGTACATGACCTCCTCGACCGGGCTGGAGCCGTCCGGCCGGTCCATCGGCAGGTGCAGGGCGAGGCCCTCGAAGGACACGCCGTCCAGCTCGGCGGCGACGGTGCGCAGGTCGGCCGCGCTCACGCCGTGCCGGCGCATGGTGGTCATGCACTCCAGCACCACCCGGGCGCCGTGCAGCGAGCGCAGCGCGTCGACGCGGGCGACCGTCCGGATCACCCGGGCGTGCGGCAGCGGGAGCACCTCCTCGCCGACCCGGTAGGGGGTGAGCACCAGCAGCTCGCCGCCGTACCACTCGGCGACGTCGGCCGCCTCGTACGCGGTGCCGACGGCCAGCACCCCGGTGCCGAGCAGGGTCGCCTCCTCGGCCAGCCGGTGGTTGCCCAGGCCGTAGCCGTTCCCCTTGGCGACGGGCACCAGGCCGGGGAACTCGGCCAGGACGGAGCGCTGGTGGGTGCGCCAGCGTTCGGTGTCGAGGTAGAGCGACAGCGTCATCGGGGCAGCCTCCTCAGCGGCGGGACATGTAGAGGTCGAGGGCCTTGTGCAGGAGCTTGTTCAGCGGGAAGTCCCACTCGCCGAGGTACTCGGCCGCCTGGCCGCCGGTGCCGACCTTGAACTGGATCAGGCCGAACAGGTGGTCGTTCTCGTCCAGGGTGTCGCTGATGCCGCGCAGGTCGTACACGCCGCCGCCGAGGGCGTAGGCGTCGCGCATCATCCGCCACTGGATCGCGTTCGAGGGCTTGACCTCGCGCTTGTGGTTGGCCGAGGCGCCGTAGGAGTACCAGACGTGCTCGCCGACCACCAGCATCGTGGTCGCGGCCAGCGGCTCGCCCTCGTGGTACGCGATGTAGAGCCGCATCCGGTTCTGGTCCTCGGCGGTGAGGGCCTGCCACATCCGCTGGAAGTAGGACAGCGGGCGCGGCGTGAACTTGTCGCGCTCGGCGGTGACCAGGTAGAGCTGGTGGAAGATCGGCAGCTCGTCGTAGCCGCCCTGGTACACCTCGACGCCGCTCTTCTCGGCCTTCTTGATGTTGCGGCGCCAGAGCTGGTTGAAGTTCTTGTGGATGTCGTCCAGCGAGCGGTTGGCCAGCGGCACCTGGAAGACGTAGCGCGGCTGGACGTCGCCGAAGCCGGCGCCGCCGTCCTCGCCCTGCAGCCAGCCGGCCTTGCGCAGCCGGTCCGCGACCTCGAAGGCGCGCGCCTCGTACCAGTCGGCCTCGATGTCGCGCAGGCGCTTGGCCTGCTTGCCGGCGATGGCCTCCTTGATGGTGGGGGCGTTCCAGCGGCGGATGACGATCGGCGGGCCCATCTTCACCGAGAAGGCGCCCTGCGACTTCAGGTGCGCCAGCATCGGGGAGAGCCAGCGGTCCAGGTCCCGGTCGAACCAGTCGATCACCGGGCCCTCGGGCAGGTAGGCCAGGTAGCGCTTGACCTTCGGCAGCTGGCGGTACAGCACCAGACCGGCACCGACGAGCTGGTCGGCGTCGTCGAACCAGCCGATCGACTCCGAACGCCACTCGGCCTTCACGTCGCCCCAGGACGGCACCTGCATGTGGCTGGCCGAGGCGCGGCTCCTGATGAAGGCGAGGTGCTCCTCGCGGGTGATCGTCCTCAGGCGCAGGCTCATTGCTCGGTGCTCCTCGTCGGTCGGGCTGCGGTGGGCCCCAGGTTCTCGGGCTGACCTTATCGTCCGGGGCCCGGGCGCCCGCCGGTGCGGGCACGACGGCGCCCCCGTCGGGTACCTGTCCCTTCCAGATACGCGACGGGGGCGCCGGGGGTTCCTGGGGCCGGGTGCTCAGCCCCAGAGGCCGCCCCGGGCGATGCCGAGGTAGAAGCCGATCGCGGAGGCGCCGAGCGTGATCATCAGGACGAAGCGTTCGGCGGTGGTGACCGAGACGAACATGCCCCACAGGCCCGTGACGATCCCGGCCAGGCCGGTCCACGAGGTCAGCAGGTGCAGGTTGTGGAAGAACGAGGTGGTGAAGGCGATCACGCCCAGCACGGCCGTCAGGGCCACCAGGGTGTTCTCGCGGGGGTGCGGGTGGCCGTCGGTGTTCAGCGTGAGGGCGGGCATGCGGTGGACGGACTGGGCCATGAGTCCCACCTCCTGGCGTGGAGACGAACGGGCAGGAATCCCGTTCCGTCCAGATTGCGGCGGTTGGGTCCGTCTCACAACCCCTATGCGTTTTGTTCGGCCGTCCGGGTGCAGGTAGGCTGTGCCGTCTGCACTGGTGTAGTTGTGCCCCCTTGCGCCCTCTTACGGGTGACACCCTCTTCCGGGTGGGCGGGGCCCGATTGTCGGACCCGGCCGCTACGGTGGGCCGGAGTCGTCACCGCACCGGTGCCGACGCTACGCACAACCCTCCTGCCACGGAGAGACCGTGGCCGCTGAGTCCAAAGGAGGTGGGTTACTCATGCGTCACTACGAGCTGATGGTCATCCTCGACCCGTCGGTCGAGGAGCGCGCTGTCTCCCCCCTGATCGAGTCCTTCCTGGCCGTCGTCCGCAACGCCGGCGGCAAGGTCGAGAAGGTCGACACCTGGGGTCGCCGCCGTCTGGCTTACGAGATCAACAAGCAGTCCGAGGGCATCTACTCGGTCATCGACCTCAAGGCCACGCCTGAGGTCGTCAAGGAGCTCGACCGCCAGCTTGGCCTGAGCGAGTCGGTCCTCCGGACCAAGGTCCTGCGCCCGGACACCCACTGAGCCACCTCTGAGGCCTTCGGGTCTCGGGTAGCTCGCGTCCGCTGTTTCACGTGAAACAGCGGTGAACGGACATCTTCCCGAGAGGTCATCACCACCATGGCAGGCGAGACCGTCATCACCCTCGTCGGCAATCTCGTCGACGACCCCGAGCTGCGCTTCACCCCGTCGGGTGCGGCGGTCGCGAAGTTCCGCATCGCGTCCACCCCCCGCACCTTCGACCGTCAGACGAACGAGTGGAAGGACGGCGAGAGCCTCTTCCTCACGTGCAACGTCTGGCGTCAGCCGGCGGAGAACGTGGCCGAGTCGCTGCAGCGTGGCATGCGCGTCATCGTGCAGGGCCGACTGCGCCAGCGGTCTTACGAGACCAAGGAAGGCGAGAAGCGGACGGTCTTCGAGGTCGAGGTCGACGAGGTCGGCCCGAGCCTGCGCTCGGCGACCGCGAAGGTCACCCGGGCCAACCGGTCCGGTGGCCCCGGCGGCCCCGGTGGCGGCTTCGGCGGCCAGCAGGGCGGCGGCCAGGGCGGTTGGGGCGGCGGCAACGGTGGCGGCCAGCAGGGCGGCGGCAGCTGGGGTGGAAACTCCGGCGGCGGTCAGTCCGGCCCCTCCGACGACCCTTGGGCGTCCAGCGCTCCGTCCGGTGGAAACCAGGGCGGCGGCGGCTGGGGCGGCGCCCCGTCCGGTGGCGGCTTCTCGGAAGAACCCCCGTTCTAAAGAGCTGACAGATTTCGTGCGGCCCGGCCGCAGGCGTCCCCGGACGCCGGCCGGGCCGTGAACCCCAAATGGAGCACACCATGGCGAAGCCGCCTGCTCGCAAGCCGAAGAAGAAGGTTTGCGTCTTCTGCAAGGACAAGGTCAACTACGTTGACTACAAGGACACGAACCTGCTGCGGAAGTACATCTCCGACCGCGGAAAGATCCGTGCCCGCCGGGTCACCGGCAACTGCACCCAGCACCAGCGTGACGTCGCCACGGCCGTGAAGAACAGCCGTGAGATGGCGCTGCTGCCCTACACCAGCACCGCGCGCTAAGAGAGGGTGACCGAGTAATGAAGATCATCCTCACGCACGAGGTCCCGGGTCTCGGCTCCGCCGGCGAGGTCGTCGAGGTCAAGGACGGCTACGCCCGCAACTTCCTGGTCCCGCGTGGCTTCGCCATCCGCTGGACCAAGGGTGGCCAGAAGGACGTCGACGCGATCCGTCGCGCCCGCAAGATCCACGCGATCCAGACCCTCGACGCCGCCAACGACGTCAAGGGCAAGCTCGAGGGCGTCCAGGTCAAGCTGGCCGTTCGCTCGGGCGAGGCCGGCCGTCTGTTCGGCTCGGTGACCCAGGCCGACGTCGTCGAGGCCATCAAGGCCGCCGGCGGCCCGGCTGTGGACAAGCGCGCCGTCGCGATCGGCTCGCCGATCAAGACCGTGGGCACCCACAAGGTCTCGGTCAAGCTGCACTCGGACGTCGTGGCCAACCTCGACGTCGCCGTCGTGGCTGCCTGAGTTCCGTAGCAGTGGCCTGAGGGCCGGACTCCCCGCTCGGGGAGTCCGGCCCTCGGTCGTTCCGGTCAGCTCCGGACGGCCCCGGTGACCAGCCAGCGGCCGCCGCGGGCGCGGGCGACCAGGAAGACCGCGCGGACCAGCATGAACAGGTTCATCGCCCACCACAGCCCGGCCAGCCCGGTGCCGGTGGCGGGCACCGCGAGGGCCGCCGGGGTGAACACCGCCAGGGTGGCCAGCGCCGCCCGGGCCAGGTACGGGCCGTCCCCGGCGCCCATCAGCACGCCGTCCAGCACGAAGACCAGGCCGGCCACCGGCTGGCTGAGCGCGAGCAGCAGCAGCGCCGTGTGCAGCTGCCCCTGGACCACCGGGTCGGGCGTGAACAGCGGGACGTACAGCGGGCGGGCGAGCACCACCAGCAGGCCGAGCACCACCCCGGAGCCCAGCCCCCACTCGACCATCCGCCGGGTGGCCGCCCGGGCGCCCGGGACGTCCGAGGCGCCCAGGTAGCGGCCGATGATGGCCTGCCCGGCGATCGCGATGGCGTCCAGAGCGAAGGCCAGGAAGCTGAACAGCGTCATGGCGATCTGGTGCGCGGCCACCTGGTCGTCGCCGAGCCGGGCGGCCACCGCGGTGGCGATCATCAGCACCGCGCGCAGGCTGACCGTGCGCACCAGCAGCGGACCGCCCGCCCTGGCCCCGGCCCGGATGCCGGCTGCGTCAGGCCGCAGCGAGGCCCGCTCCCGGCGGGCACCGCGGACCACCACGACCAGGTAGACGGCGGCCATCCCGGTCTGGGTCAGCACGGTGCCCCAGGCGGAGCCGGCCACCCCCAGGCCGGCGCCGTACACCAGGCCGGCGTTCAGGCCGATGTTGGCGGTGAAGCCCGCCACGGCCACCACCAGCGGCGTGCGGGTGTCCTGGAGGCCGCGCAGCACGCCGGTGGCGGCGAGCACCAGGAGCATCGCCGGGATGCCCAGCGAGCTGATCCGCAGGTACGTCACGGCGTACGGCGCCGCGGTCGGCGAGGCGCCCAGCAGCTCGGCCGCCCAGGGAGCCAGCAGCAGGGTGAGCAGCACCACCGGGACGGCCAGGCCGAGCGCCAGCCAGAGGCCGTCGACGCCCTGCTGGACGGCGCCCCGGCGGTCCCCGGCGCCTATTCGGCGGGCCACCGCGGCGGTGGTGGCGTAGGCGAGGAAGACGAACACCCCGGTGGCCGTGGTGAGGGCGGCGGAGGCGACGCCGACCCCGGCGAGCTGGGGGGTGCCGAGGTGGCCGACGATCGCGGAGTCGGCCAGCAGGAACAGCGGCTCGGCGACCAGGGCGCCGAAGGCGGGCACCGCCAGGGCGAGGATCTCGCGGTCGTGGCTGCGGCGGTCGCGGCTGCGTCCGGAGGGATCGGTGGGGGCGGTGCTCATGCGCTCCAGGGTACTCATCCACAGGTAATAGACCAATGGCCTTTTCAGTCATTACTCGAAACTGTGAGCGGCGAGCTCCGTCCGGTCCGTGTCCACGGCCGTTCGGCGGTGTGTGAAGAATTTCTCATGCACAGGCCCCGGAAGAGGTAAACGCAGGTCAGCAGGTTGACGGTGGATCGATCGTCCGGTTATCCACAGGAGCTTCCACAGGGGTGTCCACAGCTTTGCGGCAGTTCTCCACAGTCGAGGGCCACTCGTCCACACCCCCTGTGGATAACCGCCTTGGCGCGAGGGCGTCCGGCGCCTTAGCGTTGGCCCTCCGCCCGACACTCTCACCACCCCGGCGTCCGATTTGTCGGTGCCGTGGCGTACAAAAGGAGCGGCTCCGCTCCACCCAGCCACCGGCAAGGCCCGCTCCAACTTCGCACCACTCGCTGATCGGGGAACACGCGTGACCGGCCCCCAGTACGACGACCACGACGCCCCGCCGCCGCCGGAGGAGGACTGGCAGAACGCCGAGGATCCCTTCCCGGCCGGCGCCTTCGACGACGCCCCCTTCCCGGACGGCCCCGGCGACCGGCTGCCGGTCTCCCGCAACCGCGGCGGCCAGGGCAGCGGCCAGGGTGGCGGCCGCGGCGAGGGCTTCCGCAAGGGCGGCTTCGGGAAGAACGGCAAGGACCGGGACCGCCGGGACGACGACGGCCAGGGCGGTGTCGACGGCTTCGAGCGCGTCCCCCCGCAGGACCTCGCCGCCGAGCAGTCCGTGCTGGGCGGCATGCTGCTGTCCAAGGACGCCATCGCCGACGTGGTCGAGGTGCTCAAGCCGGCCGACTACTACCGGCCCGCGCACGAGATGATCCACGGCGCGATCCTCGACCTCTACGCCCGCGGCGAGCCGGCCGACCCGATCACCGTGGCCGGCGAGCTCACCAAGCGCGGCGAGCTGCAGCGCGTCGGCGGCGCCTCCTACCTGCACACCCTGGTCAACTCCGTCCCGACCGCGGCCAACGCCGAGTACTACGCGCAGATCGTCGCCGAGCGCGGGGTGCTGCGCCGCCTGGTCGAGGCCGGAACCCGGATCGCCGGCATGGGCTACGCGGCCGAGGGCGACGTGGACGAGATCGTCAACGCCGCCCAGGCGGAGATCTACGCCGTCACCGAGCAGCGCACCAACGAGGACTACGCACCGCTCGCCGACATCATGGAGGGCGCCCTCGACGAGATCGAGGCGATCGGCTCCCGCAACGGCCAGATGTCCGGCGTGCCGACCGGCTTCGCCGACTTCGACCAGCTCACCAACGGGCTGCACCCCGGTCAGATGATCGTCATCGCGGCCCGCCCCGCCATGGGTAAGTCCACCCTCGCGCTGGACTTCGCCCGTGCCTGCTCGATCCACCACAAGCTGCCGAGCGTGATCTTCTCGCTCGAAATGGGTCGCAACGAGATCGCCATGCGCCTGCTCTCCGCCGAGGCCCGGGTCGCGCTGCACCACATGCGCTCCGGGAACATGACGGACGACGACTGGACCAGGGTCGCCCGCCGGATGCCCGACGTCAGCGAGGCGCCGCTGTTCATCGACGACTCGCCGAACCTGTCGATGATGGAGATCCGGGCCAAGTGCCGCCGGCTCAAGCAGCGCAACGACATCAAGCTGATCGTGATCGACTACCTCCAGCTGATGCAGTCCGGCGGCTCCCGCCGGGCCGAGAACCGTCAGCAGGAGGTCTCGGACATGTCCCGGAACCTCAAGCTGCTGGCCAAGGAGCTGGAGGTCCCGGTCATCGCGCTGTCCCAGCTGAACCGTGGTCCCGAACAGCGCACCGACAAGCGGCCGATGGTCTCCGACCTGCGCGAGTCCGGCTCGATCGAGCAGGACGCCGACATGGTCATCCTGCTGCACCGCGAGGACGCGTACGAGAAGGAGTCCCCGCGCGCGGGCGAGGCCGACCTGATCGTCGCCAAGCACCGTAACGGCCCGACCGCCACCATCACGGTGGCCTTCCAGGGCCACTACTCGCGCTTCGTCGACATGACCCGGGACTGACGGTCCCGGGCCGCCCCCGGGCGGGGCGGCCGGTCGGCGGTCGGAACCGGCTCAGGCAGTGCGGCGGGCGCTCGGCGCGGAACAGGGCGTCGGCGAGGGCGGCCGCCTCCGGGCGGTGGGTCCGGACGAGCCCGGCCCGGACGGGCGTGCTCGGGGCGGTGCCGCCGAGGTGGGCGACGGCGCCGGAGGCGGGGACGTGACGCAGATGGACTACTGTCCCTGCGGTGAAGACGATACGACTGCCGGTCGCCCGTAAGTCCGGGGGAAGCACGCAGGCCCGGGCGGGCGGTGCGGCCGCCCGGCTCGGCTGGCTCGACGCGCTGCGCGGTGTGGCCGCCCTCGTGGTCGCCCTGCACCACTTCGACGTCCTGAAGCTGCTGCCGGACCGGCTGGCCACCTTCATCTGGTGGCACGGGGATCTCGGCCTGTACGGCGTGATGCTGTTCTTCCTGGTCAGCGGCTACATCATCCCCGCCTCGCTGGAACGCCGGGGGAACGTCCGGGCGTTCTGGATCGGCCGGTTCTTCCGGCTCTGGCCGCCGGTGATCATCGGCATCGCGGTGGCGCTGGCCATCATCCCCAAGGGCGACGGCTCGGTCGCGCTCTTCGCCACCGGTCACAACTTCGTGGCCGTGGCCGCCAACACGACCATGCTGCAGGACTTCATGGGCGTCTGGAACGGCCTGGGCGTCATGTGGACGCTGAGCTACGAGATGGCCTTCTACTACATGGTCACCGCGCTCTTCGCGGTCGGCCAGCACCGTCGCAGCGCCCCGATCGCGGTGGCCTTCGCCGCCGTGGCGGTGATCTTCGGGACCTCCATCGCGTCCCACACCATGACCGTCGACGCCGCCTCGACCCACAACCTGGTCTGGGGCGTGGTGCTGATCGTGCTCTTCGCCTTCGCCTGCGTGCTGAGCGGCCGGGCGAACCTGACCCGGATCGGCGCGATCACGCTCGGCGTGCTGGCCTTCGTGCTGATGTACAACAACAGCCGGGCCCCGATGTTCGAGACCCTGATGATCTTCGCCACGATGTTCGCCGGCACCACGGTCTACCGCGCCGAGCGCGGCCAGATCGACCGCCTGCAGGCCGTCCTCTGCTGCGGCTTCGTGATGGCCGCGGGCGTGGCCGTCGCGTTCTTCTACAACCACAGCGGCATGGAGAACAACACCTGGACGGCCGGGCCGCGGGCCTTCGTCGGCTCCTACCTCGGCGCCTGGCTGACCTTCGGGATCGGCTTCGCACTGCGCAAGCGCCGCTTCCCGAAGCCGCTGACCTGGCTCGGCGGGATCAGCTTCTCGCTCTACCTGCTGCACGTCCCGGTGCTGCACACCCTGCACTACCTGCTGGACGTGCCCAAGGTGCCGCCGACGACCGGCGGCAAGGTGCTGTGGACGGTCGAGTACCTCGCCGTGATCATGATCGCGAGCTGGGTGATGTACAAGCTGGTGGAGCTCCCGGTGCAGAAGGTGGGCCGCAAGGTGGGCAAGTGGGTCGACCGCCGCTGGCCCGGCGGCGAGCTGCCGCCGCTCGCCTTCGCGGTGCCGGCCGGCGCCGCCGTGAGCGTCCCGGCCTCGACTCCTGCTTCGGCCTCGACCTCGGCCTCGACCTCTGCTTCGGCCTCGACCTCGGCCTCGACCTCGGCCTCGGCCGAGGAGACGGTGCCGGCCGGGGCCGGATCCCCGGGCGGCTGACCCGTCGAACAGCACGAAGGGCTCGCCCCCACTGGGGGCGAGCCCTTCGCCGTACCCGCCCCTCCGGGCGGGCTCAGACCGTGACGGTGGCGCGGAAGAGCGTGCCGGCGGCGCCGGAGAGCCGGGTCGGGGTGCCGGTGGCCGGGAGGAAGGCGGACTGGCCGCGGGCGAGGTCCAGCACGGTGCCGTCGGCGGCGGTGAGCCGTACGGCGCCCTCGGTGCAGAGCAGGATCTGCGGGGTGCGGCCGTCGATCTCGCGCTCGACGCCGGCCAGCTCGAAGCGGGAGAGCCGGAACTCGTCGATCGGGACGGGGTAGAGCTGCTCGCCGGGGGTGGTCCCGACCGGGACGGGGTGCACCACCTCGGGCGCGCAGGGCTCGAAGAGCACCACCTTGAGCAGTTCCGGCACGTCGATGTGCTTGGGGGTGAGGCCGGCTCGCAGGACGTTGTCCGAGTTGGCCTGGAGCTCCACGCAGACCCCGGACAGGTAGGCGTGCGGCACCCCGGCGCCCAGGTAGAGCGCCTCGCCGGCCCGCAGCCGGACGTGGTTGAGCAGCATGCCGGCGAGCACGCCGCGGTCGTCCGGGAAGTCCTTGGCGATCCTGGCGTACGGGGCGTGCTCGCCGTCCGGGTCCGTCCCGGCCAGTGCGGCGACGGTGTCCCGGACGGTCCGCCCGGCGGTCTCGTCGTCCATGGTGAGCAGGGCGGCCAGGGCGTCGCGCAGGGCCCGGGCCTCGGCCTCGGGGCCGCCGGGGGCCCCGACCGACAGCAGTGCGATCACCGGGGCCAGCCCGGGCACCCCGAGGGCGGCCATCAGCGCGGCCGCCGCGCCGGGCCGGCGGAAGCCGCACAGGCCCTCGAACTCGCCCAGCGCGCAGACCATTTCGGGCTTGTGGTTGTCGTCGCGGTAGCTGCGCCCGGGGGCGTCCAGCGGGATGCCGAGGGCGTTCTCGGCGGCGAAGCCGGCCCGGGCCTGGTCCAGTGTGGGGTGGGCCTGGATGGACAGCGGGATGCCCGCGGCGAGCACCTTGAACAGGAACGGCAGGCTCGGGCCGAACCGGGCCACGCTCGCCGCGCCGAGTTCGCCCTCGGGGTCGGCCGCGATCAGCTCGTCCAGCCGCCTCGGGCCCTCGCCGCGGTCGGCGCGGGACGGGTCGCCGGGGTGGGCGCCCATCCACAGCTCGGCCTGCGGTTCGCCGGTCGGTTCCTGCCCCAGCAGCTCGGGCAGGGCCGTGAGCGACCCCCAGGCGTACGGGCGGACGGTGTTGACGAGCCTGTCCATGCGCGCGGTCCTACTCCTTCGCTGACGGGGCGGCCCGGGCACGGGCAAGGGCATCGACCCTAGCTGACCTGGGTCGCCCGCGGGGAAACGGCGGCCATCCGGTGGGAGTGCCGTGGTCCGACCGGTGGTTCCCGGGCGCGGTAGTAGGATGCCAGGACGCAGTAGTCTTCGCCCCCCGCAGCATTCTCCACCGTGGTCATCCCGTCGGCGGGCTGTCGGCGGGGCCGCGTTCCAGAGTGCGGGCGACGGTGTTCTGATACTCCCCGCCATCGGCCGAGAGGTTTGTACGTGACCGTGAACCAGCAGAGTTTTGCTGATCTCGGCAGGGTCCTGGTGATCATCCCGACCTACAACGAGGCGGAAAACGTCGAGCGGATCGTCGGCCGGGTCCGGGCCGCGGTGCCCGAGGCCCATGTGCTGGTCGCCGACGACAACAGCCCTGACGGCACCGGCGAGCTGGCCGACAAGCTGGCCACCGAGGACCAGAACGTGCACGTCATGCACCGCAAGGGCAAGGAGGGCCTGGGCGCCGCCTACCTCGCGGGCTTCCGCTGGGGCATCGACAACGGCTACGACGTCCTGGTCGAGATGGACGCGGACGGCTCGCACCAGCCCGAGGAGCTGGACCGGCTGCTGAGCGCGCTGCGCGGCGCAGACCTGGTGCTCGGCTCGCGCTGGGTGCCGGGCGGCCGGGTGGTCAACTGGCCGAAGTCCCGGCTGCTGCTCTCGCGCAGCGGCTCGACCTACTCGCGGCTGATGCTGGGCGTGCCGATCCGGGACGTCACCGGCGGCTACCGGGCCTTCCGCAAGGAGACCCTGCTGGGCCTGGGCATGGACGAGGTGGCCTCGGCCGGGTACTGCTTCCAGGTCGACCTGGCCTGGCGCACGGTGAAGGCGGGCTTCAAGGTCGCCGAGGTGCCGATCACCTTCGTCGAGCGTGAGCTCGGCGCCTCCAAGATGAGCCGCAGCATCGTGGTCGAGGCGCTCTGGCGGGTGACGTCCTGGGGCGTCGCCGACCGGGTGGCTCGACTGCGCGGCGGTGCCGCGCAGGGCTGAGCAGCTGCACGAAGGGCCCGTCCGCCGTTGTCGGCGGGCGGGCCCTTCGGCGTGTCCGGGTGCGGCCGGGCGGGTCAGCAGCCGCCCTTGAGGGCGTCCTCCGGCAGGTAGCGGTCGGCCCAGACGGCCAGTTCGGTGAGGGCCGGCTTCAGCGCGATCCCGCTCTCGGTGAGCCGGTACCTCACCCGCAGCGGGGGGCCGGGGTCGACCTCGCGGACGACCAGTCCGGCCTCGGTGAGCTCGGTCAGTCGGTCGGAGAGCATCCGCTCGCTGATGCCCGGGACGGTGCGGCGCAGCTCGGAGAAGTGGGCGGGGCCGCCGTTGTTGAGCACGCCCAGCAGCAGACCGGTCCAGCGCTTGCCGAGCAGGGTGAACACCCGGTTGAGGGCGAGCTCGACGTTGAAGCAGCCGCCGTGGCCCTCGGGGGCGCCCGCGTCGACGGCGGTCGGAGCTGCGTCGGGGACTACCTGGGGCTCGGCCATGGCTCCAGCCTACTCGACCCGTCCCTAGTGACTATAGAAAAGTAAGCTGCTACGTTACTTGCAGCTGCGACGGAAACCGTAGCTACTTATCCTCTGGAGGCTCTGCCATGCCCACACTGCTGCACATCGACTCCTCGGCGCTCACCGACGGCTCCGTCTCCCGCGAGGTCACGGCCGCGTTCCGGGACGCCTGGCAGGCCGAACACCCCGGCGGCACGGTGATCCACCACGACCTCGCCGCCGCCCCGCTCCCGCACCTGGAAGCCGCCGGCATCACCGCCGGATACCTCCCGGCCGAAGCCCGCACCGCCGAGCAGGCCGCCGCCTTCGCGCTCCGCGAGCAGCTGATGGTCGAGCTGGAATCCGCTGACGCGGTGCTGATCGGCGCCCCGATGTACAACTTCACGATCCCGTCGACCCTCAAGGCCTGGCTGGACCACGTGATCCTGATGGGCCGCACCGCCGGCGACCGGCCCTCCGCCAAGGGCACCCCGGTGACCGTCGTCGCCTCCCGCGGCGGTTCGTACGGCCCGGGCGCCCCGCGCGAGCCGTACGAGTTCGTCACCACCTACCTGGAGAAGGTGCTGGGCGGCGGGCTCGGGCTGGAGGTCGACTTCATCGTCCCGGAGCTCACCCTCGCGGCGAGCGTCCCGCAGCTGGCCGAGTTCGTCCCGCGGGCCGTCGAGTCCAAGGCGCAGGCGCTGGAGCAGGCCGCCCGCCGGGGCAAGGAACTCGCCGCCCGGGCCGCGGTGTGACCTGCCCCTGAAGGCGCGCCCCGCCGGGCGCGCCTCCCGCGCAATCGGCCGCCGGTGCTCCCATGCTGTAGGGCGCAAGGAGTCCGACCGCCGAACCAGAGGGAGCAGCCCGTGACGTCGTCCCCGCCCGAGGAGAGCGCCGGCGCGGAACGGGCCGACACCGAGCCCGTCGCGCCCGGGGCCGCCGACGACGCCGAGCGCCCGGCCCCTCCGCTGGAGGTCGCCGTCTTCACCGGGCCCGAGTCGGCCTTCTTCACCACCTCCACGCTGATCCTCGGCGAGCGGACCGCGATCCTGGTCGACGCCCAGCTCACCCGCAGCGCCGGGCGCGAACTGGCCGAGTGGGTCGCGGGCAAGGGCCGTCGGCTGCTCGCCATCGTGATCACCCACCAGCACCCGGACCACTACTTCGGGGCCGAGGAGGTGCTGAGGCTCTTCCCGGACGCCCAGCTGCTGGCCGCCCCGGCGGTGGTCGAGGGCATCCGGCGGACCGTCGTGGCCAAGGTCGCCCAGTGGAAGCCGGTCTACGGCGACGACATCCCGGACCACCCGCTGGTCCCCGCCCCGCTGCTGCCGCAGCCGCTGATGCTCGACCGCCAGGTGATCCCGGTGCTGCTGCTCGGCCAGGCCGACTGCGGGGAGTCCACCGTCGTCCACGTGCCCAGCATCCGGACCGTGATCGCCGGGGACTTCGCCTGCAACGGCACCCACGTCTGGACCGCCGACACGACCCCGGCCCAGCGCACCACCTGGGGCCACAACCTCGGCCGGATCGCCGACCTCGGCGTCGACCGGGTCATCGCCGGGCACCGCGCCCCCGAGCAGGGCGACGACGCGGACCGGGTGCTCGCCTTCACCGGGGAGTACCTCAAGGACTTCGACCGGCTGCTGGCCGAGCACCCGGACGACCCGGAGGCTCTGGTCACGGCGATGAACGAGCGGTACGGGGAGCTCACCCTGCCGTCCTTCCTGGAGCTGGGCGCCGCCGCCAACACCGCGCGGGCGGCCTCCCCGGCAGCCGAGGCGGAGGCGGAGGACGGGGCGAGCGAGTAGGACGGGATACTGGCCGCATGGCGACGCTGTACGACGTGATCGTTCCGGCCGGCGGCTCGGCCCGGCGGCTCGGCGGGGCCGACAAACCCGGCCTGACCGTCGGGGAGACGACCCTGCTGGACCGGGTGCTCGCCGCCTGCACCGGTGCCCGGACCACCGTCGTGGTCGGCCCCGCCCGGCCGACCGCGCGCGCGGGTGTCCACTGGACCAGGGAGCAGCCGCCCGGCGGCGGGCCGGTCGCCGCCGTCGCGGCCGGGCTCGACCTGGTCACCGCCGACCTCGTGCTGCTGCTCGCCGCGGACCTGCCCTTCCTGGACCGGCGCACGGTGGACCGGCTGGCAGACGCCCTCGACGGGGCCGGGTCGACCGTGGACGCCGCCCTGCTGGTCGACGCGGGCGGCCGTGACCAGCCGCTCGCCGCCGCCTACCGCACCGCCCAGCTGCGCGCCGCGCTCGCCGCCCTCGGCGACCCGGCCGGGCAGCCGCTGCGCCGCCTCGTCGGCGGACTGGCCGGGCTGCGGGTCGCCGACACGGACGACGTCGCGTACGACTGCGACACCTGGGAGGACCTCGAACAGGCCCGGGAGCGGGAGAAGTCCTGACCGGCCCTCACCGGTTCCGGCCCCGGACCGTGAGGGAAACGACGCGCGCCGCACACGGGGCGAACACCTCGGGGAAACCACCGATCAGGCAGCATGGGCGCATGGAGCGCACGCTGGAAGACTGGATCGCCGAGGTCAAGGCCGACCTGGGCATCGACCTGGACGTGGACGTCCGGGGACTGCTCGACACGGCCCGGGTGGTCGCGCACGGGGTGGCCCGGCCGGCCGCGCCGCTGACCGCCTTCCTGGTCGGCTACGCGGCCGCCCGGCAGGGCGGCGGGGCGGAGGCCGTCGCCGAGGCGTCCCGGCGGACCGCGGCGCTCGCCGAGCGGTGGGCGCTGGCCGAGGACGGCCCGGCCGGGGACAGCCCGGGCGACGACAGCCCGGGCGAGCCGTGAGCGCGGTCGGGCAGACCACCGTGACCGCCCCCGTCACCGGCCCCGGCGTGCTGAGTTGGCCGCGCGCCCGGGAGACCGCGCGCCGGGCCGGGCTGCGCCCGCTGCCGGAGATCGGGCGCCCGCTGGCCGAAGCGCTCGGACACGTCCTCGCCGAACCGCTCGGCGCGCTCACCGACCTGCCCGCCTTCGACACCTCCGCGATGGACGGCTGGGCGGTCGCCGGCCCCGGGCCCTGGCGGGTCGCCGGGAAGGTGCTGGCCGGCCGCACCGAAGTGGCCCCGCTGGCCGACGGCAGCGCCGTCGAGATCGCCACCGGCGCCCAACTGCCGCCCGGGGCGACCGCTGTACTGCGCCGCGAACACGGCCGGACGGACGGCACGCTGCTGCGCGATCGCGGCCCGCAGCCGCTGACCACCGGTCAGGACGTCCGCCCGCGCGGCCAGGAGTGCCGCCGGGGCGAGGAGTTGCTGCCCGCCGGGACGGTGGTCGGGCCCGCCGTGCTCGGCCTGGCCGCCGCCTGCGGCCACGACCGGCTCGCCGTGCGCCGTCGCCCGGTCGTCCAACTGCTCATACTGGGCGACGAGTTGCTCCGTGCCGGGATCCCCGGCCCGGGGCTGGTCCGGGACGCGCTGGGCCCGCTGCTGCCGCCCTGGTTGCGGGCGGCCGGTGCCGAGGTCGCCGAAGTCCGGTGTGTCCGCGACGACTTCGGGCTGCTCCGGGACGCCCTGCGGCACTCCACCGCCGACGTCGTGGTCACCACCGGCGGAACGGCTGCCGGGCCGGTCGACTTCCTGCACCGGGCGCTCGCCGAAGCCGGCGCCCGACTGCTGGTCGACGGCGTGGCCGTCCGCCCCGGACACCCCATGCTGCTGGCCGAACTCCCCGGTGGGCGCCATCTGGTGGGCCTGCCCGGCAACCCGCTGGCCGCCGTCGCCGGCATGGTCACCCTCGCCCTGCCGCTGCTGCACGCCCGCGGCGGGCGGGGTGCCACCGCGCCCGCGCTCGCCCCGACGGCCGTCCCGCTGCCCGGACACCCGGTGGACACCCGGCTCCAGCCGGTGCGGCGCACCGCCGCGGGGGTCGTCCCGCTCGCCTTCGACGGGCCCGCGATGCTGCGCGGCCTCGCCCGGGCCGAGGCGCTGGCCGTCGTCCCGCCCGGCGGGGCCGGCGCGGGGGAGGCCGTCGAACTGGTGGAGGCGCCGTGAGCGGGCGGAGCGAGGTGGGCGGATGAGCCGGCTGAGGCGCATCTCGGCGCCCGGCACGGAGCCGTGGGCGGACGCCGGGATCGTGCTGCCCGCCCGGCGGACCGCGCCCGCGGTGCGGCAGGTCGGCTCCCGGCTGCTGCTGGCGCTCGCCGTGCTGGTCGCCACCTCGGTGATCGTGTACCTCGACCGGGCCGGCTACCACGACAACGCGGGTGGCGATCTCAGCTTCCTGGACGCGGCCTACTACGCCACCGTGACGCTCTCCACCACCGGCTACGGCGACATCACCCCGTACAGCGACGGCGCCCGGCTCACCAACATCTTCGTGATCACCCCGCTGCGCGTGGTGTTCCTGATCATCCTGGTCGGCACCACGCTGGAGGTGCTCACCGAACGCACCCGTCTGCAATGGCGGTTGAACCGCTGGAGGTCCACCGTGCGCGAGCACACCGTCGTCATCGGCTTCGGGACGAAGGGGCGCAGCGCCGTCGACACCCTGCTCGGGCAGGGGGTGAAGGCGGAGGAGATCGTCGTCGTCGACCCCCAGCGCAAGGTCATCGAACACGCCTCCCAGCACGGCCTGGTCGGGGTGGTCGGTGACGCCACCCGCACCGACACCCTGGTGCGGGCCGCGGTACCGGGCGCGGCCCGGATCGTGGTCGCCCCGGAACGGGACGACACGGCGGTGCTGATCACCCTGACGGTGCGCCAGTTGAACAAGGGTGCCACCGTGGTCGCCGCCGTAAGGGAGGACGAGAACGCCCCGCTGCTGCGGCAGAGTGGTGCCGACGTCGTGGTCACCAGCTCCAGTTCGGCCGGGCGGCTGCTCGGGCTGTCGATGCTCAGCCCGCACGCCGGAGCGGTGATGGAGGACCTGCTCACCTACGGGAACGGGCTGGACGTGGTCGAACGGCCGGTCACCCGGGCCGAGGCCGGGCACGGTCCGCGCGAGTGCGAGGAGTTGGTGCTCGCGGTGGTGCGGGGCCGACGGGTGCTCAACTACACCGAGCCGGAGGCCGCCGTGCTGCAGCTCACCGACCGGGTGATCGTCATCAAGTCGGCCGGTCCGGGCGGGGCCTGAACCCCGGATCGCCGTAGGGCGAAGTAGGTTCGGGGCATGCATGCGATGACGATTCCCGTACCCGGCGGCCCCGAGGCACTGGTGTGGGCCGAGGTCCCCGATCCGGTGCCCGGCGAGGGCGAGGTCCTGGTCGAGGTGGCGGCCACCGCCGTCAACCGTGCGGACCTGCTCCAGCGGCAGGGCTTCTACAACCCGCCGCCCGGCGCCTCGCCCTACCCCGGGCTGGAGTGCGCCGGGCGGATCGTCGCGCTCGGGCCGGGTGTGGCCGGCTGGGCCGTCGGCGACCGGGTGTGCGCGCTGCTGGCCGGTGGCGGCTACGCGCAGAAGGTCGCGGTGCCGAGCGGGCAGCTGCTGCCGCTGCCCGAGGGGCTGAGCCCGGAGCAGGCCGCGGCGCTGCCCGAGGTGGCCTCCACGGTGTGGTCCAACGTCTTCCTCACCGCCCACCTGCGGCCCGGCGAGACGGTGCTGCTGCACGGCGGCGCCAGCGGGATCGGGACGATGGCGATCCAGCTGGCCAAGGCCGTCGGCGCACGGGTCGCGGTCACCGCGGGCAGCGCCGAGAAGCTGGCCCGGTGCGCCGAGCTGGGCGCCGACATCACGATCGACTACCGCGAGCAGGACTTCGTCGAGGTGCTGCGCGAGGCCACCGGCGGGGCCGGGGCGGACGTGATCCTGGACATCATGGGTGCCAAGTACCTGCAGCGGAACGTGGACGCCCTGGCCGTCAACGGACGGCTGGTGATCATCGGGTTGCAGGGCGGGGCCAAGGGCGAACTCGACCTCAACGCGCTGCTGCGCAAGCGTGCCGCGGTGATCGCCACCAACCTGCGCGGGCGGCCGCTCGCGGAGAAGGCGGCGATCGTGGCGGCGGTGCGGGAGCACGTGTGGCCGCTGGTCGAGTCCGGAGTGGTGAAGCCGGTGGTGGACCGGGTGCTGCCGCTGACCTCGGCCGGGGACGCGCACCGGGTGCTGGAGGCGGGGGAGCAGGTCGGGAAGGTGGTGCTGAAGGCCTGACGGGCTGCGCGGCGGGTGCGCCGGCGTCCGAAATGCCGCGATTGTCGGAGTGTGTGAGGCTGGTCCGGAGCTGTCCCACCGCCGACCCCGCCCCGGGCGCGGTCGGCCGTCGGAAGGACTCCGACCGTGGCCGCACCTCCGTACGTCGTCCTCGGGCCGCTGCCCGCCGCGCTCCACCACCGCACCGACCCCCGGCTCCGCCGTGCCCGCCGGCTGTTCGCGGCAGCCGTGCTGGGACTGACCCTCCCGCTGGCCGCCGCGACCGTGGCGGCCGCCGAGCCGGCGCCGACCGCCTCGGTGCCGGCGGACTCCTCGGCTCCGGCGGACTCCTCGGCCACCGGGGCCGACGACCAGGCCGAGCCGGACGGGCCGGCGACGGGTGCCGACGACCAGGACGGGTCGGACGACCCGTCCGGCCCGGCGGCGGATGACGACCAGGCCTGGACGGAGCCGGAGGGGCCGTCGCCGAAGGCCGCGCCGCCGCAGTACCCGGCGCCCGACCGGTCGCGCCCGGACCTCGCCGGACTCCGGGCCCACCGGCACCACCCCGCGGCGGTGCTGGAGCACCCGGACACGGCCGTGGAGCAGGTGCCGGACCAGGCTCCCGGCCAGCTGCCGGACCAGGTGCCCGGCCAGGCACCGGACCAGGCCGTCGAGCAGTCGCCCGAGCAGGGCCAGGACCCGGCCGCCCCGGACACCTCGGACACCTCGGACGCCCCGGACGACTCCGCTCCGGCCGCCGACCAGGACACCGTCACGGCGGCCTCCGGCCAGCCCGTGGCCGCCGCGGCCGTCCCCGCCATCCTCCCCGCCCGCTGGCAGGACCCCTCCACGCTCCAGCTGCCGCTGGGCGCAGGCCTGGGGCTGATCGGCTGCGGCCTGGGGCTGATCGGCCTGCGTCTGCGCAAGGGCTGAGACGGGGCGCTTCGGGGCCCGGGGCGTGGAGATTCGGTGGGGGTTCGCGGAGTGCGGCCCTCCTGGGTGGGGTGGGTTTCGCGGGGTGATGGGGGAGGTGCTGTGTGCGGCCGGGCGGGAACCGAGTAGCCGTACGGATTCCCGGGCGGGCCGTGGGGGCGTACGGTCGTCGGGGGGTGGCGCAGGACGGCGGGACGCACGGGGGCTTCCGCCCGACCAACCCCAGTGAGAGAGAATGTTGTTCATGACGAATCCGATGAACGAGCGCTCGTCGCAGGAGCCCTTCCGGGCCGCCGGCGGGCAGTCGCAGGACGGCCAGAAGGTGCTGATCGTCGGACCGGACGGACTGCCCGTGGGCCAGGGGTTCGCCGGGGCGCCGATGGAGGGGGACGACGAGGCGGACGTGCCGCGCGAGCTCCCGGTGACCGAGATGGTCGAGCAGCCCGCCAAGGTCATGCGGATCGGCAGCATGATCAAGCAGCTGCTGGAAGAGGTCCGGGCGGCGCCCCTCGACGAGGCGAGCAGGGTCCGGCTGAAGGACATCCACGCCAGTTCGATCAAGGAGCTGGAGCTCGGGCTGGCCCCGGAGCTGGTGGCCGAGCTGGAGCGGCTCTCGCTTCCGTTCACCGACGACACCATCCCGACCGAGGCCGAGCTGCGGATCGCCCAGGCCCAGCTGGTGGGCTGGCTGGAGGGCCTCTTCCACGGCATCCAGACCGCCCTGTTCGCCCAGCAGATGGCCGCCCGGGCGCAGCTGGAGCAGATGCGCCGCGCGCTGCCGCCCGGTCTGCACGGGGGCGAGGCGGACGAGGAGGACCCGGGCCAGAGCCGCGGCATCCGCTCCGGCCCGTACCTGTAGGCCCACCGGGCCCGCCGCGGGGTCCGGACGTACCACGAGGATCCGCCCCGGACCGCGCCGCCGCAGCAGGGTGCGGGTGGTCCGGGGGCAGGATCGGCCCTGGGCCGAGCACCGTCGGCGGAAGCCGATACCCTGACCCCTGTCGCAGGCCGGTGGAGCCGCCGCGACAGGGGTTCGCCGGGCCAGCGGGCCGGGCCCACCACGTACGGACGAGACCGAACGTCACGGTTGCGGCAGGACCACCGCGCCGAGGGGGAGCAGAGGACCATGAGCGAGCACGGCAACGCGGCGGCCGAGGGCTTCTCCCTGGGCAACGGCCGCTATGTGCTGCAGCGGCTGCTGGGCGAGGGCGGCATGGCTTCCGTGCACCTCGCGTACGACAGCGTGCTGGACCGGCAGGTGGCGCTGAAGAGCATGCACAGCGAGCTGGGCCGGGACGACTCGTTCAAGGAGCGGTTCCGCCGCGAGGCCCAGGCGGTGGCCCGGCTGGAGCACCCGAACATCGTCACGGTGTACGACAGCGGCGAGGACGTCGCCCCGGACGGCTCCAGCACGCCGTACATCGTCATGCAGCTGATCGACGGCATGGGCCTGCGCGAGTCGATCAACGAGGCGGTCGCCCAGTACGGCGCGATGCCGACCGAGGATGCCCTGCGGGTCATCGTCGGCGTGCTGAACGCGTTGGAGGCCTCGCACGACATGGGCCTGGTGCACCGCGACATCAAGCCCGGCAACGTCATGTTCGACCGCAAGGGCAACGTCAAGGTCATGGACTTCGGCATCGCCCGGGCGCTGGAGTCGGGCGTCACCTCGATGACCCAGACCGGCATGGTGGTCGGCACCCCGCAGTACCTCTCGCCCGAGCAGGCGCTCGGCAAGCCGGTCGACGCCCGCTCCGACCTGTACTCGGTCGGCGTGATGCTCTTCGAGATGCTCACCGGCCAGCTGGTCTTCGACGGCGACTCGGCCTTCTCGATCGCTTACAAGCACGTCCAGGAGGAGCCGCCGGCCCCCTCCAGCCTGAACGCCTCGCTCACCCCCGTGGTGGACGCCTTCGTGGCGCAGGCGCTGCGCAAGGACCCGGCGCACCGCTTCCAGAGCGCCGCCGCGATGCGGGACGAGGCGGAGCGGCTGATCGCCGAGCTGAAGGGCGGCGGGGCCGGGCACGCGCTGCAGGCCAGCTCCCCACTGGTGATCAAGGAGGGACCGCGCTCGGTGCACGCGACGCCGCAGGCGCCGCAGACCCCGCACCCGCAGTACCTCCAGCAGGGGCAGCCCCAGCCGCCGGCCCCGCAGTACCAGACGCCGCCGCCGGCCTACCAGACCCCGCACCCGCAGTACCTCCAGCAGGGGCAGCCCCAGCCGCCGACGCCGCAGTACCGGACCCCGCCGCCGGCCTACCAGACCCCGCGCCCACAGGCGCCGCACACCCCCCAGCCGCAGTTCCTCCAGCAAGGGGGGCCGCAGCAGGGCCCGCGGCCGATGCCGCCGGGCCCGCAGACGATGCCGCCGTACCAGCAGCCGAAGCCCAGCAGCGGCGGCTGTTCCACGGCCTTCGTGGTGATCGCGATCATCGTCGGCGTGCTGGTGCTGGCGGGCATCATCATCGCGATCGTGGTCAACAAGGCGCAGAACAGCACCGGCGGGAAGTTCCACTCCGAGCGCCCGGCCGCGGTCGTCCTGGTGGACCCGCAGGCCGACCGGAACGGGCTGCTCTGACGGTTTCCCGCCGTTCTGCGGGTGTCACGGGGGCCCGCCGGAAGCGGTAGCGTTCGGGGATACGTAAGCGACAGGGCACCGCGATCCGAGCGAACGCCCGGGGCGAGGAGCGATGGCACAGACGCAGCAGCCGGACGACGAGGCGGGTGCCCGAGCGGTCGGACGGACCGGCGGCACGCCGAGGATCCCCGAGCCGGGCAGCGACGCCGCGACCTCCGCGCTGCCGCCGTTCGGCCGCGGCGGACCGCAGACTCCCGGTCGCGGGGTTCCGATAGGCACGGTCGGTGACGGCCGCTACCGGCTGACCCACCGGCTGGGCCGCGGCGGCATGGCCGAGGTGTTCGCCGCCGAGGACGTGCGGCTGGGCCGCACCGTCGCGGTCAAGCTGCTGCGCGGCGAGCTGGCCCAGGACGACGTCGCCCGGCTGCGCTTCACCCGCGAGGCACACGCCGTCGCGGCGCTGAACCACCACTCGATCGTCTCGGTCTACGACACCGGCGAGGAGTACCTCGGCGACGAGTCCACGCCGTACATCGTGATGGAGCTGGTCGAGGGCCGGACCGTCCGCGAGCTGCTGGTGGACGAGGAGGCGCCGCCGGTCGACCAGGCGCTGATCATCATCGCCGGGGTGCTGGAGGCGCTGGCCTACAGCCACCGCAACGGCATCGTGCACCGCGACATCAAGCCCGCCAACGTGATCATCACCAACACCGGCGCGGTCAAGGTGATGGACTTCGGCATCGCCCGGGCGCTGACCGGCGGGGCCACCACGATGACCCAGACCGGCATGGTCATGGGCACCCCGCAGTACCTGTCGCCGGAGCAGGCGCTCGGCAAGCCGGTCGACCACCGCTCCGACCTGTACGCGGCCGGCTGCATGCTCTACGAGCTGCTCACGCTGCGGCCGCCGTTCACCGGCGACACCCCGCTCTCGGTGGTCTACCAGCACGTCCAGGACCCGCCGGTGCCGCCCTCGCAGACCAACAGCCGGGTGCCGGTCGGCCTGGACCCGCTGGTGCTGCGCTCGCTCGCCAAGAACCCGGACGACCGCTTCCAGGACGCCGACGAGTTCCGCGCCCACCTCCAGCACGCGCTGCGCGAGATGCACGGTGCGGGCGGGGCCGCCTGGGCCGGCGCCGGGATGCCCGGTGACACCGGGGCCACCCAGGTGCTCCGGCCGGACCAGGCGGCGGCCACCCAGGCCTTCGGCGCGGTCGGCGCCGGCGACCGGACCTCGGTGCTGCCGTACTCGGCGGGCGGCCCGCACACCCCCGCCCCCTACCAGGGGTCCGGCGGCTCGTACGGCGGTGGCGGCGAGGACGACCACGACGACCACGGCGGTCGGCGGCGCGGGCCGTGGGGCTGGGTGGCCGGCGGGATCGCCGTGCTGGTCGCGGCCGGCGCCGGGATCGCGTTCGCGCTCAGCGGCGGCGGTGGTGGCGGCACCGACCACCAGACGACGCCCACGACGCCCGCACCGGTGGTCAGCACCACCGAGCCGACCACGCCGACCCAGAACGGCCAGCCGACCCCACCGCCGTCGACCTCCGGCACCCGGCGGCCGAGCCAGCCGACCGGCTCCGGCGGCTACGGCGGGACCGGCGGGACCGGCGGCGAGAACAACACGTCGCCGTCGCCGGGTACGGGCAAGCACACCCCGACCCCGACCCCCACGCCGACCGCCAGCCACTCCGCGACGGCCAGTTCGTCGGCGACCGGTGGTCCGACATCGGGGGCGTCGCCGACCGCGGGCGGCGGGAACACCCCCCCGCCGGTGTCGCCCTCGAAGCCGGCCGGCGGAGGCGGCACGCTGCCGCCGCCCATCGGCTGACGGATCAGTTGGCGAAGGCGTCCAGGACCTGCTCGTACTCCTGGCACCACCACGCCAACTGGCCCGCCGAGGCGGGGTACAGCGGGTCGGCCCGGTGGTCGGCCCGCTGGTAGCGCCACTGCAGCATCCAGAAGTCGTTCAGCCGCTCCCACCAGACCCGGTGGACGGCGGCGGCCAGCTGCTCGGCGGTGGCGGCTCCGGCCGCCCGGTAGGCCTGTGAGTAGCGGCGGACCCGGACCAGGTCGAGGGTGCCGGTGGCCCGGTCGTTGAAGAGCAGGGTGGCGCCGCGGACGGCCTCCTCGGCGCGCGGCTGCGGGCCGAGCTTGTCCCAGTCGAGCACGCCGGTGATCCGGTCGCCGCCCGGGCCCTCGCCGTGGAGCAGGTTGAGGCCGTGGAAGTCGCCGTGGGTCCAGCCGGTGGGCGGGGCGGCGAACGGTTCGGGGCGGCGGTGGGCGTGCTCGGCGAGCAGTTCCAGCCGTTCGTCGAGCCGTCGGACGACGAGGGCGTCGAAGTCGCCGTTGGGGCGGTGGCCGCGGGCTCGTCGCCGCAGCTCGCGGGCCAGTTCGGCGCTGTCGCGGGGGTCGGCGCTGTGGTAGCCGGCGGGCTGGTCGAGGGGGGCGCAGACGTCGTCGAGCGCGCCGTGCAGCCGGCCGAGCAGCGCGCCGAGCGCGTCGCACCCCGACGGATCCAGCTCGGTACCGTGTCGGTGTCGGCCATCCACCCAGGGGAACAGCGCGAACAGCCGGCCGTTCAGTCCGGCCACCGTCCCGCCGCCTCCGGAGCAGCTCAACGGGGGCGCCACGGGCAGCCCCAGGGCGTGCAGGTCGGTCATCGCGCGGTGGTGGGCGAGGATCTTCGGGCGGTTGGCGGTGGCGGCGTCGACGTAGCACTTCAGGAAGTACGCGCCGGCCTCGGTGGTGACCCGGTAGCCCCGGTTGAGCAGGCCCTCGGCGACCGGTTCGACGGTGAGCGGCCGCCCCACCCGGAAGCGGGCCAGGACCTCGGAGAGTGCGCTGCGCGGTACCGGTGGACTGAGGGTCCCTATCGGCGGTGCGGAGAGGTCGGGGCGGGCCGGGGCGCAGGCGAGGGTCTGGCTGAAAGTCACGTGCAGAGGTTATGGCCCCCTGGTGGGGGCCCTTGACAAATCATCACATGTGTGAAGGGCCGTATCAGTACTGATGATCGGCCTGGTGTCGGGCCACGTACGCGGCCGCCTGGGTGCGCCGCTCCATCCCCATCTTGGCGAGCAGACTGGAGACGTAGTTCTTCACCGTCTTCTCGGCCAGGTGCAACTCGTTGCCGATCTGACGGTTGGTCATCCCCTCGCCGATGAGATCGAGGATCCGCCGCTCCTGCTTGGTGAGTTGGGCCAGCCGTTCGTCCTCCTTCTCGCCGCCGTCGCGCAGCCGGGCGAGCACCCGGCTGGTGGCGACCGGGTCGAGCAGCGAGCGGCCGGCCGCGACGTCCCGGACGGCGGTGATCAGGTCGGTGCCGCGGATCGCCTTGAGGACGTAGCCGGAGGCGCCCGCCATGATCGAGTCGAACAGCGCCTCGTCGTCCGAGAAGGAGGTCAGCATCAGGCACTTGATCTCGGGCATCAGGGAGCGGATCTCCCGGCAGACCTCGACCCCGTTGCCGTCCGGGAGCCGGACGTCCAGCACCGCGACGTCGGGGTGGACCGCGGGGATCCGGGTGAGCGCCTCAGCGGCCGTGCCGGCCTCGCCGACGATCTCGATCTCGTCCTCGACCGACAGCAGGTCGTGCACGCCCCGTCGGACGACCTCGTGGTCATCGAGCAGGAAAACCCTGATATGTCCGTTATCAGTCACGCCCAAAGCCTCCCATATCACCGTACAGAAGGCCTATCGTCCTGGGTGCCGTAACGGTGCGATCCAGCCACACCCGACCGAAACCGATACCGAGAACCCCCTTACGTACGGGCGTCCGCCCGGATAACGTGCGCTGGTGTCCTGAAGGCGCTCGAATTGAGAGCTGCGTCACGCCGACCGTCACCCCCACCCTTCCGACGGCGAGCCGGGCGCGGCACCCTCGGGGTTGTAGACCCTGAACAAGTAGGACGTCCTAGCGCAAGCGCGCCAAGGGCGGACGCTGGGTAACGTTCTCGTGAGGGACGCCGTCGGAACAGGATCACCACCTGCCACGCAGTAGGTGCGCACACCCACGCGCGCCCCGCGAGGCGGTGACCGGACCGGTCACCGGCGACCCCGGGCGGCCGGACAGACCGAGGAGTGAACGTGACCGTCAAAAGCACGGCGAGGGCCCGCAAGAAGGCGGCCCCCGGCGTCCCTGACACCCTCCGCGCCACGGGGACGGACGCCCAGCCGGAGCTCGTACAGCTGCTCACGCCGGAAGGCGAGCGCGTCGAGCACCCGGACTACCCCCTCACCACCACTCCCGAGGAGCTGCGCTCCCTCTACCGCGACCTGGTGCTGGTGCGCCGGTTCGACGCCGAGGCGACCTCGCTCCAGCGCCAGGGCGAGCTGGGCCTGTGGGCCTCGCTGCTCGGCCAGGAGGCCGCGCAGGTCGGCTCCGGCCGGGCCATGCGCACCGGCGACTACGCCTTCCCCACCTACCGCGAGCACGGCGTGGCTTGGTGCCGTGACGTCGACCCGCTGAACCTGCTCGGCATGTTCCGCGGCGTGAACCACGGCGGCTGGGACCCGAACGAGAAGAACTTCCACCTCTACACCATCGTGATCGGCGCGCAGACCCTGCACGCCACCGGTTACGCGATGGGCATCACCAAGGACGGCTCCGACGACGCGGTGATCGCGTACTTCGGCGACGGCGCCTCCAGCCAGGGCGACGTCAACGAGGCCTTCACCTTCGCCTCGGTCTACAACTCCCCGGTGGTGTTCTTCTGCCAGAACAACCAGTGGGCGATCTCCGAGCCCACCACCACCCAGACCAAGATCCCGCTGTACCGCCGCGCCTCCGGCTTCGGCTTCCCGGGCGTCCGGGTCGACGGCAACGACGTGCTGGCCTGCCTCGCGGTCACCCGCTGGGCGCTCGACCACGCCCGCAGCGGCAACGGCCCGGTGCTGATCGAGGCCTTCACCTACCGGATGGGTGCCCACACCACCTCCGACGACCCGACCCGCTACCGGCTCGCCGAGGAGACCGAGGCCTGGAAGGCCAAGGACCCGATCCTGCGGCTGCGCACCCTCCTGGAGAAGGAGGGCCTGGCCGACGACGAGTTCTTCGCCGCCGTCGACGCCGAGAGCGAGCAGCTGGGGCTGCGGGTGCGCGAGGGCGTGCGCAGCATGCCGGACCCGGACCCGACGCTGATCTTCGACCACGTGTACAGCGAGCCGCACGCACTGGTCGATGAGGAACGGGCCGAATACGTCGAGTACGCGGCCTCCTTCGAGGCGGGGGAGAACCACTGATGGCCGGTCAGCTGAGCATCGCGAAGGCGCTCAACGAGGCGCTGCGCAAGTCGCTGGAGAACGACCCGAAGACCGTCCTGATGGGCGAGGACATCGGCAAGCTCGGCGGCGTCTTCCGGATCACCGACGGTCTGCAGAAGGACTTCGGCGAGGGCCGGGTGATCGACACCCCGCTGGCCGAGTCCGGCATCATGGGCACCGCGATCGGCCTCGCGCTGCGCGGCTACCGCCCGGTGGTGGAGATCCAGTTCGACGGTTTCGTCTACCCGGCCTTCGACCAGATCGTCTCCCAGCTGGCCAAGATGCACGCCCGTGCGCTGGGCCACGTCAAGATGCCGGTCACCGTCCGCATCCCCTACGCGGGTGGCATCGGCGCGGTCGAGCACCACAGCGAGTCGCACGAGGCGTACTTCGCGCACACCGCCGGTCTGCGGGTGGTCACCCCGTCCAACGCGCACGACGCGCACTGGATGCTGCGGCAGGCCATCGAGTCCGACGACCCGGTCATCTTCCTCGAGCCCAAGCGGCGTTACTGGGACAAGGGCGAGGTCGGCGCCGCCGCCGACCTGGGGCTGCACGACGCCCGGATCGTCCGCCCCGGTACCGACGCGACGCTGATCGCGTACGGCCCGATGGTCAAGGTCTGCCTGGAGGCCGCCGCGGCCGCCGCGGAGGACGGCCGCCGGCTGGAGGTCGTCGACCTGCGCTCGCTCTCCCCGGTGGACTTCACCACCCTGGAGGAGTCGGTCAAGCGCACCGGGCGGGCCGTCGTGGTGCACGAGGCCCCGGTCTTCCTGGGCATGGGCGCCGAGTTGGCCGCCCGGCTCACCGAGCGGTGCTTCTACCACCTGGAGGCACCGGTCCTGCGGGTCGGCGGCTACTACGCGCCGTACCCGCCGTCCCGGGTCGAGGAGTCCTTCCTGCCCGACCTGGACCGCGTGCTCGACGCCGTCGACCGCGCGCTCGCGTACTGATACCGGGGAGCGAAGATGACCACCGAAGTTCGCTCGCTCCGCGAGTTCAAGATGCCGGATGTGGGCGAGGGCCTCACCGAGGCCGAGATCCTCAGCTGGTACGTCAAGCCGGGTGACACCGTCACCGACGGGCAGGTCGTCTGCGAGGTGGAGACCGCCAAGGCGGCGGTGGAGCTGCCGATCCCGTTCAACGGGGTCGTCGAGCAGCTCTTCTTCCCCGAGGGCGCCACGGTCGACGTCGGCACCGTGATCATCACGGTGGCGGTCGCCGGGGAGGCGGGGGCCGCTCCAGCCGCCGCCGCCGCCGCTGCCGCCGTGCCCGCGCCCGCCGCCGCGGCGCCGGCCGCCGAGGCCGAGCCGGAGCGCCGGGAGGTGCTGGTCGGGTACGGCCCGCGCACCGGTTCCGCCCAGCGTCGGGCCCGGCGGACCACCGCCAAGACCGTCTCCGCGGCGAAGCCGGCTCCGGTCGCGGCCCCGGCTCCGGTCGCGGTGGCCCCGGTCGTCCCGGCCGCGGCCGCGGCCGGGACGACCGGGGCCGAAGTGCCGGTCGGCGAGCGGCCGTTGGCCAAGCCGCCGGTGCGCAAGCTGGCCAAGGACCTGGGCATCGACCTGCGGGTCGTCACCCCGACCGGCCGGGACGGCGTGATCACCCGCGAGGACGTGCACGCCCACGCCGCGGCCCAGGCCGCTGCGGCGGCTCCGGCCGTCGAGGCGGCCGTGGTCGAGTCGGCCGAGGCCGTGGTGGCGCCGGTGCCGGTGTCCGTCGCGGGCGACGTCCGGGTGCCGATCAAGGGCGTCCGCAAGGCGACCGCGCAGGCGATGGTGGCCTCGGCCTTCACCGCCCCGCACGTCACCGAGTTCGTCCAGGTCGACGTGACCCGCACCATGAAGTTCGTCCGCAAGCTCAAGGAGAGCGGCGAACTGGGCCGGGACGTCCGGGTCAGCCCGCTGCTGCTGGTCGCCAAGGCGCTGCTGGTGGCGATCAAGCGGCACCCGGAGATCAACGCCCAGTGGGACGAGGCGGCCCAGGAGATCGTGCTCAAGGGCCAGGTCAACCTCGGCATCGCCGCGGCCACCCCGCGCGGTCTGATCGTCCCGAACATCAAGGACGCCGGCTCCAAGACCCTTGCGGGCCTGGCCGTTTCGCTCGGCGAGCTGGTCGAGACCGCCCGGCAGGGCAAGACCTCGCCGGCCGACATGCAGGGCGGCACGGTCACCATCACCAACGTCGGCGTCTTCGGCGTCGACACCGGCACCCCGATCCTCAACCGGGGCGAGGCGGCCATCCTGGCCTTCGGCGCGGTCCGGGAGCTGCCGTGGGTGCACAAGGGCAAGGTGGTCCCGCGGCAGGTGACCACGCTCGCGCTCTCCTTCGACCACCGGCTGGTGGACGGGGAGTTGGGCTCCAGGGTGCTGGCCGACGTGGCCGGGCTGCTGGAGTTCCCGAAGCGCCTGATCACCTGGGGCTGACGCCCCGGGAGACGTGACGAAGGGGCCCTGTTCCGCACCGCCGTGCGGAACAGGGCCCCTTCGCCGTACCCGCCCGTCGACTACCGCTGGCGGCGCAGGCGACGGACGGCGAGCAGGACACCGGCCCCCAGCGCGAGCAGCGCGGCGGCGGAGGTGGCGAGGAAGGTGTCGGTCTCGGCGGCGCCGGTGTGGGCGAGTTCGGCGGTGCCGGCCGGGGCGGTGGTCGCCGGCGCGCTGGTCGCCGGTGCGGCGGTGGGCTGGGCGGCGGGGGCGGCGGTCTTGTCGGCAGCGGGCGCGGCGGGCGCGGCGGGCTTGGCCGGTGCGGGCTTGGCGGCCGGGGTCTGCCGGTCGGCCTTGGGGTGGGTGACCTTCACGGTGCGGTTGCCCCAGTACTCCAGCGTGGCCTTGTCGGTCTCGGCGTCCGTGACCAGCGTCATCGCGTTCAGGTCCTTCGGAGAGTCGGGGGAGAGCGAGACCCGGAACAGGAAGTCGGCGGCCCGGCCGTTGGCCAGCGGCTGCGCCAGCGAGGCGGTGTCGGCGTCGAGCCCGATGCAGCCCGCGTTGAGCTTGAGCGGCTTCCAGGCACCCTGCTGCATGACCTCGACCCGCACGTCCTTGGCGCGCAGCGGGGTGCCCCGCCCGGCGGACGACAGGCCGAAGCCCGGCGTGGCCGTGGCGACGTCGGCCCCGGTGAAGTTGGTCATCCCCACCCCGATCTCAATCCAACTACCGTCCGTGGCAAGGCTGTTGGCAAGGGGGGCGCGGAAGTCCGCGTTCGGGACGGTCGGCTGCCTGGTGGTGGGGTCGACCACCGGGGAGGTGCCGAACCGCGCGTCGCCGCAGGCCCAGGCGGTGTCGGTGGCGAGGAGCTGGACGCCGCCCGCGAGGACGGTGGTGGCGGCCAGGAGGGCGATGCGGCGGCGGCTGGACAAGGCGCGGTCGTTCTTCGCAGAACGGGTGATAGCGGACGTGCGCATGACGTGACTCCCCAGGGTCATGGGTCTGACGGTGTGTTGGGTGAAGACGACCGGCCCCGCTCCTCGTGAGCGGAAGCGCCCCCCGGCTCCGCCGGTCTCGCTCTCCGTGCCTTCATCCGTACAGACGCGCATCCTCCGCAGGGGTTGCAGGTGGCTCGAAAAGTTTTTTCGGGAGTCTTCGGCCGGGCTTCGGGATACTGCCGGAATGACGGATGAGCTGACGATTCGACCGGAGAAGACGGCGGCCGGGAGCGACGAACGCCGGTCCCTGCGGCGGGACGTGTCGGCGCCGGCGCTGCTGGCTGGGCTGGTCTGCGTGGTGGTGTCGTTCTCCGGACCGCTGGTGGTGGTGCTCGCGGCGGCCGCCGCCGGCCGGCTGGACCAGGCGCACACGGCGTCCTGGATCTGGGCGGTGGCGATCGGCAGCGGGGTGAGCGGCTTCGCGCTGAGCTGGTGGACCCGGACGCCGGTGATCACCGCCTGGTCCACCCCGGGCGCCGCGCTGCTGGTGACCAGCCTGGGCGACTACCCGTACCGGGAGGCGGTCGGGGCGTTCCTGGTGAGCGCGGCGGCGGTGACGCTGTTCGGGGTGACCGGCTGGTTCGGCCGGCTGATCGCGGCGGTGCCGGTGGGGATCGTGAACGCGATGCTGGCGGGCATCCTGTTCTCCTTCGGCGCCGGGATCTTCGGCGCGGTGCACGGTGCGCCGGTGCTGGTGGTGGGCAGCTTCGCGGCCTTCCTGCTGGCCAAGCGGTTCGCGCCGCGGTACGCGGTGCCGGTGGCGCTGGTGGTCGGCGGGGTGCTGGCGGCGCTGACCGTGGGGCTGCCGCTGCACCTGGGCTCGGGCGGGCCGACCGCACCGGTGCTGACGGTGCCGGCGTTCTCCTGGTCGGCGCTGGTGGGGCTGACGCTGCCGCTCGGCATCGTCACGCTGGCCTCGCAGAACGCGCCCGGGCTCGGGGTGATGCGGGCCTTCGGCTACCGGGCGGACGACCGGCTGCTGATCGGCTCGACCGGCGCGGTGTCGATGCTGATGGCACCGTTCGGCTCGCCGGGGGTGAACCTGGCGGCGATCACGGCGGCGATCTGCTCGGGCCCGGAGGCCCATCCGGACCCGCGCCGACGGTACGTCGCGGGGATGTCCTCGGGGGTGCTGTACGTGGTGGTGGGCAGCTTCGGCGGGCTGCTGGTCAGCCTGTTCACCGGGCTGCCGAAGGAGCTGATCGCGGTGATCGCCGGGGTCGCGCTGCTGGCCTCGTTGCAGGGCAGCCTGACGGCCGCGGTGGCCGAGGAGCGGGGGCGGGACGCGGCGGTGGTGACCTTCCTGGCGAGCGCCTCGGGGATGAGCCTGTTCGGCATCGGTTCGGCGTTCTGGGGGCTGCTCTTCGGGCTCGGGACGCACCTGGTGCTGGAGCTGGGGAGGCGGCCCCGGACGTGAGGCGCCGGGATTGATTGGTATCTCCGGCAGGACAGGGATCGTTCGGCCAGGTCGGTGACATTTTCTTCGGCCGGTGGGGGCGACACGCCGGTCCGGGTACGTCTCCGCTCCACCACCCGGGCGACACCGGGTGACCGGAGCCCCGAGGACGCACCCGTATGCCTGCTGGCAACCCTGGCCGTCTCGTCCGGAGTCTGGCCGCCCTCGTACTGGTGTCCACCGCCGTACTCCCCGCCGCCCTGGAACTCGTCGGCCCCTCGCCGTTCGGCGTGATCGGAGCCGGCACCCCCGCCGACCGGGCGCTGCCGCCGCACACCGTGCTCCGCGCCGACCAGCGGCTGCCCGCGGCCGCCCCGACCTTCGACATACGCCGCACCGGGGACCCGGCCAACCGGATCACCCTGGTGCTGCTCGGCGACGGCTACACGACGGACGAACAGGAGGCCTTCCGGCAGCAGGCCGACAAGGCCTGGCGCGCGCTGATGGATGTCGAGCCCTTCCGCACCTACCAGGGGTTCTTCAACATACGGCGGGTCGAGGTGGTCTCCCCCGTCTCCGGGATAGCCGAGACCGAGGGCCGAGGCCGCCACCCCGCCACACCGCTGGGCATGCACTTCTGGTGCGAGGGCACCGCCCGGCTGCTCTGTGCCGACGAGGGCGCCACCGCCCGCTACGCCGGGGACAGCGCCGGGCCGCAGTACCTGATAGCGCTGGCCAACTCGGTCGAGTACGGCGGCGCGGGGGGCACCGGGGTGACCACCCTGGCCGGGGGCAGTCCGGACGCCGGGCGGATCATCCAGCACGAGATCGGGCACACCGTGGGGGACCTCGGGGACGAGTACGACAGCGCCCCGGACGACGCCGACTACCCGAACCTCTCCACCCTCAACGCCGACGACATGCGCAAGAAGCAGACCAAGTGGTGGCGCTGGCTGGGCGCGGTGTCGCCCGACGGCGCCGGCACCGTCGGGGCGTACCGCAGTGCCAACGGCCTCTACCGGCCCACCCCCGACTCGGTGATGCGCACCCTCGGCAGCGCCTACAACCTGCCCTCCCGGGAGGCGATCATCGAGGAGCTGTACCGCAAGGTCCGCCCCACCGACGCCCCCTCGCCGCCGCCCGGCGAGGTCACCGGGCGCCCTCGGCTGGACGTCCGGCCGCTGCCGCTGACCGGCACCCGGCAGCTCCAGGTGGACTGGAAGGTGGACGGCGCCCCGGCCGCCCCGCAGGCCGTGGACGGCGGCCGGCTGGACACCGCCCTGCTGGACCTGCCCCCGGGCCGGACGGCGACCGTGACCGCGACCGTCCGGGACTCCACGGACTGGGTGCGGGACGAGGCCTTCCGGGACCGCTACATGACCCGGTCGGTGTCCTGGACGGTCACCGGCTGAGCGTCGCCGGCGCGGGTCCGTCGGCCAGGGCCGGCTGAAGGCCGGGGACGGCCGGGGTCGGAGTCCGCGAGGTCACACCCCCCGGATCTGGGCGTCCAATCATGGGATGACTAGTCTGGACGGACTATGACCGTGGAGCCCGCCCGTTCAGCCCCGCCCCTGCCCGTCCCCGCTCCCCGAGCCACCGCCGAGTCCCCGGCCACCGCCGAGTCCCCGGCCACCGCCGGGCTCCCCGCCGCCACCGCCCCCGCGCCGCCCGGCGGCCGCGCGGCCTGGCTGGCCTGGTCCATCGGCGTCAGCGTCTACATCCTGGCCGTCATCCACCGCACCAGCCTCGGCGTGGCCGGACTGGACGCCGCCGAGCGCTTCGGCATCGGTGCCTCGGCGTTGTCCACCTTCTCCATCCTCCAGGTGCTGGTGTACGCGGCCATGCAGGTCCCGGTCGGCCTGCTGGTCGACCGGTTCGGGCCGCGCCGGGTGCTGCTGCTGGGCGTGCTGCTGCTGAGCGCCGGTCAGCTGGCCTTCGCCTTCAGCTCCTCCTTCGCCCCGGCACTGGCCTCCCGGGCGGTGCTCGGCTGCGGCGACGCGATGACCTTCATCAGCGTGCTGCGGATCGCCGCCCGGTGGTTCCCGGCGGCGAAGAACCCGTTCGTCGCCCAGCTGACCGGCCTGGCCGGGATGGGCGGCAACCTGGTCACCACCGTGGTGCTCGCCCAGGCGCTGCACAGCGAGGGCTGGACGCACACCTTCGCGGCGATCGCGCTGCTCGGCGTGGCGGTGTTCGCGCTGGTCGCGCTCTTCCTCCAGGACACCCCGGCACAGCAGGAGCCGGTGCGGCCGGCGGGGGAGCGGCGGGAGCGGCCGAAGGTCCGCCGTCAGGTGCTGGACTGCTGGCGGGAGCCGGGCACCCGGCTGGGCCTGTGGATCCACTTCACCACCCAGTTCCCCGGCAACGCCTTCGGACTGCTCTGGGGCCTGCCCTACCTGGTCGAGGCCCAGGGGATGACCCGGGGCGAGGCCGGCGGGCTGCTGACCGTGCTGGTGCTCGCCAACATGAGCTGCGGCTTCGTCTTCGGCCGGCTGATCTCCCGGACGGCCCGGGCCCGGATGCCGATCGTGTTCGGCGTCCTCGCGGCCACCGGGCTCGGCTGGGCGCTGGTGCTGGCCTGGCCGGGCGGGCACCCGCCGTTCTGGCTGCTGGTCGGGATCATCCTGGTGATGGGGAGCAACGGCCCGGCCTCGCTGGTCGGCCTGGACTACGCGCGCGCCCGCAACCCGGTGGAGCGGCTCGGCACCGCCTCCGGGATCGTCAACATGGGCGGCTTCATCGGCACGATGATCACCCTGTTCGGCATCGGTGTGCTGCTGGACGCGCTCTCCCCGGCCGGCGCCGGGGCGTACTCGGCCGAGGCCTTCCGCTGGGCGTTCTGCTGGCAGTACGTCCCGCTGGCGCTGGGCACGGCGATGATCCTGCGGCTGCGCCGGAAGGTCGCAGCCGCCTCCTGAACCCCGGGCCTCAGACGGTGACCGAGAAGTTGGCCAGCACCCGCTCGGCCAGCTCCTTGTCGCCCTCGACGCCCACCGGGCCGGGCCGACCGCGGCCGCAGGCCAGCCGGACGTACGTCTCCCAGTCCATGGTGAGCTGGACGTCAGGGGCCAGGCTGATCGACTCGTCCACGACGCCGCGGCCGGCCGCGTCCACCCGGACGGTGCGCAGGAACTCCACCGGGCCGGTCACGTCCACCACCACGGCCGTCCCGGCCGGGGCGCCGGCGTTGTGGGCGACTGCCTTGGGCAGGAACTGCAGCAGGTAGTCCCGGGCGACCAGGGCGCCCGGGGAGTCCAGGTCGCCGGGGGTGTCCAGGGCCCGGCGGAGGTCCTGCTCGTGCACCCAGACGTCGAAGGCCCGCATCCGCAGCAGCTCGTGGTACGGGATGTCCCCGGCCAGCGGGCCGCCCGGCCAGCGGACCGGCTCCTGCGGCGTCTGCTTGGCGTTCCGCAGCGCGCGGGAGCGGCGGATGATCGTGTACTCCAGCTCGCTGGTCATCTCCAGCGCGGTGTGGCAGCGGCGCTTGTCGACCGGCAGTTCGACGTAGCGGGCGAACTCGGTGGTCACGTGGCGAAGGTCACGCGGCAGCGAGTGGATCGGGCGGGGATCGCCGAGCAGCTCGGACTCCACCGCGATCACGTGCGAGACGACGTCGCGGACCGACCAGCCGGGGCACTCGGTGGCCCGGTTCCAGGAGCCTTCGGGCAGGGGGGCGACCAGCTCCGATATGGCCTCGATGCTCTGCGTCCACGCCTCCGTGTAAGCCTGCACGGTCTGGTTGTCCGTCACGGGAATCTCCGGCCCTCCGTCAGCTTTCCTACGCTCCGCGCCCGGCCGTCGCTCTCGGCCGGGATGGCCGGCTTCCGGGCGCGCACGCTAACCGCACGTTACGCTGCCGGGAGACAGCTGGGCAGCGCTTTCGGGTGACGATCGTAGGTCTCTTGCCGTGGACGGTGGTACTGTGCGCGCTTCATTGATCCAACTCGCCGTCTCCGACGCCGAGCCGCCCGCCGAACGGCGGGCCCGGGCCGCGGCGCTGGTGCGGGCCCAACAGGGCGCCGACCTGGTGGTGCTGCCCGAGCTGTGGCCGCTCGGCGGCTTCGCCCACGAGCTCTGGTCGGACGGCGCCGAGACGCTGGACGGGCCCACCTCGGACGCGATGGCGGCCGCCGCCCGGGCCGCCGGGGTCTGGCTGCACGCCGGTTCGATCGTCGAACGCGACCCGGACGGTCCGATCTACAACACCTCGATGCTGTTCGCCCCCGACGGCGAGCTGGTGCACACCTACCGCAAGATCCACCGCTTCGGCTTCGACAGCGGCGAGGCGGTGGTGATGGGGGCCGGACAGGAGATCGTCACCGCGCCCACCGAGTTCGGCACCCTGGGCCTGGCCACCTGCTACGACCTGCGCTTCCCGGAGCTGTTCCGGGCGCTGCTGGACGCCGGCGCCCAGCTGCTGGTGGTCCCGGCGGCCTGGCCGGCCAAGCGGCGCGAGCACTGGACGCTGCTGGCCCGGGCCCGGGCGCTGGAGGAGCAGGCCTTCGTGCTGGCCTGCAACACCGCCGGGACGCACGCCGGGGTCGAGCAGGCCGGGCACAGCCTGGTGGTGGACCCGTGGGGCCGGGTGCTGGCCGAGGCCGGGCCGGACGAGCAGGTGCTGACCGTCGAGTTCGACCCGGCCGAGGTGGGCCGGGCGCGCGAGGACTTCCCGGTGCTGCGGGACCGCCTGCTGGGGATCCCGGCGCCGGTCCAGCGGTAGGCGCGGGCGGGGGCACGGCTTTCCGGAGGGTTGGTTCGTACCTGCTCCGGGCCGGTTTGAGAAGATGAGCACTCGTCGTGTTCCCCGCCGCCGGTCGGCCGGTCCGTCGCGGGTCGGCACGGCGGCCCGCCCGAGGAGGTCGCGCGCATGTCCGGCACCGGCGCCGGCGACACCCCCCGCCCCGTCATCCACCGCAACAGCCTGCGCGAGCAGATCGCCGGCGCGCTCCGCGAGGAGATGATGGCCGGCCGGCTGGAGGCCGGCCGGAACTTCACCGTCAAGGAGATCGCCGACCTGTACGGCGTCTCCGCCACCCCGGCCCGCGAGGCCCTGGTCGACCTCGGCGCCCAGGGGCTGCTGCGGGCCGAGCACCACCGCGGCTTCACGGTGCCGGAGCTGGACTGGGAGGACTTCCTGGAGATCTTCGAGTCCCGGGTGCTGCTCACCGACAGCTTCTACCGCCAGTTCTCCACCCGCCGGGCGCTGCCCGACCTCAGTCGGCTGCCCTCGCTGAGCCGCCGGGCCGACGCGGCCGTCCGGGCCGCCCGGGCCGGGAACCTGGACGTGATGGTGGGCTGCGACCGCCGGTTCTGGCAGGAGGTCTCCGCCCTGCTCGGCAACCGCCGGATCGGGGACTACCTGGACTGGCTGCGGGTGCAGTCCTGGATGTTCGCCGCGCCCTACCTGCGGGCGATGCCCACCCTGGCCGGAGTCTGCTGGGACCGCCACCCCGACCTGGTCGACGCGATCGCGACCCACGACCTGACCGGCGCGCACCGGATCGTCTGCGAGTACAACCTGTTCACCGTCCGGCTGCTGGCCGGGCTGGCCGGACGGCCGCTGGAGTCGGTGACGGTGCTCGGGCTGCTCACCGAGGTCGCCGACGGGGAGCCGCTGCCCGTCCCGGTCGAACCGCCGACGTCGCAGCCGGTCCAGCCGTCGGCCCAGTCGCCGGCCCGGCCGTCGGCGGAGCCCACGCCGGGTACGGGTACGGGTACGGGAACAGCGACGGGGACGGCCCGGTCCGGGCGGCCCCGGCGGAGCGACGAGGTCGGCCGCGAGCTGGGCCGGGAACTGGGTCTGGGCCTCGGCCTGGTGCCGCAGCCGCGCTGGGCGCCGCCGCACACCGGGTTCGGCCGGAAGCTGCCCGAGCCGCCCCCCGAGGCCCCGCGGGGACGGCCCGATCCGCACCCGGCTCCGGGCCGGTAGGGTGGGCGGGCGTCGAACCGGGCGCCCGCACGGGCCGTCCGGGTACCGACTCCGCCCCCGTCGTCGCCCCGCTCCCGCGGGCGATTCCCGCCGCCCGGAGAGGAACTGCCGGCCATGGCCTGCGACCTCTGGCTCGTCCCGCTGGTGGACGTGCTGAGCCACAGCCCCGACAACCCCTTCCGGGACGACCTCGCGCTCTACAACGCGGTGCTGACCTCACGCGGGCTGCCCGAGGTGCCGGTCTACCAGTTCGTTCCCGGGCTCAGCGGGGCGGTCGAACCGATAGCCGCCTTCGACTACGACTCGCTGCACTTCCTGCGCCGCGCCTACCTGTTGGGCCTCACCGGCCTGGACATCACCCCGGTCGACGCGCTCGGCGGCGACTACGAGCAGCTGCTGGAGATGTTCGAGAGCAGCGCCGAACAGTCCCACCTGGTCTGGCACTTCGACCACGCCGGCGCGTACGTCCCGATCGAGTTCCCGGCCCCGCTGGTGGACGACACCCTGCTCGCCTCCGGCGGCCCGCTCGGCTCCAGCCACGGGCTGCTGCGCGAACTCCAGGCCGTGGCACCGGCGCTGGGCATCGACCCGCTCAACCCGCCGGCCCCGACCCGGCCGCTCGGCCCGACCGGCCTGGAGCAGCCGTTCGGACCGCCGATCGACGACCTGCACCCCTTCGCCCGGGAGCGGCACGCCTGGTCGGGCCTGTACGCGGCGGCGACCCGCAGCCTCGCCCAGGGTTCGATGATCGTCTTCGCGTAGCGCGTCCCCGCTCCGGCCCGACACGCCCTAGCGCAGCGGCCCCTCCGGCGGCCGCTGGCGCGGCATGGTGGGCCTGGCCCCCGGCGGCGGCAGCACCCGCACCTGGGCGCCCACCCCGGGCTCGGTGCGCCCGCCCCACGTTCCCGCGGACTGGGTCGGCAGCTGGGTCATCGACGCGCGGAACTCCAGCATCCATTCCGAGGTCTCGGTGCGGACCATGTCCGAGACGTCCTCGCAGAACCGGCGCAGCACGCCCAGGCAGCGCTCGGCGGCCTCGCCCGCGGTGCCCTCGGTCGGGCCGAGCACCTCGCGCACGCACTCCGACGCCCAGTCGAACTGGAAGGCCTCCAGGCGGCGTTGCAGCGCCTGCGCGGTGGAGACGTCCCGCATCCAGCCGGAGGTGAGCCCGAAGACCCGGTCGGTGCCGTAGCAGGCGGCGGCGAGCGCGAGGCCGACGTAGCCCCAGCCGGCGCCGTGCGCGACGGTGCCGGTGAGCTGGACCAGCGGGGCGGTCACCCCGCCCACCGCGAAGCCGGCCGACCCGAACCGCAGCAGCCGGGCCCAGCGGCGCTTCCAGATCCGGTCCCGGCGGTACCACTCGATCGCCTCGACCGCCCGCTCCTCGGACCAGCGGTAGAGCTCCTCCAGTCGTTCGGCGGGCTCGCCCCAGTCCCCGAGCGGGAACTGGCGGGCGCTCAGATCGGTCCGGTGGCGGGTGGAGGCCCGCCGGGCCACGGCTGCGGCGGGCTGGTCCTCCTCACCGATCTCCTTGCCCCAGGCACTCTCCTCGGGCTGCATTTCCGGCTGGCTCACCTGTGGGGCTCCCTGTGGCGGGCGGGCGGCTGGGTCTGTCGGCGCATCGGCTGACATGACGTCTGCCGGTGGTTCTCCAACAGCACTTCTTACCGCCAAATGGCTGACCGTGGGTGCCCTTCATCGCTGATCGTTACCGGTTTCGGCCACCGGAACCCGAGGTGGGGCGGTTGCGGGGGGCGGCGAGATTTCACCCGTCCGAGCGAGGCGCCGGTGACCCGCCGTCCTGACCCGGACACCCACCGAGCACCAGGGGTCATCCTGATTTGGAGGATCCTCCTACGTCATCGGTGTACGGAGGGCCTTTCCTGGAGGATCCGACGGGACCGGAGAGCGGCCGGAACCGGCCACCGACTACGCTGCCTGGCGTGAAGGTCCTCGTCATCGGCGGCGGCGCCCGCGAACACGCCCTGTGCCGCTCCCTGTCCCAAGATCCCTCCGTGACCGAGTTGCACTGTGCCCCGGGCAACGCCGGTACGGCCCAAGTGGCGAAGGTCCACCCGGTCGACCAGCTGGACGGCGCGCAGGTCGCCGAACTGGCCGCGAAGCTCGGCGCCGACCTGGTGGTGGTCGGCCCGGAGGCCCCGCTGGTGGCCGGCGTCGCCGACGCCGTCCGCGCGGCCGGCATCCCGGTCTTCGGCCCCTCCGGTGCGGCCGCGCAGCTGGAGGGCTCCAAGGCCTTCGCCAAGGACGTGATGGCCGGCGCCGGCGTGCCCACCGCCCGCTCCTACGTCTGCACCACCGCCGAGGAGGCCGCCGAGGCGCTGGACGCCTTCGGCGCCCCGTACGTGGTCAAGGACGACGGCCTGGCGGCCGGCAAGGGCGTCGTGGTCACCTCCGACCGTGCCGCCGCGCTGGCGCACGCCGCCTCCTGCGAGCGCGTGGTCATCGAGGAGTACCTCGACGGCCCCGAGGTCTCGCTGTTCGCGATCACCGACGGCACCACCGTGCTGCCGCTGCAGCCCGCCCAGGACTTCAAGCGCGCCCTGGACGGCGACGAGGGCCCCAACACCGGTGGCATGGGCGCCTACTCGCCGCTTCCCTGGGCCCCGGCCGGGCTGGTCCAGGAGGTCCTGGACACCGTCCTCCAGCCCACGGTGGACGAGCTGCGCCGCCGCGGCACCGAGTTCTCCGGCCTGCTGTACGCGGGCCTGGCGCTCACCTCCCGCGGCACCCGGGTGATCGAGTTCAACGCCCGCTTCGGCGACCCGGAGACCCAGGTCGTGCTGGCCCGGCTGCGCACCCCGCTGGCCGGCGTGCTGCTGGCCTCCGCCACCGGCACCCTGGACCAGCTGGAGCCGCTGCGCTGGGACGAGGGGGCGGCCGTCACCGTGGTCGTCGCCTCCGAGGGCTACCCGGCCGCGCCCCGCACCGGCGACCCGATCGAGGGCCTGGCCGAGGCCGAGGCGGACGGCACCGCGTACGTGCTGCACGCCGGCACGGCGACGGACCAGGACGGCCGGGTGCTCAGCGCCGGCGGCCGCGTCCTGTCGGTCACCGCGACCGGCGCCGACCTGGCCGAGGCCCGCGACCGCGCCTACGCGGCCGTGGACCGGATCTCCCTCAAGGGCGGCCAGCACCGCACCGACATCGCGCTCAAGGCGGCCACCGCCTGAGGCCCCGCGCCCCTCGCGGCCCCCGTGCGAACCCCTCGCACGGGGGCCGCGCCATGGGGCCACGACACAGGCCCCGCGTCACGGGTCCTGCGCCATCGGGCCCGCGCTACGGGTCCTGCGCCACGCACGGCGCGGGCGAGCCCAAAAAATACAGCCCGGCAACCCACAGGGCGCAGCGCCCCCGGCGTTTCCGGGGTGGGGGTGGTCCGGCGGGCCGACTCACCGTTCGGCGGGCGGATTCCAGCCCATCGGGTGATAGCACCCGCATCCAGCTGACGTAACCGGGCGCTCGGCCTTATGGTGCGCTGGATCGCCGTGCGACGGGCCGTGCGCCTGGGTCGCCGCCGGGTAGCGGCGCGCCCGCGGGGGGATGCTGGACGGCGATCGGCCAGGCGGTCGCCCGGTGCTTCGCATCGGACCGGTCGTGGGCGTCCGGAAATCGGACGGCGTCACCGCAACGACCGGGCGGCGTCACCGGGACGAGTGGAAACCGGGCCGATCCGGAACACCCGCCCGGATCGGGGCGTCGAAAATGTCAGTAGCGCCACACAGCATGCACTGCCGGGGATCGGACACCTCCGCTTCCCGGTCGGAACTGATCGTTTCGAGTCGGCTCAGGGCCCGTAAGGGGCGCCCGAGGGCTCCGAAGGGGGTGCCGCACCGTATGGCCGTCGACACCGCGCGCGCTCACGCCCAAGCGGTCCTGCGGATCCGGGGCCTCGCTCTGGCCGCGGCCGTCCTGCCCGCCGCCGTCGCGGTGGTCCTGCTCGCGGGCCGGTTCACCGGCCGGATCGGGGCCGCCGGTTCCTCCGACGCCGTCGGCTGGGACGCCGCCCGCTGGGTGATATGCGTGGTCGCCGCGCTGACCCTGCTGGTGGCCGGGCTGACCGCCCGCGCCCTGCGCCGGGCCGTCCCGCCACGGACCCCGGCCGTACCGGTCGAGCGGGGCGCCGCCCCCGAGCTGTACCGGCTGATCGACGAACTGGCCGACCGGCTGGACGTCCCCGCGCCCTCCGCGGTGGCCCTCACCCCGGACTGCGACAGCTGGCTGGAGGACGTCGCGCCGCCCCGGCGCCCCCACGGACCTCGGCCGCACGCCGGGCCGCCCGCGCCGGTGCTGGTGATCGGCTCGCCCTTCCTGTGGTGGATGCGGGCCGGCGAGCTGCGCGCCCTGCTCGCCCCCGTGGTGGCCGGCACCGCCGCCTCCGCGGATCCGGAGATCGCCGCCGCCCGCCGCTTCCTGCGCAGCCTGGACGCCTGTCTGGACTCCGGCGCGGGCACCGCTCCCGGCTTCGGCGGCGGCACCCTGGCCGGGCCGCCCGCCCCGCCCCGCCGCGGCCCGGCCGGGTTCGCCGACCGGATCACCCGGCGGATCACCCGCCGGCTGCTGCGCGCCTGCCGCGGCCACTCCGCCGAGCTGGAGCGGGCGGTCGCGAGCTGGGCCTCCGAGCAGGCCCGGACGGTCGACTACGGCCTGCGGATCGCCGCCCAGGAACAGGTCGGCCTGGCCTACGCCGGCTGGGACCGGCTGCTCACCCGGGTCGCGCTGCCCGCCTGGCGGCTCGGCCGCCACCCGGTGCACCTGAACGCCGGCGTGGTCGCCGCACTGACCGAGCTGTCCCGCCGCGACCGGCTGGCCGACGGCTACGGCACCCGGCTCGGCGACCGCCCCGCCTGCGACCTGCTGGAGGAGCCCGGCGAGGTGGACCGGGCGGTCTCCCGGCTCGCCGCCGAGCTGTTCTTCGGCCGTCCGGCGGCCGGCGCCTGGCACGAGCTGGAGTGGGCCGACTACCCGGCCGGGGTGGTGGACGTCGGCTGGCGGGCCCGGGCCACCGGCCTGCAGTCCGCGCTGGACCGGCTGGCCCCGCAGTCCCGCCCGGGCGCCCCGACGCTCACCCGGCTGCTGCTCCGGCTCGCCGAGGGCGACGGCGAGCAGCTGGCGGCCGCCCTGGCAGCCCAGCTGGCCCGCACCACCGCCCCGGCCCCGCTGCTCGAACCCGACCGCACCGGCCGCGACCTGCTGGTCGACCACGTCACCGCGATGGTCTGCTGCGCCGCCGTGGACACCGCGGGTGGCGCGCCCGGCCTGGACTGGCTGGACGGCCCGGTGCTGCTGCTCGGCGGGGTCCGCCGCACCGACCTGGCCGGCCCGGTCGCCCAGGCCGTGGAGCAGGGCCAGGACGGTCCGCTGCGCGCCTGGCTGGACGCCGCCGAGGTCCGGCTCGAAAAACCCGTCCGCCTCTGACGTCGCAGCCGTCCCGGGCGGCGCTCGGAGCGCAGGCACGCGCCCCCGGGGGCTCCGGCCGCCGACCGTATCCGCAGGCCGGAGGCCCTGTCCTGACGGGCCGGAAGATTCCCGACACCAATTGCTACCGTGGGGTGACGGAGCGCCAGCGCCGTGTGGTGTATTAGACCGCACGCACATCCGGGGGGCACGTGCCAACCGGACGGAAGTGCACCTGGGAGGGGCGCGTGGGGACGGAACTCAACCGCCGCTGGGAGTCGGGCACGCACGCTTACAGCGTCTCCGACCCCTTCGGCCAGGGCCCGCTGCCCTGGCTGCGCAGCCCCGACCAGTACCTCGCAGGGGCCGAGGGCGCCGTGCCCTGGTACGTCTCGGTGGACGCGCCCGGCCAGCAGCCGCTGTCGGCCGGCGCGCGGACCAAGCCGCCGGTCGGCACTCCGCAGAGCTCCAACGACGTGGACCAGCAGATCAAGGGCTTCGCCTCGGCCGGGGTGGTCCGCCCCGGCGGCTCGGTGGACTTCCGGGTCACCGTCAACCCGCCCCGCGACTTCACCGTGAGCGTCTACCGGATCGGCCACTACGGCGGCGACGGCGCCCGCCACATGACCGACAGCCCCTTGGTGGCCGGCCTCGCCCAGCCCGCCCCGCTGGTGGTCGAGCGGACGGTCTCCTGCCACCACTGGTGGCACTCCTGGCGACTGCAGATCCCGGCGCACTGGCAGCCCGGCGCGTACGTCGCCGTGCTGACCACCGCCGACATGCTGCACCGCAGCCACATCCCGTTCACCGTACGGGACTTCGCCGACCAGGGGCGCACCGCCGAACTGCTCCTGGTGCTCCCGGACGTGACCTGGCAGGCGTACAACCTGTTCCCCGAGGACGGCCGCACCGGCGCCAGCCTCTACCACGCCTGGGACGGCCGGGGCGGCCTGGTCGGCGAGCCCGAGGCGGCCGTCACGGTGTCCTTCGACCGCCCGCACGCCACCGCCGGACTGCCGCTGCACGTCGGCCACGCGTACGACTTCATCCGCTGGGCCGAGCGCTACGGCTACGACCTCTCCTACGCCACCGCCACCGACCTGCACGCCGGCCTGGTGGACCCGGCCGAGCACCGCGCGCTGGTCTTCCCCGGCCACGACGAGTACTGGTCCGAGCCGATGAGACGGGCCGCCGAACGGGCCCGGGACGGCGGCACGTCGCTGGTCTTCCTGTCCGCCAACACCATGTACTGGCGGGTCGAGCTGACCGCCGCCGCCTCCGGCGAGCCCAACCGGCTGCTCAACTGCCGCAAGCGGCAGAAGGCCGGGCCGGGCAGCCCGGCCGCCGGGGTGCCCGGCGCGGCCAGCGCGCTGTGGCGGGACGCCGGCGAGCCCGAGCAGCACCTGCTGGGGGTGCAGTACTCGGGTCGGGTCGCCGCGCCGGTGCCGCTGGTCGCCCGGCACACCGGGCACTGGCTCTGGGACGGCACCGGGCTGCAGGAGGGCGACGAGCTGCCCGGCCTGGTCGCGGGGGAGGCCGACCGGTACTACCCGAAGGTCGCGCTGCCCGAGCACACCGAGCGGGTGCTGCTGGCCCACTCGCCGTACCGGGACCTGGCCGGCCGCACCCGCTACCAGGAGACCTCGCTGTACCGGGCGCCCAGCGGCGCGTACGTCTTCGCGGCCGGCACCTTCGCCTGGTCGCCCGCGCTGGGCCGCCCCGGGCTCACCGACGAGCGGGTCCAGCGGGCCACCGCCAACCTGCTGGACCGGCTCTGCAAGAACTGAGCCCCGGCTCCGCAGGAACCGGGCCCGGGCGGGCGTGAAAGACTGCGGGAGCAGTGACCTCCCCTTTCGCGGTGCCCCACGCCCGTGAACGACCCCTGAGGACTGAACACCTTGAGCGGATTTGTCACCAAGCCCGAGCCGGTGCTGGTACCCGGCCTGGTCCACCTGCACACCGGCAAGGTGCGCGACCTGTACCGCACCGAAGCGGGCGAGCTGGTGATGGTGGCCAGCGACCGGACGTCCGCCCACGACTGGGTGCTGCCGAACGAGATCCCGGACAAGGGCCGCGTCCTCACCCAGCTCTCGCTGTGGTGGTTCGAGCGGATCGCCGACATCGTCCCCAACCACGTGATCTCCACCGAGGTCCCGGCCGGCGCCCCCGCCGACTGGAAGGGCCGCACGCTGATCTGCAAGAGCCTGGAGATGATCCCGGTCGAGGCGGTCGCCCGCGGCTACCTGGCCGGCTCCGGCCTGACCGAGTACGAGCAGAGCCGCACGGTCTGCGGCATCGCCCTGCCGGAGGGCCTGGAGAACAGCTCCGAGCTGCCCGCCCCGATCTACACCCCGGCCCTCAAGGCCGAGGTCGGCGAGCACGACGAGAACGTCCCGTACGAGGAGACCGCCCGCCGGATCGGCGCCGAGCTGGCCAACCAGGTCCGCCGCACCACCCTGGACGTCTACGCCCGGGCCCGGGACATCGCCCGTGACCGCGGCATCATCCTGGCCGACACCAAGTTCGAGTTCGGCCTGCTGGACGGCGAGCTGATCATCGGCGACGAGGTGCTCACCCCGGACTCCTCCCGCTACTGGCCGGCCGACGACTACCGGCCGGGCCGCTCGCAGGCGTCCTTCGACAAGCAGCTGATCCGTGACTGGCTGGTCTCCCCGGCCTCCGGCTGGGACCGCTACAGCGAGCAGCCGCCGCCGGAGCTGCCGGCCGAGGTGGTCGAGCGGACCCGCGCCAAGTACATCGAGGTGTATGAGCGGCTGACCGGCACCAGCTGGGTCTGAGCCGCCCGGACGGCCCGCGGGTACGGCGTCAGATCCAGCCGTGCTCGCGGGCGATCCGCACCGCCGCGTGCCGGTTCTCCGCACCCAGCTTGGTGGCGGCCGAGGACAGGTAGTTGCGCACGGTGCCCTGGGACAGCGCGGCCCGCTCGGCGATCTCCGCGATCGGGGTGCCGTCCGCGGCCAGCTCCAGGACGTCCGTCTCGCGCGGGGTCAGCGGGGTCTCCCCGGCGCTGATCGCGTCCGCCGCCAGCTCCGGGTCCACGTACCGGCCGCCGGAGCGCACGGTGCGGATGATGCCGGCCAGGTCGGCCGCGGAGACGGTCTTCGGCAGGAAGCCGCGCACCCCGACCTCCAGCGCCCGCTTCAGGTAGCCGGGCCGGCCGTGGCCGGTGACGATCATGCAGCGGCAGTCCGGCAGCAGCCGGCGCAGCTCGGTGGCCACCTCGATGCCGTCCTTGCCGGGCATCTGCAGGTCCAGCACCGCGATGTCCGGCCGGTGCGACTGGGCCATCGCCAACGCCTCCGGGCCGGAGCCGGCCTGGGCGACCACCTCGATGTCGTCCTCCAGCGAGAGCAGCGCGGCCAGTGCGCCGCGGATCAGGTGCTCGTCGTCGGCGAGCAGGACGCGGACGGGGGCGGTGTTCTCGGTCATCGGGGCCTCTCTCAGCCTGGCAGCGGGACGGTGGCGAGCATCCGGAAGGTACCGGGCGCGGCGGTCGGGACGCTCAGTTCGCCGTCGTGGGCGGCCAGCCGCTCGCGCAGGCCGCGCAGTCCGGTGCCGCCGCCCTGGGAGGGCAGCGGCACGGCGGGCACCCCGTCGTTCTCCAGCTCCAGCACCGCTTGGCCGTCCCGCTGCCGCAGCCGGATCAGGCAGTGGGCTGCCTCGCTGTGCCTCAGCACGTTGGTGGTGGCCTCGCGGATCACCCAGCCGAGCACCGACTGCACGGGGTGCGGCAGCCGGTCGAGGTCCTCGCCGAGGTCGATCTCGCAGCTGACGTCGGCGGCGCGCAGTACGGCGCGGGCGCCGATCGCCTCGGCGTGCAGGTCCGCGGTGCGGTAGCCGCGGATGACGTCCCGGACCTCGCGCTGCGACTCCTGGGCGATCTTCTGCACCTCGGCCATCTGCTCGGCGGCCTCCGGGCGTCCTCGCCGGGCGAGCTGGACGGCGAGTTCGCTCTTCAGCGCGATGGTGGTGAGGTTGCGGCCCATCACGTCGTGCAGGTCGCGGGAGAACCGCAGGCGCTCCTCGGCTACGGCCAGCCGGGACTGCGCCTCGCGGGCGACGTCCAGCTCCCAGACGATGGCGGTGAGCCAGGCGAAGCTGCGGCAGGTGCCGACCAGGAGGAGGGCGCCGAAGACCGAACCGCAGACCCATCCGCAGGTGGTGGCGAAGCCGATTCCGGTCAGCAGCATTGCCGGGGCGATCGTGAACGGCAGAGCGATTCCGACGAGCGAGGCCCACCGCGACCGCAGGCCCACCCCCGTGGGGCCTGCGGTCGCTCCGACCAGGGCGGCGGCGATCACCGCGGTGAACGGCGGGCCGGGGTGGGTCGACAGCCCGTCGGAGGCCGGGCCGAGCAGCAGGACGATCCAGGAACCGGCCACGCTCAGAGCGCCGTTGACGATCAGCCACCGCCGGTACGTGCTGGGCCGTCCCAGGTAGTGGTCGAGCGAGGTCCGGTACGCCCGGAGGGTGACCAGCACGGAGGCCAGCGACAGGACCAGGCCGACCTGGGCGGTGGACGTGGCCCCCTGGATCCGCACGGCGGAGGCGCTGGCCAGCAGGTTCAGCGGCAGCATGAACCAGGCCATCAGGTAGAGCGACCAGCGGAAGTACAGCTCGGCGCGCTGCGGCTTGCCGTAGCCCCGCCAGCGTCGGATCGGCCCCCGGACCATCGAAGTGCTCCCCGTCTGATCACGATCGTGTCGCTGCCTTCATATCAGAGGTGGAACAGGGGGCCGATCATCTGGTTTCCCTCTCCCGCCCCAGGTCAGCGGCGCGGTTCCCAGCGGAAGTAGCGGACCGCGCCCCAGACCGCCAGGCCGAACCAGACCGTGCCGGTGACCAGGTGCGGTGCGGCGGCGCTCCAGCTGCCGAGGAAGTCGGTCGGGGAGGCCGAGCCGTCGGTGCCGAACCAGCCGACCCGGATCAGCTGGAAGGCCGGGGTGGTCGGCAGCAGGCGGCAGACGTCGGCCAGCTGCGAGGGCATGACCTCCAGCGGGACGAACAGGCCGGAGCCGAACTGCATGACCAGCATGACCGGCAGGGTGGTGATGCCCGCGCTCTCCACGGTCTTGGTGAAGGCGCTGGACAGCGCGGCCAGCGCGATCATGGTGGCCAGGGTGAGCACCAGGCCGGCCAGCATCAGCAGCGGGTTGACCGGCGCCGTCAGGTGCAGGCCGAGGCTGCCGCCGACCCCGATCAGGGCGGCCATCAGCAGGCCGAGGAGGAGCGAGGGGACGGCGGTGCCGAGCAGGATCTCCAGGTCCCCGGCCTCGCCGGTGCGCAGCCGCTTGAGCACCAGCTCACCGCGCCGCCCGACGTACGCGGCGGTCAGGTTGTAGTAGACGACGAAGGCCAGGATCATCCCGACCGAGCCGTAGACCAGCATCGAGTCGACGTCCAGCCCGGGGGTGTTCTCGGCCTGCTTCTTGAGCATTCCGCGCAGGGTGCCGATCAGCACGACCGGCATCACCACGGCGGTGAACAGCGCGGTGCGGTTGCGCAGCAGCAGGGTGGCCTCGGCGCGGCCGAGGGCGAACAGTCGGCCGGCGGTGGTGCTCGGGGCACCCGTGGCGGTGGCGGTGGCGGTGGTCATCGGGCGGATCCGATCAGGCGGCGGCGGGCGGGACGGGCGGCGGCGGGGACCTGCGGCGGGGCCTGGTGGGCGGCCTCGGAGGCGATGGCGAGGAAAGCCTCCTCCAGGGTGGCGCTGCGGGCGTCCAGGGCGCCGAGGGCGATCCCGTGGTGCCGGGCCCAGCCGAGCAGGTCGGTGAGGGTGTCCTGGAGGCCGGTGCTCTGCACGGTGACCTTGCGGCCGTCGACGGTGACCTCGGCCCCGGGCAGGACGGGCAGCGCGCTGCCGGTGAACTCGGGGAGCTCGAAGGTGATCCGGGAGGGCCGGCCGGCGATCACCTCGGCGACGGTGCCGGTGGTGACGACCCGGCCGCCGTGCATGATGGCCAGCCGGTCGGCGAGCTCCTCCGCCTCCTCCAGGTAGTGGGTGGTGAGCAGCACCGTGGTGCCCTGGGCGCGCAGTTCGCGCACCAGCCGCCAGACGGCGGCGCGCGCCTCCGGGTCGAGTCCGGTGCTGGGCTCGTCCAGGAACAGCACCTCGGGGCGGCCGAGCAGGGCCATCGCGAGGTCGAGTCGGCGCCGTTCGCCGCCGGACAGCTGCTTGACCCGGACGTCGGCGCGGTGGCCGAGGCCGACCAGTTCCAGGGCCTCCGCGACCGGGCGGGCGCCGCTGGTCATCCCGGCCCAGGTGCGGCCGGTCTCGGAGGCGGTGAGCTCGCCGGGGAAGCCGCCCTCCTGGAGCATGATGCCGATCCGCGGTCGGACGGCGGTGCGCTCCTTGAAGGGGTCACGGCCGAGCACCCGGACGGTGCCGCCGCCGGGCGCGGCCAGACCCTCGATGACCTCCATGGTGGAGGTCTTGCCGGCGCCGTTGGTGCCGAGCAGGGCGAACAGCTCGCCGCGGCCGACGGTCAGGTCGACGCCGCGGACGGCGTGGTACTCGGTGGCGCCGGTGCCGTAGCGACGGTGCAGGTCGGTGACCTCGATCACGCTGTCGCCGGGGTGGGCGGGCTGGCTCTTCTCCATGCCCCGAGCCTTCCGCGGGCCCGGCCGCGCGGGCAGTGCGCGCCGTCATGAATCGGCGGTGCGGATCCACGGGTCGGCGATGACAAATGTCATGGGGAGAGCGGGGAAGGAAGTGCGGGAATACGTCGAAGGCCCCCTCGATCGAGGGGGCCTTCGTGCTGGAGCGGACGACGAGATTCGAACTCGCGACCCTCACCTTGGCAAGGTGATGCTCTACCAACTGAGCCACGTCCGCAGGGTCAAACTATTGAGTTGTGCTGTGCTCGCGCACTGCGAGCGGACGACGAGATTCGAACTCGCGACCCTCACCTTGGCAAGGTGATGCTCTACCAACTGAGCCACGTCCGCATGGTGCCTGGTGGGGCACCCGCCGCCTCTTCGGATCTCTCCGTTGCGGCGACGAGGATTACTCTACAGCATCGTTCGGGGTGGTCGCCCCACCCTTTCGGTCCAGGCGGGCAGGGCGACCGGGGGCGGTGCCCCGACGGGATCAGTTCGCCTCGGCGAACGCCTCGTACACGTGCTTGGGGATGCGGCCGCGGGCCGGCAGTTCCATCCCGCGCGACAGGGCCCAGGCGCGCACGGCGGCCGGGTCCGGGGTGAGCGCGGTGCGGCGGAAGGACTTTCCGGTGCGGCTCTGGCGACGGCCGGCCGCAACGAACGGAGCGAGGGCCTCCCGCAGCTTTTCCGCGTTGTCCACGGACAGGTCGATCTCGTACGACTTCCCGTCGACGCCGAAGTGGACGGTTTCTGCGGCGGCGCCGCCGTCCAGGTCGTCGGAGAGCGTGACAACTACACGCTGAGCCATGGGTGTCAATCCTCTCGGGCAATTCGGCCGCCGGTTCGCGGAGTGCGACGGGTGGCCTGATGTGCACCAACTCGCGCAAGCGCATACGGGCAGGCCTGGTGGCCCGCCGGATACGCAGCACTTGCCGCGACAGGTGGCCCTATTCTGCACCCGAAGGGGGTCGAAATCGAAGAGTTCGACATTCTTTTCCGGATATTCACGAGTCTTCGCGGGACTGCGGGATACCGGAGTGCGGGACGGGCGGATCTGTCCCCAAGTGCCGTATTCGGGTGTTCTTCGCGCGTCGTGGTTCGGGCCCGCGAATCACCGGAAACGGGCCGGGTCTTGCGGGGGGTGGGGGTGCTGGATCCCTTGTGCCGTAAGGGTCCTGGGTCTACGCGCGTCACCCGCCCCGGCCAGCAATCCTGCCCCGAACGGCCGGTAGTCTGGAGTTCCCCCCGCCTCACCGAAGACACCACCGGGAGTGCCAGTGGCACGCGTCGTAGTCGACGTCATGCTCAAGCCGGAGATCCTCGACCCCCAGGGACAGGCGGTGCAGCGAGCACTGCCCCGTCTCGGATTCACCGGGATCGCCGACGTCCGCCAGGGCAAGCGTTTCGAGCTGGAGCTGGAGGGCCCGGTCGACGACGCCGCGCTCGCCCGTATCCGCGAAGCCGCCGAGACCTTTCTCGCCAACACCGTGATCGAGGACTTCACCGTCCGGGTCGAGGAGGCGGCGAAGTGACCACCCGCGTAGGCGTCGTCACTTTCCCCGGATCCCTCGACGACCGCGACGCCCAGCGCGCGGTCCGCCTGGCCGGCGCGGAGCCGGTCGCCCTCTGGCACCGTGACAAGGATCTCCACCAGGTCGACGCCGTCGTCCTGCCCGGTGGATTCAGTTACGGCGACTATCTGCGCTGCGGCGCGATCTCCCGCTTCTCGCCGGTGATGGACACCGTCATCGAGCAGGCCAGGCTCGGAATGCCCGTGCTGGGTATCTGCAACGGCTTCCAGGTGCTGTGCGAATCGCACCTGCTGCCCGGCGCGCTCACCCGGAACGACTCGCTGCACTTCATCTGCCGCGACCAGAAGCTGCGCATCGAGAACGCGGAGACCGCCTGGACCCGGGATTACGCGGCGGGCCAGGAAATCGTCGTCCCGCTGAAGAACGGCGAGGGCCGCTTCGTCGCCGACGCGCACGTCCTGGACGAACTCGAGGCCGAGGGCCGGGTCGTGGCCCGGTACCTCGACGTCAACCCGAACGGTTCGTACCGCGACATCGCCGGCATCACCAACGCCGCCGGCAATGTCGTCGGCCTGATGCCGCACCCGGAGCACGCCGTGGAGCCGCTCACCGGTCCGAGCACCGAGGGCCTGGGCTTCTTCACTTCCGTCCTGAAGCAGCTGGTGAACGCCTGATGAGCCTCGACACCGTCAAGAACGCCGAGCAGACCCCGGACGCCGCCCAGCCGTGGGCCGAACTCGGCCTGAAGCAGGACGAGTACGCGCGCATCCGGGAGATTCTCGGCCGCCGCCCGACCGGCGCCGAACTCGCGATGTACTCGGTCATGTGGTCCGAGCACTGTTCGTACAAGAGCAGCAAGGTCCACCTGAAGCAGTTCGGCGAGAAGAAGCCGGATTCGGACGCGATGCTCGTCGGCATCGGCGAGAACGCCGGTGTGGTCGACGTCGGCCAGGGCTACGCGGTCACCTTCAAGGTCGAGTCGCACAACCACCCCTCGTACATCGAGCCCTACCAGGGCGCGGCCACCGGCATCGGCGGCATCGTGCGCGACATCCTGGCGATGGGCGCCCGCCCGGTCGCCGTGATGGACCCGCTGCGCTTCGGTGCGGCCGACCACCCGGACACCCGGCGCGTGCTGCCCGGGATCGTCGCGGGCATCGGCGGCTACGGCAACTGCCTGGGCCTGCCGAACATCGGCGGCGAGGTCGTCTTCGACTCCTGCTACCAGGGCAACCCGCTGGTCAACGCCCTGTGCGTGGGTGTCATGAAGCACGAGGACATCCACCTCGCGCAGGCCTCCGGGGCCGGCAACAAGGTCATCCTGTACGGCGCCCGCACCGGCGGCGACGGCATCGGCGGCGTCTCGGTGCTGGCCTCCGAGACCTTCGACGACACCAAGCCGGCCAAGCGCCCGGCCGTCCAGGTCGGCGACCCGTTCCAGGAGAAGCTCCTGATCGAGTGCACCCTGGAGATCTTCCGGGAGAAGCTCGTCAAGGGCATCCAGGACCTCGGCGGCGCCGGCCTGTCCTGCGCCACCAGCGAGCTGGCCTCGGCCGGCTCCGGCGGCATGCGGATCGATCTCGACACCGTGCACCTGCGCGACCACACGCTCTCGCCGGAGGAGATCCTCATGAGCGAGTCGCAGGAGCGCATGTGCGCGATCGTCGAGCCCGACAAGGTCGCCCGCTTCCTGGAGATCTGCGAGAAGTGGGACGTCATCGCCAACGTCATCGGTGAGGTGACCGACGGCGAGCGCCTGGAGATCTTCTGGCACGGCGAGCTCGTGGTGGACGTGCCCCCGCGCACCGTCGCCCACGAGGGCCCGACCTACCAGCGCCCCTACGCTCGCCCGAGCTGGCAGGACGCGCTGCAGGCCGACGCCCCCACCGCCGAGCGGCTGGCCCGCCCGACCACCGGCGAGGGCCTCAAGGCCGATCTGCTGAAGGTCGCGAGCCACCCGAACCAGGCCTCCAAGTCCTGGATCACCGACCAGTACGACCGCTACGTGCTCGGCAACACCGTGCTCTCGCACGGCGAGGACTCGGGCATGATCCGGATCGACGACGAGACCAACCTCGGCGTCTCGGTCGCCACCGACGGCAACGGCCGCTACACCAAGCTGGACCCGTACACCGGCGCCCAGCTGGCGCTGGCCGAGTCCTACCGCAACGTCGCGGCCGGCGGCGCCAAGCCGCTCGCCGTCTCCGACTGCCTCAACTTCGGCTCCCCCGAGGACCCGGACGTCATGTGGCAGTTCGCCGAGGCGACCCGCGGCCTGGCCGACGCCTGCCTGGTGCTCGGCACCCCGGTCACCGGTGGCAACGTCTCGCTGTACAACCAGACCGGCGACGTCGCCATCCACCCGACCCCGGTGGTCGCGGTGCTCGGCGTCATCGACGACGTCACCCGGCGCACCCCGGTCGCCTTCGCCGAGGAGGGGCAGCTGCTCTACCTGCTCGGCGACACCGCGGACGAACTCGGCGGCTCGGCCTGGTCGCAGGTCGTCCACGACCACCTCGGCGGCCTGCCGCCCAAGGTGGACCTGGAGCGCGAGCGGCTGCTCGGCGACATCCTGATCGCCGCCTCGCGCGACGGCATGATCGACGCCGCGCACGACCTCTCCGACGGCGGTCTCGGCCAGGCGCTCGTGGAGAGCTGCCTCAAGGGCGGCCACGGCGCCCGGATCGTCGTGCCCGAGGGCACCGACCCGTTCGTCCTGCTGTTCTCGGAGTCGGCCGGCCGCGCCGTCGTGGCGGTGCCGCGCAGCGAGGAGCTCCGCTTCAACGACATGTGCACCGCGCGTGGCCTGTCGGCCACCCGGATCGGTGTCGTGGACGGCGACAGCATCGACGTCCAGGGGCAGTTCAGCGTCACGCTGGCCGAGCTGAAGGACGCCCACACCGGCGTCATCGAGGCCCTGCTGGCCTGATCGGCTGTTCCGAGGGGCGGGCGGTTCGTTCTGAACCGTCCGCCCCTCGGCGTATGTTGGGCCCCATGCCTGTCAAGTCCCGTACCTACCAACCGCAGAAGGTCCGCGCCGCGCTGGCCGCCCAGACCGGGGCGTTGCGTGCCGCCGTGGCGGGCCTCGCCGACGGGCAGTTGGACCTGCCGACCAGGCTGGGGGACTGGCGGGTGCGGGAGTTGCTCGCGCACCTGGCCGTCCAGCTGGAGTACCTCCCCGCGCACCTGGACGACCCGCTCCAGGGGCGCCCGCCGCTCGACCTGACGGGCTGGGTGGCGGCGGTCGGCACGGTGGCGCCGCTGCTGGACGAGCAGGCCCGGGAGCGGGCCGGGGCGGAGTTCGACGGGGACGCGGCCGCGGTCGCGGAGGCCTTCGGGCGGGCCGCCGACGCCCTGACCGGACTGCTCGCGCGGCCCGAAGCCGCCGACCCGGCGCGGCGGTTCGAGATCCGGCTGGGCTCGATGACGCTCGCCGACCTGCTGGTCACCCGGCTGGTCGAGACCGTGGTGCACGCCGACGACCTGGCCGAGGCCCTCGGCCTGGCCGCCTTCCCGCACGACCGCCAGGCCCTGGCCGCCGTCACCCGGCTGCTGGCCGACGCGCTGGCCGCCCGGGCGCCCGGCGGGGCGGTCGAGCTGCGGATCCCGCCGTACGCCGTCGTCCAGGCCGTCGAGGGCCCCCGGCACACCCGCGGAACCCCGTCCAACGTGGTCGAGACCGACCCGCTGACCTGGATCCGGCTCGCCACCGGCCGGGTACCGTGGGCGGCCGCGGTGGCGGACCACGAGGTGTCCGCCTCCGGCGAGCGCAGCGACCTGGGGGAGTACCTGCCGGTCCTTGGCTAGGACATGGTCAGCGCAGCTGCCCGGCCAGGTTCTCGGCGGTCTTGCGCAGGGGTTCGCCGGCCAGGGCAGGGTTCCGGTCGTCCTGGGCGGTGGTGTTCTGGTCGAGCATCAGCACCAGGTCGCCGTCGCCGTGCAGCGCGATCCGGGCGACGGCGGCCGTTCCCTGGCCCGGCGTGATCCTGGTCTGCCCGACGGAGGGGCGGTCGGTGGAGAACTGGGTGAGCTGATCCACGCTGAGCAGTCCGGCGCGCTGGATCGCGGGGAGCATCATGCTGACGCCGTAGTCGTTCTTCGGCACGGCCAGCAGTTCGAGGTCGACGGTGGACGGGCCGACCGTGTACGAGCAGGTGATCTGGGCGTTCGGTGGCGTGGCCGGCATCTCGGTCATGGTCGGCGGGTGGCTGACCGCCGACGGCCAGGGCTGGGCGGGCACGCCGTCGCCGGTGTTGCCGGTGACGGAACGCCCGTCCGTCACGGCGGGGGCGACGGTGCCGCTGATCCCGGCGGCGGCCGTCGCCTTCGCGAGGTCGAGGCCGAACGGGCAGCTGGTGGACTTGTTCTTCACCAGGTCCAGGGCGGTCGACCGGACCCGGTCGTAGGACAGTGGCCCGCCGCCCGGTCCGGTGCCGGACGAGGACGAGCAGGCGGCGGCGCCCAGGGCGATCCCGGCGGCGGCGAACACGGCGGTGAGCTTTCGGCGTTGGGCAGCGGTCATGACCGCAGGGTAGGCGCTGGTTGTGCCGGGGGATCGCCGAAGAGGTCTCAACTCCGTTCCGGTCCGTACCCCCTGGGGTCCGTCCGGCACGGTCCGCCGGACGGCCCCTAGGGGACGGCCGGGCCGCTCAGGTAGGTGCCCTCGGCCGAGTACGGCCAGGCGTTCGGCGCGCAGCCCTTGAGGCCGTAGATCTGCTGCATCATCGCGGGCGCGGGCTTGCCGGGGCCGGGGCAGGTCTCGTGCCCGTGGCCGATCCGGTGGCCGACCTCGTGGTTGATGATCAGCGCCCGGTAGTCGTCCAGCGGGCCGCTGAACTGGGGCGAACCGGTGTTCCAGCGCTTGGAGTTGACGAGCACCTGGTTGCCGACGTTGCAGTTGACCTCGCCGTGGGTGTCCAGGCCGGAGGCGCCGCAGATCTTGTCCACGGTGACCGGGGAGGCGATCTTCACGGTGAAGTCGTACGAGCCGCCGGCGACCAGCTGGAAGCCGTTCTTGCGGTCGTTGGTCCAGCCGCGGCGATCGCCGAGGATGCCGTGGATCTGGGCGGCGGCGGATGCGGCGTCGATGCCGATGCCGTCCTCGACCTCCACCCGGTAGCGGCGCACGGTGCCGCGGCCGACCGCCTTGGCGCTGGCGGGGGCGATGCTGAAGGTGCCCGAGCCCTTGGTGGGGCCGGGGTCCGGCGCGGTGGGCGTCGGGGTCGGCGTCGGGGTCGCCGTGGGCGCGCTGGTGGGTGTCGCCACCGCCGACGCGGTGCCGGGCGACTGTTCGGCGGGCGGGGCGACCCGGGCCTGGGTGGTGGCGGGGGTCGGAGTGTCCGTGGAGCCGTTCAGCGCGAAGGCCGCGACGCCCAGCAGGACGACGGAGGCGATCATTGCCGCGAGCATGCCAGGGCCGATCCTGCGGCGTGACCGGCGGCGTCTGTTGCGAGCGTTCTTGGGTGGAGTGGCTCGCCTGCGGGCGGATCTGGCTGCGGGCACGAGCCACACCCTGGCATGGCGAACGGGTGAATGTCCATATACCCGGTATGCAACCTCCCGGGCGAGCCGGGCGTTGCGCGGACCCCGGCCCCGTACCGGTCGAGCGGGCGCCCGATCACGGCCGGGCGGTTGACCCCAGGGCCCCGGATGGCAGACTGCACTCCATGGCGATTCACAAGAATCTTCTCGACGGCCCCGAACCGACCCTTCTGCCGGAGGACGAGCAGCCCTACCGGATGCTGGCGGAGGAGTCGGCCTCACCGACCCAGGTGGTCGCCGAATTCCCGGCCTTCTGCCTCGGCTGGGCCATGCTCGCCGACGACGCCTACGTGGCCGGCCGCCACGTCGAGTCCTACGCCTACGCCCGCACCGGCTACCACCGCGGCCTGGACGCGCTGCGCCGCGCCGGCTGGAAGGGCCACGGCCCGGTGCCGTGGGACCACCGCGGCAACCGCGGCTTCCTGCGCTGCCTGGCGGCGCTCGCCCGGGCGGCCGGCGCGATCAAGGAGACCGAGGAGGAGGCCCGCTGCTGGCAGTTCCTGAAGGACAGCAGCGCGGAGGCGTACACCGAGCTCAAGCAGTCGTCCGAGCTGTAGGGACCCGGACACGACCGTGCCCCCGGTGGATCATCCACCGGGGGCACGGTCGGTTCAGGCGCTGGTGACCTCAGGCGCCGTCACGTCAGACGCCCGTCACGTCAGACGCTTGTCACTTCAGGCGCTTGCCGGCCGAGCGCAGCTGCTCGGCGGCCTCGAACACGCGGGCGGCCATGCCGGCCTCGGCCAGCTTGCCCCAGGTGCGCGGGTCGTAGGTGTTCTTCTTGCCGACCTCGCCGTCGACCTTCAGCACGCCGTCGTAGTTGGCGAACATGTGGCCGGCCACCGGGCGGGTGAAGGCGTACTGGGTGTCGGTGTCCAGGTTCATCTTCACGACGCCGTTCTCCAGCGCGGTGGCGATCTCCTCGGCGGTGGAGCCCGAGCCGCCGTGGAAGACGAAGTCGAACGGGTCGGTCTTGCCGTACTGCTTGCCGATCGCGTCCTGCAGCTCGCGCAGCAGCTCCGGCTTCAGCACGACGTTGCCCGGCTTGTACACGCCGTGCACGTTGCCGAACGAGGCGGCCAGCAGGTAGCGGCCCTTCTCGCCCAGGCCCAGCGCCTCGGCGGTGCGCACGGCGTCGTTGACGGTGGTGTACAGCTCGTCGTTGATCTCGTGGGTGACGCCGTCCTCCTCGCCGCCGGTCGGGGTGATCTCGACCTCGAGGATGATCTTCGCGGCGGCGGCCTGGGCCAGCAGCTCCTGGGCGATCGCCAGGTTGTCGGCGAGGGTCTCGGCCGAGCCGTCCCACATGTGCGACTGGAACAGCGGGTTCTCGCCCTTGGCCACGCGCTCGGCGGACACCGCCAGCAGCGGGCGGACGTAGCCGTCCAGCTTGTCCTTCGGGCAGTGGTCGGTGTGCAGCGCGACGGTGATGTCGTACTTGGCGGCGACGATGTGGGCGAACTCGGCGAGCGCGACCGCGCCGGTCACCATGTCCTTGTTGTGCTGGCCGCCCAGGAACTCCGCGCCACCGGTCGAGATCTGGATGATCCCGTCGCTCTCGGCCTCGGCGAAACCACGCAGCGCGGCGTGCAGGGTCTGCGACGAGGTGACGTTGATGGCCGGGTAGGCGAACTTGCCCGCCTTGGCCCGGTCCAGCATCTCGTTGTAGACCTCGGGAGTTGCGATGGGCATGCGATCCGCTCCTGTCGGGTTGCGGCGTACGGACGGTGCTGTCCGACGCTGTGTACGCCTTCGTGACGACTCCGTGCCGGCCCGCCGACGCGCGGCGCTGCGGTGTGGCTCTCCGGCACCAAGGTTCGAGGCGACCTCCGCGGTAGGGCCCTGAGGGTGGTGGGCCGCCGCGGACCGGACGCCTGGGCCATCTTCCCAGACTCGTGCCCGCAGGTCAGCAGGAGCCCGCCTGTCGGGACGTCGCAGGGGACGGCTCGGCCGGAACCCGTCGGCCCGCCCGGACCGGGCCCGCGGGGCTTGGCCGGAAGTCGCCGGAAAGGTACGCCCGCTATCCTGCGCCCGTGGACTACAACCAGCTGGCCGTCAATCTGCTCGACGCCAAATCCCTGATCTCGTCCCTCGGCGCCATCGGGCTGATCGCGATCATCTTCGCGGAGACCGGCCTGCTGGTCGGCTTCTTCTTCCCGGGCGACTCGCTGTTGATCCTGGCGGGCGTCGCCGCCTCGAACGCGGCCTCCTCGGTGCTCGGCGACGGCGCGAAGCTGCCGATCGCGGTGCTGCTCGTCGGCTGCCCGATCGCGGCGGTCGCCGGAGCCCAGCTCGGGCACCTGATCGGGGCCAAGGTCGGACCGAGGATGTTCGACAAGCCCGACTCGAAGATCTTCCGCCGCGAGTACGTGGTGAAGGCGGAGGAGTACTTCAACAAGTTCGGCTCGGGCAAGGCCGTGGTACTGGCCCGCTTCATGCCGATCATCCGGACCTTCCTGAACCCGGTGGCCGGCACCCTGGAGATGCCCGCCCGGACCTTCTTCGTCTGGAACGTCATCGGCGGCGTGCTGTGGACCGAGTCCATGCTGCTGATCGGCTACTTCTTCGGCGACGCCCTCGCCCCGGTGATCGACAAGTACCTGATCCCGGCGGTGCTGCTGATCGTGCTGCTGTCGATCTCGCCGATCCTGGTCGAGGTCATGCGGGAGCGCCGGAAGAAGAAGGCCGGCCTGGTCGAGACCCCTGCCGCCGACGTGGCGCAGAGCGGCAGCGGGCGGCACCGGCGCGGCTGAGACCCCTGCTGCGGCCTCGACGGCCTTCGCAGCGTTCACGGTCTGCGCAGCGTCGACGGCCTCCACGGCGTTCACGACAGAGGGCCGGGCCCCGTTCCACGTGGTTTCACGTGAAACAGGGCCCGGCCCTTCGTGCTGTCCGGAGTCTCCGTACAGGTCAGAGGCCCAGGTCGTCCAGGGTGTACGCGGTCACGTACGCCAGGCCCTGCTCCTCGACGGCGGCCGCGCCACCGCGCTCGACGATCACCGCGACGCCGACCACCTCGGCGCCCGCCTCGCGCAGCGCCTCGACGGCGGTCAGCACCGAGCCGCCGGTGGTGGAGGTGTCCTCGACCGCCAGCACCCGGCGGCCCTTCACCTCGGGGCCCTCGATCCGACGCTGCAGGCCGTGCGCCTTGCCCGCCTTGCGGACCACGAAGGCGTCCAGCTTCCGTCCGCGCGCGGCGGCAGCGTGCAGCATCGAGGCGGCCACCGGGTCGGCACCCAGGGTCAGACCGCCGACGGCGTCGTACTCCAGGTGCGAGGTCGCGTCCAGCATCACCCGGCCGACCAGCGGGGCGGCCTCGCCGTCCAGCGTGATCCGGCGCAGGTCGACGTAGTAGTCGGCCTCCTTGCCGGAGGAGAGGGTGACCTTGCCGTGCACGACGGCCTTGTCCTTGATCTGTGCCAGCAGGGCGTCGCGGTCGTTGCTCATGAGCGTTCAGTCTAGGGCCTGAACGCTCGGGGGGTGCTCGCGACGAGGTCCTGTCGGCCGGACAGGGCCTAGCGTCGTCGCAGTGCCCTGACCAGCACCACGGCGCCGCCCAGCAGGGCCACCGAGCCGCCGATCACCCACGGCACCGCGCTGCGGCCACCCGCACCCGGCACCACGATGCCGCCGACCTCGCCGCCCCAGCGGGACGCCGCTCGGGCCCGCGCGCTGCGGGCCGGCAGCGCCGGGGCGTAGCGGCCCCGCGGCGGGGCGTGGTCCACCTCCTCGGCCGAACGGCCGACGATGCTGCGGCGGACCGGGCCGCTGAGCTCGGGCTCGTCCTCGTAGGCGAAGAGCGGCTCGACCGGGAGCTCCTCGGCCACCCCGTCCTGGGGGCCGCCGTCGCCGGCGTCCGCCTCGTCGTGCTCGTCGACGTCGTCCGCGTCGTCCTCGTCGTCGGCGGCCGAGCCGGTGGGGAGGCCGAAGCGCTCGGCGTCGGCGTCGGAGAAGGCGATCAGGTCCGAGAGGTCGTCGTCCAGGTCGTCGCCGGGCTGGTCCTGGCGGTCCTCGATGAAGACGATCTCGGCGTCCGTGTCGGTGTCGGTGTCGTTGTCGGTGTCGGCCGCGTCCCCGGCCTCGTCCGTCGTCCCGTCGGCGGGCTCCTCGTCGCCCTCGACCGGGGCGTCCGGGGAGGTGAGCGCGGCGGCGAAGCGCTCCAGCAGGCGGCGACCGGTGGCGTCGAGGGTCTCGGCGTCGAACTCGGTCAGCCGGCCGGTGGCGCTCAGGTCGCCGGTGAAGCGGATCGTCGCGGTGCCGTCCTCGGCGCCCTCCGCGACGCTGACCCGCACGGTGGCGGTCGCCTCGCCGTCGCCCCGGGCCTCCTGCCCCTCGGCGAGTACGGTCAGCACGCCGCCCCGGCCTTCGATCAGCGACAGCACACCCTTGTAGGTGATCGTGGAGCCGCCGATCCGCAGCTTCAGCCGCCCGCCGATCTCCTCCGCAAGCCCGGCCCCGACCGCGGCCGGCTCGGTGCTCAGCCCCGGCACACTCCGCGCCAGCAGCGCGGGATCCTGCAGGGCCTGCCGCACCAGCTCTGCGGACATCGGGACGACAACCTCATGCTCCATGCCACGGAGCCTACCGACTGCACCCGGCCCGGTCCCTACCCACCACCGCCCGACTTTCCCCACCCCACCAGCGCCCTCCACACCCCTGCGCCCCACGCCACCCACCCCGAACCCCGCCGGGGGTGTCCACCCGCCGCACCGGCCTCCCTCCGCTGCCAGACCCACCTCGGGCGGTCCCGTCAGCGGGGGCTCAGGAGGGTGAGTGGGGCCGGGGGGTGGGGCGGGCGGAGGGCGGTGAGGCGGGTGCTGGAGGCGTGGAGGGCGTCGGGGGTGAGGGCGCGGGGTGATGGGGCGTCGGGGGCGAGGGCGAGCGGGGGCGGGGTGGCGGCGGCGAGCAGGAAGTCCTGGGCGGTGTCCGGCGGGTCGGGGCGGCAGTCGGCGGTGGCGCTGCCCGGGACTGCGTACGGGGTGGTCCGCAGTCCGGCTGCCCGGAGGCCCGACTCGATCCGCCAGAGGCCGTCGTCGGCCCCGCCGTTCCCGCCGTTGACCTCGCCCTTCCCGTCGTTGACCTCGCTGTTCCCGCTGTTTCCTCCGGCGCGGACGGCGATCCGACCGCCGGGGGCCAGCAGCCGGGCGGCGAGGCCGTAGAACTCCTGGGAGTGGAACTTGACCGGTCCGCCGTCCGAGGGTGCGGGCAGGTCGGCGAGCACCACGTCGTACTCCTCGTCGGGGGCGCCGCGCAGCCAGGCCATCGGGTCGGCTGCGGCGGTGCGGACCCGGGGGTCGTCCAGGGAGTGGTCGCCGAGGGCGGCGAGCCCGCGGTCGGTGCGGGCGAGGCGGGGGAGTGCCGGGTCGGCGTCGACCAGCCGGACGCTGCGAACGCCCCGGTGCTTCAGCACCTCCCGCAGGGCGAGGCCGTCGCCACCGCCGAGCAGCAGGACCCGGGTGTCCGGCCCGGCGGCCATGGCGGGGTGCACGAGGGCTTCGTTGCCCCGGTACTCGTCGGGCCCGCAGACCGCGAGCCGTCCGTCCAGGTAGAGCCGGAGCGGGCCTTCGGCGGGGCCGGTGAGCACGATCTCCTGGTAGCGACTGCGGGTGGCGTAGCGGACCTGGTCGCCGTAGAGGGCGTGCCGGGCGGCGCGTTCGATCGCGTCGGAGCCGACGGCGGCGGCCGCGAGCAGGGCGAGGACGAGGGTGCAGCCGGCCCAGAGCAGCCGTCGTATCCGGGGGGCGGGTTCCTCGCGGAACAGCCAGAGCGCCACGGCCGCCCCGGCGACGGTGTTGACGGCCCCGGTGAGCAGCGCGCCGTCGCCGGGGCCGAGGAGGGGGAGGATGAGGAACGGGAAGGCGAGGCCGCCGATCAGCGCGCCGACGTAGTCGGCGGCGAACAGGTCGGCGACGGCACGGCCGGCGTCCTCGCGCCGGATCCGCTGGATGAGGGTCATCAGCAGGGGGATCTCGGCGCCGATCAGGATGCCGATCAGGCAGGTGAGGCCGACCATCGCGGCCTGGTAGCGGCCGATCCAGGCCCAGCAGGAGTAGAGGGCGAGGACGGAGAGTCCCCCGGTGAGCGCGAGGGCGCATTCGACCAGGGCGAAGGCGGTGGCGGGCCGGCTGGTGAGCCGTTTGGCGAGCAGGGAGCCGAGACCCATCGCGAACACCATGACGGAGAGCACGACGGACGTCTGGGTGACGGCGTCCCCGAGCAGGTAGTCGCCGAGCGCGACGAGTTCGAGTTCGTAGACGAGTCCGCAGGCCGCGCAGACGAAGGCGGCCAGCAGGACGGTCAGCCGGGCGAGCCGGGGGCGGGAGCGCAGCCGGGATCGACGGCGGGTGGGCAGGGGGGTGAGGCTTCGCCCGGGCCGGGGTGGGGTGCCGTCGTCGAGGTCCACTCGCGGGCGTGCGGGCGGACCGGCCGGATGGTTGATCACGAACAAACGCTAGGGGACGTGCGGGACGGATCGCTGCGCCCATCCGGCGGACAGCGAGGGCCGTCGGATTGACGAATCGTTCCTGCGTGCGATTCATAGGCTTGTGCCGGGTGGTGTATGACCCGATCGGCGATGCCGCCCTGGCTCTGGGCGCCCGGTCCGTCGGTGGTCACGCCCTCGACACCACCAGCGAGGAGCGGGTGCAGACCAGCTGCCCCTCCTGCGGGTAGGCGTGCCAGGTCCGCCAGAGCAGCCGGTCCGTACCGCCCTGGGTGACGAGCGCGGTGAAGGCGCTCGGGTCCCCCGGGAAGACTCCGGCGAGGCCGCGCGGGTGCCCTTCGACCAGGGCCAGCAGTTCCTGGGCGCGGGCCGCGAAGTCGTGCGGCGGCAGGGCCTCGATCCGGGCGGCGAACTCGTACTCCCAGCCGCCGACCTGCTTGGCCACCCGGGCGGGTAGCGGGGTGCGGCGGCCGGGCAGGCAGGCGACGGTCTCCAGGCACTCGCCGGGGCCGGCCGAGATCACCACCTGGTGCGAGGCGCCCAGCAACCGCAGCTGGAGGGTGCCGGAGGTGCCGGGGCGGTCGGTGTCGAGTCTCAGGTCGCGGACGGCGAGAGCGGGCAGCGGCTCGCCGCCGAGGCACCAGGCGAGGTCACCGGCGCGGGTGTCCGTGTAGGAGGTCTGCAGTGTGGTGAGCATGCTCGGCTCCGCGTTTCAGCTCCGTGCGCGCCCGCCGAGCAGCATCGAGTAGGCCTGGGCCGATGGCGAGGCTGTTCGTGGCTGTGCGGCCCTGGGCGCGGCCGACCGTGGAAGGAAGGATTCCGGCTGGAGATTCAGCAGCAGAGAAGCATGAATACGCCGGGTCCGTCGGTGATTTACCCAACTTTGTCAAGCATTCACCGTTTCGAGCACACCTGCTTCCCGGCTCTGATCGACCCGGTGTGCGACTCTGCACAGCGCGCGCCCCTGCAACCGGCCCGTGCGCCGTGTGCGCCGGTAGTGCGCTGTTCGCGCGCTACATGCGCCGCCGCCCTCGACACGCCGGGCGCGGACGGCCGCCCCGGCGTGCCGGACGGGTCGCCCGGTTTGCCTCAACGGCAGCAAAGAAGCCTGTCGCCCATGGAAGTTGAGAGCCGATCGGCACGGCAGCCGGGCCAGAATTGGACCCACCCAATGGGGGGCGCGCGAAACCTCTCCGAGCGCCGCCTGCGCGTACCGCACCCCTGGTGCACCCGACCCCTTTGCACAAACCGCCCCACCGCCGGGCTATGGGTGGCGACGGCCTGCCGGTGGTCGCGCCGGCGTGCTACGTCACGGCGCTCGTCCGGCACCTGTGCCGGACGATGTGATCGCCAACTCTTCGTGGTGAAAAGGCCATTGGGTCGGGCCGGCGGCGGAGGGTTCGCGGAACCGCCCCGCAGGGAGAAACACCTCATGGCACTCGCCGCGCATTCCGGGCTCATCGCCAAGTCGCTTGCTGCATAGGAAGGTTGGCTTCGCGCAAGCTGCGACTGGCGCAGCTCGGCGTACGCCGTCGCGGCACTGCCGGTCGGGCTGGTGGCCCTGCCGCTGCAGGTCCTCGCAGGTCTGCTCACCGGGGCGCTGTGGGCCGACGTCCTGGCCCGGGGGTGCTGCCCACCGGAGGGGTGGGGCGGGACGTGAGCCGGGCCAGTGGCGCTCCGACGCTCGTCGGCGCGCGGGCCGCGCACCTCGGGGTCGGGCTGCTCACCCTGGCGATCCTGCTGCCGGTGTTCCGGGTGCTCGTCGTCGCCCAGCGGCGGCTGGCCGTCCGTCTGCTCGGTGCGGCCGCAGGGGTCTGACGTGCCCAGGCGGTGGTCTTCGCCCACGAGGCCGGTCCGGCGGCCCGGGCGGCTGAGCGCGCTCTTCCACCGTGTGGTCGGTCAGAGCCGCCGCAGGCGGGTGACGGCCTCGGTGAGCACCTCGTCCTTCTTGCAGAAGGCGAAGCGCACCTGGCTGCGGCCCGCGTCGGGGTCGTCGTAGAAGACGGCGTTGGGGATGGCGACCACACCGCAGCGCTCGGGGAGGCCGCGGCAGAACTCGACGCCGTCCTTCTCGCCGAGGGGGGTGATGTCGGTGGTGACGAAGTAGGTGCCCTCGGGGGTGAAGGCTCGGAAGCCGGCCGCGGTGAGGCCGTCGAGCAGCAGGTCGCGCTTGCGGCACAGGTCGGTGCGCAGGGTGTCGAAGTAGCTGTCGGGGAGGCGGAGCGCCTCGGCGACGGCGTACTGGAAGGGGCCGGCGCTGACGTAGGTGAGGTACTGCTTGGCGGTGCGGACGGCGGAGACCAGGGCGGGGCTCCCGGTGACCCAGCCGACCTTCCAGCCGGTGAAGGAGAAGGTCTTGCCGGCCGAGGAGATGGTGACGGTGCGCTCGCGCATGCCGGGGAGGGCGGCGAGCGGGTGGTGGGTGGCGCCGAAGACCAGGTGCTCGTAGACCTCGTCGGTGACCACCAGCAGGTCGTGCTCGACGGCGAGGGCGGCGATGGCGGCCAGCTCCTCGGGGGTCAGGACGGTGCCGGTGGGGTTGTGCGGGGTGTTGATCAGCAGCAGCCGGGTGCGCGGGGTGATCAGGGCGCGCAGCTCGTCCAGGTCGGGGCGGAAGTGCGGGGCCCGGAGGGTGAGCGGGCGGCGGGTGGCACCGGCCATGGCGATGCACGCGGCATAGGAGTCGTAGAAGGGTTCGAGGGCGATCACCTCGTCGCCGGGCTCCAGCAGGGCGAGCAGGGCGGCGGCGATGGCCTCGGTGGCGCCGGCGGTGACCAGCACCTCGGTGTCCGGGTCGTACGACAGGCCGTGGAAGCGCTGCTGGTGCTCGGCGACGGCGGTGCGCAGCTCGGGGACGCCGGGGCCGGGCGGGTACTGGTTGCCGCGGCCCTCGCGCAGGGCCCGTACGGCGGCCTCGCGGACCTCCTCGGGCCCGTCGGTGTCCGGGAAGCCCTGGCCGAGGTTGATCGAGCCGGTGGCGGTGGCCAGGGCGGACATCTCGGCGAAGATCGTCGTGCCCATCCCGACCAGTCGGCGGTTCAGCAGCGGCCTGGTACCCATCGGTGGCTCCTCACGGCTCGTCGTCAGGGCCATCCTGGGGCAGCCGGGGGCGGGCGACAAGGACGGTCCGGCGGTGCGGGGGGTACGGAAACGCGAACGGCCCGGCGCCCGGCCGTGCCGGGGACCGGGCCGCAGGGGTGCGCGCCGGGGCCGGGATCAGGCCTCCTCGCCGTCCTCGCCCTCGCCGTCCTCGCCCTCGATCTCGTTCTGCAGCCCGAGGCGCTCGACGATCCACTGCTCGAAGCCGACCGCGGCCTGGGTCCAGTTCGCGGTGGTGGTGACGAAGTAGTCCAGGTTGACGCCGGTGCCGACGATCATCTGGGCCTCGCCGATCAGGCGGACCACGCCGTCCTCGTGGGTGTGGGTGTACACCTTGGGCCAGAGGGTCTCGCGGTTCCACTCGTCGATCAGGTCGAGGATCTCGCCCTTCTTCTCCAGCGGGTACGAGCGGTCGTAGAAGGCGCGCACCGCGAAGAGCTCCTTCTGCTCGCCGCGGAACATGTAGTAGACGCGGAAGCCCTCCCAGGGGGCGGTGAGGTCGCCCTCCTCGTCCACGACGTGCTTGAGCTGCATCTGGTCGAGCAGCTGGGTGACCAGGGCCTGGTCCGGGACGATGATCGGCGGAGGGCCGGCCGGCCGGCCGCCCTGGCCGCCGGGCTGGCCGCCCTGGGGTGCGCCGAACGACGGGATGGACGACGGGTCGATGCTCATGGGGGTCCTCTTCCTCAGTGCACGTGGTGGCCGGCAATGAGAGGCCGCCCTTTCCACCTCCCATCCTGCCTCATCGGGGGCTTCGCTCACAGGGGTGCCGGGGGGCGCGTCGATCTTCCTGCGGGGGCGTGCGGAGGTCGCCGTCGGCCGGGGTGCGCGGGGTCCGACCGGACTGTCGGGTCCCGGGCGGGTGGGTGAGCCAAGTCACGCGCCCGGCGGCCGGGTTCGGCTGCCGCGCGGGCCGGATGCGGTTAGCGTGCGACGGAACTCGCCGTTGGCAAAACCCTTTTGCCCCGGGTGAGTTGAGGTGATTTGGACCGATGGGGGGATCAGGGATGGAGCGTACGGTGACCGGGGAGGGCGCGTCGCTCGGGGCGCTGCTGCGGAACATCCGGCTGGACCGGGGGATGACGCAGGAGCGACTGGGCGAGGTGTCGGGGCTGAGTGTGCGGTCGATCCGCGACCTGGAGCGGGGGGTGTCCTGCCCTCGGGTGTCCACCCTGCGGCTGCTCACCCAGACCTGGAACCTGCCGGAGTCCCAGGGGGCCGAGCTGCACCGGCTGGCGCGGGCCTGGCGGGACCGCTCCCGGCGGCAGCAGCGCGGTACGGCGGGGTAGGGCGCGGCGGCGACAACGGCGGGGTAGGGCGGACCAGCGGACCAGCGGACCAGCGGACCAGCGGACCAGCGGACCAGCGGGCCAGGGCGCGGCACGGGCCGCCCCCTCGCGCGAGCGGGGAGGCGGCCCGGACACCGGTGCCTACTTCTCCAGCGGCCCCCGGCTACGGACGGTGAGCCGGTCGCCCTCGTCGTCCCGCTCGACCAGCACGGTGTCCCCGTCGTGCACCTGCCCGGAGAGGATCGCCCGGGCCAGCTGGTCGCCGATCGCGGACTGCACCAGCCGGCGCAGCGGGCGGGCGCCGTACGCCGGGTCGTACCCGGTGAGCGCCAGCCAGTCGCGGGCGGCGGCGGAGACCTCCAGGGTGAGCCGGCGCTCGCGCAGCCGCTCGCCGAGGCGGGCCACCTGGAGGTCGACGATCCGGCTGAGCTCGGCGGTGCCCAGCGGGTCGAAGACCACGATGTCGTCCAGCCGGTTGAGGAACTCCGGCTTGAACGCGGCCCGGACGGAGTCCAGCACCAGGGCCTTCTTCTTGTCCTCCGGGGTGGCCGGGTCCACCAGGTAGTGGGAGCCCAGGTTGGAGGTGAGGATCAGGATCGCGTTGCGGAAGTCCACCGTGCGGCCCTGGCCGTCGGTGAGCCGGCCGTCGTCGAGCACCTGGAGCAGCACGTCGAAGACCTCCGGGTGGGCCTTCTCCACCTCGTCCAGCAGCACCACGCTGTACGGGCGGCGGCGGACCGCCTCGGTGAGCTGGCCGCCCTCCTCGTAGCCGATGTACCCGGGCGGGGCGCCGACCAGCCGGGAGACCGAGTGCTTCTCGCCGTACTCGCTCATGTCGATCCGGACCATCGCCCGCTCGTCGTCGAACAGGAAGTCGGCCAGGGCCTTGGCGAGTTCGGTCTTGCCGACGCCGGTCGGGCCGAGGAACAGGAAGGAGCCGGTCGGGCGGTCCGGGTCGGCGATGCCCGAACGGGTGCGGCGCACCGCGTCCGATACGGCCTGCACGGCCTCCGCCTGGCCGATCAGGCGCCGGCCCAACTCGTCCTCCATGCGCAGGAGTTTGGCGCTCTCGCCCTCCAGCAGCCGACCGGCCGGGATGCCCGTCCAGGAGGCGACCACGTCGGCCACGTCGTCCGGGCCGACCTCCTCCTTGACCATCGAGGCGGAGGCGGCCCCAGGCTCGGTGTTCGCGGCGCGCTCCTGGGCCTCGATGAGCTCCGTCTCGGCGGCCGGGATCTCGGCGTACATCAGCTTGGACGCCCGCTCGAAGTCCCCGTCGCGCTGGGCCCGTTCGAGCGCTCCGTGCAGGTCGTCCAGCCGCTCCTTGAGCTCGCCGACCCGGTTGAGGCTCTTCTTCTCCTGCTCCCAGCGGGCCGTCAGCACGCTCAACTGCTCGTTCCGGTCGGCGAGATCGCGCCGCAGGCGGGCCAGCCGGTCGACCGAGGCAGGGTCCGACTCCTTCTCCAGGGCCAGCTCCTCCATCCGCAACCGGTCGACGGCGCGCTGGAGTTCGTCGATCTCCACCGGGGAGGAGTCGATCTCCATCCGCAGCCGGGAGGCCGCCTCGTCGACCAGGTCGATCGCCTTGTCGGGCAGGAAGCGGGAGGTGATGTAGCGGTTGGACAGGGTGGCCGCGGCGACCAGGGCGGCGTCCGCGATCTGCACCTTGTGGTGTGCCTCGTACCGGCCCTTGAGGCCGCGCAGGATGGCGATCGAGTCCTCCACGCTGGGCTCGCCGACCAGCACCTGCTGGAAGCGGCGCTCCAGGGCCGGGTCCTTCTCGATCCGCTCGCGGTACTCGTCCAGCGTGGTGGCGCCGACCATCCGCAGCTCGCCGCGGGCCAGCATCGGCTTGAGCATGTTGCCGGCGTCCATCGCGGAGTCTCCGCCGGCGCCCGCGCCGACCATGGTGTGCAGTTCGTCGATGAAGGTGACGACCTGGCCGTCGGAGGACTTGATGTCGTTCAGGACGGCCTTCAGCCGCTCCTCGAACTCGCCGCGGAACTTGGCGCCCGCGACCATCGCGCTGAGGTCCAGCGCGACCAGCCGCTTGCCGCGCAGCGACTCCGGGACGTCCCCGGCCACGATGCGCTGGGCCAGTCCCTCGACCACGGCCGTCTTGCCGACGCCGGGCTCGCCGATCAGCACCGGATTGTTCTTCGTCCGGCGGGAGAGCACCTGGACCACCCGGCGGATCTCGTGGTCACGGCCGATCACCGGGTCGAGCTTGCCGTCCCTGGCGGCCTGGGTGAGGTCGGTGCCGTACTTCTCCAGGGCCTTGTACGTCCCCTCCGGATCCGGCGAGGTGACCTTTCCGCTGCCCCGTACGTCCTTGAAGGCGGCCAGCAGCGCCTTGGGCGTCGCGCCCTGCTGCACCAGCAGCTCCGCGACGGCCCCGCCCTCGGCGGCCAGGCCCACCAGCAGGTGCTCGGTGGAGACGTACTGGTCGTCCAGGTCGTCCGCGCGCCTGCCGGCCTCGGTGAGCACTGCCAGGGTGTCCCGGGCGAGCTGGGGGGCGGCGACCGTCGAGCCCATCGCGCTGGGCAGCGCGGTCAGCTGGCGGCGCGCCTCGGCGTCGATCCGGGCCGCGTTCACCCCGACCGCCTCCAGCAGGGGCCGGGCGATGCCCTCGGGCTGCTCCAGCAGGGCGATCAGGATGTGCACCGGCTTGACGTCCGGGTTGCCGACCGCGCCCGCCTGCCGGATCGCGGCGGACAGGGCGTCCTGCGTCTTGGTGGTGAACTTGCTCGCGTCCACTGCTGGGGGATCCTCCCTCGTCGTCCTTCAGTACTGCTACATACAGCATGCACTAAGTTGAGTGTATTCCGCTCAACTTTTTGCCGAAGTCTTTTCGGCCGCCGGGCCTTCCGTGTCGGCCCCGCCGCTCAGGCCTTCCGCCTCGGGGACCGGCCGGGGCGGTGCCGGGTCAGCCCCAGCAGCTCCCGGGCCGGCCCGCCGGGCCGCTGCCCGGCCGGCCACACCGCCCGCAGCGGCCGCCGGAGGTCCAGCTCCTCCGCCAGCGGCACCTCCACCAGCCGCCGGGTGGCCAGCTCCTCCACCACCGCCAGCTCGCTCAGGCAGACCGGCCCCGCCCCGGTCATCGCCGCCGCCTTCAGCGCCGTGGACGAGGCCAGCTCCATCCGGGGCGGCACCGCGCCCCCGTACGGAGTCAGCGCCATCTCCAGCACCTCCCGGGTGCCCGAGCCCGGTTCGCGCAGCACCAGCGGGGTGGCCGCCAGCTCCGTCCCGGTCAGCGGGGTGCGGCGGCGGGCCCACCGGTGGTTGGGCGCCACCACGACCACCAGCCGGTCCGCCGCCACCACGGCACCGCCCAGCCCGGGCGGGGTGGACGGGCCCTCGACGAAGCCGAGGTCGGCGTCCCCGGCGAGCACGTGCCCGGCGACCTCCGCCGAGTTGGCCGTCCGCAGCGTCACCGCCGTCCCCGGACTGGCCTCGGAGAGCGCCAGCAGCCAGCCCGGCATCAGGTACTCGGCGACGGTCAGACTGGCCACCACCCGCAGCTTGGCGTCCCGCCGCTCGCGCAGCGCGTCGATCCCGGCGTCCAGCGCCTGCGCCGCCTCCACCACCTGCCTGGCCCACTCGACCACCAGCCGGCCCGCCTCGGTCGGCCGGCTGCCCCGGGGCGAGCGCTCCAGCAGCGGGACGCCGATCTGCCGCTCCATGCCCTTGATCCGGGCGCTCGCGGTCGGCTGGCTCACCCCCAGCTCGGCCGCCGCCCGGCCGACGCTGCCGAGCCGGGCCACCGAGAGCAGCAGTTCCAGGGCACCCAGTTCGGGGACGTGCGGGGAGAGGGGCATAGGTTCAGGCTATGCCCTCATAGAATCCGCGGCGCTACCGGAGGGTGGGCCGCTCGGCGACGGTGGATCCATGTCCATCTCGGCCGATGTCCGTCCACTCGCCCGCCGCCCCGCAGCCCCCGCCGACTCCACCGCCGCCCCGGCCGTTCCCGCCGGCTCCACCGGCGTTCAGGCCATCCCCGCGATCCCCGCCGCCGGCTCCCGGCTCTCCCGCTTCGACCTCTCCCAGCTCGGCCCCAACTGGTACGCCGCCGTGATGGGCACCGCGATCGTGGCCAACGGTGCCGCCGCCCTGCCGGTCCGGCTGCCCGGCCTGATCGGCTTCGGCGAGGTCATGTGGGCGCTCGGAGCGGCCGCCCTGCTGGTGCTGGCCGGCGCCCGGCTGGTGCACCTCACCCGGCACCGCGAGGCGGCCCGGACCCAGCTGCTGGACAACCCGGCCACCGCCGTCTTCTACGGCTGTCCGCCGATGGCGCTGCTGGCGGTCGGGCTCGGCACCCTGCTGCTCGGCTCGCGGGTCATCGGCACCGGCCCGGCCGTCGCCGTCGACGCCGTGCTGTGGGGCGTCGGCACGCTCTACGCGCTGACCGTCGCGGCCGGCATCCCGTACCTGATGATCACCCGGCACCGGGTGTCCGCCCTGGAGGCCAACCCGACCTGGCTGCTGCCCGTGGTCGCCCCGCTGGTCGCCTCCGCCTGCGGCCCGGCCCTCGTCCCGCACCTGCCCGCCGGAACGCCCCAGCAGACCCTGCTGTACGGCTGCTGGGCGCTGTTCGGGGTCGGCCTGCTGGCCACCCTGGTGCTGCTGCCGGTGGTGTTCACCGGGCTGTTCCACAGCAAGCTGCCCACCCTGGCGCTCACCCCCGCGCTGTTCCTGGTGCTCGGCCCGCTCGGCCAGTCCGTCACCGCGATCCACCAGCTCGCCGACGCGGCCCGCCCGGTGCTGCCCGCGCTGGCCCCCGTCCTGCTGCCGCTGGCCGAGCTGTACGGCGTCGCGGTGATCGGCGTCGCGATGCTCTGGCTGGCCGTCGCGCTCACCGCGAACCTGCGCGCCCGGCGGGCCGGGATGCCCTTCGCGATGACCTGGTGGGCGTACACCTTCCCGATCGGCACCTGTGTCACCGGCTCCGCCGCGCTCGCCAAGCACACCGGCTTCGGCGGCTTCACCGCCCTGACCGTCGGGCTCTACCTGCTGCTCGGCACCGCCTGGGTGCTGGCGGCGGGCGGTACGGCCGCCGGGCTGGTGCGCGGGCGGCTGCTGGCGCGCTGAACCGGGCCGGCACGGGCCCGGCTCAGCGGTGGACCCCGCCGGGCGGTTCTCGCCGGACGGTCCTCGCTGCTCATGAGCACGCGGCCGTTGCAGGAACGCGCAGCTATGGGATGACGGTGCACCGCCAATCGCCGCCCACCGCCCCCGCCCCCCGCTGGCCTCGACCTTTACCGGAATCCTGCCCGCCGCCCACGCCCCCGGGCCCACGACGGGATGCGGGAAGTTGCAATTGCGTGAACCTGCACTCTGGCGGCACTTGTCCACCGGCCGTCACGCTGTGAAGGTGGAGGCACGCCAGGCCGTCCGGGCACCGCAGCCCGATGGTGGTGATCCGCTCTTCAGAACTGACCGCGGGTGCAACATCCCGCGGCCGTGGAACGGGGGGGAAGAGCGCCGGCCGGGATCCATGTGTGGTGATGGAACCCGGGCCGGATCCGGCGAGGCGTTGCTGCTCCGCCTCGACGGAATCGCCCTGGCATTGGCGTACGACGGCGGCCCCCGGGAGCCCGTGTGCGACGGCACCGGACCCGGGGGCCCGCCGTCCGGCCGGGTAGCGTGAGACGCCCGGCCACCGGCACCCGCGGACCGTGCACCGCCACGGCGCGCGCGTACCGGCGGGGAGGCAACAGGGGAGAGCGTCCGGCAGGGAGAGTTACGACGTGACGGCGGAACCGGCGGACGCGCCGCACCAGGCGGGACCCGAGGGCGAGGAACCCGACGAGGCCGCCCGACAGCTCTACCTGGCGATCATCGCCGGAGGCGGCCGCATCCCGTTCGCCGACATCACCGACGCCGAGCGGACCGCGCTCCGCCAACTCCTCGACATCGGCCTGGTCATGGCCAACCGGCTGGACCGCTGCTACACCGCCGTCAGCCCGCGGTCCGTCAGCGACCGCCTCGGCGCCGAACTCCGCAGCGAGGCCACCCGGCTGCTGGTCCGCGCCGAGAACCTCCCCGGCGCCCTCGACGGCCTCACCCGCGCCTACGACGCGATGCCCCGCCCGTCCGGCCGCGCCGGCGGCGCCGTCTACGTCGAGGGCCACGTCCACATCCGCCAGCGGATCTCCCAACTGGTCTCCGACTGCCGCTCCGAGGTCCTCACCGCCCAACCGGGCCACCGGCCCGCCGACACCCTGCAGGTCGCCCTCGCCCAGGACGTCCAACTCCTCCAGCGCGGCTGCTCGCTGCGCACCGTCTACCAGCCGGTCGCGCTCGCCGAACCACCCGCCATCGCCTACGCCGAGCAGGTCACCCGGCACGGCTCGCAGATCCGGGTCCTCGACGAGCCCTTCCAGCGGCTGATCGTCTTCGACCGCAGCGTCGCCGTCATCTCCGCCAACGACGACAACAGCACCGCCGCCTTCATCAGCGACCCGGCCTCCCTCGCCTTCCTGATCGCCGGCTTCGAACGCGACTGGGCCCGCGCCGACACCGCCGAAGCCGCCGCCGCCCTCGGCCAGGGCCCCGCCCGCACCATCCCCGACCGGGTCGGCCGCCTGCTCGCCCGCGGCCTCACCCAACGCGCCGTCGCCACCCGCCTCGGCCTCAGCGAACGCACCGTCGCCGGCCACATCTCCCGCCTCCGCGACCGCTACGGCGCCCAGACCCTCTTCCAGCTCGGCTGGCTGATGAGAGGCGCCCGCGATGACCGATGAACCCGGCCCCGCCGAACGCGACCTCTACCTCGCCGCCGTCCGCGGCGGCGGCCGGCTGCGCCACGAGGACCTCGCCCCCGCCGACCGGCCCACCGTCGCCGCCCTCGTCGCCCGCGGCCTCCTCACCCCCACCGCCACCGGCTACACCGCCGCCAACCCGCGCGCCCTCGGGGACCGGCTCGGCGCCGAACTCCGGCTCCGCGCCACCCGGCTGCTCGTGCACGCCGAACGGCTCCCGGGCGCCCTCCTGCCGCTCTCCCACGCCTACGAGGCGCTCCGCCGGTCGGGCGGCCCGGCCGGCGGAGAACTCGACGACGGGTCCCTCCCCGCCACCCGGATCGACGGCCACACCGCCATCCGCCGACGCCTCACCGAACTCCTCGCCGACTGCAAGGAGGAGTTCCTCTCCGCCCAGCCCGGCCCCCGCCCCGCCGAACTCCTCCAACTGACCCTCGGCCAGGACCTCTCCCTGCTCCGCCGCGGCTGCACCACACGCACCCTCTACCAGCCCGCCACCCTCGACGACCCCGCCGTGCTGCACCAGATCGGCCTCCGCAGCCGCCAGGGCGCCCAGACCCGGGTGCTGGCCGAACCGTACGAGCGGATGCTGGTCTTCGACCGCTCGGTGGCCGTCATCCCCGCCGCCGAGGACCACAACTGCGTCGCCGTCCTCACCGACCCCGCCACCGTCGCCCACCTGGTGGCCCACTTCCACCGCGACTGGGCCCGCGCCACCCCCGCCGACCACCACCTCGGCGCCCCCCACCCCACCACCGTCCGCATCGGCCACCTCCTCGCCCGTGGCCTCACCCAACGCGCCGTCGCCACCCGCCTCGGCCTCAGCGAACGCACCGTCGCCGGCCACATCTCCCGCCTCCGCGACCGCTACGGCGCCCAGACCCTCTTCCACCTCGGCTGGCACCTCCGCGGAGACCGCCATGGCTGACCCCGCCGCCCTCCCCGACCCCACCGCCCGCGAGCTCTACCTCGCAATCCTCCGCGAGGGCGGCCACGTCCGCGCCGCCGACATCGGCCCGACGGACCGGGAGGCGCTCGGACAGCTGGTTGAACTCGGCCTTCTGGTACCGCAGTTGGTGGATAACGCGTACAGTGCGGTCGATCCCCGGTCGGTCGCCGAACGGATCAGTGCCGACATCCGCAGGGCGGGCGCCCGACTGCTGGCCGAAGCCGACCAGATCCCCGAGCAACTGCGCGACCTCACCCGTGCCTACGACACCGCACCCCGCTGCTATCCCGGCCGCGGCAGCGCCAGGATCATCACGGACAAGGCCGAGATCCGCCACGAAGTCGAGCAACTGACCCGGGAGTTCGCCAGTGAGGCGCTGAGTGCACAGCCGGGTGTCAGCCGTGACGCCGGCCAGCTGGCCGAATCCCTGGTCCGCACCCGCCGCTACCTCGAACGCGGTGGCGCCATTCGCTGCCTGTTCGAGCGCGGCGCCCGCACCGACGCCCCGGCAGTGGCCTACGCGGCGGCGGCCACCCGACTCGGCTGCGGGATACGAGTGCTGGACCGGCCGTTCAAACGCTTCATGGTCTTCGACCGCACCGTCGCCGTCATCCCCGCCGCCCCGGACAACAGCAGGGCCGCCATCGTCGACGACCCGCCGACGGTGGCGTTCATCGTGGACGCCTTCGAGCAACTGTGGCACCAGTCCGACACCGTCGACTGGAATTCCATGACGGACGGTTCACCCGATCCGGACACCCGCGACCAGATCGCCCGCCTCCTCGCCCGAGGCCTCACCCAGCGCGCCGTCGCCACGCGCCTCGGCCTCAGCGAGCGCACCGTGGCCGGCCACATCGCCCGCCTGCGCGAGCTGTACGACGCCGAGACCCTGTTCCAGCTCGGCTGGCACATGCGGGAGCCCGGACGGGGGAGTCCGGTGGGTGAGTTCGGCTCAGCCGGTGGCGGCGCCGGTCGGCCAGTAGCCGGGGAGGGCGGTCTGCTGCCGGGGGACGTTGAAGCGGTCGCCGGGGGCGGTCCAGAAGCCCTCGCGGAGGGAGAGCGCCATGCCGGCCCAGTCCAGGGCGGTCTCCACGGTGTGGTGGAGGGCCTCCTGGGACCAGGTGTCGTCGAAGACCAGCGGCAGGACGGGGGCGACCTGCTCGATGGTGGCGATCAGCGGGTTGTGGGTGATGGCCTCGTCGACGAGCAGGACGATCGGCTTCCGCAGCGCCGACGCCCAACCGAGTTCGAGGCTGACGCCGGCCGAGAGCGGGGCACCGACGTAGGCGAACACCAGGTCCGCGGACTGCAGCGCTCGGAAGTCGGAGGGGACCCGGGGCTCGGGCGCCCGGCCGGCGACGGTCCAGGCGTCGCTGTGGTGCGCGCTGTACACGGCGGCACCGCTGCGGAGCAGGGTGGTGCGGAGCGTCGTCAGCCGCGTCCGGCTGGCGAGCGTCACCACGCTGTCCGCGGGGCCGGTCAGCCGCATCAGCGGCGCGGCCAGGAACACACGTGCACGCCGACCCTCAGGGGCCTGGCTGTCGTTGTGACGCAGGTAGGGCTCGGTCATGTCGACTCCGGGGGAAGGCCGACCAGGGGAGAGTGCGTCGGCGAATGCGTTGGATTTGGGCTGCTCTGCGGCGTAATGCCGATGTTTGGTGAACGGCTGGTCATTTGACGGTACATTGGCAAGATGTGGCGTCTTGCCGGACCATTGGGAGCGAACTGATCGTCCATCGCATGGCGCCACCCCGTCCAGGTTCACGAGGTGGCATCTGGATGCCTGGCAGGGAGATGACGCACGCATGCGACAGGGGGGATGGCGTAGCTCCACGGCCATACGGCACTATGGGGGTGCGCGTTCCATGGCTGATGATTAGTTCGATACCTGGGTTTTGAGGGAAGTGGTTGGCTGATGTCTCGCATCCAACGGCACGTCCGAAGGGTCGTGCTCCCGGTTGTCATCGGTGCGGCGATGCTGGTGGCCGTGTGCTCCTCGCTCCCTCAGGAACGACACGTGAGCTCCGGGCACATTGCTGCGGTTGCACTCATCCAAAACGACATAAACTGGACGTGAGGTTCGTCGCCCCCAGGTCACGGGAAAGTGCGGTGGCGCCCGGGTGCGGCTGGTGACTCACGGTTGGATCGGGGCGTCTTGGGTCGCTCGTCCGAGAACGTAGCCCAGTTGGAACAGTGAATCCACGTTGTAGTCGTCTCGCATCTCCGCTATGTGGCGCGCCAGGGTTCTTTCGCTGATACCCAGACGGCGTGCGATGACGCGGTGGTTCGTTCCTTCAAGCAGTAGTTCGATGATCGTCTGTCGCAGCCTGGAGACGACCTCCTGTGGAACTGCCCGATTCCCGTCGAACTCAAGTGCGCGGGCCCAGTTGCGTTCAAATATCTCATCGGCGAGATATTTGATGACGGATTGATCATATATGAATGCCGCAAGGCCCATGTCATCGGCAACAGGAATTACAGCTATTCGGCGATCGATGATAATGAGTCTGGTGTAGGGCTCGTCCAGGGTGCGGAACTGTGAACCTGCCGCAGTCAAGGTGGTGACGTAGTCCCTGGTCGGCTGGTGATATCGCGTGCTCGCGTGGTAGATGGTTCTCATGCTGGCGCCGAGCCGGAGGACCGCAAGGTCGGGCTCGATGCTTGCTGCGAGGACCTCGGGCGGGCGAGGCCCGCCAGGCTGCATCGCGAGCGCTTCCACCAGTCCCTTTTCGGTGGACTGCCGGAGCCTCTGGTTTATGAGTGCTTTTCCGCGAACGTATTCGATCGGGCCGCCGATCTGGCTTGGCGAGTGAAATCCTTCGGCAAGTTCATTGAAATCCGTGGGGATCGATATAGCGCGGGACAGTAGATCCAGTGCCTGTCGCTGCCAAGTGAGGCTGAGGCTCATCGAAAGCTGTGCGGGGTCGACTGCCACGAACGTTCCGGGCTCATCGATATCGGGGACCAGTAGTCCGATCTCTGTCAGTTCTTTAAGTGCATCTGTGGCGGCATATTTATCGTCCTTGCGGATCGTCCTGCCGCGCCTCTGGCTGATGGCTAGGAAGAGCTCTCGGGCTGCGGGTGACAGGGTGCGAGATCCCTTCGCTGGAAGACCTGCCTGTTCCCGGCCGCTCATTTTTCTCTCCTTGCCATTTTCCGGACAAGATGGTTGGTGAAGCCCGTGGAATACGTGAATTCGACCGGCTCGGTGTGACCCTGCTGGTAGGCGAGGACCGTCCAGCGGACAGCCACTCTCTCACCACACGCCAGCCGCCGGCACCCCCCGAACAGGAGGGAGCCGGCGGCTGTGGTGCGGTCCGGGCCCCGGGTCAGCGCTTGGGGCGCCAGACGACGAGGGCGCTGGATTGCGGCGTGGGGGGCTGGTAGGGGACGAGGTCGCGGCGGTAGGAGGCGTGGACGGCGGCCTCGCGCTGCTGGAGGGCGGTGGCGGCGCCTTCGAGGGAGTCGACCAGTTCGGTGATGCGGGACTGGAGGGCGGTGACCTGGTTCTCCAGCTCGATGATCCGCTTGATGCCGGCCAGGTTGATGCCCTCGTCCTGGGAGAGCCGCTGGACCTCGCGCAGCTGCTGGATGTCGCGGGCGGAGTAGCGGCGGCCGCGGCCGGCGGTGCGGTCGGGGCAGACCAGGCCGAGGCGGTCGTACTGGCGCAGGGTCTGCGGGTGGAGGCCGGAGAGTTCGGCGGCGACCGAGATGACGTACACCGGAGTGTCCTCGGTGAGCACGTACTGCGGCGGGGCGGCGGCGCGGCGGGGCCGACGGGGGCCGTTGCCGGGCAGGCCCTCGCCGAGGCCGGGGCCGATGGGGCCGTTGGAGTCCATCGGGCCGTCGGCGCCCATCGGATTCATCGGGTTGAGGGGGTTCGGGGACATCTGGTCGTCACGCTCCCTTCGCCGCCCGGAAGAGAGCGGCTCGTGGGTCGTCGGAGGCGGTGGCCTCGCGGTACTGCTCCAGCGCGTTCAGCGCGTCGCCGGTGACGTGCTGCGGCACCACGACCTCGACGGTGACGAGGAGGTCGCCGCGGGTGCCGTCCTTGCGGGTGGCGCCCTTGCCGCGGGCGCGCATGGTGAGGCCGTTGGCGCTGCCCGGGGGGAGCTTGAGCTTCACGGCGGGGCCGTTCAGCGTGGGCACCTCGATGGTGGCGCCGAGGGCGGCCTCGGGGAAGGTGACCGGGACGGTGACGGTGAGGTTGTCGCCCTTGCGCCCGAAGACCGGGTGCGGGTCGACGTGCACGGTGACGTAGAGGTCGCCGGGCTGGCCGCCGCGTTCGCCCTGGGCGCCCTTGCCCTTGAGCCGGATCCGCTGGTCGGCCTGGACGCCGGCCGGGATGCGGACCTGCATGGTGCGGGCGGAGCTGGCCCGGCCGCTGCCGTGGCAGTCGGGGCACGGGTCGTCGACGATCATGCCGCGGCCGCGGCAGTCCTTGCACGGCTCGGAGAGCGCGAAGGCGCCCTGGCCGCGGCTGACGGTGCCGGCGCCGACGCAGGTCGGGCAGACCCGCGGGGTGGTGCCGGACTTGGCGCCGGTGCCGTTGCAGAGGCGGCAGGGGGCCTGGCTGGTCATCCGCAGCGGCACGGTCGCGCCGTCGACGGCCTCCTCGAAGGAGAGCGTCACTTCGGTCTCGACGTCGGCGCCGCGCCGGGGCTGGGCCTGCCGGGTACCGCCGCGGTTGAAGAGGCCGCCGAAGACGTCGCCGATTCCGCCGCCGCCCCCGCCGCCCTGGTTGCCGCTGAAGAGGTCGCCGAAGTCGAAGCCGTAGCTGCCGGTGCCGGGGCCGCCGGTGCGGAACCCGCCGTTGGCGAATAGGCTGCGGGCCTCGTCGTACTCCTTGCGGCGCTTCTCGTCGGAGAGGACGTCGTAGGCCTCGGAGATGTCCTTGAAGCGCTCCTCGGCCTTGGCGTCGCCCTTGTTCGCGTCGGGGTGGAACTCGCGGGCCAGTTTGCGGTAGGTCTTCTTGATCTCGGTGGCGGTGGCGTCCTTGGGCACGCCGAGGACCTTGTAGTAGTCCTTCTCCACGTAGTCCTTGCCACTCATGCGCCCACCTCGCTGAGCTCGGCAGCCGCGGAGCGGTACACGCACTTCAGAATGGTTCGCCCGCTGCGCTCGCTCACGGCTTCCGCCACCTCCCGATGTCCATCGTCACTGCGCTGTCAACAGCAGCCGAAAGAAGTGCTGTTGACAGCGCGCTGCGGAGTCGGCCGCCGTACTGGCCGGCGTACGACTCCGCAGCGCACTGGTTGTCAGCTGTCACAGGTTGTCAGCTGTCCGAGCCACCGTCGGACTTGTCCGGGTCGGCGGACTTGGCCTCGGCGTCCGGGCCGGGCGTCGTCTGGGTGCCGGGCTGGGGCTCGGCGACGGCGACCATGGCCGGGCGGATGATCCGCTCGCCGATGCGGTAGCCGGGCTGGAGGATCTGCACGCAGGTGTCCTCGGTGACGTCCGAGGAGTAGCTGTGCATCAGAGCCTCGTGCTGGGTCGGGTCGAAGGGCTCGCCCTCCTTGCCGAACTGCTGCAGGCCCAGCTTGGCGACGACCATCTCCAGGGAGTCGGAGACGGACTTGAAGCCGCCCGTCACCTCGCCGTGCTCGCGGGCGCGGCCGATGTCGTCCAGCACGGGGATCAGGGACTCCAGGATGTTGGAGACCGCGATCTCGCGGACTGTCAGCCGGTCGCGCTCGACCCGCTTGCGGTAGTTCTGGTACTCGGCCTGCAGGCGCTGCAGGTCAGCGGTGCGCTCGGCCAGCTCGCGCTTGGCCGCGGCGAGCTCGTCAGAGCCCTCGCCGGCACCGCCGGCCGCGGCCTCCTCGGCAGCCTTGATCACGGCTTCCTCGGCGGCGGAGTCGTCGCCGGGCTTACCGCCCTGCGGCTTGTCCGTCATGCCGACGCACCGCCCTTGGGCTTCTCGTCGTCCACGATCTCGGCGTCGACGACGTCGTCCTCCTTGGCGTGGGTGGACTCGCCGGCCGCGGCGGCACCGGCACCGGCGGCGTCGGCGTTGGCGTAGAGCGCCTGGCCGAGCTTCTGGGCGGTGGTGGAGACCTTCTCGGAGGCCTCGCGGATCTTCGCGATGTCCTCGCCCTTGAGGGCTTCCTTGAGCTCGCCGATGGCGGTCTCGACCTCGGTCTTGACGTCGGCGGGGAGCTTGTCGGAGTTGTCCGCGATGAACTTCTCGGTCGAGTAGACGAGCTGCTCGGCGGAGTTGCGGGTCTCGACGGCCTCGCGGCGCTTGTGGTCGTCCTCGGCGTACTGCTCGGCCTCGCGGCGCATGCGGTCGACCTCGTCCTTCGGCAGCGAGGAGCCGCCGGTGACGGTCATCTTCTGCTCCTTGCCGGTGCCGAGGTCCTTCGCGCCGACGTGCATGATGCCGTTGGCGTCGATGTCGAAGGTGACCTCGATCTGCGGCAGGCCGCGCGGCGCCGGCGGCAGGCCGGTCAGCTCGAACATCCCGAGCTTCTTGTTGTACGCCGCGATCTCGCGCTCGCCCTGGTAGACCTGGATCTGCACGGACGGCTGGTTGTCCTCGGCCGTGGTGAAGATCTCGGAGCGCTTGGTCGGGATCGTGGTGTTGCGCTCGATCAGCTTGGTCATGATGCCGCCCTTGGTCTCGATGCCGAGGGACAGCGGGGTGACGTCCAGCAGGAGGACGTCCTTGACCTCGCCCTTGAGGACACCGGCCTGGAGCGCGGCGCCGATGGCGACGACCTCGTCCGGGTTGACGCCCTTGTTGGCGTCCTGGCCGCCGGTCAGCTCCTTGACGAGCTCGGCGACGGCGGGCATGCGGGTCGAGCCACCGACCAGGACGACGTGGTCGATCTCGGAGAGCGAGATGCCGGCGTCCTTGATCACGTTGTGGAACGGGACCTTGCAGCGCTCGAGCAGGTCCGCGGTCAGCTGCTGGAACTGGGCGCGGGTGAGCTTCTCGTCCAGGTGCAGCGGGCCCTCGGCGGAGGCCGTGATGTACGGCAGGTTGATCGAGGTCTCGGAGGACGAGGACAGCTCGATCTTGGCCTTCTCGGCGGCCTCGCGCAGACGCTGCAGGGCCATCTTGTCCTTGGACAGGTCGACGCCGTGGCCGGACTGGAAGACCTTGACCAGGTGGTCGACGACGCGCTGGTCCCAGTCGTCGCCACCGAGGTGGTTGTCACCGTTGGTGGCCTTCACCTCGACGACCCCGTCGCCGATCTCCAGCAGGGAGACGTCGAAGGTGCCGCCGCCGAGGTCGAAGACCAGGATGGTCTGGTCGTCCTTGTCCAGGCCGTACGCGAGGGCGGCCGCGGTCGGCTCGTTGACGATGCGCAGGACGTTGAGGCCCGCGATCTCACCGGCCTCCTTGGTGGCCTGGCGCTCCGAGTCGTTGAAGTACGCCGGGACGGTGATGACGGCGTCGGTGACGGTCTCGCCCAGGTAGGCCTCGGCGTCGCGCTTCAGCTTCTGCAGCACGAAGGCCGAGATCTGCTGCGGGTTGAAGTCCTTGCCGTCGATGTTGATCTTCCACCCGGTGCCCATGTGGCGCTTCACCGAGCGGATGGTGCGGTCGACGTTGGTGACCGCCTGGCGCTTGGCCACCTCGCCGACCAGGACCTCGCCGTTCTTCGCGAAGGCGACGACGGACGGCGTGGTCCGAGCGCCCTCGGCGTTCGTGATGACGGTGGGCTCGCCACCCTCCAGAACGCTGACGACCGAGTTCGTCGTGCCGAGGTCGATGCCGACCGCGCGTGCCATCGTAGGTACCTCCACGGAAGAGTTGAGCTTTACGGGCTCAAGGATGCACGACTCGACGGGGGGCGTCAACAGGTATGAGTGCCAGTCGCTCAACTTTACTGAGGCCCCACGTGGCGCGGGTGGTGCCCGGCGCTCAGTGGCGGGGAGGGGGCGGTGGCGGTTGCGGTGGCGGGGTCGGTGGCGAGGGCGCGGGCCGCGGCGGTGCGGGCGACGGCGGCCGCGGACGGCCGGGGCGGCGGGCGTGCGGTCACGTGACTGCCGCCATAGCTTGGGAACCTTCTGGAGAACTGTTGCGCACCGGTAATGTCCGGGCCGTCGGCCCGGCAAGTTACCGACCAGTACAATCAGTTCGGAAAACCGCAGAACCGCAGAACCGCAGAACCGCAGACACTGCTCAACCGCAAGCCGCAGGAGACGGAGAGCGATGCAACTAGCAGCGATCGTCATCTCGCTGGTCACGTTCGTGATCGGCACCGCGCTCGCCCTCCGTGCGGCGTGGCACATCTTCAGGGTCGTGCTGACCGGCGCGCCGGACTCGACCCGCTTCGGGAAGCCCGCCCAGCGGGTCAAGACCGTCGCGACCGAGTTCTTCGGCCACACCCGGATGAACCGCTGGGGGATCGTGGGCATCGCCCACTGGTTCGTCGCGGTCGGCTTCTTCAGTCTGGTGCTGACCATCGTCAACGCGATGGGCCAGCTCTTCGACGCCGAGTGGGAACTGCCGATCATCGGCGACTGGATGATCTGGCAGCTCTTCGTCGAGCTCGTCGGCACCCTGACCACGCTGGGCATCGCCACCCTGATGGTGATCCGCCTGATGAGCCTGCCGTCCCGGTCGGGCCGCAAGTCCCGGTTCGCCGGCTCGATCGCCTGGCAGGCCTTCTACGTCGAGTACACGATCCTCGGCATCGGCCTGTGCATCCTGATGCTGCGCGCCCTGGAGGGCGCCCTGGCCGGCGTCGACTCGTACGGCCCGGAGCACCTGGTCTCGTACCCGATCACCTCCGCGCTGAGCGGGCTGTCGCACGGCACCCTGGAGAACCTGGTCTACCTGTTCGCGATGCTGAAGATCTGCATCTCGTTCGCGTGGGCGATCACCATCGGCCTCAACCCCTCGATGGGCGTGGCCTGGCACCGCTTCCTCGGCTTCTTCAACATCTACTTCAAGCGCGAGGACGACGGCGGCACCGCGCTCGGCGCGCTCCGTCCGATGACGAGCAAGGGCCAGCCGATCGACTTCGAGGACCCGGCCGAGGACGCCGTCTTCGGCGTCTCCCAGGTCGAGCACTTCTCCTGGAAGGGCATCCTCGACTTCTCCACCTGCACCGAGTGCGGTCGCTGCCAGTCGCAGTGCCCGGCCTGGAACACCGGCAAGCCGCTCTCGCCCAAGCTGCTGATCATGAGCCTGCGCGAGCACGCCTACGGCAAGGCCCCCTACCTGCTGGCCGGTGGCGGCAAGGACATGGAGGGCACCGAGCAGGCGACCGCCGAGCAGCTCAAGGACGTCCCGGCGGCCGCGCTGGCCGAGGCCGAGCGCCCGCTGATCGGCACCGCCGAGGAGAACGGCGTCATCGACCCGGACGTCCTGTGGTCCTGCACCACCTGCGGCGCCTGCGTCGAGCAGTGCCCGGTGGACATCGAGCACATCGACCACATCGTCGACATGCGCCGCTACCAGGTGATGATCGAGAGCAACTTCCCGACCGAGGCCGGGACGATGCTCAAGAACCTGGAGAACAAGGGCAACCCGTGGGGCATGGCCACCAAGGCCCGCCTGGACTGGGTCAAGGAGCTCAAGAAGGAGACCGGCATCGAGGTGCCGGTGATCGGCGAGGACATCGACCCCGCCGAGGTCGAGTACCTCTACTGGGTCGGCTGCGCCGGCGCCCTGGAGGACCGCGCCAAGAAGACCACCAAGGCCTTCGCGGAGCTGCTGCACACCGCCGGCGTGAAGTTCGCCATCCTCGGCAAGGAGGAGACCTGCACCGGTGACTCCCCGCGCCGCCTGGGCAACGAGTTCCTCTTCCAGATGCTCGGCGCGCAGAACGTGGAGACGCTGAACGCCGCGCTGGAGGACGCCCCGACCAAGCGGATCGTGGCCACCTGCCCGCACTGCTTCAACACCATCGCCAACGAGTACCCGCAGCTCGGCGGGCACTTCGAGGTGATCCACCACACCCAGCTGCTGCAGCACCTGATCGACGAGGGCAAGCTCGTCCCGGTGAACCCGGTCGAGGGACTGATCACCTACCACGACCCCTGCTACCTGGGCCGCCACAACAAGGTCTACAGCCCGCCGCGCGAGATCATGGACAAGGTCCCCGGTCTGCGCCAGCAGGAGATGCACCGGCACAAGGAGCGCGGCTTCTGCTGCGGCGCCGGCGGCGCCCGGATGTGGATGGAGGAGCGCATCGGCAAGCGGATCAACACCGAGCGCGTGGACGAGGCGCTGTCCCTCAACCCGGACATCGTCTCCACCGCCTGCCCGTTCTGCCTGGTGATGCTCTCCGACTCGGTCAACGGCAAGAAGAACGAGGGCGCGGCCAAGGAGCACCTCAAGGTGGTCGACGTGGCCCAGCTGCTGCTCGACTCGGTGAAGGCCACCCCGCCGGCCGAGGCCGAGGAGCCGGCGACGGTGGACGCGTAACCGCGACCGCTGTTCGACAGTTCTGCAACAACCGCCCGGCCCGGTGGACGCCGCCAACGCGCCCGCCGGGCCGGGCTTTTCGGTGCCCCGGGCGACGGCCGGCGGTACGGCGGGCGGACGGCGAGTGACGCTGATCGCACGACCGCCGGACGGGCATTCGGTCGGAAGGAAATACAGTAGGCGCCGGACCGGCGCGAGCCGGTCGACCCGTTCCAGGACGGGACCAGACCACCAACGGAGGTATCGGCCCGCCGGGCCGGGCCGCAGAGACCACAAGGGGAACAGCGCAGACCATGACCGAGGCGATCATGCTCGTCGGTGGTAAGGGCACGCGACTGCGTCCGCTGACCACCCACACTCCCAAGCCGATGCTGCCGGTTGCCGGTGTTCCGTTCATCGCGCACCAGCTGGCCCGCGCGGCCGCCGCCGGCGTCACCCGGGTGGTGCTGGCCACGTCCTACCTGGCCGAGGTGTTCGAGGACCACTTCCAGGACGGCACCCCGTACGGGATCGAGCTGGTCTACCTGACCGAGCGCGAGCCGCTGGGCACCGGCGGGGCCATCCGCAACGCCGCCTCCGGGCTGACCTGCGGACCGGACGAACCGGTCCTGGTCTTCAACGGGGACATCCTCTCCGGCCTCGACATCGCCGCCCTGCGGGACGGCCACGTGGCCGCCGGGGCCGACGTCACGCTGCACCTCACCCGGGTGGAGGACCCGCGGGCCTTCGGCCTCGTCCCCACCGACGCCGACGGCCGGGTGCTGGAGTTCCTGGAGAAGCCGGAGACGCCGGAGCAGATCGTCACCGACCAGATCAACGCCGGCTGCTACGTCTTCACCCGCTCCGTCATCGACCGCATCCCGGCCGGCCGGGAGGTCTCCGTCGAGCGCGAGACCTTCCCCGAGCTGCTGGCCACCGGCGCCCTGCTGCGAGGCGTCGTCGACACCTCGTACTGGCTGGACCTCGGCACCCCGGGCGCGTTCGTCCGCGGCTCGGCCGACCTGGTCCTCGGCAAGGTCGACTCCCCGGCCGTCCCCGGCCCGACCGGCGACGCCCTGCTGCTGCCCGGCGCCACCGTCCACCCCGGCGCGGTGCTCAGCGGCGGCACCGTGGTCTCCGCGGACGCGGTGGTCGAGGCCGGCGCCATCGTCGAGGGCAGCGTGATCCTGCCCGGCGCGCTGATCGGCCCGGACACCCTGGTGAAGGACTCGATCGTGGGCGCCTACGCAACCGTCGGCGACCGCTCGGCGCTGGACGGCGCGGTGATCGGCGACGGCGCGATCGTGGAGTCCGACAACGAGCTGCCCAACGGCATCCGGATCGCCTGCGGCACCCTGCTGCCGGTCGGCGCCGTCCGCACCACGGCCGGCCCGGGCGGCTGCCCGGCCGGCACCACCGCGGCCGCCGCGGTGCACGGGCCGTCGGTCAGCGCCCAGCGCTAGGACCCCTCCGCGCGGACGGCCGCCCAGGCGGGTTTCGGACCCGTTCGTCTCAGGCTCGCTGCAAACCGGCCCCGGCTTCGTCCGGGGCCGACGCGCACTGGGCCGGACGGGTACCTTCGGAGCGTGGCTGGTAATCGATACGACAGCGGTCAGGGCGCCGACCGTCCGCACGGCGGATGGCCGGCCCCTCCGCCGCCGCCGGCGGGGGCGCCCGGGGGGTACGGGCGGACGGACGGGCCCGTGGACGGGCCGGAGTACTTCACGTCCGCGCACCCGACGGTGGCGGCCGCCGGGCCGGGGACCCCCGGAGGGCCCGGAGGCACCGTCGGCGACGGGTACGACCCGTACCGGGCCGACCGGCCCGGCAACACCCAGGCCTTCCCGGTCGGCGACCCGTACCAGGGCGGCGACCCGTACGGCCCGCAGCACGGTCAGGACCACGGTCAGGACCACGGCTACGGCCGGTACGGACAACCCCCGGGCCCGGGCCACTACGGCGACGGCGGGTACGGGCAGCACCCGCCGTACGGCCAGCAGCCCCCGCCCCCGTACGGCGGCGGCCCGGACCAACAGCCCCCGTACGGCCAGGACAACGTCACCGTCTACCGCGCCGGCGGCCAGTCCGCCCCGCACGTCAGCGGGCCGCGGCCGCAGTGGCGCGAGCTGTTCGTCGGCATCTTCCGCACCCCGACCGCGATCTTCGACCGCACCCGGGACCACCAGGTCTGGCTGCCCGCCCTCACCGTCTCGCTGACGTACGGCGTGCTCGCGGTGCTCGGCATCGGGCTGACCCACGACGACATCGTCAACTCGACCTTCTCGGTGGCCCTGACCGGCCTGTGCGCCGCCGCCGTCGGTTTCACCGTGGCCGGCGCGGTCTTCGGCGCGGTCACCTACGCGCTGGCCCGCCAGCTCGGCGGCGACGGCCCGTGGAAGTCCACGGTCGGGCTGGCCGCGCTGATCGGCTGGCTGACTGACGCGCCCCGGCTGCTGCTCGACCTGGTGCTGCCCTCCGGCAGCATGGTCGTCCAGCTGGTCGGCTGGGCCACCTGGGGGCTCTGCGCGTACCTGCTGACCTGCATGGTCCGGCGGGTGCACGACCTGCCCTGGGGCAAGGCGGCGGCCGCCTCGGCGGTGCAGCTGCTGGCGCTGCTGGTGCTGATCAAGCTTCCGACACTGGGCTGATCAAGCTGATCAAGCTGCGCGCGCCGGGCTGATCGGGCTTTCGACCCCGGGCTGACCGGGCTCCCGGACCGGTGCCGGGGGCCGGCAGGCAGAATGGTGGGCGGATCCGGCCGGAAGGCCCGGGCCCGCCCACCCCCCGTCCTCCACCAGCGCCGGAGCCAGCCATGACCCTCCCCACCACCCACGTCAGCTTCCCGGCCGGGGCGGTGACCGGAGAGTCGCCGGTGCTGGCGGTGCACCCGCTGGCGGACGGTCGCTACGCGGTGGTGACCGCGGCCACCCCGTTCCACCCGCTCGACCACACCTGGCCCGACCAGCCGGCCGACCACGGCACCCTGACGGTCGACGGCACCGAACTGGCCGTGCTGGACTGCCTCACCGGCGCGGTCGGCCCGGACGGTGGCGCGCCGCTGGTCGGCGCCGAGATCCCGGTCAAGCGCGGGGACGAGGAGTGGTCCTGGCTGGTGCTGCACGTCCTCGCCGCCGACCCCGGAGACCTCATCGGCCGCACCGCCCTGCTCACCGTCGACGCCGGGCGCCGGGCCGCTCTGAGCGCCTCGCACAGCGGCTGCCACCTGCTCGCCCTCGCCCTCAACGCCGCGCTCGCATCGCGCTGGCGCAAGGACCCGGGCCGCTCGGACGCCTTCGGCAACCCCGACTTCGACAGCCTCGCGATGGCGAGCTCGGTGATGGACACCGAGGCCAGCACGGACACCTACCGGCTCGGCAAGTCGCTGAAGAAGAAGGGCTTCACCGTCGACGCCACCGAGGAGTTCCCCGCCCTCGCCGACGCCCTGCCCGCCCTCACCGAGGCCGTCAACGCCCGGCTCGCCGACTGGGTCGCGGCCGACGCCCCGGTCCGGATCGAGGTCCCCGGCCCGGAGCTGACCGCCCGCCGCCAGTGGCACTGCGAGCTGCCCGAGGGCGGCGCGCGGATCTTCTGCGGCGGCACCCACCTGCACCACCTGGGCGAGCTCGCCGAGCTGCGCACCGAGCTGCGGCTGTCCGAGGACGGCGCCGAGCTGGTCGCGATCACCAGCCCCAAGCGGGCCTGACCCCCCAGGCGGGCCCGACACCCCGCGCGAGTCCCGGAAACGCCACGGGCGGCCGACCCCTCGGAAGAGGGATGGCCGCCCGCCGTGCGTGCACTCCGCCGTGGTGCGGTCAGACCTCGCTGCGGTGGAAGTTCAGGTACGAGCGGGACGGCGTCGGACCGCGCTGGCCCTGGTAGCGCGAGCCGTAGCGCGCGGAGCCGTACGGGTGCTCCGACGGCGAGGAGAGCCGGAACAGGCACAGCTGCCCGATCTTCATCCCCGGGTAGAGCTTGATCGGCAGCGTCGCGACGTTCGACAGCTCCAGCGTCACGTGGCCGCTGAAGCCGGGGTCGATGAAGCCCGCGGTGGAGTGGGTGAGCAGGCCCAGCCGGCCCAGGCTCGACTTGCCCTCCAGGCGGGAGGCCACGTCCTCGGGCAGCGTGATGACCTCGTACGTCGAGGCCAGTACGAACTCGCCCGGGTGCAGGATGAACGCCTCGTCGCCGTCCGGCTCGACCAGCCGGGTCAGGTCCGGCTGCTCCTCGGAGGGGTCGATGTGCGGGTACTTGTGGTTCTCGAACACGCGGAAGAAGCGGTCGAGGCGCACGTCGATGCTCGACGGCTGGATCATCGCCGGGTCGAAGGGGTCGACGACGACCCGGCCCAGGTCGATTTCGGTCCGGATGTCCTTGTCAGAGAGCAGCACGCTTCGAGGTTACGTGCACGACGGGGCCCCGGACGAATCCGTCCGGGGCCCCAGGTGTCCTCCCGCCGGCCGTCAGGCCAGGAACTCGGCGGCCTCCAGCCGCATCGCCTGCGCCAGTTGGGCCGTCGACAGCTCCCGCACGTCGGCCAGCACCGAGCTCCGGAGCCGTCCGCACTGCGGACAACGGATCAATCGTCCGGGCCCGAGCCGCCCGGGACCGAGGTTCTGCATCGGGAACGTGGTGGTGCTGAACAGGTGCCCCTCGGCACAACGAACGACGGCGCGCTGCTCCATCGATCCCCTTCCCATCCCTAACCCAGTACTCACCCGTACTCATCGCGCCCCGGCGGCCAGGCCCCGGGACAGCGTCACATTAGGGGATGTTCCGGACATTCCACACCATGGCTCGCCGCCCCGACCCCGCACCCACCGGAGCACTCACACGCGGCCCAAACAGTACGCCTCCCACCCACCCCCGCCCGGCTCCGCCACGGCCTCGGGCCGGCCGTGCAACCACAGTCACGGATGGGGTACAGTGACACTGGATCGAGCGGTCTCTGACAGCTCATCAGGCGGGCGTAGTTTAATGGTAGAACATGAGCTTCCCAAGCTTAGAGCGCGAGTTCGATTCTCGTCGCCCGCTCCATATCGAAAGCCGCAGGTCATCTGACCTGCGGCTTTCGTGTTGTCCGGAGCAAGCTGCCCGGGGTCAGCCGGTGGGGCGGCCGGTGGGGCGGCCGGTGGGCATCACCAGGTCGTACTCGGCGTACCAGACGGACTTGGCGAGCAGCGGGTCGGCCAGCGCGGCGAAGAGGCCACCGAAGGCCTCGGTCCCCGTGAGGGCCTCGATGTTGCCCTGGATGAGCTTGAGCGTGTCGCCGTGGGCGAGGCGGTCGAGGGCCGCGCGTTCGTCCGCGCTCAGTACGACGTTGCGCTGGAGGAAGTCGTGCAGCACCGGTGGGGCCGCGTCCGGTACCGGCTGGTCGTTGCGGGTCCGGTCGTGGAGACCCGGTTGGCCAGGACCATCTGGTCGTCGCGCACCGGTCGGTCGATGACCTCGTCGGCTTCGGGGTCGCCCTCCGTCGCGGCCTGGTCGCCGGGCAGCACCCAGGAGGACTGCGGGGTTCGGCGGGGCCGGGCCGGCCCGTCGAGGGGGCGGTGTTCGGCCAGCAGCTCATCCGGCTGGGGCAGCAGCGTGCCGTACGGATCGAGGCGGGGCGAGGACCGGGCGAACGCCGCGACGGGCGACGACGCCCCGAGGGACTCCAGGCCGGCGGCGCCCAGCAGTACGGCGTGCCGCAGGCGGCCGCGTAGTAGCTGACCGAATTCGGTACCGCTCGCGGTGGTGCCGGCGGCGAGGATGCGGTCGAAGGCGTCCGGCGTCCGGCGTGGTCAGCTTCTCTGTATCCGACTCCATGTGAGAGAACCGTCAACTTGCGCTTGATATAGGCGAGTTGACCGCCGAAGCTGGCCGATACGGCCAGGTCCGCGGGAGTCGGGAGCGCTTGCCCCCAGGGCAGGACCGGAACGCCCGTCTCCGCGAGCAACTTCTTTGCGCCGGACTGGAAGGGGGACGATCCGGTGCAGGTGGCCAACACCTGAATGCGCAGATCCTCACGGAACAGCGGCAGTGCATCGAGCAGCCGCGTCGCCGCGGTCACGTTGTGGATGACCAGCTGGACTCGTCGGCACTGTCCGCGGGTGGCCCGTCGGGCCGCATCGGGCCCCACCGGTACGCGAACCCAGTGCTTCAGGTCCTCCGCCGCGTGACGATCCCGGCTCTTCCGTTTCGGGGCCTTGTGGCCGCCCGGTGCGGTCTTGTCGTCGGAGGTGCCGACGTACCGCGTCGCGGGTGAGGCCCCGGCGGTCCTTGGCGGGCCCCGGCGGCAGGAGAAGCAAGCGACACGGTGCGGATCGGTGGTTCGACTGCACCGCGCAGTGCGATCCAGGGTCGGCCACTTGCGGAACTGTCGGTGCCCGGCCACCGTCCAAGCAGTGACGGAATGCCTGCCCGGGTTGAACACCGGGAGGAGTACGGAGGGCCCTGTGCAGTCAGGTGGTGCCGAACTGAACCTCGGATGCCCGGACGGCTTTCGCGGCGGCGCGTCGGCCGCGCCGGACTGGTGGCCGGTGCTGGCCCCGGATGTGACGATTGGTCAACTCGACGCGGCGGAGCGCTGCGAGACCTTGCTCCAGGACACCATGGACGCCGTCCGGCCGGCCCCGGCCTGGCAGGAGACGGTGCCGCGGGCCGGGATCCGGCTGGCCGCCCCGGGGCGGCGCGGGCCCGAGGTGCTCTGGTACGTCACCCGGGGGCGGGACCTGCTCACCGTCGTATCACCGGGCCGGCGGCGGGAGTTGGCGGACGTGGTGGAGCGGCAGTGGCGGCGGCGCGGGTGGACGATCACCTCATTGAACGCCGGGCAGGACCGCCCCGGGGTGGCCGCCACCACGCCGGAGGGTTCTCGGCTGGTGCTGTGCTTCGGTGAGTTCGGTGACATCCGGTTGACCGCGAGTCTGCTCGGGGTGGCCTGTTCGGAGCGCATCCCCCGGCTGCCGGGGGCCGGCGAGCCCGACCCCGCGCCGCTGCCCCATGTGCACTGCGCCTATTGGAGCGCGCTGGTCTGACCGGGAGGGGAGCGGTTCCGGGGGAGGCGTGGAGCGAGTCCCCCCGGACCCGCTCCACGCCGCCTCGTCGCGCGGCTTCGGCGCTGCCGCTCCCCCCGACACCCTCCGGCAGCCCCGCCGTCCCCCCTGGCACCACCCTCCGGCGAGAGCGTCCGCACAGACCCCGGCGAGCCCCCACCCCCGGGGACGTCGTTGACCTCACGCTAACAAACCGCGTGGTTGGTTTGTCAATAGTGGGATCCACGAAAAATCCACAATCATGACGATCCGGTCGGGTCGGTGTGATGGGCGTCCCACCAGGCAGTTGTGGGTTCGTCAGGATGCCCTGCGGTCGTGCCGCACGCGCCGGGCGCGAGGGACGCCCGACCTGGAATCCGACATTCCATGCATGATGACAGCACGGAGTGACACCGCGCGAGTGCCCAGCGCAGTGACGGACCCGTCAATTCGGATGGTGACTGGTCCGGAGGGTGCCCGGTCCCGGCCGGGCGCCGTTCCGGAGGGCGCGCTCGGCGCTCAGCGCAGCAGTCGGCGCTCCTTGGCCACCGCCACCGCGCCCGCCCGGGTGTCCACGCCCAACTTGTCGTAGATCCGCCCCAGGTGGGTCTTCACCGTCGCCTCGCTGATGAACAGCGCCCTGGCGATCTCCCGGTTGCCCAGCCCCTGCGCCAGCTGTTCGAGGATGTCCTGCTCCCGCTCGGTGAGCTGCGGCGAGGGCGCCCGCATCTGCGCCATCACCCGGGAGGCGACCGGTGGCGAGAGCGCCGTCCGGCCCTGCGCGGCCGCGTGGACGGCGGCGAACAGTTCCTCCGGCCGTTCGGCCTTCAGCAGGTACCCGGTGGCGCCCGCGGCGATGGCCCGGGTGATGTCGGCGTCGGTGTCGTAGGTGGTGAGCACCAGGACGTGCGGGCCGCCCGGGGCGGCGGTGATCCGCCGGGTGGCCTCCACGCCGTCGATGCCGTCGCCGAGCTGGAGGTCCATCAGCACCACCTGCGGCGCCAGCCCGGCGGCCAGCGCGACCGCCTCCTCCCCGGTGCTCGCCTCGCCGACCACCTCGATGTCGCCCGCGCTGGCGAGCAGCGCCAACAGGCCCGCCCGGACCACCGCGTGGTCGTCACAGACCAGCAATCGGACGGGGGTCGCGTTCATCGGTGCTCCGATCGGTGCTCCAGGGGGATCGCGGCGGAGACGACGGTGCCCTCGCCGGGGGCGCTCTCCACGGTCAGCGTGCCACCCAGCTGCCGCAGCCGGGCGCGCATGGCGGACAGCCCGTACCCGCGGGCGCCGCCGGCGGCGCGCCGTTCGCCCGCGGCCGGGTCGAAGCCCTGCCCGTCGTCGGCGATGTCCAGGACGGCCTGGTCGCCCAGGAAGGACAGCGTGATCGCGGCCGCCGAGGCCCCGGCGTGCTCCCGGGCATTGGCCAGCGCGCCCTGGGCGATCCGCAGCAGCGCCGACTGCGCGGCCGCGGGCAGTGGGACGGGCGCGCCGTCCAGGTGGAAGCGGACCGGCAGCCCGCTCTCGGCGGACTCCCGCTCGGCCAGTGCCCGCAACGCCCGCTCCACGGTGCCGCCGTCGGCCAGCTCGGCCGGGGCGAGGTCGTGGACGAAACGGCGGGCCTCGGCGAGGTTGCGGGCGGCGACTGCGGTGGCGGTGCGGACGTGGGTACGGGCGGTCGCCGGGTCGGCCTCCCAGGTGCGGTCGGCGGCCTGCAGCAGCATCTGCTGGCTGGACAGCCCCTGCGCCAAGGTGTCGTGGATCTCCATCGCCAGCCGCTCGCGCTCGGCGAGGGTGCCCTCCCGCCGTTCGGTGGCGGCGAGTTCGCGCCGGGTGCGAACCAGGTCGGTGATCAGCGCCCGCTGCCGGGCGGCCTGCCGGGCCATGAACAGGAAGACCCCGGTGGCCAGCGCGGCCACCGCGGGCGGCAGCAGGACGAGGGTGGCGTCCGCGACGCCGGGCAGCCGGATCTCGGCGATCACCACCAGGAGCGTCAGGGCCGCCACCAGCGGGATCGCCGCCCCGGCGGGCAGCGCCCGCAGCGCGGTGTAGATCAGCGGGACGGCGCACCAGGCGAAACTCGGCGCCAGCAGCACCAGCACCACCCAGAGCGCGACCACCAGCGCCAGCGGCCACCGGCGCGGACGGCCCGGGGCGGCCGGGCAGCGGTGGTCGAGCCAGGAGGCGGCCGGCTGGGCGACGGCCAGTACGGCGCTCAGCCCGATCACCCAGGGGATCCCGGGGCTGCCGCCGTGGTGGGTGAGGTAGCGGCTGAGCGCCGCGGCGAGCAGCAGCAGGAAGGCGGAGTCCAGCAGCAGCGCCAGCCGGCCGGCGTCCGGGTCCCCGGCGTCGCGCCCGCCCAGGGGCCGGCCGGTGGACGGACGGGGCTGCTGCACGGGTGGCTCCTGGCGCTACGGGCTCGGCACGGTGCTCGGTCGGCCGCTCAGCGGTGCCGGCCGTGATCGGCCCACTGACCTGCGCCGATCCCTCGATGGTGACCTGTCCGGCCCGGTCCCGCATCAGCCGATCGGTTGACGGCGGCGTCCTCCATCATGCCCGGACGGTCGCACCGGGCCGTCGATGCCGCGCGCCCCGGTCCGGCCGGAGGATCGAAGCAGAGCCGGGCGGTCCCCCGCCGCCCGGCCCCGGACCGCTGCGGGCCCCGCGAACCCCGCAGAACCTCCTAGATCCCTGCGAACCCCGCAGAACCGCGCAATGCCCAGCAGAGTCCCGCAGGGCACCGCCGAACCCCGCCGAACCCCGCGATCCCGTTGAGTTGAGGAGCTGGACCATGAAGAAGACCTCCGTGCGCACCCGGGTGCTGACCGGCACCGTCGCCGTCGCCGCGCTCGCCGCCGCCGGCGTGGGCGCCGTCTCGGCCAGCGCCGAGACCGCCGAGACCGCGGCCGCGCCGGCCGCGGTGAAGGCCGACCCGCAGAACAAGGACCTCGCCCAGAGCACCGGACTGACCATCGACGCCGCCACCCGCGCCGCCCAGGCCGCCCTGGACGCGGCCACCAAGGCCGGCCAGCACGTCTCGGTCGCCGTGGTCGACCGGGACGGCGTCACCCGCGTCCTGCTCAAGGGTGACGGCGCCGGCCCGCAGGCCCCGGAGTCGGCCGAGCGCAAGGCCTTCACGGCGGTCTCCTGGAACGCCCCGACCTCGGAGCTGGCCAAGCGGCTGGCCCAGGCCCCGAACCTGAAGGACATCCCGGGCACGCTGTTCCTGGCCGGCGGCGCCCCGGTGCAGTCCAAGGGCGCCCCGGTGGCGGCGATCGGCGTGGCGGGCGCGCCCAGCGGCGACCTGGACGAGCAGTTCGCGCAGGCCGGCGTCGCCGCACTGGCGAAGTGACGCACCCCGGCCGGTCGGCCCGCGGGCGGGAGTTCCAGGACCCGCCCCAGGGCCGACCGGCCGGACGCGCCGTCCGGCCGTCCTCGGGCGGACTCCCGTCCCCACCAGCGGCTGTGCCCTCTGGGCCGACGGCCCACGGTGTCCTCGTTCGGGTGAACAAGGGAAGGGTCGCCGCAGAACAAGCGATGACCCTTTGAAAAGCCGGTGTCGTTGTCAGTGCCGCGTGGCAGGCTTCCCGGTATGACGGCGTGGACCCTCAACGACATCGAACGTGCGATCCGCTCCTCCTGGAGTCTGGACACCTGTGCGCCCGAGGACCTGGCCCACTGGCGTCCCGACAATCCCGCCCGCGGCCAGTGCGGCGTGACGGCCATGGTGGTGCACGACCTGCTCGGCGGCGAGCTGATGATGGGCGAGGTCCACGTCGACGGGGTCCGGACGGACCTCCACTGGTGGAACCGCTTCGCCACCGGCTTCGAGATCGACCTCACCCGTGAGCAGTTCGGCCCGAGGGAGCTGGTCGGCCCCGGCCGCCCGGTCGCCCGCCCGGCCCGCCCCGGCCGGCTCCAGGCCCAGTACGAGCTGCTCCGCCACCGGGTGGTCACCGAGCTGGAGCGCGGGGCCGCCGCGAGCCGGATCCGCCGCCCGGCCCGGGTCGCCTAGACCGCCGGACCGCCCGCGGCCCGCACCGCGCGCAGCCCGGATCCGCGCGCGGTCCGGATCCGTCCGCAGGTCGGAAGCGGCCGCAGCGCGCTCCCGGACCCGAACCTCCCCTGACGTACAGTCGGCTCGAACGAACCAACGTACGTACGGATGGCTACGGCGACGGGAGTGCGCGGATGAGCGGGTCGACGGTCGGTTTCGTGGGGCTGGGTGCGATGGGGCAGGGCATGGCTGGCAGCCTGCTCCGGGCCGGCCACGCCGTACGGGTCTGGAACCGATCGCCGGAGCCGGTGGCCGCCCTGGTGGCCCAGGGAGCCGAGGCAGCGGGTTCGCTCGCCGAGGTGTTCGCCGCCGACACGGTGGTCTCCATGCTGGCCAACGACCAGGCGTTCGAACGGCTGTTGCTGGACCCGGAGCTGCTGGCGGGTGCGAAGGCGACCCTGCACGTCAACATGGCCACCGTCTCGCTCGCGCTGGCCGGGCGTGCCGAGGAGCTGCACGTCGAGCACGGCATCGGCTACGTCGCCGCGCCCGTCCTCGGCCGGCCGCCGGTCGCGGCGGCGGGGAAGCTCAACATCCTGGTCGCGGGCGCGCCCGAGCTGCTGGACCGGGCCGGGCCGCTGTTCGCCGCGATGGGCGACCGCACCTGGCACTTCGGTGACCACCCCCGGCAGGCCAACACCGCCAAGATCAGCACCAACTTCCTGCTGGCCTGCGCGATCGAGTCGATGGCCGAGGCGTGCAGCCTGGCCGAGTCCCACGGCGTACGGCCCACCGACCTGGTGGAGATGCTCACCGGCACGCTCTTCCCCGGACCGGTCTACTCCGGCTACGGCTCGATGGTGGCCGAACGGCGCTACGAGCCGGCCGGGTTCCGGCTGCCGCTCGGCCTCAAGGACGTCGGTCTGGCCCTGGACGCCGGGGCCGCGCGCCATGTCCCGCTGCCGTTCGGCGGCATCCTGCGGGACGCCTTCCTGGACGCGCTGGCGCACGGCGACGGGGACAAGGACTGGGCCGCCGTCGCCGAGGTCGCCCGCCGCCGGGCCGGACTGCCGGAGCAGCCGTCCTCCTGACCGGCCGGAACCCGGAGCAGCCGTCCTCCTGACCGGCCGGAACCCGGAGCAGCCGTCCTCCTGACCGGCCGGAACTCTGACCGGCCGGAACCCGGACCAGCGCGTACGACCCCTGGTCGGGCGCGGGCGCGGAATACCCGGCGCACGGCGCGTGCTCGCACGTCTGTCCGCAGCACCCGACCGGGGGAGTACCGATGACCGACCAGTCGTCCGGCGCCGAGGCGCCACGCCGTTTCCTGTTCCTCGACGCCGGCTCGCGGGTCGGCGGCAACACCGAACAACTCGCCCGGCTGGCCGCCGAGTCGAGCCTGCCCGAAGGCGCGGAGCAGCGCTGGCTGCGGCTCGACGACCACCCGCTGCCGCCCTTCCAGGACCTGCGGCACACCGTTGACGGCCGCTACCCGGAGCCGGCCGGCCACGAACGGACCCTGCTGGAGGCCACCCTGGCGGCCACCGACCTGGTCTTCGTCGCGCCGCTGTACTGGTACACGATGCCGACCAGCGCCAAGCTCTACCTCGACTACTGGTCGGCCTGGTTCCGGGTGCCCGGGGTGGACTTCCGCGCCGGGATGCGCGGGCACACGCTGTGGGACGTGACCGTCCTGGCCGGCCCGGCGGACAAGGCCGAGCCGCTGCTCGGCACGCTGAAGCTGATCGCCGAGTACATGGGGATGCGCTGGGGTGGCGCGCTGATCGGCAACGGCACCCGCCCGGGGGACGTCCTGCGCGACGAGCAGGCGCTGATCGAGGCCAAGTCCTTCTTCGCGGGCTGACCGGTCCGATCGGCCGGGCCGCCCCGCCCCGCCCCGCCGCGACCCGATCGACTGCCCCGACCCGCCGCGACCCGATCGGACTGCCCGCCCCGTCGCGACCCGATCGACTGCCCCGACCCGATCCGACCGAGCCGACCCCACCGGCCCGGCGGGTCGGCTCCCCCCGCGCCGGCCGGCCGACGCATTCCGGCCACCCGGAGCCGTCCGGTACCGTCCTCCCGGACGTGTACCCGTCACCCTGTGGTCATCTCCGACGCGGCACAAAAGACCTACCACGGGATGGAGTTGGGCGATTCGGGCGCGTCCGCCCCGCCCGTACGTCACAACCTGGCACCTGCCTTCCGGAGTGGCTGGATCGTTCGGTACTCTCCGTCGGACTTTCAGCTTCGCGGGGGTTCGCGGCGTCCACGGCCGCCCCTCGCGCCCCGGGCCTCGCCCGGACACTTCCGTGAGGTCTTCTTGTCCATACGTCGCAGTCTTGCCCTGGCCGGCGTCGCCGCGCTCACCTCCTCGCTGGTGCTCACCGGCGCCCAGGGCGCCATGGCCGTCGGCTCCACCGGCGCCCCGTCCGCCGCCTCTCCGTCCGCCGCGGCCCAGGCCGAGCAGGCGAAGCACCAGAGCCTCGACCTCTCGGTGCGGGGCGTCCCGGACACCTTCGTCGCCGGCGGTGACGCCCGCGTCTTCTCCTACCGGATCCAGAACTCGACCAAGAACGACTTCGTCGCCTTCCCGCTGCTGAAGTTCAAGAACAAGGCCGGCACGCTCAAGGCGAAGGACCTCAAGGTCGAGTACCAGCTGCCGGCCGGCCTGCCCGGCGGCGGCACCTGGCGGACCGGCTCGATCGCGCCCGGCGGCGGTGACGGCGACGACAGCGCCGTGCTGATGCTGCTCGGTGGCGTGAACGACGGCGGCCCCGCCGACGACGCGCTGCTCTACCTCGCCCCGGGCAAGCGGATCGACATCGACGTCCGGGTCTCGTTCACCAAGGACACCCCGCTGGGCAAGGCCGGCGTCGTGCCGGTGGTCTTCTCGGCCAACGCCGACGACGAGTCCGACAACGGCCACTTCAGCTGCGACGGGATCAAGGGCGCCGGCTTCACCATCAAGGCCGGTGGCGGGGGCAAGCCCAGCCCGACCCCCACCCCGACCAAGACCGGCAAGCCGAGCCCGACCGCCACCGCGTCGCCCACGCCCACGTCCACGTCCACCGCGACGGGGACCCCCACCACCGCGCCGACCACCCCGGCGCCGACGACTCCGGCCCCGGGCACCGCCTCGCCGTCCGCCTCCCCGACCGACTCCGGCTCCGGCGCGGCCACCGCCCCGGCCCCGTCCGGCAGCAGCACCGACGTCCAGCAGCCGATCGACTTCCCGGTGGACGTACCGAAGGTCACCCCGCCGAAGATCACCCCGGCCGGCGTCACCAAGGCCAAGACCGCCGCCGACAGTGCGGACAAGACCCTCGCCACCACCGGTGGCGGTGACGACACCACCGCGATCGCGGCCGCCGGTGGCGCCGTCCTGGTCGCCGGCATCGGCACCCTCGTGGTGCTGCGTCGCCGCAAGTCGGGCCAGCAGAGCTGACCTGGCTCTGACCCCCGGGCGCTCCTTCCGAGCGCTCCCCGTGCCGCCCGGCCGTCCCCTGGGACGGACCTCCGGGCGGCACGGGCCGGTCTCGTCCGTCACATAGGATGTCCGGCCGGAGGGGGCGGAACGGCGGGGAGAGGTACAGGTGCGGGGAGAACGCACGGCACGGACCACCACCGATTACGAGTCCGCGACCGGTCGGATCGCGGGCCTTCCGCTTCGTCGGCACCACGTGCTGCTGACGGCGTGGACGGTGCTCTGGTTCTTCCTGGTGGAGCCCAGCGGAGGCTTCTCCTGGCACTACCTGCGCCAGGGCGAGCAGCTGCTGTTCAGCAGCCAGCCCGACGGCGGCCTCTCGCTCTACGCCCACCACCCCGAGTTGCAGATCGGCCCGGTCAGCCTGGCCGCGGCCCGGCTCACCGCCCCGTTCTCGCCGCACGTCGGCCAGCTGGTCGCGGAGGCGGCGAGCGCCGGGCTCGGCCTGGTGATGCTGGTGCTGATCGGCCGCACCGCCGCCCTGTACTACCTCGGTACTGGCATCAACCACCGTCGGCTCCAGCAGCGGCTGCTGATCGCCGGGCTGGCGTTCATCCCGATGTGGGTCGAGGTGTCGGTCCGCTTCGCGCACCTGGACGACGTCCTCGCGCTGTTCTTCACCACCCTGGCCGCGCACGCGCTGGCCCGCGGCAAGCCCGTCCAGGTCGCGGTCTTCCTGGCCCTGGCGGTGGATTCCAAGCCCTGGGCGATCGCCTTCGCCCCGCTGCTCCTGGCGCTGCCCAGGCCCGCCTGGCTGCGCACCGCGCTGTGGTTCTGCCTGCTGGTCGCGATCGCCTGGCTGCCGTTCTACCTGGGCAACCTGGACACCATGGCGGCGGCCAAGTTCACCATCCCGAACCAGCCCGCCTCGGCGCTGCGCTGGTTCGGGGTCACCGACCCGGCCACCCCCTGGTGGGACCGCCCGACCCAGTTCGCGCTCGGCATCGGCCTCGGCTGCGTGGCCGTCTGGCGCGGCCGCTGGCCGGCCGTCGTGCTGCTCGGCGCGGACGCCCGGATCCTGCTCGATCCGAGCGTCTACACGTACTACACGGCCTCGATCCTGCTCGGCACCCTGCTCTGGGACGCGGTCGGACAGAAGCGGCTGGTCCCGTGGTGGAGCTGGATCGCGCTGGCCGCGCTGTACGGCGGCACGCTGTTGCTGCCGTCCGACTCGGCCCGCGGCTTCGTCCGGCTCGCCTTCGTGGTGGTCTCCGCCGTGTACGTGCTGATCTGGCCCACCCAGAAGACCCGTCGGCCCCGGCCGTCGGCCCGGGGCGGCGGGGAGGGGCGCCGCTGGGCGGCCCGGCGGCGCGAGCGGGAGCTGGTCGACGCCTGAGCTCCCGGCCGCACGGCAGGTCCCCTGCTTCCCGCCGGTACGGCTTGACCCTCACGCGGCGTGAGAGTCGAGTCTGGTGGTCAGCACCAGGGAGGAGTTCCGGATGAACCAGGACGAGGGCTACCCGGTCGGCGCCGTGGCGAAGATCGCCAAGGTGACCGTCCGCACCCTGCACCACTACGACGAGATCGGTCTGCTGTCCCCCGCGGGCCGCACCCGGGCCGGCTACCGCCGGTACGTGGACGCCGACCTCGACCGGCTGCAGCAGATCCTGTTCTACCGCGAGCTCGGATTCCCCCTGGAGGAGATCGCGGCGATCCTGGACGACGAATCGGTCAGCCCGACCGAGCACCTCCGGCGGCAGCACCGCTTGCTGACCGACCGGATCAGTCACCTCCAGGAACTCGCCACAGCCGTCGAACACGCCATGGAGGCACGCAGGATGGGCATTCAGCTGACCCCGGAGGAGAAGTTCGAGATCTTCGGCGAGGGCTACCGCGAGGAGTGGGAGCAGGAAGCCGAGCAGCGCTGGGGCAACACCGAGGCCTGGGCCGAGTCCCAGCGCCGCACCGGCGGCTACGGCAAGGCCGACTGGCAGCGGATCCAGGGCGAGATGACCGAGCTCAACACCCGCCTGGCCGCGGCCGTCACCGCCGGCGAGCCCGCCGACGGCACGGTCGCCATGGACCTCGCCGAGGCGCACCGGCAGCACATCTGCCGGAACTTCTACGACTGCACGTTCACCATCCACCGCGGGCTTGCCCGCCTGTACGTCGAGGACCCGCGCTGGACCACCACCTACGAGGAAATCGCCCCCGGCCTGGCGCAGTGGCTGCACGACGCCATCGTCGCCAACGCCGACCGGCGCGGGAACGCGTAGCGGCACCACACCGGCGCGGGAACGCGTGGCGGCACCGCACCGGCGCGGGAACGCGTGGCGGCACCGCACCGGCGCGGGAACGCGTGGCGGCACCGCACCGGCGCGGGAACACGGAGCGCCGCTACGCCACCCCGCGCCCGAAGGAGCGCCGGTACGCGGTCGGAGAGGTGCGCATCACCCGGCCGAAGTGGTGGCGGAAGGTCGCGGCGCTGTCGAAGCCGACCGCCGCGGCGATCTCCTCCACCGTCCCCTCCGGCGACTCCAGCAGCGCCAGACTGGCCGCGATGCGCTGGGTGACGACCCAGCGCATCGGGCTGGTGCCGTTGCGGGCGGTGAAGTGCCGCAGGTAGGAGCGGTCCGACATCCGGGCGGCCCGGGCCAGCACGGAGACGGTCAGCGGGTCGGCGAGGTGGTCCAGCGCCCACTGCATGCTGCGGGCGATCCCGTCCTCGTCCTCCTCGACCGGGCGGACCGCCGCCTCGACGAACTGGGCCTGCCCGCCGTCCCGGTGCGGCGCCACCACGAAGCGCCGGGCCACGCTGTTGGCGACCTTCGCGCCGTGGTCCCGGCGGATCAGGTGCAGGCACAGGTCGATGCCGGCCGCACTGCCGGCGCTGGTCAGCACGTCGCCGTGGTCCACGTACAGCACGTCCGGGTTGACCCGCACCCGCGGGTAGCGCTGCTGGAGCAGTTCGGCGTACCGCCAGTGGGTGGTCGCCTCCTTGCCGTCCAGCAGTCCGGCGGCGGCCAGCGCGAAGGCGCCCGAGCAGATCGACACGATCCGGGCGCCGCGCTCGTGCGCCGTCCGCAGCGCCTCGACCAGGCCGGGGGACACTCCCCCGGTCTGGGGGTCGGTAGATGTCCCCGCACCGCCGAAGGCGTTGCGCACTCCGGGGACGATGACGGTGTCCGCCGCCGCGAGCTCGGCCAGCCCGTGCCGGGCGGTCAGCGCGAAGCCGCCCACCGCGTCCAGTGCCGTCCCCGGCCGGTCGGCGCACACCTTCAGTCCGTACCAGGGCGCGGCCAGCAGCCCGCTCAGCTCGGGCCGCGCCAGGCCGAACACCTCGACCACCACACCGAGCTCGAACGGCGCCATGCCCTCGAAGGCGTACACCGCGACGTCGTGCACGGGCTCCGGTCGCCGGCCGATGGTGACGGCCACCGGGCGGGGCGGCACCGGGCCCCCGGTGTTCTGCTCGGCCATGCGGACCCCCTGCTCACGGGTGGCGGAATCCCGGTGAGTGTAGCCGTCGCGGCCGCCCCGGAACTTTCTTCGAACCCCCTTGCAACCTCCACCCACGCCGCACGTCCATCACTACGGGGGCGGAGGGAACCGGGTCGGACGCGGCTGCGAGGATCTCCCCGATCACGATCTTGATCAGGTTGCCTGACGGTCCGGCGGACACGCCGTCACCGTCCCGGGGGAAAGCAGAGCCGCACATGTCCATGGCCATCGGGCCGTTCGCCGCGCCACGGCGGAGCCGTGGCGTCTCCGCCCGTGGAGTCCGTGGAGTCCGTGGAGTCCGCGGAGTGGTCGTCGCGCTGTTCGGCGCGCAGGAGGCCGGTGAGCCGGACTCCCCGCTCACCACCGACCAGCAGGCGGCGCAGCGCCGCTCCGGCTTCCGGCTCCTGCGCGGCGGCCGAAAGCCCGCGGAGGACCGGCCCACCCTGACCGACCTGTACCACGCCCACCGGCTGGGCCTGGTGCGGATGGCCGTCCTGCTGGTGGACCACCAGGACCTCGCCGAGGACGTCGTGCAGGAGGCCTTCACCCAGCTCTACCAGCGCCACGGCGAGCAGCTGGACGACCTCGACAACGCGCTCGGGTACCTGCGGACCTCGGTGGTCAACGGCGCCCGCTCGATGCTGCGCCGCCGCAGGACGGCCCGGGAGTACGTGCCCCCGCACGAGCCCGACGCCCCCTCCGCAGAGGACCACGCGGTGCTCAACGACGAGCACCGGCGAGTCCTGGTGGCCCTGCAGGAGTTGACCTCCCGCCAGCGCGAGGTGCTGGTGCTGCGTTACTGGTCCGACATGTCGGAGGCGCAGATAGCCGAGACCCTGGGGCTCTCCCGGGGTGCCGTGAAGTCCACCGCCAGCCGGGCCCTGGACGCCTTGGAAAAGCACCTGGAGAAGGTTCGATGACCGACGAGTTCCCCCGCCCGGGCGGCGGTGACGGCGACGGGCCGGCCGAGACCCCCACGGAACGGCTGCTCCGCGAGGCGATGAACGCCCGTACGTCCCTGATCACCGCCCACGACCTGCGCCCGGCCGCGCCCCCGAGGACCCGCGTGCGGCGGTTGCGCCCGGTGTACGCGGTCACCGTGCCGCTGCTCGGCCTGGCCGCCGCCGCGGCGATCGGCGTGGTCACCCTGCACGGCACCCCGGTCGCCAAGCAGGACGTCCCGCCGCCCCCGGCCGCCAGCGTGCCGGCCTCGCCCAGTCCGACGGCCGCCCCCAGCCCGACGGTCACCCCCACCGAGACCGGCTCCCCGACCGCCGCCCCGGCGACGGACGTGCCGCTCGCCGACGACACCCCGTCCTCGCCCCCGGTCACCACCGGCGCCCCGACCGGCTCGGGGGGGAAGCCGTACACCTTCCAAGGCGTCAAGTTCAAGGTGCCGAACGGGTGGCGGGTCGTGACCGCAGGTGACTACCACCTCTGCGTCCTGAGCCCGGGAGCGCCTCAGGACACGGACTATTCGAACTGCCAGACCTATGGTGTGGAGATCTCGGCGTTCGACGGGGAGGCACCGAGCTGGCCCGCGACGGGTTTCCTCGACACCAGTGCGGGCTGGGGCAGTCAGCCCTACTGTCCGGTCTGGGGCAACCCCCACGCGGCCGCTGCCGGTGAACTGAACAGCGTCGGCCCGGTCAAGAGCACGCCCACAGTGGCCGGTCGTGCCGCGCTCAAGTCGCAGTGGCAGGTGACCTGCGGTGAGGCCTCTTTCAGGCCCCAGATGTGGGCCCTGCCCAAGGACCAGGTGTTCGTGACAGCGGTTGGTCTCAAGTCCGACTATCAGTCCGGTCTGACGTCGATCGTCAGCAGTCTCGACCTGAGCGGCCGCCAGGCTCCGCCGACGGACGCCGACAAGAACGACATCGCGGTCAGCTTCGACGGCCTCGCGGACGGCCAGCAGCTGGTGGCGGGCAGCACGGCCGTCACCTTCTCGGTGACGTACCGGAACACCAGCCAGAACACCTACGGCAAGTTGGAGCCACTGGTCGTCACGGACGCCTACCCGGGCTCGCCGCCGGCGCAGGTCGTGTGGGGCGGCAACGACGGAAAGATGGAGCGCCTGGACGGCGGCACCTGGAACCAGGCGCCGATGTCACCGGGCAGCGACATGGGTTACGCGGTGGCGAACCCCGCGTCCGTCTTCTCCCTGGCCCCGGGGCAGAGCAGGAAGGTCACCTACCGGATGACGGTGGGCGGCGGCAACGGCCCCGGGAACATGCCGGTGAAGGCCCAGGTGGTGCTGCCCTACAGCGGAAGCAATCTGACCACGCTCGGCCACCAGGACATCACGGTCAAGATCACCAAGTGACACCGACGGGCCCGGCCTCCCCATCCGAGGGAGGCCGGGCCCGTCACCGTGCGGAGGCTCAGGCCAGCGAGGCCATCCAGGCCTCGACCTCGTCGGCGCGGCGCGGCAGGCCGGCCGAGAGGTTCTCGTTGCCGTCGGCGGTGACGAGGATGTCGTCCTCGATCCGGACGCCGATGCCGCGGTACTCCTCCGGGACGGTCAGGTCGTCCTGCTGGAAGTACAGGCCGGGCTCGACGGTGAGCACCATGCCGGGCACCAGCAGGGCGTCGACGTGCTCCTCGCGGCGGGAGTGGGCGCAGTCGTGGACGTCCAGGCCGAGCATGTGGCCGGTGCCGTGGAGGGTCCAGCGGCGCTGCAGGCCGAGTTCGAGCACCTTCTCGACGTCGTACGCCGAGGCGTCCAGCAGGCCCCAGGCGAGCAGCCGCTCGGCGAGGACGCGCTGCGAGGCGTCGTGGAAGTCGCGGAAGCGGGCGCCCGGCTTGACCGCGGCGATGCCGGCCTCCTGGGCGTCGTACACCGCGTCGTAGATCTTCCGCTGCAGCTCGGTGAAGGTGCCGTTGATCGGCAGGGTACGGGTGACGTCGGCGGTGTAGAGGGTGTGGGTCTCCACGCCGGCGTCCAGCAGCAGCAGCTCGCCGGGGCGCACGTCGCCGTCGTTGCGGACCCAGTGCAGGGTGGTGGCGTGCGGGCCGGCCGCGGCGATGGTGCCGTAGCCGACGTCGTTGCCCTCGACCCGGGCGCGGCGCCAGAAGGTGCCCTCGATCCAGCGCTCCGAGGTGGCGACGGCCTGGCCGAGCTCGCGGACCACGTCGGTGAAGCCGTTGACGGTGGCGTCGCAGGCGGCGCGCAGCTCGCCGATCTCCCACTCGTCCTTGACCAGCCGCAGGCCGCTCAGGAACTCCTTGAGCCCGGCGTCCTCATCGGCGTCCAGGACGTCGGCGAGCACGGCCTCCAGGCCGGCGTCGTAGCCGCGGACGATCCGGGTCGGCACGGCCGGGTCCTTGGCGCGCTCGGCCAGCTCCTCGGCGGCCTTGCGGACGTCGCGGGCGGGCAGGCCGAGCAGCTGCTCCTGCTCGCTCAGGCTGTGTCGGCGACCGACCCACAGCTCGCCGTAGCCGTCCAGCCAGAACTCGCCGTTCTCGCGGTCCGAGCGGGGCAGCAGGTACAGCGCGAACTCGTGGCCGGCGTCGCCGGTCGGCTCGCCGACCAGCACCGCGTCCTCGGTCTGGTCGCCGGTGAGGTGCACGTACTCGCTGGCGGCGCGGAAGTTGTAGTCGGTGTCGTTGGAGCGCACCCGCAGGTTGCCGGCCGGGACGACCAGTCGCACGCCGGGGTGGGCGGCGGACAGCGCGGCGCGGCGGGCGGCGGCGTACCGGGCCTGGGCGATCGGGGCGAGGCCGTGCAGCTCGGTGTCGGCCCAGCCGGACTTCATCGAGGCGGACAGCTCGTCCGAGATCTCGCCGTAGAGGCCGTTCTTGCGGCCCTTGAACTGCTGCGGCTCCTCGCCGCCCTCGGCCTCGGGGTTCTCGGCCACCGCGGGGGTCCGGTCCTCGGTCACGTGCAACGCCTCCTTGGGGGTGGTACCGCCGCCCTCGGGGGAGGTGTCGGGTCGCGACACGCGCGGGCGGCCGTGCGTCCATGGTACGGACGCCCGGCCGCTCGCCCGTCGGGGGTTCGTACGCCTACTCGAAGCGCGCGGCCAGCAGCATCAGGTCGTCGGTGGCCGGGGCGCGGTCCGGGAGGGGGCAGACGGACAGCAGGTGGGCGCAGAGCCGGTCCGGGTCGATCCGCACGTCGCGCGGGGCGTCGGCGGCGGCCCGGCGCAGGTTGGCCTGGCCGGCGTGCAGGGTCGGGCCGCACCGGCGGGCCAGGCCCTCGGTGTAGAGCAGCAGGGTGTCGCCGCGCTCGGCGGTGAACTCGACCCCGGGGGCCTCCCAGCAGGCCAGCATGCCGAGCGGGGCGGAGAGCGAGGTCTCGACGAACTCGGCGCCCTGCCGGCCGACCAGGACGGGCGGGCAGTGCCCGGCGCCGGCCAGGGTGATCCGGCGCTCCTGGGGGTCGACCCAGGCGTAGACGGCGGTGGCGGTGCGGGTCGGCTCGGTGGTCTTGAGTAGCAGTTCCAGGTCGCCGAGGACGGAGACCGGGTCCTCGCCCTCCAGCACCGCGTACGCCCGCAGCGCGGCCCGGACCCGGCCCATCGCGGCGGCCGCGCCGGGGGCGGAGGCGGGGCCGGCGCCGGGGCCGTCGCCGGAGACGGAGCCGACGGTGAGGCCGATGGTGCCGTCCGGCAGCGGGATGGCGTCGTACCAGTCGCTGCCGCTGGAGCGGTCCAGGCCGGCCGAGACGAGCCGGACGGCGAGCCGCAGCCCGGCGGCCTGGGGGAGGTGGTCGGGCAGCAGGCCGCGGCGCAGCGCCTCGGTGGTGCGCCGGGTGCGTTCGGCCTCCAGCTGCTTGGCGAGCAGCTGGGCGGCGATCTCGCTGTAGTGGCGGGCGAGTTCGCGCTGGCAGTCGGTGGGTTCGGCGGGCCGGTCGAAGAACCAGACGGCGGCGGCGAGCGGGCCGTCCTCGGCGGTGGCGAGCGGGAGGCCGTAGGCGCCGCCGAGGCCGAGGTGGACGGCGAGTTCGCGCAGCCGGCCGCCGATGTCCGGGTCGTCGGCGAGGTCGCGGGAGTGGAGCTGGTCGGGCCGGTCCTGCTCGCGCAGCAGCCGGGCGAGCAGGCTCTGTTCGGTCGGGACGGTCTCCAGGGCGCCGAGGCTGGCCCGGTCGAGGCCGAGGCCGACGGGCTGGCCGGAGCCGCCGCCGGGCAGCAGGGTGACCAGGACGCCGCGGCGGGCGCCGAGCAGGTCGGCGCCGGAGGCGAGGACGGCGTCCAGGGTGGCGGTGAGGCCGCGGGTGCGGGCGAGCCGTTCGGTGTGCTCGTGCAGGCTGGTGATATCGGACAGACGTCCGGCCAAACGGTCCTGCAGCGTGGTGGACGGGGCCGTGGTGCCCTCCGCGGTGTCGGCGAGGGCCGGCCGGCCGGGCGGGTCGAGGACGGTGAGCCCGCCTGCGCAGCCGGGTTCACCCGGCTCTGCGGTCGGCGTCGACGGGTGGGACGTCGACGGGTGGGACTTGGTCATGCCGCCACTCCTGACGCGGTGCTACGTGCCATGCGGAACCCCCAGATACGGCCGATGTGGAGCGAGCACGGCCAAAGGGCCCGTTTCGCCTCGATTCGCTACTACTCGTCATTGATCGACAGCAATGCCACCACTTCTACACAGGCCATTCGGGGCATGTCCAGATCCAGGACGACGCGGTGGCCGGTTCCACCTCGGAGCGACCCGGTCGGAGGGCGTGCACGGTTCGTGCGCGCGCCGGTCGCGGCCGCAGGCATGGAGCGAGCCGCGAGCGGGCAGAACGGATGGGACGGGCCGGGCGGCCGTCCGGATCGTATGTCCGCGCCGCCCGCGTTCCGGGCTGGCCGGAAGTCTCTCACTCGTACGGTGGAACCAAGCGCGCCCGGGCGGCGTCCATCCGGTCGCATACGGGATTCTCGTTCCAAGGGCTGTTCCAGTGCGCGGCCCTTCTCATGTCGTGCTCCACACCGTGCTCCACGTCGTAGCCGCGCCGTCCGCCATGCCGCCCGCCCCCGCTTCGCGCCGTCCGGGGCCGTGCCGTCGCGGGCCCGCGTGGCGAGTCCCGACGGACGTCGGTGGGGCGGAGCGAACCGAGCGGTCAGGGAAAGGAACGAGCGCCATGCGTGAGAACCCGAAGAGCCCGAAGAGCCGGTCGCAGGAGTCGCAGGAACCGCAGGAGTCGTCCGCCCGGCTGGAAGCGGCCCTGACGGCCGCCGTCGAACACCGCTGGCCGGTGGTGCCCGGCACGGTGCTGCGCGGCGGCCGTTGCTCCTGCGGGGAGCCGGACTGCCCGGTGCCCGGGGCCCACCCGCACGATCCCTCGCTGCTGGCCGCGACCACGGACGCCCGGATGGTCCGCTGGTGGTGGGAGCGGCAGAGCCCGGACGCGCCGGTGCTGGCCGCGACCGGTTCCGCGGTCTCGGCGGTCAGCCTGCCCGCGGCGGCCGGCGCGCGGGCGCTGGTCTACCTGGGCGCGCTGCGTCTGCCGCTCGGCCCGGTGCTCGCGATGCCGGGCCGCTACGCGCTGTTGGTGGCCCCGTACTCGCTCGACGCCCTGGGCGAGATGCTCGCCCAACTCCCCTGGGTTCCGGGTTCGTTGCGCTACCACGGGCCGGGCGGCTTCCTGCCGCTGCCGCCGGGGGGCGGGGCCGTCGGGGTCCCCCCGGCCGGAGGCTGGGGGAGGGTGCGCTGGGTGCTGGCGCCGCGACCGGCCGTGTCCGGTGGGGTCTGGTTGCCGCAGGTCGGGCCGCTGCTGGGGGAGTTGGTGGAGGCGACGGTCCGGCTGGACAGCGGGCGCTCGACGTACTGACTGATCGCCGGTTCGTGCCGGACTCCGGGCCCGGTGGTGCGGGGCGTTCCGGAAAACAAAAGATCCGGCCGCTGGCGACGGGGGATGCACCAGCGACCGGACTCTTTAGACAGTAACAAGGATCCGCGCTCGCGCCAATTTCCAAGACGCCCTCCAGGCCCGGAAATTGCGCTTCCATGGCGACAATGTGACGCGTATCACCCGGATCCAGCGCGCTTTAGTTCAAGGTGACCTGACGGTTCACCAGGTTGGCGCGGGCGCGCCGCTCCTCGGCGGTCAGCGGGGTCGGGTCGGCGAGCACGGCGGCGAGCCGCTCGCCGAACTCGGCGGCCGGCTTCTCGCAGTCGGTGGCGGTCATGGCGAGCGGGAGGTCCCACACCGGGACGGTCAGGCCGTGCGCGCGGAAGGAGCCGACCAGGCGGGTGTCCGCGCCGAGCGAGGCCTCGCCGGCGGCGTTCAGCCGGGCCAGCGCGTCCAGCAGCTGCTCCTCGGGCACGGTCATCACCCAGCGCAGGTGGTTCTTGTCCGGGGTGCCGCACCAGTACGCGGCGTCGACGCTCGCGAGCTTCTCGGTCGGGATGGCGGAGGCGTTGGCCCGCTCCAGCGAGGCGGCGACCTCGCCGCTGGCGGTCTCGGCGTCCTCCAGCCAGAACTCGAAGCCGGTGTGCACGGTGGGCGCGAACGCGGCGGTGGTGTCCAGCAGGTCCTGCAGGCGGCGGCCGCCCGGCACGGTCCGGCGGGCCGGGACGGGGCTGCCCGGCTCGGTGGCCAGGGCCAGCTCCAGGGCGTCCGCGAGGTCGCGGCTGAGGTCGCCGGAGGACGACTGGGTCTGCAGGCCCAGCAGGATCGAGCCGTCCGCGCGGCGCAGGGCCGGCCAGGCCAGCGGCAGCACGGTGGCCAGGGTCACCGACGGGACGTCGCCCTCGGCGGTCCCGGCCACCCCGGCGGCCAGCGTCAGCGGCACCGTGGCGGCGGGCACCAGCTCGCGCAGCGCGACCCAGTCCGCCTCGCCCGACAGGCCCTCGAACGGGCGGTGCACCAGCTCCTGCACCGCGTGCGAGGCCTCCCGGCCGTGGCAGGCCTTGTAGCGGCGGCCCGAGCCGCAAGGGCAGTCCTCGCGGGCCCCGACCACGGGGATCTCGCCCGTGACGGCGGTGGTGGACTGGCGCTGCGGCGCCTTCTTGGCGGCCTTCTTGCCCATGCTGCGGCTCTCCCGGGGACGGTGGTCCTTTTCACCGGGAAGCCTACTGACGTTCCACCGGCGTGCGGGAACGCGCTGGGGCGGATGCCGTGCGCCTGGGTGTCCGTCCTCCGGCTAGGGTCTGTCCGGCGGATCTCGCCGGGCGCACGACGCCGGGCATCCCGCCTGGACGCACGCCTGAATCGCCCACGTGCGCCAAGTACGAGGACGACTCGGGTGCACGCCCAGACGGGCGCCCAACGCCGCGCGCTGATCCGCCGCGATCCGCCGGACAGGCCCTACGCGCTGCGGGCGGTGTCACCCCCGGTGCGCCGGGCGTGCCGGGCACGGGCGGGCAGCGCCGCCCAGACCGTCACCTCGCCGGGCGCGTCCCGGACGCCCCAGTCGCTGGCCAGCTGGTCGACGATGGCCAGGCCGCGGCCGCCGCGCGAGGTCAGCGAGGGGCTGGCGGGCAGCGGCCGGGTGGCCGCGCCGCCGTCGGTGACCTCCAGGGTGAGCACGCCGTCGGCGTGCATCTGCCAGCGGACCAGCACGCCGCCGTCCGGCTCGGCCGCACCGTCCTCGTGCTCCCGGTCGCCCGGTGCCGGGTGCGTCCCGGAGGGGACGCCGACCAGCACCTGGTCCACCACCTCGGCCCGGGCGCTGCGGCCCAGGGCGGGCAGCGGGCCGAGCGGACGGGCGTATCGACAGGCGTTGCTCAACAGTTCGGAAAGGATCAGAACAGCATCATCGATGACCGGTTCCGGTATCTGCCGGTCACCCAGATCTCGACGCAGTCGGCGCCGTGCGACCCCGACACTCGCTGGGCCGTGCGGCACTGCCATGGTCGATGAAGTCGGCACTTCACGCGCCACCATCAACGCCACCCCCGGACCTCCTTCAGCGTATGCCGAGGGATGGATGCCCCTTGGTAATGCGTCGGAAACGACCGGCGGAGGATCCCGCGAGCCCATTTCGAGCGGCGCGACTCAGGGTCGACAAGAGGTCATTCCGTGCTCACCCTCCGTCGCCCGAAGGCAAGAATTCCGGCAATACCGTGCGCGGAAGGTTTGATTGCCGACCAGGGGGATCGGGTACGGCGGTGTTCCCGGAGGAGGATCACCGCCCGAGCTGCGCCAGTACCTCGGCGGGCCTGTTGGTGATGATCGCGGACACCCCGAGCTCCAGGCACAGTTCGACGTCGGCCGGCTCGTCCACCGTCCACACGTGCACCTCGTGGCCCAGCTCGCGCAGCCGGGGCACCAGCTGCGGCTTGGCCTTGATCAGTTCGATGCCCGGGCCGGCGATCCGCGCCCCGCCCGGCAGCGGCTGCCCCGGGCGGAGCCGGCCGAGCAGCGGCAGCATCCGTTCGATCAGGAACACCCGCCGGTAGTCGGGCGCGGCGGCGGCCACCCGGTTCAGCGCGATCGAGGAGAAGCTCATGATCCGGGCGGACGGGCGGTCGCCCTCCCGGACGGCGCTGATCTTGAACCGCTCCAGGGCCCGCAGCAGCTCGGCCTCGACCCGGCCGCGGAAGCGCACCGGGTGCTTGGTCTCGATCGCCAGGTCCACCGGGCGGCCGTAGTCCACCACCAGCTCCAGCAGCCGCTCCAGCCGCAGCACGCCGCGCAGCTCGGGGTCGGTGCTGGGCCGGCCGGTCTTCCAGGCGCCGAAGTCGTACGCCTCCAGCTCGGCCAGCGTCATCGCGGAGACGGTGCCCCGGCCGTCGGAGACCCGGCCGATCCGGCGGTCGTGCACGCAGACCAGGTGGCCGTCGGCCGTCACCCGGACGTCGCACTCGACGGCGTCCGCGCCCTCGTCGAGCGCGCGCCGGTACGCCGCGAGGGTGTGCTCGGGCATGGCGTGGGAGGAACCGCGGTGGGCGATCACCTGGACGGAGGGCGCGGTGCGCGCCGCGGCCGGGGGCAGGTCTGGGCTGGTCACGGCCTCCACGATAGGGGGCGCGGGTTACGCGGAGGCGAAGCCGGTCCCAACCTGCGGGGCCGGCTCCGCCTCCGGGGACTCGGCGGGATCCGGCGGGGACTCAGCCCCGCGCGGTGCGGCGGGTCAGCGGGGTGAGCGCCCAGGTGGCCAGCGCCGGCACCAGGAAGGCGAACAGCGAGGCGGAGGTCCACTGCTGCGGGGTGAAGTGCAGCGCCTCCTGGGCGGAGGTCCAGAAGTCCACCCACCAGTCGGCGACCGCGGTCGGCGCGATGAACTGGTAGACCGCGAAGCCCAGCACCCAGGGCAGCAGCATCAGCCAGCGGGACGGCGCCCGCTCGGAGAGGTCCCAGCCGTGCCGGCCGGCGCCGAAGAAGTAGTCCACCGCCAGCACCGCCAGCAGCGGCACGAAGACCGAGCCGATCAGGCCGAGGAAGTTGCTGTAGGTGTCGGTGAACCGGTCGATCCGCAGCGCCAGCACGGTGATCAGCACGCCGATCCCGCCGCTCAGCACCCGGCGGTCCACCCGCGGCAGTAGGTTCTGCAGCGACATCGCCGTCGAGTAGACGTTGGCGAAGGACTGGTCGGTCTCGCGCAGCACCAGCACCAGCAGGAACAGCCAGCCGGCCCAGACACCGAGGAAGGAGTCGAAGATCCGGTTCGGGTCGCCGTCGGACTGCAGCAGCGCCATCAGACCGAGCACGTAGCACCAGACCTGGGCGACGGTGTAGCCGGAGAAGCTGCCCCAGAACGCCGAGCGCGGGGTGCGCGAGTGCCGGGTGTAGTCGGCGGCCATCGGCACGAAGGAGATCGACACCGCGATCATCGCGTCGGTGGCGCCCAGGAAGCCGTGCCAGTTGCCCGCACCCGGGTCCGGCACGCCCTGGCGGCCCAGCTGGACGGTGAAGTACACCATCGCCACCGCGACCGCGCCGGCCACGAAGCGGCGCAGCACCGCGATCGAGCCCAGCGGCCAGATCGTCAGCGCGGTGGTCAGCGCGCCTGCGAGCAGCACGAACAGCCAGCGGTAGCCGGTGGTGTGGGCGACGGTCTGCGCGCCCGCCGAGATGGTCAGCAGCTCGAACACGCCCCAGCCGATGCACTGGACGATGTTCAGCACGGTCGGCAGGTAGGACAGCCGGGTGCCGAACAGGCCGCGCAGGTTGGCCATCGCCGGGGCGCCGGTCCGGGCGCCGATCAGCGCGGCCACGCCGAGCATCGCGGTGCCGACCGCCGTACCGGCCACGATCGCGGTCACCGCGGCCGCCAGCGACAGCTCGCTGCCCTTGGCGCCGAGCACGGTGGCGGCGGTGGAGAAGCCGATCAGGCTGACGCCGAGGTTCATCCAGAGCGCGAAGTGGTCCCGGAAGCGCAGGGTGCGCGGCGGCTCGGTGTCGAGGACCAGCGGCGCCTCGACCCGGTGGTCGAGCAGCGCGGTCGCGGCGGGGGCGGGGAAATCCTCGGACGCGGGCGCGCCCGGAGAAGAGGATGGCGAAGCAGGCGGCATGGCCGATACTCCCTACGCCGGCATTACCCGGACAGGTTCCGGCGGTCAGCGCCCCCTCGACGGCCCGCCGGTCACTCGCCTGGCGTACGGTCGACATGCGCACTCTCAGCCTGGTTGGTCCAAGCTCCCGCGTGTCAGTTTGGAGCGACAGGCTAACCGGCACGGGTACGAACGCCAAAGGCCGGTGGGTGCGCGGTCCGCATCGCGGGACGCCCGGCGGGGGTGGGGAGCCCGGTCGTCGGAGGCGGCTAAGGATTCTTATGAGTTCTTCAGAGGGGTCCTTACGGCAATCGAATCGTCGGTGCGAAAAACTATGGTCCTTGGTTCTGTCAGCTATGGAGGTCGTCCGTGAGCACCGAGCGCGAGGTTGGGCCCACCGGGCCGCAGGGGGAGCAGCCCGCCGGGGCCCCGGAGGCGGCGGCCGCCGTTTCCGACGGCACCGCTCAGGGCGGTCACAAGCCGACGATGGCGTTCAGCCGGGTTCCGGAGCCGGCCGCCGAGCCGGTGGCCGAGCCGACGGCGGCCGACGCCCCGGCCGAGGGCGCGCCCGCCGACAGCGGTCACCAGCCGACCATGGCGTTCAGCCGGGTCCCGGAGCCGGCCGCCGAGCCCGTGGCCCAGCCGGTCGCCGAGGCGGCGGACGCGGCTCCGGCCGGGGGCGGGCACAAGCCCACCGTCGCCTTCACCAAGGTCCCCGCGCCGGAGGCCCCGGCGGCGCCCGCCGCCGAGGAGCCGGCCGTCGACCCGGTCACCGGCTACATCGACGCCCCGCCGCCGGTCCTGCCGCCCGCGCCGCCCGTCGCCCCCGCCCCGGCCGTGGCGCCGGCCGCGCAGGCCCCCGCCCCGGCCGCGCCCGCGCTGCCGCCGGGCACCCCGGGCACCAACCCGTACGCGACCCCGAGCCACGGCGTGCCCGCCGCCGGCGCCCAGGAGGGCTACGGCGTCCCGGCCGCCAACGCGCAGGAGCCGTACGGCGCCCCGGGCGCCGGCGCGCCCGCGGCGCAGGGCCACCACCCCTTCGGTGCCGGCCAGCCGCTCGGCGGCTGGGGCGCCGGCCACGACGCCGGCTCCGGCGGCGCGGGCTACCCCGGCGGCCCGGGCGGCCCGCTCGGCTACCCGGCCGAGTACCCCGGCGGCCCGACCGGCCCCGGCGGCCCGCGCAAGAAGCGCGGCGGCCTGGTGGCCCTGCTCGCGGCCGTCGCGCTGGTCGCCGGCATCGCGGGCGGCGCGATCGGTGTGGTCGCCACCGACCACGCCAACAGCAGCCCCTCGGCGGACGACCACCGCAGCACCACCGTCCAGGCCAGCAACACCCAGAGGAACGAGCCCGCCCCCGGCTCGATCGCCGGCATCGCGCAGAAGGCGCTGCCCAGCGTCGTCACCATCAAGGCGCAGGGCAACGGCGAGTCGGGCACCGGCACCGGCTTCGTCTTCGACACCGAGGGCCACATCCTCACCAACAACCACGTGGTCGCGCCGACCCTCACCGGCAGCGGCGGCAAACTGACCGTCAAGTTCGCCGACGGCACCTCCTACAGTGCCTCGGTGCTGGGCCACGCCGAGGGCTACGACGTCGCCGTGGTGAAGATCGACAACCCGCCGAAGAGCAAGCTGGCGCCGCTGCCACTGGCCGACTCCGACAAGGTCAACGTCGGTGACGCCACCGTGGCGATCGGCGCGCCGTACGGCCTGGAGTCCACCGTCACCAGCGGCATCGTCAGCGCCAAGGACCGCCCGGTCGCCTCCGGCGACGAGACCGGCTCGCAGGCCTCGTACATGAACGCCCTGCAGACCGACGCCTCGATCAACCCCGGCAACTCCGGCGGCCCGCTGCTCGACTCCAGCGGCGCGGTGATCGGCATCAACTCGGCGATCCAGTCCAACGCCTCCGCCAACGGCCGGGCCGGCAGCATCGGCCTGGGCTTCGCCATCCCGATCAACCAGGCCAAGTGGGTCGCGGACACCCTGATCAAGACCGGTAAGCCGGTCTACGCCAAGCTCGACGTGCTGCGCAACGACGACTACAAGGGCGACGGCGCGCAGATCCAGACCAAGGACATCCAGGGCCAGCCGGCCGTCACCCCCGGCGGCGCGGCCGACAAGGCCGGCCTCAAGCCGGGCGACGTCATCACCAAGCTCGGCGGCGCCCCGATCGAGAACGGCCCCGCCCTGGTCAGCCGGATCTGGACGCACAAGCCGGGCGAGACCGTCGACGTCGAGTACACCCGCAACGGCCAGACCATGACCACCAAGGTCACGCTCGGCCAGCGGGACGGCGATCAGTGACCCCGGTGCACACGGAATCGTGTGCACCGAACCCCGCCGGACCCGTTAGGCTGACCTCCGCCTGGAGAGCTGCCCGAGCGGCCTAAGGGAACAGTCTTGAAAACTGTCGTGGCGTGACCCGTCACCGTGGGTTCGAATCCCACGCTCTCCGCTGGTAGGGGAACCACACCTGCTCAGGGCGGGTGCCGACATCGTTCGGCACCCGCCCTCGGTGTTTCCCCGCTCGGCCCGTCCGGCGGGCGGGCGGGCACCTCGGGCCGCTGGTGCCCGGTGGCGCGCCGGCCTCTCATCTCCCTTGGTTGCAGGAACTGTTGACGCTGCCGCAGGGCGTCGCTCACGCTGCGCCGTGCCCTCGCCACCCCGGCCGTGTGCCGGGCCCGGCCCGGGGGCGAGGCCCACTTGCCCGCCCCCGGCCCGGCGGGCAGAGTGCGGAGGTGGCGGCGGTGCGGTGGCGAGTGGAGGCGGCGATGGGTGATCTGACGGACCGGCTGGCGCAGGGACTCCCGGCCGGGGCGGTGGTGGTGGATCCGGATGTCACCGCGGCCTACAGCCATGACATGGCGGGCTTCTGCGCCGCCGGCGCGCCCGCCGTGGTGGTGTTCCCGGAGACGGTCGAGCAGGTGCAGCACGTGCTGCGCACCGCCACCGAGCTGCGGGTGCCGGTGGTGCCGCAGGGGGCCCGGACGGGGCTGTCGGGGGCGGCGAACGCGGTCGACGGGTGCATCGTGCTGTCGCTGGTGAAACTGGACCGGATCCTGGAGATCGACCCGGTGAACCGCGTCGCGGTGGTCGAGCCGGGCGTGGTGAACGCCGAACTCGCGCGCGCCGTAGAGGAGTTCGGACTCTGCTACCCGCCGGACCCGTCCAGCTGGGAGTCCTGCACGATCGGCGGCAACATCGGTACCGGCGCGGGCGGGCTGTGCTGCGTGAAGTACGGCGTCACCAGTGAGTACGTGCTCGGGCTGGACGTGGTGCTGGCGGACGGCCGGCTGATGTCCACCGGGCGCCGGACGGCCAAGGGGGTGGCCGGCTACGACCTGACCCGGCTGCTGGTCGGTTCGGAGGGGACGCTCGGGGTGGTGGTCCGGGCGGTGCTGTCGCTGCGGCCGGCGCCGGCCCCGCAGTTGGCGCTGGCGGCGGAGTTCCCGAGTGCGGACACCGCCGGTGCGGCGGTCTGCGCGGTGATGGCGAGCGGGCTGACGCCGTCGTTGATGGAGCTGATGGACGCGGTGTCCGTCCGGGCCGTCAACGAGCTGGGGCAGATGGGCCTGCCGGAGTCGACCCAGGCGCTGCTGCTGGTGGCCTTCGACGGGCCGGACCGGGAGGCCGGGCTGGCGCGGGTCGCGGAGCTGTGCCGGGAGGCCGGGGCGACCGAGGTGGTGCCGGCCGAGGACCAGGCGGAGTCCGATCTGCTGCTGGCGGCCCGGCGGCTGGCGCTGCCCGCGCTGGACCGCCTGGGCACCACGATGATCGACGACGTGGCGGTGCCGCGGTCCCGGCTGGCCGAGATGCTGAACGGCGTCGCGCGGATCGCGGAGCGGCACGCGCTGACCATCGGGGTGGTCAGCCACGCCGGGGACGGCAACACCCATCCGATCGTGATCTTCGACGGCGCGGATCCGGAGCAGGCGAAACGTGCCCAGCGCTCCTTCGACGAGATCATGGCGCTCGGCCTGGAGCTGGGTGGCACGATCACCGGCGAGCACGGGGTGGGGCTGCTCAAGCGGGACTGGCTGGCCCGTGAGCTGGGGCCGGTCGGGCTGGACCTGCAGCGGCAGGTGAAGGCGGTCTTCGATCCGCTGGGAATCCTCAATCCGGGCAAGATGGTCTGATTTTCAGAGCAACAGGATTCGTGGTCCCACCACCCTTTTCGCCATCGCTTTCTTGACCGTATTTTCCGTACGACTTTCTGATGGTCTGCACATGGCTGGAAAAGTCGACATGGAAGGGTGGTCGAACTTTTCTGGGGCGCGTTCCCTGGAGGTCTGCGCCGGGGTGGTGCGCTCGGTGGTTCGTGCGGCGCCGAAGCGCCGCTTCCCGGGACGTGCAAAGTCGCCGCCGCTCGGGTGTAGTACCAGCTCAGTAGCGGTGTGTCGGCGCCCTGTCCGAATCGACGCCCGTTATGCGCGGCTCGGGTGGATATCACGCTAACGGGCGAAAACTGCTCCGTCGGCTAGTGCTTTGTCGATTTGTTGCGGAAGTCTGTGACCCGGCGTCGCAGCCCGCAGGAGTTCGTCTGGCCGGCGAACCCCCGCATCCATGCTCGACCAATGCACGATTAACAGCTTATTTGGAGGCTCATATGGCTCGCTTCAACACCCGCCGGGTGTCCGGGATCCTGCTCGCCGCGCCGCTCGCGGCCGGCCTGCTGCTGGTGGGCGCCGGGGCCGCCGCCGCCGACAGCGGCGCGGGTGCCGCGGCCGGTTCCAACGCCGGCGTGGTGTCCAACACCGGCACCGGCAACGTGTTCGGCGGGGTCGACGGCAACTACGTCTCCACCCAGCAGACGGCCACCGGCTCCGGTGCCTCGAACCAGAACAACACCGTCGCGGTGAAGGACAACGCGGGCAACGTCCTGGCCGGCCAGGGGAACAAGAACGTCAACGTCATCTTCGCCCCGATCTTCCGCTGACCGCTTTCGGCACCACCGTCGGCGGGGGCGCCGGAGGTGGGTGGCCGTGGGTGAGCTGAGCACTGTCGAGGGCTCCGAAGGACAAGCGCATTGACCGGCCAGCGGAAAGGGTCGCCGCGAAACCGGCCTCGTGGGCGGTGCCGCCATCGGCACCGCCCACGAGTGTGTCCGGCGCCGGTCCGGACCCGCGCGCCGGTCCGGACCGGCCGCCTGTTCCCACCGGGTGCGGCCACGGGCGCGGCCACGGGCGCGCACCCGCGGCGTACCACCCCGTGCGAGCGGTCCGGATCCGTCCAACGAGGGCCCGAGCCCGGAGCCGTCGGTCCACGACGGTACGGTTGCGCTCCGACAGCGCTCCCACGTGGCCGGGCCCGGAACGGACGGCCCGGCCGGGGCGACGACCGCGGCAATCGGAAGGAAGGCGCGCGATGGCGGCGGAGGACGAGGGCCTGACCGGCCCGGACGGGGCCAGGCCCGCACCGGAGCCGCAGCCGGAGGCGTGCCCGGCGCCACTGGACGAGCGCCGGCCCGAACCGCGGTCCGTCCCCGAACTGCTGCTCGGCCGCCCGCCGATGGCCCGTCCGCTGCCCTCCTTCGACCACGAGGCCGCCCCCGCCGAGCCCGGCCCGCTGTTCCTGCACTGGCTCGCCACCGCGCTGGACGCCGGGGTGCTGGACCCGCAGGCCCTCACCCTCTCCACGGTCGATGCCGACGGCATGCCGGACGCCCGGGTGCTGGTGCTGCGCGACGTCGACGCGGCCGGCACCGGCTGGAACTTCTCCGCTGCCGCCGACAGCCCCAAGGGCCGTCAGCTCGCCCACCACCCGGCCGCCGCGCTGTCCGTCTACTGGCCGCAACTGGGCCGCCAGGTGCGGGTCCGCGGCACCGTCGAGCGGGCCGCCGATCTGGTCGCCGCCGCCGAGTTCGCCACCCGCTCGCCGGCCGCCCGGATCGGCGCGCTGGTCGGCCGGCAGAGCGAGCTGCTGGGCGGGCTGACCGAGTACGACGAGGCGGTGGCGGTCGCCCGGCGCCGGCTGGAGGCCACCCCGGACGCCGTCGCGCCCGGCCACGCGGTCTACACCCTGTGGGCGCACGAGGTGGAGTTCTGGCAGGGCGACGCCCAGCGCCGGCACGTCCGGCTGCGCTACACCCGCACCGGCCCGGTCCGTGCGCCGGAGTGGTCGCGCACCCTGCTCTGGCCGTAAGCGCGGTAAGCGCCGCAAGCGCGGTAAGGGCTGTAAGCCGTCGTACAGGCCGACGTCCGGGGCCGGGCCGGTCAGCGCGGCCTGGTCAGCGCCGCCCGGCCAGCGTGGCCCCCACGCTGGCCGCCACCACGCAGCCGATCCCGGCCAGCTGCGCCGCGCCCAGCAGCTGGCCGAGCACCACCAGCCCGACCAGCGCGCTGACCGCCGGCTCCAGGCTGACCAGCACGCTGAACACCCGCTGGGGCATCCGGCGCAGCGCCGTCATCTCCAGCGCGTACGGGAGCACCGGCAGCAGCAGCGCGACCCCGGCCGCCGAGGCGAGCAGCAGCAGCGGGGAGGCGCCGGGCGCGGTGAGCCCGTCCCAGGCCTGGCCGAGCCCGAACGGCGCGAGGGCCAGCGCGCCGACCGTCATCGACACCGCCAGGCCCTGGAAGCCCTGGAAGGTGGCGCCGACCTTGTCGGTGAACAGGATGTAGACCGCGTAGCAGGCCGCGGCGCCGAAGGCGTACAGCAGGCCGACCGGGTCGAGCGAGCCGCCGCCCTCCCCCTCACCGAGCAGGGTCAGCAGGAGGACGCCGACCCCGGCGAGCAGTGCCCAGAGCAGGTGGCTGGCGCGGCGGGCGAAGACCAGGGCGACCGCGAGCGGGCCGAGGAACTCGATGGTCGCGGCGGTGCCCATCGGCAGCCGGTCGATCGCCCCGGCGAACAGGAAGGTCATCCCGGCCGAGGCGACGCCGAGCAGCGCGGCCGCGGCGAGGTCGCGCGGGCGCTTGTCGCGCAGCCTGGGCCGGGTGACGGCGAGCAGGATGACCGCGGCGAAGCCCAGGCGCAGGAAGGTGGTGCCGCTGACCCCGAGCGGGCCGAACAGCGGTTTGGACAGCGCGATGCCGGTCTGCACCAGGAACATCGCGACCAGACACAGAAGCGGCGCCGGGATTCGCTCCGGGCGCCGCAGGGCCTTGCCGAACCGGCCGGTTCGGCCGGTTCGCACCCCGGGGGGCGCCGCGGAGCCGGGCTCCCCACCTCGTCGCCAGCTGCCCCGCTCGCCGGCAGGCTCGCCCTTGGGGGCGGGCGGCATGGCAAGGGCCTCGGCGACGGCGGCGGCCGAGGTGGGGACAGCGGTTTCGCTGCTGTGGGAGGTGGGCATGCTAACGAGTTTGCCGTAAGGAGTGACAAAGCAGCAAGCTCGTTACCAGAATCGGGACGGATGTGGACGGGCGCACCCGAAAGGGTGGTCCCGCAGGGCCCCTGCGGCGTGGTGGACGCGTTCGTCCGATGGTCCGTCAGTATCAAGGCCGGATGCGCTACCTCCGCCCGGCGGCCGTCCTGGCCGCCTCCCTCGTGCTCATGTTGGCCACCGACGGGACGGGCGTGAGCGCCGAAGCCTCCGCTCCCGCCGCCGCCGTCCCGCGCATCCGCACCGTCACGCTCCCCGACCGGATCGGCCCGCCCCGGTTCCGCGACAACTGGAGCGGCACCGCCTTCGACGCCTGCACCGCGCCCCCGGCCGAGACCCTGCGGGCTTGGCGCGCCGCCTCGCCGTACGGGGCGGTCGGCATCTACGTCAGCGGCTCCCAGCGCGGCTGTGCCCAGCCCCGGCTCACCGCGGACTGGATCCGCCAGGCGCGCGCGGCCGGCTGGCGCTTCCTGCCGGTGCACGTCGGCCTGCAGGCGCCGTGTGCCGACCCGAGCCGCAAGCCCAAGCGGATCGACCCGGCCAAGGCCGTCGAGCAGGGCCGGGACGAGGCCGGCGAGGCCGTGCGCGCGATGCGCTCGCTCGGGCTCGGCAAGGGCGGCCCGGTTTACCTGGACATCGAGGCCTACTCGATGCACGACGCCGCCTGCGGGCAGGCCGTGGTCGACTTCGCCCTCGGCTGGACCCAGGCCCTGCACTCGGCGGGCTACCGCTCCGGCCTCTACTCCAGCCTCGACTCCGGCGTCGCCGACCTGGCCGCCGCCGCCCGGGCCGGCAGCTCCCCGCTCCCCGACGCGGTCTGGTACGCCCGCTGGGACGATCACGCCGACACCGCCGGCGCCGGACCGCTCACTCCGGACCTCTGGCCCTCCCGCCAGCGCGTCCACCAGTACCGCGGCAACGCCCAGGAGACCTACGCCGGCCAGACCCTCACCATCGACCGCGACCAGGTCGACGGGCCGACCGCCGGCTGACCGCCCGTCGATAGGGTGGCCGCTCACCGAGCACCCAGGGGGCGGCATGACGAACGGCCAGGAACACCCGGGCGCGGCCGGTTGCGGCGGCGGCGCACCACGGCAGGATCCGTACGGGCCGAACCCGTACGCCCAGCCGGTGCCGCCCCAGCAGAACCCGTACGCCCAGCCGGTCCCGCCACAGCAGCAGCAACCAAGGCCGCGACCAGCTACCCAACCCCCTTGCCCCGCAAGCCAGTGCGCCCCCCAGGTGCGGCCCGTCGGCCCGCTGCCGCGCCGCAACCGCGCGGTGGTGCTGCTCCAGTTCCTCCTGCAGTGGATCTACGCCCCGCTCTGGATCCTCGGCCTGGTGGCCGTCTTCGCGGTCATCATCGCGGCCGCGATCTTCTCCAACTACGGCGGCGAGGGCCCCAGCTCCGACGGCTGGCTGAGGGTCAACCGCAGCTTCATCCCGCCGCGCCGCCTGCGGGCCGAGCTCACCGGCCGCCCCGAGGACTGGGAGCGCTACGTCACCCCGGTCCTGCGCCGCCGCATCGCCGCCGCCGAGGCTAACCACGCGGCCGGCGGCGGCGAGGTGCAGCTCGACCTCGGCCGCGAGGTGTCCGTCGGACTCGCGGTGCGGCTGTACCGGGGCCTCGGCGCGGACGGCGTGGCCCGGATCGCCGAGCGGTTCGGCTGGCAGGTGGCGCCGTCCGGCACCGACGCGGAGCGGGTCCGGCTGGTCCGCCGGTTCCCCGCCCCGGCCACGGTGGGCGCGCCCTCCCCGCAGGATCCGCCGGCGGCCCCGGGCACCCCGTGGGGGCCGCAGCCGGGCCGGTTCGCACCGCTGCTGCCGGTCATCTTCCTGCTCCAGCTGGTCTACGCCCCGGTGTACGGCCTGCTCACCTTCTGGGTGGACCGCCCCGAGCCCGACTACTGGGAGCGCTGGGGCGCCCGCTGGACGGTCGGCCCGCGCGCCTTCCGCGCCGAGTTCACCGGCAGCCCCGCCGCCTGGGACCGGCACGTCCGCCGGATCCTCAAGCGCGACGCCACCCGCGAACTGGGCCGCACCGCCGACAGCTACGGCCGGCTGCTCGCCCCGGACGGCACCTTCCTGCGCCGCATCCGGCTGCACCGCGCCACCTACCGCGGCGCCGGCGCCCAGCAGGCCCTGCGGATCGCCGCCGAGCAGGGCTGGGTCCTTGACCCGGCGTACGCCCCCGACCCGGCGAACTCGCTGCGCCTCTGCCGTCCCGACCACCGCTGAGCACCACCCCACGGGAGTGGCCGGGGGAGGTGGCGGGCGAAGTGCCGGGGGAGGAACCGGGCGAATCCGTGATCCGTGCAACGGGGCCGGGATGCTGACAGCAGGCGGACGGAACGGCACAATCGGGCACGTCCGCGCGCATTACCGCCCGGTAGGTGTGCCGCGGGAGTCGCCAGTGCCGCCAGGTCGAGGAGGACCCGTGTTCAGCACGATGCAGGACGTACCACTCACCGTCACCCGAATCCTGGAACACGGATCCACGGTCCACGCCCGTTCGACCGTCACCACCTGGGACGCCACCGGCCCGGTGGTCCGGACCTACGCCGAGGTGGGCGCCCGTGCCGCGCAGCTCGCCCACGCGCTGCGCGACGAGCTCGGCGTCACGGGGGACGACCGGGTGGCGACGCTGATGTGGAACAACGACTTCCACTTGGAGGCGTACCTCGCCGTCCCCGCGATGGGCGCCGTGCTGCACACCCTGAACCTGCGGCTGCCCGCCCAGCAGCTCTCCTACATCATCGACCACGCCGCCGACCGCGTGATCATCGTCAACGGCAGCGTGCTGCCGCTGCTCGCCGCCGTGCTGCCGGCCCTCGCGCCCACGCTGAAGCACGTCGTGGTGGCCGGCCCGGGCGACCGTTCGCTGCTGGCCGGCTTCGCGGGCGGCGTGCACGACTACGACGAGCTGATCGCCGGGCGGCCCACCGACTACCCGTGGCAGCGGGACATGGACGAGCGCCAGGCCGCCGTGCTCTGCTACACCTCCGGCACCACCGGCGACCCGAAGGGCGTGCTCTACAGCCACCGGTCGATCTACCTGCACTGCATGCAGGTCAACACCGGCGACAACTTCGCCTTCACCCCGCGCGACACCGCGCTGCCGGTGGTCCCGATGTTCCACGTGAACGCCTGGGGCATCCCGCACGCCGCCTTCATGTCCGGCGCCAACCTGCTCATGCCGGATCGTTTCCTCCAGCCCAAGCCGATGGCCGAGATGATCGCCGCCGTGCGGCCCACGGTCAGCGCCGCCGTCCCCACCATCTGGAGCGGCCTGCTGGACGAGCTGGACGCCGGCGACTACGACACCTCCAGCCTGCGCATGGTGGTCATCGGCGGCAGTGCCTGCCCGCCCTCGCTGATGAAGGCCTACGACGAGCGCCACGGCATCCGGGTGCTGCACGCCTGGGGCATGACCGAGACCTCCCCGCTCGGCTCCTTCGCCCAGCCGCCCGGCGGCCTCACGCCCGAGGAGGAGTGGCCGTACCGGATCACCCAGGGCCTCTTCCCGGCCTCCGTCGAGGCCCGGCTGATCGGCCCGGGCGGCGAGCGGATGCCGCACGACGGCGTCGCCGCAGGCGAGTTGGAGGTGCGCGGTCCGTGGATCGCCGCGGCCTACTACGGCGGCGCCGGGCAGGACCCGCTCCGCCCGGAGGACAAGTTCTCCGAGGACGGCTGGCTGCGCACCGGCGACGTCGGCACCATCACCGCCGACGGCTACCTGACCCTCACCGACCGGGCCAAGGACGTCATCAAGTCGGGCGGGGAGTGGATCTCGTCCGTCGAGCTGGAGAACGCTCTGATGGGCCACCCCGAGGTGGCCGAGGCCGCCGTGGTCGCGGTGCCGGACGAGAAGTGGGGCGAGCGCCCGCTGGCCACCGTGGTGCTGCGCCCGGGCGCGACCGCCGGGCTGAAGGAGCTGCGGGCCTTCCTGGCCGAGCGGATCGCCTCCTGGCAGCTGCCGGAGCGCTGGGCGATCGTCGAGTCCGTCCCGAAGACCTCGGTCGGCAAGTTCGACAAGAAGGTGATCCGGGCCAGCTACGCGGCCGACGAGCTGGACGTCACCACGCTCGGCAAGGAGTAGCGGACACGGCGGAGGGCCGGACCGTACGGTCCGGCCCTCCGCCGTGTCTCCGGGCGGTCGGCCCGTCGTGCTCCGGCCTCAGCCCGCGGCGGCGACGCCCGCCTCGCCCATCGCGCCGACCCGCCCGAGCAGGTCGACGATCCGGGACTGGACGTCCTCGCTGGTCGAGCGCTCGGCGAGGAAGAGCACCGCCTCGCCGGTGCGCAGCCGGGGCAGCTCGCGCGGGTCGAGGTCGACCGAGGTGTAGACCACCAGCGGGGTGCGGTGCAGCCGGTCGTTGGCGCGCAGCCAGTCCAGCAGGCCGATCCGGCGGCGGCGGATCTGGAACAGGTCCATCACCACCAGGTTGGGCTGCACGCTGCTGGCCCGGGCGACGGCGTCGTTCTCGTCCACCGCGTGCTCGACGTGCATGCCGCGCCGCTCCAGGCTGCTGATCATGGCGGCGGCGATGTCCGGGTCGCCCTCCACCAGCAGCACCCGCGGCGCGTGGTGCTCGCCGTCGCGCGGGGCGAGGGCGCGCAGCAGGACGGCCGGGTCGGCGCCGTACGCGGCGTCCCGGGTGGCCTGGCCGAGGCCCGCGGTGACCAGCACCGGGACCCTGCTGTTGAGCGCCGCGGTGCGCAGCGACTGCAGCGCGGTGCGGGTGATCGGGCTGGTCAGCGGGTCGACGAAGAGCGCCGCCGGGAAGGCGTTCGCCTGGGCGTCCACCTCCTCGCGGGAGCGGACGATCACCGGCAGGTAGCCGCGCGACTGGAGGGCCTGGTTGGTGGCCGGGTCCGGCTCGGGCCAGACCAGCAGCCGGCGGGTGTTGGCCAGTTCGCCGGACCCGGTCGGCGACTGCTCGGCGTCGGGCCGGTCGCTCCGGGCGGGCGGCAGTTCGGCCATCGGGCGCGGTACGGCCGGCGGCTGCGCCGGGGCGGCGGGCGCCGGGGCGCCGACCGGCCGCGGCGGCGCGAGTTCGGCCAGTCCGCTGCCGACCGGGCGCGGGGCGCTCTGCTCCTCGGCGGCGGGCAGCGCGGGCCGGGCGGGTTCCAACGCGCCGCCGCCGACCTGCGGTGCCGGGGGGGCGTCCGGTGCTGCGGGGCCGGGCGGCACGGAGAGCCGGCGGCGGCGGCCGGTCGGCGCGGTGGCGGGCTCGGCCGGGGCCGGGGCCGGGGCCGGACCGGCGGGCAGGGCGTGCTCCAGGCCGGGGTACACCGGGGCCTCGCCCACTCCGGGCAGCGCGAAGCCGCCCGAGGAGTCCTCGGCGGAGGGCAGCGCGCGCCGTCTGCGCGGCTTGGCCTCGCCGCCGTCCTCAGCGGGGGGCGCGGCGGGCTCCCCGGCGGTGGGGGCGGGGCCGAGCGCGAGCGGTTCGCGGCCGGCGGGCCGGTTCTGCTGCGGGCGTCCGCCCTCGACGGGCACGGCGTAGGCGGGGCCGGAGCGGCCGTCGTCCTTGCCCCACGGGTCGCGCTGGGCGGCTTCCGGGGCGCTCGGGCCGCGGCGGCCGTAGGCGGGGTCGTTGCCGGTGCCGTTCCACTGCTCGGGGACGGCCCGTTCGACCCGCGCGGGGGCGTTCGGCCACTGGTCGGCCGGGACGGCGGGGGAGGGCTCGGGGGCCGGGTTCTCGGCGGCGGGCCGACCGCGGCGGCCGCGGCGCTCGGCCGGGGGCTCCTCGGCGGGGGCCCGCTCCGGCTCGGCGGCCTCGCGGGCGGGCTGCCCCTCGGCGGCGGCCGCCGGGGTGTCGGGGGTGGCCGTGCTGGCGGTCCTGCTCGCGGTGGGCTCGGCGGCCTCGCCGCTGCTGGGCAGTTGCGGGATGCCCGGCAGTTCGGGCAGGACGGCGCTGTCGCTCTCCTTGGGCCGGTCCGAGCGGCCCTCGGCGGCGGCGCGTTCGGCGGCGGCCTTCGCGGCGACCGGGTCCAGCGGCAGCTCGACCACGTACGTGGTGCCGGCCTTGCCGGGCAGCTCGTGCGGCTGGAGCACGCCGCCGTGGCGCTCGACCACCGCGCGGGCTATCGGCAGGTGGACGGGGCTGCCGCCGACGCCGGGGCCGCGGATCTCGACCCGGGCGACGTCGCCGCGCTGGGCGGCGGCCAGGACGACGGTCGGCGGTTCGGCGGGCGCGGTGGGCGCGGGCGGGTTGCCCAGGCCGGGCACCGACAGTCCGGGGACGGCCAGGCCGGGGGAGGGGGCGGTGGGGGCGTCCAGGCCGAGGCCGGTGCCGCTGACGTCGGCGACCAGGTGGGCCAGCGCCTGGGCGAGCCGGCGCTCGTCGGCGATCACCTCGACCGCGGCGGCGTGCACCGAGAAGCGCACCCGGCCCGGGCCGACCAGTTCGCCCGCCTGCTCGACGGCCCGGCGCACCACCTTGTCCAGGCCGACCGGCACCTGCCGGGCGGCTTGGGGCCCGCTCTTGGCGTCCTTGCCGTCCTTGGCGTCCTTCGTGCCCTTGGCGGCGGACTCCTTGGCGTCCTTGCCCTCGGCCGGGCCGGCCTCCCCGGCCTCGGCGCGCTGGTGCTCCAGCACGTCGTCGATCAGCTTGCCGAACCGGCGGCACTCGTCGGCGAGTCGGCGCAGGGTCCAGTTGGCCTCCGGCCAGAGCTGCCCGGCCGGGTCGGCGGCGAGGGTGTCCAGCCGCTGGTTGAGCGCGCTCAGCGCGCCGCCGAGCTCGCCCTCCAGGACGGCGGTGAGCTGCTCGTTGCGGGCGATCAGGGCGAGTTCGCGGCTGCGGTCGGTGAAGGTCATCACCGCGCCGACCAGCTGGTCGCCGTCCCGGACCGGGGCGGTGGTGAGGTCGACGGTGACCGGCCGGCCGTCCTTGCGCCACAGCACGGTGCCGCGCACCCGGTGCTTGCGCCCGGAGGTCAGGGTGTCCAGCAGCGCGGACTCCTCCAGCGCCAGCGGGGTGCCGTCGGCCCGGGAGTGCTGGATCAGCGGGTGCAGCTCGCGCCCGCCCAGCTCGCTCGCCCGGTACTCCAGGATGTGCGCGGCGGCCGGGTTGACCAGCACGCAGCGGCCCTCGAGGTCGACCCCGAGCACGCCCTCGGCGGCGGCCCGCAGGATCATCTCGGTCTGCTTGTGCTGGCGGCGCAGCTCGGCCTCGACGCCGAGCCGTCCGGAGAGGTCGCGGACCAGCAGCAGGAGCAGGTCGGAGGACGAGGAGGCGCGCGGGCCCTCGCGGTACGGCTCGTACGGGGAGCGCCCGTAGCCTTCGCCGCCGTCGGTGGCGAAGTCGTTGCCGGAGACCTCGACCGGGAAGGTCGTGCCGTCGGTGCGGTGGGCGGTCATCCGGACCGGGCGGTCCAGGGCGTCGCCGTCGCGGGTGGCCGGCCGCATCGAGCCGGGGATCCGGCTGGGGTCGAACTCGGGCAGCAGTCCGAGCACGCCCATGCCGACCAGCGAGGTGCCGGGCGCCTGTAGCGCCTGGACCGCCGCGCTGTTGGCGTCCACCACCGTGCCGTTGCTGTTCACCAGCAACAACGCGTCGGGCAGGGCGTCGAGTATGGCGTCGAGGCGAGCAGCGCCTCGGATCGGCCTGCTGCTCACGTCGACAGGTCTCCTCGGCTCAGGGCAGCTCCTCCGGAGTCGGCAGTATCTCATTCTTCTTTGCGGCAGGGACGACCCGCCTAGTAACGTGGGCGGTGGTTGGTGCCGAGCCCCACGGTTGTGGCATCATCACTGACACACGGAACGGGTCCGCAGCGCGCGGGCGTGGTCCATGTGGGGAGGCTTCGCCTAGTCCGGTCTATGGCGCCGCACTGCTAATGCGGTTTCGGGGTTATTCCTGATCGAGGGTTCAAATCCCTCAGCCTCCGCAGTCCGGGGAGCCCCGTCGACGATCTCGTCGGCGGGGCTCCCCGCATGTCCGGGGCGTGACCGTCGGCCCGGCCGGAGCAGGCCGGGAGCCGGTTCGCCGCAGGCCGGAGGGGTCGGCTCAATCGATTTCGTCCTGCGTCGCAGGTCATGTAATGTTGTCCACGCAACGCCCCGGGGGCCACGGTTCACCAGGGCGAGCGCTCATAGCTCAACGGATAGAGCACTTGACTACGGATCAAGAGGTTGCAGGTTCGAATCCTGCTGAGCGCACCAACCTCCGCAAGATCGGGTTCGCCCGTTCCTTGCGCTCATAGCTCAACGGATAGAGCACTTGACTACGGATCAAGAGGTTGCAGGTTCGAATCCTGCTGAGCGCACCAGCGAGAAGCCCCCGGCCACCGGCCGGGGGCTTCTCCGTTTCCCGGCCCCGGCCCGGTTGTGACGACGGTCACCCCAGGTCGGTCCGGTTGATCCAGGGCACGTCCCGGTGGTCCAGGAACCAGTCCGAGCTGGTCAGCGGCCGGGCCCGGTTGAAGGTGGCCGGCACCGGGTCGTGGCGGACCAGCCCGGGGGCGGCGCCCAGGGCGAGGACCAGTCCGGCGAGTTCGGAGACCAGCTCCGGCGGGCCGGAGAGGTGGACCTCCCAACCGGTGAAGTCGCCCTGTCCGTGCAGGGTCCGGCGCAGCAGCGCGGTGGTGCCGTCGGGGCCCGCCGACCGGTCGGGGGCGGCGGTCAGCACCCGCAGCCGGGGGTTGCGGGTGAGCAGTCGCCGCACGGTGTCCAGGTCGTACTGCCCGGCCGCCGAGCGGGCCGCCAGCAGGACGGTCGCCTCCCGCTCCGGCTGTCCGGCGGTGAGCTGCTCCAGCAGCGCCTTGGTCTGCCCCCAGCCGCTGCCGGCGGCGACCAGCAACAGCGGCCGGTCCGGGGCGTCGGCGAGCACGGCCTCGCCGAGCGGCGGTCCGAGCCGCAGCAGTTCGCCGGGCATCACGTCCTCCACCAGGACGGGGCTGAGCAGTCCGCCGGGCACCCGCCGTACGTGCAGTTCCAGGCTGCCGTCCGGGCGCGGCGCGTTGGCGAGCGAGTACGGCCGCCAGACCCGGGGAGCCCTGGGGCTGCTGAGGGTGAGGTACTGGCCGGCCGTGAAAGGGTACGGGCGCATCGGCGCCAGGGTGAGCACGATCAGGTCGGGGGCGGCCCGGCGGCGGGTGGCGACCTCGGCCTCCCACCAGGCCGGGTGGTGCTCCGGGAGTTCGTCGGCAGCGCCGGTCATGATCCCGGCGATCAGGGCGTAGGCCTCGGTCCAGGCCCGCTCGGTCTCCGGCGTCCAGGAGTGGCCGGAGCACTGCCGCAGCGCGGCGATCAGGCTGGCGCCGACGGCGGGGTAGTGCTCGGGCGCGGCCTGGAACTTCCGGTGGTCGCGCCCGAGCGCCCGGAGGTACTCGGTGAGCTGCTCGGGCTCGTCCAGCCGCAGCACGATCCGGGTGAGCGCGGCGAACAGCCGGTCCCGTTGCTCGTGCAGTTGGGCGGGGAAGAGCGCCCGCAGCCCGGGGTTGTGGCTGAACAGGTGGGTGTAGAAGAAGGTGGTCAGATGGTCGGCCCGGCGCTCGACGACGGCGAAGCTGGCGCGGACGACCGCGGGGTCGAAGGCCACCGGCCGCCCCCGGCTAGGCCGACCGGGCTTCGGTGAGCGCCGCGGCCATGGTGTCGCTGACCACCGCGTAGACGGCGGTCCAGGCGGCCTCGGCCTCCGGGGTCCAGTCGTCGCCGGCGTAGTGGGCCAGGGTGGCGAGCAGGCTCACGCCGACGGCCGGGAAGTGCTCCACCAACGCGCCGTACCCGGCGTGCCGCGCGCCGAGGCCGCGGAGCAGCCCGAGCATGGTGTCGGTGTCCTCGAAGTGGGTGACGAGCGCGCCGAGGGCGGCGAACAGCCGGTCCCGCTGTTCGTCCAGGTGCTCGGCGAAGAGGGGGCGTAGAGCGGGATCGTGCTCGAACAGATGCCGGTAGAAGTATTCGGTGACGACGGGGCCGTGGGGCTCTACGGCCGCGAAACTACGCTTCACGAGTACGGGGTCCACAGTCACGGGTCCCGACTCTACTGACCGGGTGGCCAATTCGAACAGAGTTCCCCGATGAATGGTCAGGTACCGGACGCTGGTGCCCGCCTAATCAGCCGGAATTCCCCCTCCTCCGCCATTCGGGTGGGCTCGGCCGTTCGCGTGGGATCCATTACCGCCTAATGGATGAAATGCATCCGATTCGGGTACATCCCGTCCTGCCGCCCGGATGACCGCCAAACGGGTGGGACGCGGCCAAAAGCCCAGGTGTCGCAGTATGACCGGTCCGGGGTCGTGATTCCGTTTTTGTCGGATCTTGTGCCCAGACTGCCCGCCACCCCGGCAGCCGACCGTGAAGGAGAGCCGGATGAGCCGACAGTTCCCCCGCACAGCTGCCGCCCTGGCCGTTCTCACGGCCGGGGCGCTGACCGGTTGGAGCGCCCCGCTCTCGGCGGCACAGCAGTCCCCTGACGCCTGGTCGGGCGAGCACCGGGCGGTGCTGCCGTCCGGCCTCTCCGTCCAGCTCGACCTCACCGGAGCGGACGGCGCGGCCGTCACCGCCGAGCCCGGCCGGCTGGCCGACCGTTCCGGCGGGGGGCGGGCCACCGCGGTCTACGCGGACGGGAAGCGCCCCGGGGACGCCGCCCTGACCTTCGGCCTCACCCCCGACCAGCCGCGGACGGAAGGTTCCTGGCGCACCGTCGGAACCCTCCGGGTCGGCTTCTCCCGGCCGGTCCGCAACCCCCGGCTGCACCTCAGCGGACTGGCTGCGGTCGCCACCGGGACGTCCGGCACCACCAGCACCGCCGCCCGACTGACCCTCATCGGCGGTTCGCCCGCCGTCCCCACCCTGGTCGGGCGCACCGACTGGCCCGGCTGGACGGTCGACGGCGGCTCCCTCGCCCCCGCCGGGAGCGACGGCAGCATCGACGGCGCCGCCGGCTCCGCCGCCGAAGGCACCCTGGAACTCGCCGGGACGGTCCGCACCGCGGAGTTCCGGGTCGAGCAGCGCTCCACCGCGCGGGGCGGGAGCACCACCGCCCCGCCGCTCCTGCGCCAGGCCTACACCGTCACGGTGGACGAGGACCTCGGTACCGCGCCGCAGGCCTACGGCAACGCCTCGCACGTGGTCTCCGACCTGTTCCTGGGCGCCGACGCGGCCTCCCCGCCGCGCCGGGACCGGAGCCGGCCCGGCGGCAGCACGGGCGACGAGCCGCTGGTCGAGCTGGACCACGGCGCGGTCCGGCGCGGCAACCCCTTCGCCAGCACGGCAGCCGGCCCGCCGCCCCCCAAGCTCCAGCCCGGCCGCAGCGAGTACCAGGGCGCCGACCCGTCGATCGGCTTCCCCGACCAGGCCGCCATCGGCCGCTACTACCGGGTCACCGTCCCGGTGGCGGTGGGCGACCAGCCCGCCACCCTGGCCGGCTGGATCGACTTCGACCACAGCGGCCGCTTCGACCCCGCCGACCGGGTGCAGACCGAGATCCCGGCCGGCGCCGACACCGCGACCCTGGAGTGGACCGTCCCGGTCGGCGCGGCCTCCGGCGAGACCTGGGCCCGGCTGCGGCTCGGCCGCGACACCAGCCAGCTCGTCCCCTCCGGCGGCTTCGCCGACTCGGGGGAGGTCACCGACCAGCGGATCAAGCTGACCGTCGGTGCCGCCCGGCCCGAGATCGCCGAGCCCGTCGACGGCACCGTGCTGGCCGAGGCCCGCCCGCAGATCCGCGGCGAGGGCGCCGTCGCGGGAGCCTCGGTGGAGGTCCGGGACGGCGACGCGACGCTCTGCCGGGCCAAGGTCGAACGCGGCGGCGACTGGTCCTGCCGCCCCGGCAGCGCGCTCGCGGCCGGGCCGCACGCCCTCACCCCGGTGGAGACCACCAGCGGGGGCGTGGTGCTGCGCGGCGAGCCGGCCAAGGTCACCGTGAAGACCACGCCGCCGACCGCCCCCGTGCTCACCCTCCCCGCGTACACCAATGATCCCGGGCTGCAGCTCACCGGCACCGGCGAGGCCGGCAGCACCGTCTCGGTCACCGACAGGTCCACCACCTCCGAACTGTGCAGCAGCGCCGTCCGGACCGCCGGCGAGTGGTCCTGCCTGCCGGTCGAGAACCTGGCGGACGGCAGCCACCAGCTCACCCCGGTCGCCGTCGACGCCGCCGGGAACCGGACGTCCGGGCAGCCGGTCGCCCTGGTCGTGGACACCGTGCCGCCGGACAAGCCGGTGCTCACCTCCCCGGCCTCCGGCGAGGTGCTGCGGGCCGGCCGGCCGAAGCTCACCGGGCTGGCCGAACCCGGCGCGAACGTGCTGGTCACGGCGGCTCCGGCGGCGGGCTCCGGCGACCGGACGGTGCTCTGCGGGGCCACGGCGGCGCTGGACGGGAGCTGGAGCTGCACCGCCAACCGGGACGTGGCGGACGGGGAGCAGTGGCTGACGGTCACGGTGACCGACCGCGCGGGGAACGGGACTTCGGCGGATCCCGTGCGGGTGCGGGTGCAGGCGGTCGTGGCGCCCGGTCCGGTGGCCTCTTCGAGTCCGGTGGCGTCGGCGACCCCATCCGCGACTCCATCCGAGACCGCGTCGGCGTCGGCCTCGGCTTCGGCGTCGGTCAGTGCAACGCCCGGTGCCACGGCGTCCGTTGGGGCGAGTGTGAGTCCGAGCGTGAGGCCGGGCACGAGCCCGAATGCCGGTCCGAGCGCGACGGCGTCGGTGGGGGCCTCGCCGAGACCCTCCGGTGCGCCGGAAGCGCCCTCGGCGGCGCCCACGGTCGGGGGCGGGTCGCCGAGCCCGACCGAGGTCCCGGCGCTCCGGCCGATCCCCCCGGGGCTGCTGCCGATCACCGTCCCGCCGGCCGTGCCGCCGGTGGTCGGGGCCCCGGTGAAGCCCTCGGCGCCGGTGCCGCCGGTGCCGTCCGTCCCTGCGACTCCTGCTGTTCCGACGCCATCCACCGCCCCCGGCTCCTCGGGCCGTCCGACAGTCCCGTTCGTTCCCGCCGTCTCGGCCCCGTCGTCCGGCGGTGCCGCCCCGTCCCCGGGGGTCCCGTCGACCGTCGCCGCCGAGCCGCTGTCGGCCGCTGACCGGGGCGAACCCCGGACGGGCGGGACCGCCGCCCGTCTGCTGCCCGCACCCCCGCTCGAGGGGGCGGCGGCCGGCCGGCCCCGGGAGGCCCGCTGGCACGGCCTGCTCGCCGGGGTGCTGCTGGTGCTCGCCGGGATCGGGCTGATCACCCGCCGGGTGTTCGCCCGTGGATCCGGTGCCCGACGGCGCTGACCTGCGCCGAACCGTCCCGACTGTCCGCTCATGTGCCTGCGCGTCAGGTCAGCTGTGGCGATTCGTCAGTAAATGTCGACACACCTCGGCTCAAATGTCGCATTTGATGACGTATGAACTTAGCCTGACTTTGGCACTGCCCGTCAGATCCGGGCCGCCCGTTGCGCGACACACCAGACCCAGAGGATCCGTGCATGGACGTCACCCGCGATTCTTCGCAGCGACCCGAGAACCTGCCCAAGTCGTTCCCGCCGGTCTTGCCGGAACGTTCCGCCTCCGGCGCCAGCCCGCTGGCCAAGGTCTCGACCGGCAAGGCCGCCAAGGCGGCGGGACCGGTCGACGCCGGTCCGGCGACCGCTCCGCTGGCGGTCGTCCCCGGTCCGTCCCCGGCCGACGCCGCCGACCTGCGGGACCCGCTGGAGGTGGCCGCCCCGGAGACCGTCGAACTCCCCGAGGCCGGCCAGGCCGGAGCTCCCGCCGCCGCCACCTCGCGCCGCCCCCCGCGGGCGGACCAGGCGCTGCGCGAGCACACCGCCGGCGCACTGCCGGGCTGGGTCGCGCTGCTGGTGGTGCTGCTCGGCCTGGCCGGCGTGGTGTACGTGCTGCTGCGCACCGGCGTCATCCCGCGCTGGGACGCCCTGCCCGAACTGCGCGGCCCCGCCGCCCTGGCCAGTGGCCGGGCCGAGGTGGACGCCCAGGCGATCGCCGGGGCCAGCGCGGCCGGTCTGCTGGTGGTGTGCGCGCTGGCCGGCCTGCTGGCCAACGCCGGCGGTGAGACCCGGGTGCTGACCCGCTGGGGCCGCTACCGGGGCACGGTGCGCCGGACCGGGCTGGTCTGGGTCTACCCGCTGCTGCGCCGCCGCCGGGTCGACGTGCGGCTGCGGCACTGGCGCAGCGAGCCGGTCAAGGTGGTCGACCGCACCGGCACCCCGATCATCGTCCGGCTGCTGATCGTCTGGCGGGTCAAGGACACCGCGCGGGCGCTGCTGGCGATCGAGGACCACGAGAGCTACCTGCGCGAGCAGGTCCAGGCGGTGCTCACCCGCACCGCCTCCATCCTGCCGTGCGACAGCAACGCGGCCCCCGGGCCGGCCCTGCGCGACGGGCAGTGGTTCGCCGACGAGATGACCCGGGCGCTGGCCGCCGAGGCCGCCCCGGCGGGCCTGGAGGTCTACTCGGTGCAGCCGCTGGCGCTGGACTACGCGCCCGAGGTGGCCGAGTCGATGCGCCGCCGCCGGCTCGCCGACCTCGACGCGGGCCTGCGGACCGTGCTGGTCGACGACGCGGTGGAGGCGGCGGCGCTGGCCGTCCGCCGGCTGGAACGCGCTACCGCGCACGAACTGGACGAGGCCGCCCGCAGCGCGCTGATGGAACAGCTGCTGGTCGCCTTCGTCGCCCCGGCCGGAGTGGCCGCCTCGGTACCGCCCCCGGCCGCCCGTGCCGGGCGGAAGGAAGGACGACCCGCATGAGGATAGCCACCGGCGCGTACGCCGAACCGGGCACCGGCCCAGACGCCGACCCCGGCCTGATCGGCTTCGAGGAGCGCCTCGGCAGCATCCCCCCGATCACGGGCTGCGGCTGCCCGAACTGCGCCGCCCGGCCGCGCACCGCCCGCGCCGCCGTGGCGGGCGGCGGCAGCCGAATACACCGGGCCGTGCGGAGCACCTGCCTGGCCACCACCGTGCTGGCGGGCGCCGGCGCGGTCGGCCTCACGGCGGGAGCCGGATCCGCGCACGCCGCGGCCGGCAAGCAGGGCTGGGACGGGTCGAAGTACTGGTTCAGGAACGGTGCCGGTGAGTGGCGCTGGACCAGTCACTACGACGTCTACGTCAGCCGCACCGGGAAGTCCGGCGGCTCCTCCGGATCCGCCGGCCAGGCCGTCTCGAACGGCTCGGCCTCCTCCTGGGGCCCGCGCCAGGGCTGGGACGGATCGAAGTACTGGTTCAAGAACGGTGCCGGTGAGTGGCGCTGGACCAGCCACTACGACGTCTACGTCAGCCGCACCGGGAAGTCCGGCGGCTCCGGCGGTTCGGACCAGGCGTCCGGCCAGTCGGACAGCCGGCCCCCGCGGGGCGGCTCGTCGTCCACCGGGAGCACCGAGTCGGCCGTCGACTACGCGCTCGCCCAGCTGGGCAAGCCGTACGTCTGGGGCGGCAACGGCCCGTCCGGATACGACTGCTCCGGGCTGGTCCAGCAGGCCTACCGGCGCAGCGGGATAAGCCTGCCGCGGGTGGCCGACGACCAGTACGCGGCCACCACGCCGATCAGCGCGGGGCAGCTGCGCCGCGGTGACCTGGTGTTCTGGTCGGACAGCGGGCGGGCCTCGGGGATCCACCACGTGGGGATCTACCTGGGCGGCGGCACGTTCGTGGAGGCGCCGCGGCCGGGAAAGACCGTCCGGATATCGACGCTCGACTCCGGCTACTACCCGACCCACTTCGGGCGGCCGTAGCCGGGAAGCACCCGGGGCCCCCGACAACACACCGCTGTCGGGGGCCCCGGCGCGGCATCAGGCGGAGGCCGCGTCCAGCAGTGCGGTCTGCTCGGGGGCGAGCTTCAGCGTGGCGCCGGCCAGCAGCGGGGGCAGCTGGTCGACGGTGCGGGCGCTGGCGATCGGGGCGGCGACCGTCGGGCGGGCGGCGAGCCAGGCCAGGGCGACCCCGGCGGGTTCGACTCCGTGCTCGGCGGCCACCGCGTCCAGGGCCGCCAGGACCCTGGGGCCGCGCGGCTCGGCCAGGTAGCGGGCTGCGCCCTCGGCCCGGGCGCTGTCGACCCCGGCGCCGCCCGGACGGTACTTGCCGGTCAGGAAGCCGGAGGCGAGCGCGTAGTAGGGCACGGTGGCCAGGCCGTGCTGGGCGACCACGTCGGCCAGCGGGCCCTCGAAGGTGTCCCGGGAGACCAGGTTGTAGTGCGGCTGGACCGCGACGTACTTGGCCAGGCCCTCGCGCTCGGCGAAGGCGAGCGCCTCGGCGAGCCGCTCGGCGGAGATGTTGGAGGCGGCGACCGCCCGGACCTTGCCGGCGCGGACCAGCTCGTCCAGGGCCGTCACGAACTCCTCGACCGGGGTGTCGTCGTCCCGGTGGGTGTAGTACAGGTCGATGTGGTCGACGCCGAGGCGCCGGAGCGAGCCCTCCACCGAGGCCTTGATGTTGGCCGCGCCCAGGCCGTTCGCCTCCGGGTGCGCGCCGACCTTGGTGGCGATCACGATCGAGTCCCGGTTGCCCCGGCTGCGCAGCCAGTCGCCGATCACCGTCTCGGACTCGCCGCCGACGTTGCCGGGGGCCCAGGCCGAGTAGACGTCGGCGGTGTCGATGAAGTTGCCGCCTGCGGCGGCGTAGGCGTCCAGCACCGCGAAGGACTGCTGTTCATCGGCCGTCCAGCCGAAGACGTTGCCGCCGAGGGAGAGCGGGTGGACGGACAGGTCGGAGGTGCCGAGGCGGACCCGGCTCTGGTTTCCGGTCATGATCCCAGTCAACCCGCTTGCGCGGCAGCGCATTCCGTCGGTCACACGGATTTCACGATCCGGTCGTACCGCCGTCGTACGGGCGGGTGGCGTGTTCATCCCAGGAGGGGTCCGGGGTGTGCCTGAGGTGGGCGGATTCGTTAGAGTCCGTGCCATGGCTGACAACGACTACGACCCCGCCGGTAGCACCCAGATGTTCCGGGCGTTCGTCGACGAGACCCCGGCGCCCCAGGCACCGGGCTCCGTCTCCACCTACGGCAGCAGCAACAACGGCAGTCGCACCGGCGTGATCGCGCTGGTCGCCGTCGTCGTCCTGGCCGTCCTGGGCGCCGTCGTCTGGCTGGCGGTCAAGTGACCGTCGCGCGGGTGGCCCTGGTGGGGGTCACCCGCGCGACGTGCGGCTCCGGCCTCAGCAGGGCTTGCGCCAGGCGTTGAGGTCGAGCTTCTTCTGCATCGAACTGAAGCCCAGCGCCTTGGTCTTGGCGCAGAACCGGTCCGTGTCGAGCTTGTACTCGACGTGGAAGACCGCCTTGCCCGCCTTGATGAAGGGTGAGACCCGGTCGCACTCGTCGAACTGCGAGCACTCCTCGTTGACCGCGAAGTCGAAGTCCGGCAGCAGCGCGGGGATCTGGTCCAGGTCGTTCTTCAGGCCGATGGCCAGACCGCGTTCGTGGGCGAGCTGGGCCAGCATCCGGTTGTACTTGAGCTGGTCATCGGGGGTCAGCGGGAAGCCGCTGTTCTGGTTGTAGGCCTCGATGGTGTCCGGCTCGATGGCGTCGAAGCCCTTGCTCTTGCACATGTCGAAGCGGGTCGCCATCAGGGGCTTCAGCTGGTCGAGCTTGCGGATGTCGAACCACTTCTCGCCCTTCCAGCCGGTGTCCGAGCCCTGGAGGGACTTGGCGAATGCCGCGGAGTCGGGGCGGAAGTCCTCCCAGGAGCCGGCGTTGACGTAGCAGATCACCTTGCGGCCCTTGGCGTGCAGCGCGGCGACCACCGAGGCGTCGTTCTCGAAGCCGTCGATGTCGTAGACCGGCACGTCCACCGACTGGTCCACCGTGCCGCCGAGCTGCCACTGCCAGGCCAGGCCGGGGGTGGGCTGCCAGCGGGCGCCGGCCGGCGGGGTGGTGGTGCCGGGCGGGGTGGTGCCGGGCGGGGTGGTGGTGCCGGGCGGGGTGGTGCCGCTCGGGGTGCCCGGGGCCGAGGTGGTACCGGGGTCGGTGGGCGTGGTGGTGCCGGGGACGCTCGGCGCGGTGGCCGTGGGCGAGTTGCTCTGGTTGCCGTCGGCCGAATCGTCGTCCTCCGAGCCGGAGCTGCTGCACGAGCTGACCAGCAGGGCGGTGGCGGTGGCGAGGGCCAGGGCGGCCGGCATCAGCCGGGTACGGCGGTTCACGGTACTCGAACTCCGGATCGGGTCAGGTCAGTTCAGCGGCGGTCAGGCCGTACGGCAGGGTGCGCCAGGGGTTCTCCCCGGTTCCCGGTACGGCGCAGCCGACGCCGGCCCGTCGGGCGGCGATCAGTGCGGAGGCGTCCTCGGCGGACTCGGCCGGGACGTCGTAGACCAGGTGGCAGAAGCGGGAGGCCGCGTGCCGGCCGGTCCACAGCGGCAGCGTCATCGCGCGGTACGTGTCCCAGTCGCCCTCGAAGGTGACCAGCAGGTCGGCCAGGCCGACTTCGGCGTACCCAGGGTCCGGGTGCTCGCCGTGGCCGAACACCACGGTGCCGCAGCCGGCCGCCCGGGCCGCCGTCGCGAGGCGCCGGTAGTGCGCCAACGCGCCGGGGTGGGTGGCGACTTGGTCGAGGTAGACGCCCGTGATGCCGTGCCGCTGACGATATGTCAAGATGTCGGCGACCACGGCCGCGTGGGGCCGCCGGCCGTAATCGGTGTCGGCGTACCCGACCAATGGCAGGCCGGCCGCCCGGAGTTCGTCGGCGGCCTCGGCGAAGACGTGGTCCGGTACCTCGCCCGGGCCGTCCGCGAGGTTGAGCACCACGGCGGCGATCCGGGCGGGGTCGGCGGCGGCGACCGCCCGCCAGGCCGCCGGGTCCACCGCGGGGTGGACGTACAGCGGCACCAGCAGGCGGCCGTCGGGAGTGGTCCCGGCGGTCATGCGACCACCGGGGTCGGGGCGGGCTCGGCGGTGCTGAGCCACAGGTCGCGCAGGGTGTCGGCGAGCTCGGTCTCCGGGTGCCAGCCGAGGGCCCGGGCGGCGGCCGACACGTCGGCCTGCTGCCAGGAGACCGCGGTCGAGCGCTCGGAGCCCGCTCCGCTCTCGTCGATCCGGCCGGTGAAGCCGGACGCCGCGACCAGGCCATCGGCGACCGCCCGGACCCGCTGGGCGCGACCGGTCGCCAGGTTGAGCACCCGGGGGAGCGGGCCGTCGACGGTGGCGGCCAGGCCGATCGCCCTGGCGATGTCCCGGGCGTCCACGAAGTCCCGGTAGGCGGAGAGGTCCCCGACCGTGACCACGGCGTCGGCGCCCTCGGGCGCCACCCGGCGCAGCTCGGCCGCCAGCCGGCCGGGCAGCGAGCCCGCCGGGGCACCCGGACCGACCGGGTTGAACACCCGCAGCACCACCGCGTCCAGCGGCGAACCGGCCACCGCGAGGGAGCCGGCCAGCTTGGTCGCGCCGTACACGCCGACCGGGCGGGCGTCGGACTGCTCGGAGAGCGACTCGCCCTCGTCGCAGACGCCGTACTCGCCGGCCGAACCGATGTGCACCAGACGGGCCTTCGGGGCGCCCAGGGCGAGTGCCTCGCAGAGCACCGCCGGGCCGCGGGCGTTCACCTCGGCGAGCTTGACCGCGCTGCCGGCCACCGCCCCCGCGAGGTTGATCACCACGTCGGGAGCCAGCGCGGCCAGCTCCTCGCCGAGCGGGCCGGCCTCGGCGATGCCCAGATCCAGCCGGAGGTCGTGGGTGGGCCGCCGGCCCGCGGACAGCAGGGTGGCCCCGGGCAGCGTCCGCAGGACGGTGACGGCGTGACGGCCCAGGAAGCCGTCGCCGCCGAGGAGCAGGATTCTCACGCGGCCCGTCCGTCGGTCTCGGCGCCCGCGGTGACGGGCTCGTCGGTCGCGTCGTCCGGGGCGGTGCGGGCGGCCGGAACCGGCAGCTCCGCGAGGCCCGGCATGGTGGCGGCCGACTCGAACGGCATCAGGACCGGGCGGATCGAGGTGAACTCGGCGTTCGCCCGGTCGTAGTCGTCGGGGCGGCCGATGTCCAGCCAGTAGCCGCCGAAGTCGTAGGCGGCCGGCGGGGTGTCGGCGGCCAGCAGGTCGAGCACCAGCTCGTCGAAGCCCAGCGGCAGGCCCGGGGTGTACTTGGCGAGCGCGGCGCGGGAGACGCCGTACACGCCCATCGAGACCCGGTAGTCGATGCTGGGCTTCTCCTGGAAGCCGGTGATGGTGCCGGAGTCGGTGGTCAGCACACCGAAGTCGATCTTCACCTGACGGGCGTAGGTGGCGATGGTCAGCGGGGCGCCGGACTGCTCGTGGTGCTTGAGAACCCCGGAGAAGTCCAGGTCGGTGAGGATGTCGCCGTTCATCACCAGGAAGTGCTCCGGCAGGCGGTCCTGCATCGTGAGCAGCGGGCCCATGGTGCCGAGCGGGCTGTCCTCGACGGCGTAGCCGACCCGCAGGCCCCACTGCGAGCCGTTGCCGACGTAGGCGCGGATGATGTGGCCGAGGTGGCCGATGGCCAGGGTGACGGTCTTGAAGCCCGCGGCGGCGAGCTGGCGCATCACGATCTCCAGGATCGCGTGCTGGTCGCCGATCGGGACGAGCGGCTTGGGGAGCGCGGTGGTGTACGGGCGGAGACGGACGCCCTTACCGCCGGCCAGGATCACTGCATGCATGGTGTTTCCCCCACGGAAAGGATGTGCAGGACGCGAACCTTGGTTACCAGGACGGGCATGATCGGTACGCCGGTCAGACGTTGTAGATGTCGGTCTTGTAGCGGGCCAGGTTGGCCGGGTCGCGGAAGAACTCGATGGTCTGCTCCAGGCCCTGCTCCAGGCTGAACCGTGGGGCCCAGCCGGTGGCCTCGCGCAGCCGGGTGGCGTCCGCGACCAGGCGCATGACCTCGGAGTTGGTCGGACGGATGCGCTGCTCGTCCTCCTTCACCACCAGGTCCACGCCCATCAGCTTGCCGACCAGGGTGACCAGGTCGCCGACCGAGATCTCGCCGCCGGTGCCGGCGTTGAAGGTCCGGCCGACCACGCTCTCGGCGGCCGCGGTGCCCACCGTGCGGAAGGCGTTGGCGGTGTCCTTGACGAACGTGAAGTCGCGGGTCGGGCGCAGGTCGCCGAGGGTGATCTCGGTCTGGCCGGCCGCGACCTGGGCGATCACGGTCGGTATGACGGCGCGCATCGACTGGCGCGGGCCGAAGGTGTTGAACGGGCGCAGGGTGACGACCGGGGTCTCGAAGCTGGCGTGGTAGCTGTCGGCCAGCCGGTCCCCGCCGGCCTTCGAGGCGGCGTACGGGGACTGGGTGTTGATCGGGTGGTCCTCGGTGATCGGCACGGTCTGCGCGGTGCCGTACGTCTCGCTGGTGGAGGTGTGCACCAGGCGCGGGATCTCCAGGTGGCGCACTGCCTCCAGCACGTTCAGGGTGCCGGTGACGTTGGTGTCCACGTACGAGTGGGGAGCGCGGTAGGAATACGGGATCGCGATCAGGGCGGCCAGGTGGTAGACCGCCTCGGTGCCCTTGACCAGGCCGTTGACCGAGCCCGGATCCCGGACGTCGCCGAGGACGATCTCGACCGAGTCCAGCACCTCCGGCGACAGGGTCTCCAGCCAGCCGAAGGAGGAGAAGGAGTTGTACTGGACCATCGCGCGGACGTGGTGCCCGTCGGCGACCAGGGTCTCGACCAGGTGGGAGCCGATGAAGCCCTCGGCTCCGGTAACCGCGACGCTGCTCATGCGGATTCGCTTTCTCGATCTCGGGGGTAGCCGGACGCGTGGTCACGACCGGCCGGTGGTGCCTCTGGAGAGGCGGATTCTCAGCGGTGTTGGGTGGTGCGGCCGAGCGCGGGCCCGGCGATTGCGGTGAGGACGAGTGAGGCCGCCCCGCAGCCGATCAGCTGCAGGACGATCGGGTCCGCACCGGTCAGCAGCCCGACGCTCTCGGCGACTGCGGCGGCCAGACAGATGAGGGCGGTGCTCCAGCTGAACCCGAAGGCGTTCAGCAGCAGCGCCAGCCAGAGCGAGCCGCCCAGGAGCAGCATCGCGGCCAGCTGCGGCACGCCGAGCGACGGGGCGCCCGGCCACAGCACGGTCGCGGCGGCGTCCAGCGCGGCCACGGTGGTGAGGTAGATGAACAGGCAGCCGAGCAGGATCCCGCCGGTGCGGCGGGTGAACTGCCCGGTGGTGTGGCTGGAGCGCAGTGCGGCCACGGCCATCGCCCGGTAGCGGAACAGCAGCCACTCGGCCAGACCGAGACTGAGCGTCAGCGCGATCATGGCCGGGCCGGTCGGCGCGGTCGGGGCGTGCGCGCCGTGGACCGGGGTGTGCGCGCCGTGGACCGGGGTGTGCACCACGTGCGAGGCGGCGTGCACGGCCTGGTGGACGGTCTCGCCGAGGCCCGCGATCAGCGTGAGCGCGCCGCAGGCCAGCCCGAACAGCAGGTGTGGGACCTCCTGGCGGATCGGCAGCTTCAGCTCCACGCCGTCCTGGTCGCCGCCGCGGGCCGCGACCAGCAGCTCCCGGACGGCCAGGCCGACCGCCAGCGCCACCGAGGCGAGCAGCACCACCGTACGGACCGCCTGCGGGACGTCGACCGCGAGCACCACGCCCGCGCCGACCGAGGCCGGGGCCAGCGCCAGCAGCAGGAACTTCTCCCGCCCGAGCACCAGCAGCGCGGTGGCCGCGGCCAGGTAGCAGGACTGCCCAGCGGCGAACCACAGCGCGCCGAGCGGCCCGCCCACCACGTACGCGGAGGCGGAGGCCACCAACGCGCCGAGCGGGGCGCCCACGGCCAGGCAGATCGCCGCGTCCCGGCGGCGCAGCCGGCTCAACCAGCGGTACGCGCGGTGCGCCAGGGCCTGGTTGAAGCCCCAGCTGACCAGCGTGGCGATGGACAGCGCGAGCATGCCCGAGGGCAGGCCGAAGCGCATCCGGGTGGTCGCGAACAGGTTGGCGCCGAGCAGGTAGCCGAGGCCGGGCAGGGCGAACACCAGCCCGCGCACCACGCAGCGCCAGGGGTCGGCTCGCCAGGGGTTGGCGAACTCGGAGCTCGGGCCGGGGTAGCGGCGCTCGACCTTCTCGAACAGCTCCTCGGCGACGGTGAACGCGTCGGGACGGCCGTACAGCAGGGCGGCCTGTTCGTCGGAGAGGCCGTCGGACTCCAGGAAGGCCGCGATCTCGTACGGGTGGACGGCGTCGGCGCAGACGTCGCGCAGGCGCTCGGCGAGCTCGTCCAGCGGGTCGTCGGAGAGACCGAGCTGCTCGGCGGGGTCGGGCTCGGCGGCCGGGGCGGGGCGGCGGCGCTTCAGCGGCAGGGTGCGCAGCTGCATCGTCGGCTCGACGCCGCCCTCGTCCGGGACGAGGCGAATGGGACCGCTCATGCGCCCACCTCGCCGGGCTCGGCGGCCGCTTCGCGGAACGCGCACCTGCTGATGGTTCGCTCGCTTCGTTCGTTCACGTGCCCACCTCGCCGGGCTCGGCGGCCGCTTCGCGGAACGCGCACCTGCTGATGGTTCGCTCGCTTCGCTCGTTCACGCGCCCACCTCGCTGGGCTCGGGCCGGGCGGTGGCCAACTGCTGGTCCCAGTCCGGGCTGGGGACCTCGTCGGCGACGGCGACCACGCCGCCGGGCATCCAGCGGGAGGTGCCCAGGAGTTCGGTGTAGATGCTCCGGAAGCCGTCGATGTTCTGCCGGAGGGTGAACTGCTCGATGACCCGCAGCCGGGCGCCCTCGCCGAGCCGGGCGCGCCGCGCGGGGTCGCGCAGCAGCTCGATCGCGGCGGCGGCCATCGGCTCGGGTTCGCGCGGCGGGACGACCAGTCCGGTGTCGCCGACGGCCTCGCGCACGCCGCCGACGTCGGTGGAGACGGTCGCGCGGCCGCAGGACATGGCCTCGATCAGGGTGAACGGGAAGCCCTCGCTGATGCTGGAGAGCATCACCACGTTGCCCGCCGCGTACGCGTCGGTGATGTCGGCGACGCGGCCTTCGAAGGCCACCGAGTCGGCCACGCCGAGCTCGGCGGCCAGGGCTATGCAGCCGTCCCGGTACGCCTCGCCGCCCTTGGGGGTGCCTCCGAAGAGCCGCAGCCGCGCCTCGGGGATCTCACGCTGGACGATGGCGAAGGCCCGGATCAGCGTCTCCAGGTCCTTGATCGGGTCGACCCGGCCGGCCCAGCTGAGGGTCGGCGTCTCGGGCTCCGGCCCGGCCGGCGGGAAGGCGGCCGGGTCCACCCCGTTGTAGACGGTGCGGATGTGCGTGGACGGGGTGCCGCCGCGCTCCTCCCAGCGCCGGTTGTACCGGTTGCCGGGGGTGACCAGGGCGGCCTGCCGGTAGCTCTCCTCGGCGAGCATCCGGTAGAAGCCGAGCAGCAGCGCCTTGACCGGCCAGCGGTACGGGCCGGTGCGGTAGCCGAGGTAGCGCTCGCGCAGGTAGATGCCGTGCTCGGTGAGCAGAAACGGTACGCCGAACTGCTGGGCGGAGATCAGCCCGGGCAGCGTGGCGAGGCCGCCGCTGGCCGCGTGGGCGACGCCCTCGGTGGGCGGGTCGACCGAGAGCGGCCGCAGCGCGTGCTCCAGCAGGTCGGTGGCGTTCAGCGCGTCGTGCAGGGTGGGCCGGGAGACCGCGGTGGGCAGGTAGTCGCGGGTCCACACGTGCTGGAGGGTGCGCAGGGCGCGCTCGCTGCGCAGCGCCGGGCTGAGCAGCCCGCGTCGGGCGAGGTCGGCGAAGCCGTACAGCTCGGTGCCGAAGTGGGTGGTGTAGACCGGGTCGAGGATGGAGTGGAGGAAGCGCTCGTACGCGTTGAGGAAGCGCCGCATCTCCTTGCCGCGCGGCGGCCGGGCCTCCGAGGCCGGGCCCCACAGCGGTGCGGTGGTGACCGACCGTACGTTGGCGGGCAGTTCCCAGGCCAGCGGCTCCTGGCCGGTTCCGGTGACGGCGATGATGTCGAAGTCGACGTCCGGCATGCCCTGAACGAGTTGGTCGCACCAGACGCTCACGCCGCCGTGCTGGTGCGGGTACGTCCCCTCGGTGAGCAGGGTGACGCGCATCTCCTGTCCCCCCTCCTGTTCTTGCGTCGTTGTCCGGACTGGGTGGCCGGAGCGGGACCCGTGGCGGGGCCGGGCCGGGCGCCCGGCCCGACCCCGCCACGAGGTGCTGAGGATTACCGGTTGCCGGAGCGCCCGGTCGTGCTGCCGTGCGAGGCCGTCCCCCCGGGGGCCTTGCCGGAACCGCCGTGGCCGTTGCCGGCCTGGGCACCGTTGCCCTGGGACTTGGCGCCCTGGACCGCGTCCTTGCCGGGCACCGGGGCTCCGCTGCCGGGGACGAGGGACTGGGCGGGCTTGCGGGTGACGTCGCTCGGGCCGGCCGGGACGGGCGTGGCGACGCCCTGCGGCACGACCTTCTTGTCCGCCGGCGCCGGTGCCGGGACGGACTTGGCCGCCACGTTCGGCGCGACGGCGGCCGGGGCGGCCGGCGCGCTGCCGGAGGGGAGCTGCAGGGTGACGTTGCTCTGCAGGGCGCCCGGGGACACCCAGCCCGAGAGCGTACCGGCGTAGGCCGAACCGAAGGCGGCCGTACCGATGGCCATCTTCTGAGCAGTTCCGGTCGGCATGGTGGCCTGGACCTGAACACCGGCCGGAGCGTTGACCGTGACGGTGTTGCCGATCTTGTAGGCGGTGACCTGCCCGGCTGCGACGGCCTTGTCCCAGGCCGCGCGCTTCTGGAACTCCTGGCCGATCTCGCGCTCGCCGAGGTTCACGATCGGGGTGCTGTCGGCGAACAGCGAGCGGTAGTTGCCGAGGATCTTCTCCAGCACCGGGTACAGGATGCGGTCCTCGGAGAGGTTCGACTGGTGCACGAAGTGCGGCCGCGGGTCGTTGTTCAGCACGTGGCCGAGGTCGATCCGGGCCTCCAGCGGCACGATGTACGACTGGTAACCGGTGGCGGTGTCCAGCGGCTGGGGCAGGCAGGTGGAGTTGGCGTTGTTCTCGCAGACGCCGCTGCCGCCGTTGGCCTTGCTGGTGTAGATCCAGTTGTACTCGTCGGCCTCCTCCTTCGCCGAACCGGCGTTGTAGAAGACGTTCATCGGGTACCGCGGCACGGTCAGCGTGGAGGAGCCGACGGCCCGCTGGCCGGGCTCGCGGGAGGCGTCGCTGCCGGTGAACTTGATGCCGTTGGCGGCCAGCGCGGGCGCCAGGTTCGGGTTGTCGCTGGTCTCCTGCGGGGCGGTGAGCAGACCGGAGTGCTCGCCGGTGACGAGCACCTGCGGGTCGACCTTGAGGCCGTTGGCGGTCGCCCAGTCGAAGTTCTGCTTGATCTGGGTGGAGATGGTGTTCTGGTCGGTCCAGACGGTGTTGCCCGACGCGTCCTTGGTGCACTTCCACGGCACCACGGTGACGTCCTGCACGCAGCCCAGGTAGGGGTGGGTGAAGGTGTGGTTGACCCAGCGGTAGCTGTTCTGGTCGGCGATCATCTGGCCGGCGGTCGGGTCCACCGTCGTCTGGTGGTCGGCCTTCCAGTCCTCGCTGCCGCCGCCGTTGAACACCAGGTCCAGCGTGAAGTTGTTGGCGGTCTGCCACTGCTTGAGGTACTGGGCGTCCGCCTGGGTCATCCGGATCGGGTTGGTGGTGTCCGGGGTGCCGGGCGGGCAGGTGACGTCACCGGGGGTGCACTTGAGCACGGTGTCCCAGCGGTCGTCGGCCAGGAACACGTCGTCCACGTGGGTGGCGAAGTAGTTGCGGTCGTAGCCGAGGTGGACGCCCTGGGTGATCCAGTCGACCATCCCGCGGGCCAGCAGCCGGTACTGCTGCTGGTACTGGTTGTAGACGAAGGTGACGACCAGCTCCTTGCGGCCGTCGTGGGTGTACTCACCGACCAGCGAGCCGCGGTTGGTCGTGCCGGGTATCGCCGCGTCGACCAGCGGGACGAAGGAGGCCCCGGTCGGCAGGTTGGCCAGCGGGGTGGCCAGGTAGCCGTAGCTCTCGCTGACGTTCGGGTCGTTGTCCTCGAACGGGACACTGCCCTTGAGGTACCCGAACGGGCCCGAAGTTCCGGCCGTCGTGGTGGCTGCCTGGAATCCGTCGAGGGTGCCGACGAATCCCGGATTCTGGGCGTAGTTCAGGCCGACGGCCGGACTGGCCCAGGTGTACGCGTCGATCTGCCGGACGTTGAAAGCCGCTTCGTAGGTGGCGATCGCGGTCATCTCGGCTGCGCTGTTGGGGAAGGGGTTTTCGTTGGGCAGCACGATGCCCTGGTACTTGCCCCGGGGCAGCCCGTTCACCGTGTCGCTCAGGAAAGCGGAGTCGATGACGGGGCGGTTGGGGTCATTGAGGCTGACGACCTTGTAGGGCGTGCCCTGGCTCTTGAGTTCGGCGGTGATCGCCGCGACGGACGGGCCCCCGTCGTCGATGACCAGGACGGTGAGGTCGATCCTGGGCGGCGTGGTGTCGCCGTGGGCCAGGGTGGTCTGCAGGCCGCTGGCCAGCAGAACTGCCGCTGCGCAGGCGGCAACTCTTCGGGTCGCTCGACCCATGTCTGATCCTCCCCTTGGGACAGGCGCTGCGCTGCTCGGCGCTCGCCAGCCCGTGTAGCTGTTCGCGGGCAGCAGGCTGCCCGGCGCCCATCCTGGTCGAGGGTCGACGGTGCGAGGGACCAATTGGGCGAGAGTGCAGCGAACCTGTTACCAACGTTCATGGCGAAGCCATGGCGGCGCTGATTGTGACCGTAACCCGACCGCCTACGCAAATAATGAATTGAAAATGAAAAACCGGAAGCCGAGTGCTACACCTGGTTACCGACTGTGCGGCTCACACGGCTCTGTGGGGCACCTACACTGTCGTCGTCGCGCACGACACTCTTGCACATCTTGCCGCCGCAACGGGCAGGTTCATGCAATATCGGGCACCGCTGTGCCATGTGACAGTCCGAATATGCAATGGAGGCCGTTGATGGCCGATCGTCAGGTCGCATCCGAGCGAATCGGGAACGTACGGAATGCGCTCCCGGAACCGGATGGAACGGTCCTGGTCGGCCGTAGTCTGGGTCTGCGCGGGGCGGTCAACGCCCGGGATCTGGGCGGCTGTCGGACGGCCGAGGGGGCGGCGGTACGCCGTGGAGTGGCCCTGCGCAGCGATGGCCTGAACCATGTCGCCGCCGAGGACCTCGACCCGCTGGGCGCCCTCGGGCTGCGCGCGGTGGTCGACCTACGCAGCCCCGAGGAGGTCCGCGAGGCCGGCCCGGACCGGCTGCCGGACGGCGTGGTGATCCACCATCTCCCGCTGTTGGCAACGGACTTCGACATTCACCTGACGCTGCGCGGTGCCCTCTCCGACCGCAGTCCGGACAGGCAGCGCGCCCTGCTCGGCGACGGCCGGGCGGCCACCATGATGACCGGGCTCTACCGCTGGTTCGTCACCGACCCGGTGGCCCGCGAGCGCTTCGCCGCGCTGCTGCGGCTGCTGGCCGCCCCGGACGGCGTGCCGCTGCTGTTCCACTGCTCGGCGGGCAAGGACCGCACCGGCTGGGCGGCGGCGCTCGTCCTGACCGCGCTGGGCGTGGACCGCGAGACGGTGCTCGCCGACTACCTGCTCACCAACGAGCGCTCCGCCGCGGTGGTCGAGCGGGTGCTGGCCGACTTCGGCGGCCGGGGTCTGATGCGCGAGCCCGAGCTCCTCCTGCCGGTGTTCCGGGCCGACCGCGACTACCTGGACGCGGCCTTCGCGGAGGTCGAAGCAGGCTGGGGCGACTTCGACGCGTTCTGGCGGGAGGGGCTCGGGCTGGACGGGCACGTGCTGGCCGGGCTGCGCGCCAACCTCCTGGACGGCTAGGGCAGTTGAGCCGGGAAGCGGTGGCGGTCAGCCCTCGCTGATCAGCCCCGCGCGGAGCTGGGTGAGCGTCCGGGTGAGCAGTCGGGAGACGTGCATCTGGGAGATCCCGATCTCCTCCCCGATCTGCGACTGGGTCAGGTTGCCGAAGAACCGCAGCATGATGATCCGGCGCTCGCGCGGCGGCAGCTTGGCCAGCAGCGGCTTGAGCGACTCCCGGTACTCCACGCCCTCCAGCGCGAGGTCCTCGTAGCCGAGCCGTTCGGCCAGCGGCCCCTCGCTGTCCTCCTCGCCGGGGCTGGAGTCCAGCGAGCTGGCGGTGTACGCGTTGCCCACCGCGAGGCCCTCGACCACGTCCTCCTCGCTGACCCCGAGGCAGGTGGCCAGCTCGGCGACGGTGGGGGAGCGGTCCAGCCGCTGGGCCAGTTCGTCCCCGGCCTTGGTGAGCGCCAGCCGCAGCTCCTGCAGCCGCCGGGGCACCCGGACCGACCAACTGGTGTCCCGGAAGAAGCGCTTGATCTCACCGACCACGGTGGGCATCGCGAAGGTGGGGAACTCCACCCCGCGTTCCGGGTCGAAGCGGTCGATCGCCTTGATCAGCCCGATGGTGCCGACCTGGACGATGTCCTCCATCGGCTCGTTGCGGCTGCGGAAACGCGCCGAGGCGTACCGGACCAGCGGCAGGTTGAGCTCGATCAGGGTGTCGCGGACGTAGGTGTGCTCCTCGCTGCCCGGCTCCAGCGCGGCCAGCCGCAGGAACAGCGAGCGGGAGAGCGTCCGGGTGTCCAGCCCGGAGCCGGGCGGTGCCTCGGTGGACGTCACCGGGCCGGTCGCCCGGTCGACGGGCCTTTCGAGAGACGTGGCCCGCTGGAGCGGGATCCGCTCCTCGGCGACCGCCGTACCCTTGGCCTGACCAGCGTGGATCTCCGCAGTGCCCAGCTCTCCGGACATGCACCCACCCCCTTGTGACTGACAGTTGAACGGGGGCCGTCGCACGGAGGTTCCCGGCAGGGGCCCAACCCCCTCCATACCGGAACACGGTCCTCGGCAAACCCGAACGTCGCAAGATGTCACGTGGGGGTAACGCGCTGCAATCTCACTCTTCCCAGGAGTTGCCGGTCCGAAGCCTGGTCAGGATCCGTGAGAGCAGCCGGGAGACGTGCATCTGGGACATCCCCAGTTCGGTGCTGATCTGCGACTGGGTGAGGTTGGCGAAGAACCGCAGTATCACGATCCGCCGCTCCCGCTCGGGGAGTTGGACCAACAGGTGGCGGACCATGTCGCGGTGCTCCACTTCGGCCAGCGCGGCGTCCTCGTAGCCGAGCCGGTCCAGTAGGGCGAGCCCGCCCTCGTGCTCCTGGGCGGCCTCCAGGGAGGCCGCGTTGTAGGCGCGCCCGGCGTCCAGGCAGGCCCGGACGTCCTCCTCGGGGATCCGCAGGCTGGCGGCGATCTCGGGCACCTTGGGGGCCCGCCCGTGCAGCACCGTCAGCTCCTCCATGGCGCCGCTGACCTGGACCCACAGCTCCTGGAGCCGGCGCGGCACGTGCATGGTGCGGACGTTGTCCCGGAAGTAGCGCTTGATCTCTCCCAGGATGGTCGGCAGGGCGTAGGTGGGGAACTGGACGCCCCGGGTCGGGTCGAAGCGGTCGATCGCGTTGATCAGGCCGATGGTGCCGACCTGGACGACGTCCTCCATCGGCTCGCTGCGGCTGCGGAAGCGGGTGGCCGCGTAGCGGACCAGCGGGATGTTCACCTCGATCAGGGCGGCCCGGACGCGCTCCCGCTCGGGGGCGTCCGGGGGCAGCTCGGAGAGCCGCTCGAACAGCACCCGGGTGAGCGTCCGGACGTCCACGGCGGGTCGGCCGCCGGGGCCGCGCAACCCGTCCGGGCGGAGTTCGCCGGCCGGGCTGATGATCGCAGCCAACACCTCGTCCACGGACACCTCACCCCTCCCAAAGTTGACAACGGTGGGCCCTGCGGATCGGGTGTCGCGGCTGGTTCGCACCTCGCCATGTCCGGCAAAACCGGTCATAGCATCACAAGGTGGGCGCAGGTCGGGCAAGCACCCGGTGGAGGTGTGTTGATGGGGTGCCCGGACTGCGCCGGCCCCGTCGGCGAGGCGCCGCAAGGGTTGTTCCGGCGCATACCAAGACGCCCCGTCCGGGGACCGGACGGGGCGGGCGCGGGCCGTCCGGGGGACGGTCGTGGGGGTCAGACCTCGATGTCGGCGATCACCCAGGTCGCGAACTCGCGCCACTGGCCGGCCGCGGCCTGGTGCGCGGGGTGGGTCAGGTACGCCTGGAGGGCCGTACGGTCCTCGACCAGGCTGTTGATCGCGTAGTCGTACGCGATGTCGCGCTCGGTGGTGTTCCAGCCGCAGTCCCACTCGCGCAGTTCGGGGATCAGCGAGCCGAGCTCGGCGAACGCCTTGGCACCGGACAGCACGCGCTGCTCGTCCTTGGCGACGCCCTCGTTGAGCTTGAACAGGACCAGGTGGCGGATCACGATGTACCGCTCCTTACTTGATCAGACCGGTCATGAAGGTGCCGACCGCCTTGGCCGCGTTCGAGATGCCCTCGAAGCCCAGCTGGACGAGTTCGGCGGACCGGGCCGGCGAGGTGATGATCGAGTAGAGCACGAAGATGAGCAGGAGGGCCATGCCGATCTTCTTCGCCTGCGCCATCGTGACCTTCCTCCCTGCGGTGGGCCGCCGTCATCCGGGTCCCCGAGCGGCCCTGCAGGGCAGCTTATCCACCGGACGGGCTATCAAGTGTGCGGCGCGTTCGCCCGGCGGGACGAAGGTCCCCGCGGGAGGGGCCTTTCTCCGGGTGCCCCGGCGCGGCCCGGACGGCAGGATGGTTGACGTGCCGAGGCTCTGGCAGGAATCCCCGGCGCGTGGTTCCGGAGCCCCCGCTGTGGGACCGGTGGTCGCGGCTTTCCCCCTCGCGGCGCCGGTGGTGGGGCTCCGCCGGGGGAGCGGTCGGTCCCCCGGAGCCGCTCCCCCTCCAAGGCTCCGTACGACCCGGGCAGTGGTGGTCATCGGCCCGGTGTGCGGGGCCCTTTCCGCGTCCGAGGGTGCGCGGAAACGCCGAGGGCCCGTCCGGATCGGACGGGCCCTCGGGCTTTCTGGCGGTAGCGGTGGGATTCGAACCCACGGTGGAGTTGCCCCCACACACGCTTTCGAGGCGTGCTCCTTTGGCCGCTCGGACACGCTACCGAGGGGAACTCTACCGGACGGGTGGCGCGGTCACGAAATCCGTATCGGGAGGGCCGTCGGCGCAGGCGTCAGCGGTGGGTGTCGAAGAAGGCGCGCAGCTGCTCTCCGCACTCGTCGGCGAGGACGCCCCAGATCACCTCGGGTCGGTGGTTGAGCCGGCGGTCGCGCATCACGTCGAAGAGCGAGCCGGCCGCGCCGGCCTTCTCGTCGAGGGCGCCGTAGACCACCCGGTCGATCCGGGACAGCACGATGGCTCCGGCGCACATCGTGCAGGGCTCCAGGGTCACCACCAGGGTGCAGCCGCTGAGCCGCCACTCCCCGAGCTTCTCGGCCGCCTGCCGGATCGCGACCACCTCGGCGTGCGCGGTCGGGTCGCCGACCGCCTCGCGCTCGTTGTGGCCGCGCCCGATCACTTCGCCGTCCGGGCCCAGAACGAGCGCCCCGACCGGGACGTCACCGGTGGCCGGCGCCAGGGCGGCCTCGGCGATGGCGAGGCGCATCGGCGCCGCCCAGCGGTCGCGGACCGGGTCGGGGCGGACGGGGGCGGACAGTGGGGGGACGTACGGGACGGTCAGCGGGGTGGATGCGGGCTGCATGGCATCCAGTGTCGGGCATCCGGTGGTGGACACCGGTGCGACCGGTGCCGCTACCGGACCGCCTCCAGGACCTCGCCGCAGCCCAGCGCCTCGGCGATCTCCTCCAGGGCGTCGCCCGGCACCGCGCCCTCGCCGCTGAGGCCGAGCAGCTCGTCGGCGGCCAGGCCGTACTCGGTGAGCAGGTGGGCGTCGCCGAGCGGGCCGACCGGGACGCCGCTGCGGGCGTCCGCGTCCTCGTCATCCTGCTCCGCGGCCTCGGACTCCTCGTCGAGCAGGTGGTCCAGGTCGCCGAACTCACTCTCGCCCGCCTGGTCGACCAGCTCGTCGGTGAGGACGGAGCCGTAGGAGCTGCGGGCGGCGGCGGCGCCGTCCGACACGAAGATCCGGGGGTCGTCCTCACCATCCACCCGGACGATGGCGAACCAGGAGTCCTCCTGTTCGATGAAGATCAGGACGCTGTCGTCGTCCTGCGCGGAGCCGCGGGCCAGATCCGCCAGATCGGCCAGGGTTTCGACGTCGTCGAGTTCCGTCTCGCTCACATCCCACCCGTCCTCGGTGCGAGCAAGCACTGCAGCGAAGTACGCCACCAGGGACACTCCCAAGATCATCGGTCTCGGCTGTCGGCGCGCTCGGGCAACGCGGAAATCTGGCCGCCCCCGCGCCAGAGGCGGTCCGCTTGTTCGGACCGTCCCATCGGAATCGTGACAGAAAGCCCGCCCTCGCGGGGGGTGTTCGGCAGCGCGTCTTTGCAGGTCGTGTCGGAAGGACCGGGCGGCGGCGGGCGGAACCCGGGCCGGGCCGTCCGGAGACGGTCGAATTTTGTTCCGAACGCCCGGTGGAGCGTCGGCCGGGCCGCGGCCGGGCCCGGGCGGGGCGGCGTCAGATCCGGAAGGTTCGCATCCGCATCGCTTCGCGCATCCGCCGCTCCTTGGTCCGGCGGGGTTGGACCCGCTCCCTCAGCTCGCGGGCCTCGGCGAGCTCGCGGAGGAAGACGGCCCGCCGCCTACGGCGCTCCGACTCGGTCTCCGGGGGCTCCTGCGGCGGGCCGGCGCGAAGGGCAGCCCCGCCGGCGAGGTCGTCCGCCGAGCCGTCCCCGGCCTTCGGGTTGCTCGTCATAAGACGTGACATTCCCCGATCGGCCGGGTTGATACCACAGGAGACGGTTCCGTCCGGACATTCCGCGCGCGTCACGGTGTGTCACGAAAAGGTGACCGCAGCCGGTGGGCGGCCTGGCACGGCGTGTCGTACAGGCGTCCAGGACCGGGCTAACCTCGGTACATGCGTCTCCACGTCGTCGACCACCCCCTGGTCGCCCACAAGCTCTCCACCCTGCGCGACGAGCGCACCGACTCGCCGACCTTCCGTCGCCTGACCGACGAGCTGGTGACCCTCCTCGCCTACGAGGCCACCCGGGACGTCCGCACCGACGAGGTGGAGATCACCACGCCCGTGGCGGTCACGCTCGGCACCCGGCTCAGCTACCCGCGCCCGCTGGTCGTCCCGATCCTGCGGGCCGGCCTCGGCATGCTGGACGGGATGACCCGGCTGCTGCCCACCGCAGAGGTCGGCTTCCTCGGCATGGTGCGCAACGAGGAGACCCTGGAGGCCTCCACGTACGCCACCCGGATGCCCGACGACCTCTCCGGCCGCCAGGTCTACGTGCTCGACCCGATGCTGGCCACCGGCGGCACCCTGGTCGCCGCGATCAGGATGCTGATCGAGCGCGGTGCCACCGACGTCACCGCCGTGGTGCTGCTGGCCGCACCCGAGGGCGTCGAGGTGATGCAGCGGGAGCTGGCCGGCCTGCCGGTCACCGTGGTCACCGCCGCGCTCGACGAGCGGCTGAACGAGAACGGCTACATCGTCCCCGGCCTGGGCGACGCGGGCGACCGGCTGTACGGCACGGCCGGCTGACCACCCTTCCGAAGAACGTCCGAGAGCCCCCGGCGCCGAGTCTGCCGGGGGCTCTCCTCTGTTGTCCTGCCGGGGTCACGCCCTAGCAGCTGCCGGTGGCGCTCGGGGTGGGGGAGGGCTTGGTGGCCAGGGCGAGGGCGGCGGCCGCCTGGGTCTCGTCCAGCAGGGCGTTGTAGCTGTCGCCGATCACGAAGTCCACGCTGGTGTCGGTGCGGGCGTCGGCGGTGACGGCGGCCCCGGCGATCTGGGAGCTCACCAGGGTGCCGGCGGCGGCGCCGGTCGGGCCGGCGATCACCTGGGCGGTGCCGGGCACCTTCTTGTCCAGCTCGGCGGGTGCGTTGCCGACCTTGCCGATGGTGAAGCCGCGCTTCTTGAGCTCGTCGGCGGTCCGCCCGGCCAGGCCGGCCTTGGTGGTGGCGTTGTAGACGTTCACCGTGACGGCGGAGGGCTGCGGGACGGCGTGCGGGTCGACCGGCGCGCCGGAGGCCGCGGGGGCGCCCGGGGTGGCGCCGGCGGTCGGGGCCGCCAGCGGCTTGCCGGACGGGGTGGCGCAGGCCTGGGCCGAGGCGTTCTTGTCCTTGCCGCGGAAGATGTCGTACAACTGCACGCCGCCGAGGCCGATCAGGGCCAGGGCGAGCAGGGCCGCGAGTGCGGCGATCACCTTGCGACTCTTCTTCGGGGGCCTGCCCAGCCGCGGGTAGGCGTTGCCGGTGACGCGGTACTGCTTCCCCTTGAGGCCTTGGGGAGTCAACATGCTCACGGGTCTGTCTCCCCCTCGTGCCAGGGCGGGGTCGGGATGACGGGTGGGCCGGGTAGGAGAGTCCCTCAGGTGCGGGCGGATCCCCTGGTCGCAGCCGTAGTCAGCAGCGTAGTGCCGGACAGCGGTGAAGGTACTAAACGATCATCATCTGGAGTACCCCGGTACCCGAAAGGAGGTATCCGGGTACGCGTGGACCGCCCTCCGCCGGGTGGCGAGGGGGCGGTCCTGGGAGTCGGGAGACGGCCGTCAGTCCATTTCGAGGACACGGGCGTGCAGCACCTGGCGCTGCTGCAGCGCGGCCCGTACGGCCCGGTGCAGCCCGTCCTCCAGGTAGAGGTCGCCGTGCCACTTCACCACGTGGGCGAAGAGGTCCCCGTAGAAGGTCGAGTCCTCGGCCAGCAGGGTTTCCAGGTCGAGTTGGCCCTTGGTGGTCACCAGCTGGTCGAGCCGCACCGGGCGTGGGGCGACGTCAGCCCACTGGCGGGTGCTCGTCCGGCCGTGATCCGGGTACGGCCGCCCATTGCCGATGCGCTTGAAGATCACACGGAAAGCCTACCGTTCGCACGGCGCGCGGCGCAGCAGCCGCGGCTCCGCCACGCGCACGGGTGCGAGCTGCGGGGGGTCGATTGCGGCTGTTTGATGGGAAATGTCGTGAACATCGCCCGGTTCCGGCCCGGGTTCAGGACCAGCTTCCGACCGCCGATCCCGCCCAGGAGCGTGCCCCGATGCCTTCCGCCACCACCCCGCCGACCGTCCGGGAGATCGCCGACGGGTACGCCTTCACCGGGCCCGCCCTCGACCTCGGCGCGGTGCTGCTGGACGGCACCGCGTACCCCGACGCGCAGGTGCGCATCCCGCTCGGGGTGCTCAACCGGCACGGGCTGGTCGCCGGGGCCACCGGCACCGGGAAGACCAAGACCCTCCAGTTGATCGCCGAACAGCTCTCCGCCCAGGGCGTGCCGGTGTTCCTCGCCGACATCAAGGGGGACGTCTCCGGCATCGCCGCGCCCGGGGCGCCGAGCGACCGCACCACCGCCCGGGCCGCCGAGGTCGGGCAGGAGTGGACGCCCCGGGGCTGCCCGGCCGAGTTCTACTCACTCGGCGGGCAGGGCACGGGCATCCCGATCCGGGCCACCGTCACCAGCTTCGGCCCGCTGCTGCTCGCCAAGGTGCTGGACCTGAACGAGACCCAGGAGTCCTCGCTCAGCCTGGTGTTCCACTACGCCGACCGCCAGGGCCTGGAGCTCTACGACCTCAAGGACCTCACCGCCGTCATCGGCCACCTCACCTCGCCCGAGGGCAAGGAGGAACTGCGCACCATCGGCGGGCTCTCCGCGGCCACCGCCGGGGTGATCCTGCGGGCGCTCACCGTGCTGGAGAACGAGGGCGCCGGGGCGTTCTTCGGTGAGCCCGAGTTCGACACCGCCGAACTGCTGCGCAGCACGCCGGACGGGCAGGGCGTGGTCTCGGTGCTGGAACTGCCCGCCGTCCAGGACCGGCCGCGGCTGTTCTCCACCTTCCTGATGTGGCTGCTCGCCGACCTCTACCAGGAGCTGCCGGAGGTCGGCGACCTGGACCGGCCCAAGCTGGTGTTCTTCTTCGACGAGGCGCACCTGCTGTTCAAGGGCGGCTCCAAGGCCTTCCTGGAGGCGATCACCCAGACCGTGCGGCTGATCCGCTCCAAGGGCATCGGCATCTTCTTCGTCACCCAGACGCCCAAGGACGTCCCGGCCGAGGTGCTCGCCCAGCTGGGCAACCGGGTGCAGCACGCGCTGCGCGCCTTCACCCCGGACGACGCCAAGGCGCTCAAGGCCACCGTCTCGACCTTCCCGCGCTCCTCCTACGACCTCGGCACCGTGCTCACCTCACTGGGGACCGGCGAGGCCGTGGTGACGGTGCTCTCCGAGAAGGGCGCGCCGACCCCGGTCGCGGCCACCAGGCTGCGGGCGCCGCGGTCGCTGATGGCGCCGGTCGAGGAGGGGGCGCTGCGGGCGGCGGTGGACGCCTCGCCGCTGACGGCGCGCTACCGGGAGGCGATCGACCGGGAGTCCGCGTACGAGAAGCTGGCGGCCCGGGCACCCCGGCCGGAGGCGGCGCCGGTAGAACCGCCGGTGCCCGCGCCCGCGCCCGATCCCGCGTCGCGGGAGCGCGCGCCGGGGCGGGAGGAGCCGAAGGGGGCGGGCGGGCTGCTGGGCTCGCTGCTCAGCAACCCGACCGTGAAGTCCTTCGCCCGCTCGGCCGGGAAGCAGCTCGGGCAGGAGATCTCGCGCAGCCTGTTCGGGACGTCCAAGCGGCGCCGGTGAGTCTCCGGCCGGCGGGTTCTCAACCGGTGGATTGTCGGCGGGTGGGTCCTCAGGCCCCGAGGGCGGTGCCGATCCGGTCGAGCGAGGACAGTCGCATCAGGCCGTAGTGGTAGAACTCGACTTCGGGGACGCCGAGTTCGCGCAAGGTGGCGATCTTGGCGGCGAGGTTCTCCGGGCCGTCGCAGTCCGAGGCCATCGGACGCAGGATCACCGCCATCCGCTCCGGGCGGACGCCGTGCAGGGCGAAGGCGGCCACCTTCTCCCGGACTTCGCGCGCGGTCGTGGCGTAGCCCAGGGTCTCGATCTGGTCGGTGGACCGTGCCAGGGCGGGCAGGTCGATGCCGGACAGCCAGCCCTTGCCGGGGCCGTCGCCGTCCATGAAGCTCAGTCGCATGCCGTGGCGGCGGGCCTGCTCGGTGAGGTCGGCGGCAAGTGCGGTGACGGTGGCGGCGGAGGCGTCCACGTAGGCGGCGAAGGCGCCGTCGGCGAGGGTACTCAGGTCGGCCGGCTCGGCGGCGGCGGTCTCGTCGGCCAGCCGGCGGCGCAGTTCGGTCCGTACCGCGTCGGCGACCCGCTCGGCCGGGACGCCGGCACGGGCGGCGGCGGCCCGGCAGTGCGGGCAGAAGCAGACGCCGAGCAGGGCCTCGGCGGTCGGGCCCAGCTGCTCGAAGTAGCGCTCGTGGTGGTAGCCGTGGCGCAGGCCGTGGAAGTGCAGGGACTCGGCGCGGATCGCGTCCACGCCGTACCGTGCGAGTTCCTCGACCAGGGCCAGCGCGTACTCGCGGACCTCCGGGTGGGCCGGGCAGAGCTCGGTGAGGTGGCGGTCGCCGAAGGCGTTCGCCGGGGCGCAGTCGGGGTGGGCGAAGCCGAGCCGGTCGTTGTGGCAGAAGACCGTCCAGGCGTGCAGCCGCAGGCCCCGGCGGTCGGCCTCGGCGGCGGCCTCGGCGAAGGGGTCGCGGTCGCCGATCGCGGTGGACGGCGCGGGCGCTAGCCGGCGGCCCTGCCAGCGGGCCCGGTCCGGGCGGAAGTAGGCGGCGCCCGGCTCCAGGTAGCGGATCACCCGGCGGGGGTTGTGCGGGAAGACGTCGCGGGCCTCGTGGTAGACGGCGGCCAGGGTGACGCCGCCGACGCCGGCCCGGTCGGTGAGGTTGCCGAAGAAGGTGTCGGCGCCCTCGTCGAGGAGGTCGGTGGCGAAGGCGAGGACGGACGACTCCACGGTGCGGCTCCGGAGCTGGGGGCAGGTGCGTCGGTCACGCTAGCCGCAGGGGTGGGAATGGTCTATACCTGGCCGCTGCGGACGGGCTACAGGCCCAGGTCGTCGAGCTCCTTGAGCAGGGCGGCGTTGGGGCCCGCGGGGGCGTCGGCAGCGGCCTTGGAGGGCGCGGGGGTGGGCGCGTCGGCGGGCTTCGGCCGCACCCGCTCGCGCAGCAGGACGGCGGCGGCCAGTCCGCCGATCAGTCCGCCGAGGTGGCCCAGCCAGCTGACGCCGTGGGCGATCGGCAGCACGCCGATCAGGACGGTCCAGTAGACCGCCGCGACGCCGAGGCCGACGACCGCGTCCAGCAGGTTGCGGTCGAGGACCCCGCGCAGCACCACGTAACCGAGGTAGCCGTAGATCATGCCGCTCGCTCCGGCCGTCACGGTGTTCGGGCTCTCCAGCAGCCAGACCAGGAGCCCGCCGGAGACCGCGATCACCAGGCTGGCCAGCAGGAACTTCCGCATGCCCCGGTAAGCGGCCAGGAAGCCGAGCACGAACAGCGGCCAGGAGTTGTCCACGATGTGGCCCCAACTGAAGTGCAGGAAGGGCATGGTGAACATTTCGGGGAGGTCGCCGACCTGCTCCGTGCGCAGGCCGAACTCCTTGGAGAGGCCGTAGTCGTCCAGCCAGTTCAGCACCTGCACGGACCATATGACGGCCTGGATCCCGAGCATGGTGAACAGCGCGCGGCGGGAATCCGAGAACAGCTGGGCGAGTTTCGAGGCCATGACGTCGACTGTAGGGGCGGCCGGATCGGACGTGCACCCCATTACAGTGACCCGTGTCATCCCGACCGTGAGAGGTGCACCCCATGAGTGTTCGTCCGCCGCTGCCGTACGAGTTCCTGCCGCAGGTGCCGTCCTTCCCGCTGAGCAGTCAGGACTTCACCGAAGGCGGCACGCTGGGCCGGGAGTTCATCCACGCGGGTGGCAACCTCTCGCCCCAGCTGGCCTGGTCGGGCCTGCCGGAGGGCACCCGGAGCATCGCCGTCACCTGCTACGACCCGGACGCGCCGACCGGCTCCGGCTGGTGGCACTGGCTCGCCCTCAATCTGCCCGCCGACACCGTCGAACTGCCGCGCGGCGCCGGCTCGTCGGACGACACCCTGCCCGGCGCGGCCTCCTTCCACGGGCGCACCGACTTCCCCGGCAACAAGTACGACGGCGCCGCCCCGCCGCCCGGCGCCCCGCACCGGTACGTGTTCGCGGTGCACGCGCTGGACGTCGAGAAGCTCGACGTCACCGCCGACACCCCGGCGGCCCAGGTCGGTTTCAACCTGACCTTCCACACCCTGGGCCGGGCGCTGCTGACCGGCGAGTACGGGGTCTGATCCCCTCCGGACGCTCGGCGAGGGCCTGACTCCCGCTTTCCGCGGCGTGGGCGGCCCTCGCCGCGATCGTGCGCAGGTGGGCGCGGAGCTCCGGGGGTTCGTGGACCTCGAAGTCGCAGTCCAGCATGAGGAGTCCGGCGGCCATCCACTTCAGGGAGTCGGCACGGGCGCGCAGCCGGCAGCTGTGGTCGTCGATGGGTTCGATCTCGTAGTCGCCGGTCCAGGGCATCCAGCCGTCGACCTCGGCGGCGGGGCGGTGGACGGTGGCCACCATGGAACGGGTCGGGGAGCGGCGCAGCCGGTTGGCCACGAAGGTGGCGGCGTCCTCGGCGGGGAGCGGGCGCGGGGTGAAGCGGGCGCCGGTGGCGAACGGGTCGGTGATCCGGTCGACCCGGAAGAGCCGCCAGTCGTCCCGGTCCAGGTCGTAGCCGATCAGGTACCAGCGGCGGCCGGTGGAGACCAGGCGCTCGGGCTCGACGTTGCGCCGGGTCTCGGCGCCGTCGCGGGCCCGGTAGCCGAAGCGCAGGCGCTCGTGGTTGGTGACGGCGCCGGCCAGCAGGGTCAGGGCCTCCGGGTCGACGGTCGGACCGTCCCCGGTGAGCAGCGGCACGGTGGCGGTGTTGAGGGTGCCGACCCGGTGCCGCAGGCGGCCGGGCAGCACCTGGAGCAGTTTGCCGAGGGCCCGTACCGAGGCCTCCTCGATGCCGACCACGGCGTGCCCGGCGGCCGCCCGCAGGCCGACCGCGATGGCCACCGCCTCTTCGTCGTCCAGCAGCAGCGGCGGCATCGCGGTGCCCGCGACCAGCCGGTAGCCGCCGTCCGCGCCCATGCTGGCCTGCACCGGGTAGCCGAGTTCGCGCAGCCGGTCGATGTCGCGGCGGATGGTGCGGGGGCTGACGCCTAGCCGCTCGGCGAGTTCGCTGCCGGGCCACTCGCGCGGGGTCTGCAGCAGGGACAGCAGGTTGAGCAGCCGGGCCGGGGTGTCGGTCATGCCGTCCAGCATGCCGGACGAACTGGGACAGCTTCTGACCTACATGGCTCGTATCGTCCCGAGAGTGGACAAGCGGACGAACGAGGAGACCGGAATGACTACGGCGGGAGCCGACCGGCGGAGGTGGATCGCGCTGGCGATCGTGATGGTCGCCTCCTTCATGGACCTGGTGGACGTGACCATCGTCAACATCGCCATCCCCAGCATCCAGCAGGACACCGGCGCCTCCTTCAGCGCCATCCAGTGGGTCACCGGCGGCTACGCGCTGGCCTTCGCGGTCGGGCTGATCACCGGCGGGCGGCTGGGCGACATCCACGGCCGCAAGCGGCTGTTCCTGATCGGGATCGGCGGCTTCACGATCGCCTCGGCGCTGTGCGGGCTGGCCTCCGGCCCGGAGATGCTGGTCGCCATGCGGATCCTGCAGGGCCTGACGGCGGCCCTCATGGTGCCGCAGGTGCTGTCGATCATCCACGCGACCTTCCCGGCGGAGGAGCGCGGCAAGGTGTTCGGGATGTTCGGCGCGGTGGTCGGACTGGGCGCGGTGTCCGGTCCCATGATCGGTGCGCTGCTCACCGAGTGGAACCTGCTCGGCCTCGAATGGCGGCCGATCTTCCTGATCAACCTGCCCGTCGGCATCGCCGGACTGCTCCTCGGCCGCCGCTTCATCGACGAGTCCAAGGCAGAGCACGCGCTCAAGCTCGACCTGGTCGGCGTGCTCCTGGCCAGCCTCGGCCTGCTGATGCTGATCTACCCGCTGACCCACGGCCGGGAGGCCGGCTGGCCGCTCTGGGGGTACCTGCTGATGGCCGGCAGCCTCCCGGTGTTCCTGCTGTTCGTGGCGTACGAGAAGGCCAAGACGCGGCGGGACGGCTCCCCGCTGGTCGAACTGTCGCTGTTCCGGGTGAAGAGCTTCGCCGCCGGGATCTGCGTGCAGCTGGCCTTCGGCGTCGCACTCGGCATCTTCTTCCTGGTCTGGACCCTCTACATGCAGGTCGGCCTCGGCTGGAGCCCGCTCAAGGCCGGCACCACCGGCATCCCGTTCTCGCTCGCCGTCTCCACGGCGGCCGGGCTCTCGGTGCAGAAACTGGTGCCGCGGTTCGGGCGCAAGGTGCTCCAGGCCGGCGCGCTGGTGATGGCGGCGGGCGTGCTCACCTACATCTGGGAGGCGAACCGGTACGGGACGTCCATCGCGCCCTGGCAGATGGCGCTGCCGCTGGTCGTCATGGGCCTCGGGATGGGGCTGATCGTCGCGCCGATCACCGACGCCGTGCTGTCCGAGGTGCCGCGCCGGCACGCCGGTTCGGCCTCCGGGCTGATCAACACCGTGCAGCAGATCGGCAATGCGCTCGGGCTCGGGCTGGTGTCGGTCGCCTTCTTCGGGGCGATGGACGACGTGGTCGCGCCGGACGCGCTCGGGACGGCCTTCGGCGGGGCGTTCGTGCACGCGATGTGGTGGGTCGCGGGGGTGCTGCTGGCGGTCTTCCTGCTGATGTTCGCGCTGCCGCGCAAGCGCGGGGTGGCGGTCGAGGACGGCGCCCCGGAGGCTCTGGGACAGACGGAGGAGCAGGAGCCCGTGCTGGTCTGAGCCGTGCCGCCCGGTTCGTGGGCCCCGGTCGCGCTGCGCGACCGGGGCCCACGCCGCACACTGGGAGGGTCATGGACCGTACGGCGGTGGGCTCCTCGGTGCTGCGCTCGGTCGGGTACGACCCGCGGGCGCGGGTGCTGGAGCTGGAGTTCACCGGCGGGCGGGTGTACCGGTACGCGGACGTACCGGCCCGGGTGCACCGGGAGTTGCTCGCGGCGGAGAGCCACGGGCGGTACTTCCTCCGTGCGGTGCGCGGGCGGTACGCCTACGCGGTGGTGCCGGGCCGCCGGTAGTCGCTGCCGTCCGGCCGCTGCCGTCCGGCCCCCGTCGGCGTGCCGGCGGTGGGGTCAACGGGCGCCGGTGAGGCCCGCGGTGGTGGTGCGGGTGGTGGTGCGGGGCTTGGCGGCGGCCTTGGCCTCCTTCGCCGCTTGCTTCATCTCCTGCTTGAACTCCCTTACCAGGGTGAGGGATTCAGGGCCGGTGATGTCGGCGACCGAGCGGTGCGCGCCCTCCTCGCCGTACGCGCCGGCCGCCTCGCGCCAGCCCTCCGGGCGCACCCCGTACTGCTTGCCGAGCAGCGCCAGGAAGATCTGCGACTTCTGCTTGCCGAAGCCGGGAAGGGCGTTGAGGCGGCTGAGCAGTTCCTTGCCGGTGCGGGCGTCCTTCCACAACGCGGCGGCATCGCCCTCGTACTGGGCGACGAGGAACTGGCACAGCTGCTGCACCCGTTTGGCCATCGCCGCCGGGTAGCGGTGGACGGCCGGCTTCGCGGAGAGCAGGGCGACGAACTCCTCCGGGTTGTAGGTGGCGATCTCGTGGGCGTCGAGGTCCTTGCGGCCGAGGCGTTGGGCGATGGTCAGCGGGCCGGTGAACGCCCATTCCATCGGCACTTGCTGGTCGAGCAGCATGCCGACGAGCGCGGCGAGCGCGCTCCGTCCGAGCAGTTCGTCGGCCTCGGGCTGCTGGGCGAGCCGGACGGTGACGTTCATGGGTGTGCCCTCCTCGGAGTTGACGTCGGGTTGGCGCCCAGTCTGGATGACGCGGCGTGGACGGACACCGTCAACACGCCCGTAGCTGGGGAAGTCTTGGTGTTCCAACCCTTGCGAGAGCTGCTTTGTTCGTTGGCGGAGCGGTTGTTGGGGGCTTTCCGGAGGTGTCGCGGAAACATTTTTGTCCGCGGCTGTCACATCCGTCGCGTGCGCCGGGTCAGTGCTGTGTCCGACCGGATCAGACCGGCTCGGACCGGATCGGATCGACCGGATCGACCCGACCAGCCATCGAACGGGGAGTCTCCAATGTCCGTCGCCCACATCGTCGTCACCGTCCTCGGCGCCCTCATGGTCGGCTTCTCCGCGTACTCCGTCTTCGCCGGCGCCGACTACGTCGTCGGTCCCCTCGCCGAGTACGGCGTCCCGCGTGCCTGGTGGACCTGGCTCGGCGTCGCCAAGGCCGCCGGCGCCCTCGGCCTGCTGGCCGGCCTCGCCGTCCCGGCCATCGGCTACGCGGCCGCCGTCGGCATCATCCTCTACTTCCTCGGCGCCGTGATCACCGTGGCCCGCGCCCGCGCCTACGCCCACATCCCCTTCCCGCTGATCTACCTGGCCCCGGCCGCCGCCTCCCTCGCCCTGGGTCTCGCGGCCTGACCCGGGCCGCAGCGCCACCGGGGCGGACCACCGACGGGTGGTCCGCCCCGTCGGCGTTGCGGGGTGAAGTTCGTTCGAGTGCATGGACATATCGCCAACTCGTTTTATTCGCATGGCCATTCGAGCCAAAAAGAGGAAACGGGAAACCCACCGAACCCCGTTTCACCGGCTCGGTCGCATGCCAATATTCAGGCGGAAGCGAGGGGTGACCGCTTCCGGCCCACGACGCAGCAGACGCATGGGCGATCGGTTCCAGAGCGGGGGTTGGCATGAGCGCGTCCAGAAAGTCGTTCGGCGAGTTCGGCCCGGAACTCCGCCGCCGGCGGATCGCCGCCGGGCTCACCCTCACCCGGCTCGCCGAACTGCTCAGTTACAGCAAGGGCCACCTCAGCAAGATCGAACGAGGGCAGAAGGCACCACCGCCCGAACTCGCCCGACGCTGCGACGTCCAGCTGGTGGCCGGGGGCGAACTGGAACGGCTCATCGAGCCCACGGAACCGCGCCGGCGGCGCGGGACTCCCATCGGCGCGGACGAGCAGGGCCGGGAGCCGCTCGTCCGCGTCGACCGCGACGGCATCCGCTGGTCCGGCGGGCTCGGACGGCGACAACTGCTCGCCGCGGGAGCCACCACCCTGCTCGGCGGTGGCCTCTCGGCCGGCGGTCCGACACCGGCCGCACCGCCGGTCGCACCGCCAGTCGTTATCCCGGAGGGCCCGGCGGCCGTCCTGGGGGCCACCCCGGTCGAGGTCTTCCTGGCCCAGTTCGACCAGATGCGGCAGCTCGGCCAGACCACCGACCCCGGCGTGCTCCTGCCGTTGCTCACCGTCCAGACCCACACCCTGCGCGAACTCGCCGTCCACGCGGACGCGACGAACCGCGGCCGACTTCTGGTGCTCGCCGCCAGGTACGCCGAGTACGCGGGCTGGATGGCCCAGGAAGCCGGCGACGACCCTTCGGCCCTGTGGTGGACCGCCCAGGCCGTAGAACTCGCCCAAGCCGGAGGCGAAGCCGACCTGGCCTCGTACGCGCTGGTCAGGCGGGCTCTGGTCACCTTCTACGCGGGTGACGCGGCCCAGACCGTCCAACTGGTGCAACCCGCCCAGGGCGGAGACCTGCCACCACGGATCCGCGGCCTCGCCGCCCAGCGAGAAGCCCAGGGCCACGCCCTCGCCGGGGACCGCGACGCCTGCCTGCGCAGCCTCGACCGTGCCCGGGAGCTGCTGGCCCTCGCCGGTGCCGAGGACCGCGGCGGGCCCGTCCTCGGCACCACCAGCCTGGCCGACCCGGCCGCCGTCGTGAGCGGCTGGTGCCTCCATGACCTCGGCCGTCCCCGGGAGGCCGCCGAGGCGCTCGACCGCGAGTGCCCGAAGATCCCGACGCACGCAGTCCGCAGCCGCGCCCGGTACGGCCTCCGGCGTGCACTCGCCCACGCGGGCGCGGGCGAACCGGAACACGCCTGCGAACTCGCCGCGGAACTCCTGCCGAGCGTCCCCGCACTTCACTCGGCCACCATCCGCTCCGACGTCCAGCGGCTCGCCCGCGAACTGCACCGCTTCCGGGCCGCCCGCCCCGTACAGGAGCTCCAGCCCCTGCTCGCCAGGGCACTGCACCCCTGACCGGACCGGGAACCCGGCCGCGGCTCGAACCCCACCGAACCCTCACTCACCGGAGAGGTGATCCGCCATGCCTGAAATCTTCGTCAACTACCGCACCAACGACGAGGACAGCACCGCCACCCTGATCGAGCGCGAGCTCTCCCGGCGCTTCGGCACCGAACGGGTGTTCCGAGCCAGCAAGTCGATCAAGGCCGGCGGGCGCTTCCCACAGGAGCTGCTGACCGCCGTCCGCCGCTGTGGTGTGCTGATCGCCGTCATCGGTCCGCACTGGGCCGACGCCCGGACGGCAGACGGGCAGCGCGCGCTCGACGACCCGGCGGACTGGACCCGACGGGAGATCGTCGAAGCCTTCGAGACCGGTGCCCTGGTCATCCCGGTACTCGTCGGCCGAGCGACTCGGCTCGACCGGCACGGCCTCCCGCCGGCGATCGCCGAACTGGCCGACTGCCAGTACCGCCGCTTCGACAACCGCGACGCGGACTCCGGCCTGCGGCGCCTCGGCGACGACCTCGCCGAGGCGATGCCCCAACTCGCGGCGGCGGAGCGAAAGATGGCGAGGGAAGGCGGTGTCACTGAGACCCACAACGAGATCGACCGGGTGAACGGCAGCGTGGTTCAGGCCCGGGACTACCGGCACGACCAGAGCGGAGGCATCGGCAACGTGGGACGGGACGTCGGGACGTTCATCAACAACGCCAGCGGTCACGTGAACACCGGCAGCGGGTCGCAGAACATCACCGTTCGGAACGGCGGGGTGGAGTTCCACGGCGACGGCAGCAACTACGTGGAACGCGGGACGGTGAACAACAACTTCGGCGAACGGAGCGACCGCGAGGAGCGGCGGTGACCGACATCCGGAACGAAGCCCGGGTCGGAGCGGCAAGCGGGTACGTCAACACCGGCAGCGGCGACCAGATCATCATCGCTGTCGCCGAAACCGGCTGGGGGCGAAGGCCGAAGTCGGACCCTCGGTCGGTGGCCCTCGAGCAGCGGCTGGAGCTCAGTGCGCGGTTCGTCCCGCCACCGGGATTCGGACAGCTGCAGGACGGCCTCGCCGAACCGGGTCGGGTGGCGTTGGTAACGGGGCCGCCCGGCAGCGGGCGTCGTACGGCCGCCGTGATGGCGCTGCACAGAGTTGCGGGCAGGGACCGGGAGGTGAGCGAGATCCCGTTCTCCGACAAGCCGGAGGACCGTCCCGACCTGGCCAAGGGCGACTTTTGGCTGCTCGACCTGTCGTCGATCGCACCGGACTCCCGGTCGGAGGCCTGGCAGTTGCTCAACGAGTTGTGGGGTCGGGCCCAGAGCTTGAAAGTCCGGCTTGCGGCGGTACTTCCTGCGGCGATCGACGATCTGGACCTGTCCCAGTTCCATCCGATCATGAAGGATGTCGGCCGGCCCCGCGCGATGGCGGTGCTGCGCAGCCATCTCGATGCCGAGGGCGTGCCGTACGACCCCCTGGAACTCCGGCGGTTCAAGCACACCGACGAGCTTGCCGTGATGGCGATGCGGGAGATCCAGAGGCTTGCGCGGCTAACCGGGAAGGCGCGCGGGGCGGGTGGCGGAGAAGGAGCGCTCGGCTGGCTGCACAGCGCGTTCACCGCCATGAGCGAGCGGGGCGGCCAGGTGGCAAAGAAGGTGGCGGAACTCGGCTCAGGGCGGAAGAGGGCGCTGCTCCTGGCCACCGCCATGCTTGAAGGGGCCCGCCCCGAGGCGCTGTCCCGCCAGGCCGAGGCGCTACTCAAGCGGGTCGGGCACACCCCTGATGAGAAGCCGGACTTCGAGCGGGCCGACTTGGCCGAGCGGCTGAAGGAAGTGTCGGCGAAGGTGGGTGACGACGGACGCATCTGTTTCGAGGAGCTGTCGTACGGCGCAGCGGTCAGGTCACACTTCTGGACTTACTTTCCCGAGTTCAGGGGGCAGTTCAGTGCCTGGGTGGCAGAGGTGGTTCAGTCCCAGAGTGGGTACCTCGGCCCGCAGGATCGGACTGGGTTCCTCCGCCGCTTCACCGAGCAGAGCCTGCGTACCGGGGAGATCGACGTGCTGCAGCGACTCGCCGGCAAATGGGCGGCGGAGCCGACCTTGGGGAACGAGGCGCAGACGATCCTCGAACAGGGCGTCATGCACGAGCAGCACGGATCGGCGTTTCGTGGGTGGATCTACGACCAGGCCACCAAGGGAGACGTGGGCCCCGCCACGGCGCGGGTCCTCGTCCGGGTCTGCTCGGAAGTGATGGCTTCGAGCCACCCTGAGCAGGCGCTGGTTCGACTGCATCACCTGGCACGACGGGCTTTGGAGGCCCGACGTCCACTCCTTGAACTGACCCTGTCGGAGCCTCGGTTGTATCTGAAGCTGCTCGGCCGGGTCTGCGAAGGCATGGAGAAACAGGAGCCCCGGCCGGAGGACGCCGAGATCTTCCTCGCGTTGGTGGAGTCGCCTCCCACATGGGTGCCGCGGCCGGAGGTGGTGCGCGGCTGGCGAAGCGTGCCGGTGGTGGCGACGCAGGAGGTATGGGCCAGCGGTGTCAGAGCATGGCTGTCGGCTGCACGGCGGGAGCGGGACGGGGGCGAGCGGTTGATGGCGATGCTCATCGACGCCTCCGAGGGTGGGGTCGGATTGCTCAGCCGCTACTACCTGTTGGCGCTCAACTGGGCGGCCGAGTCGGACGAGTCGCCGGGGTTGCCGAGCCGGGCCGATGTCGCGGAGCGCTTCTGCCAGGAGATCGACCGCAAGCAGGGGATCGAGCCCCTGGTAGGGATGGCCGAGGGGAGCGAGTTGTGAAAGGCACCGGAAAGCTTCCGATGGTGGGGCTGGCCCTTGCCGCAGGGGTGGCGACTGTGGTGCTCGGAGTGTCGGCGCGGTGGCCGATCTGGCTCTGGGCGGTGCCGGCCCTGGTCGCCGTAGTCCTGGCCGTTCTGCTGGCGTCGGCGCGGGCACCGAGCCCGTACGGGCTAGCGGAGCCGGAGCCCGATCCGGAACCGCTCCCGGAGTCGCAGTCGCAGCCGGAACCGGAGGACCTCCCCTGGAAGGAGACGAGGGTCGTCGATGTGCCGTTGCCGAGCGGAGCACCGGACTACGACTTCCTCTTCTCGGCGACTGTGTGGTGGCGCCATCTCCCGAACACGACCGGATTGGTTCACGCCGATCCCGCCAGTCTCGCGGTCGGAACGGTCCTGGCTCGCGCGCAGGAGGTAACCGCGCGAGAAGACCCTGGGCGGCCCGATCTGGTGATGCACCGGCTGAACGGTTGGCTGGGGACTCAGAGCTGCGACTCATCGGGGCTGGTGGAAGCCATGGGTGGGCGAGTCGAGCTCAGGCTTTCGGAGGACGACCGGGCCAGGTTGGGCAAGCTCTCGGAGGTGCGCAAGACCGAGGTGGTCTGGGAACACGAGCGGCGGTACGAACAGAACAGGAGGGCCTACCTCGGTGACGACGTCCTGAGCTCGCCCGGAAGTGCGGTCGTCTGGTGGTTGGCCAGGCATGACGACAAGATCAGGGAAGCCGTCGACATGATCGGTCCGCTTGCGCAGCTCGCGGCGGCGGCCAACGACGAGGCGGTGGACAGCCTGTACGAGCACCTGACTCCGAGGCCGAAGCCACAAGGGGTACCGTTCCTGGACGACGTTGCACCCAGGCGGCGGCGGGCCGACGACAAGGGCGACGACGAGGACGACGAGGACCCCACGGGCTCGGCTGGGCCCGAAGGGCCCGGTGGGCCGCACGGTCCGAGGACGGGGCCGCCAGTGGTCGGGCCGCTGAACCAACTGCTGGACGACGTCGATCTGGAACAGAGGTCTCCCGAGCGGGAGGTTTACGCACACCGGGTGGCGAAGCTCACCGATGCGATCGGGCGGCCGGATCAGGCCAGGCTGATTCGCGAGAGCCTGCGGGCGGCTCCGGAGGTCGCGCTTGGCGGACAGCCGAACGCGAGTGGGGCAGGCGCACGCTTCACCAAGTCCGACGAGTTGCTGAACGGATTCGCCGCGGACGGGAGGCCTCCCGCTATGGAGGGCTAGATGGTGCCTGGGACGCGTCCGGGCCTACGCCCGTACCCCCTTCGGCGCTGTTGCGGGATGAAGTCTGCTTCTCAGTAGGTGGGTTGGTGGTGGGTGCCCGGGTTCGGACGGGGGTTCGGGTGGGTGGGTTCATCTCATATGACTGTTGGTGTTGTGGGGGTGCGGGGGGATGGAGGCGCGTCATTCTGGTCACAAACGACGCGTCCAGAAAGGCCTGCTCGCCGTGACCCAGCCGTTCGAACTGCCGTCCTTCTACGTGCCGCACCCGGCGCGGCTCAATCCGCATCTGGAGGAGGCGCGGGCCCATTCCTCGGGCTGGGCGCGGGAGATGGGGATGTTGGAGGGGTCGGGGATCTGGGACCAGGCCGATCTGGACGCGCATGACTACGGGCTGCTCTGCGCCTACACCCACCCCGACGCCTCGGCCGAGGTGCTGTCGCTGGTCACCGACTGGTACGTGTGGGTGTTCTTCTTCGACGACCACTTCCTGGACATGTACAAGCGCACCAACGACCGGGTGGCCGGCAAGGCGCACCTGGACCGGCTGCGGCTGTTCATGCCCGCCGATCCGGCGACGCCGGTGCCCGAGCCGGAGAACCCGGTCGAGGCCGGGCTGGCCGACCTGTGGCGGCGGACGGTGCCGGCGATGGGGGAGGACTGGCGGATCCGGTTCGCGGAGAGCACCCGGAACCTGCTGGACGAGTCGCTGTGGGAGCTCGCCAACATCGACGCCGGCCGGGTCGCCAATCCGGTGGAGTACATCGAGATGCGGCGCAAGGTCGGCGGCGCGCCGTGGTCCGCGCAGCTGGTGGAGTTCGCGGCCGGGGCCGAGGTGCCGAGGGAGGTGTCCGGTTCGCGGGCGCTGCGGGTGCTGATGGACGCCTTCTCCGATGCCGTGCACCTGCGCAACGACATCTTCTCGTACCAGCGCGAGGTCGAGGACGAGGGCGAACTGAGCAACGGAATCCTGGTGTTGGAGCGTTTCCTGGAGTGCTCCACCCAGGAGGCCGCCGAGTCGGTCAACGACCTGCTCACCTCGCGGCTGCAGCAGTTCGAGAACACCGTGTTCACCGAACTGCCGGTGCTGTTCGAGGAGACCGGGCTCGATCCGGCGGGCCGGGCCCGGGTGATGGCGTACGTGAAGGGGCTGCAGGACTGGCAGTCCGGCGGGCACGAGTGGCACATGCGGTCCAGCCGGTACATGAACGGCGGTGGTGCGGCGGCGGGTTCGGCCGGTGCGGTGCCGCCGGGGACGGGCGGTGCCGGGCTGACCGGGCACTCGGGACTCCCGGGGATGCCGGGACTTCCGGGCCCGTCCGGGGCCGGCAACTGGTGGGACCGGTACGCGATCGGCGGGATCGGGACCTCGGCGCTGGACATCCTGCGCAAGGGTGCTGAGACCGCCGGGGCGCCGGCCGTACGGCGGGCGCGTGCCCACGGGCACGTGCCGTTCCAGTCCGTCGGGCCGTCCCAACTGCCGGAGTTCCGCCTGCCGTTCGCACTCACCCTGAGCCCGCACCTGGACGGCGCGCGGGAGCGGGTGGTCGAGTGGGCCGAGCGGGTGGGGCTGTTGGACGCTCACCCCGACGTGCCCGGATCCGGTCTCTGGGACGCCGAGTCGATGCGCGACTACGACCTCGCGCTCTGTGCGGCCGGCCTCCATCCGGACGCCACCGCCGAGCAACTCGACATCGCCTCGGCCTGGTTGGCCTGGGGCACCTGGGCCGACGACTACTACCCGGTGGTCTTCGGCCGCACCCGCGACCTCGCCGGCGCCAAGGCCGCCAACGCGCGGCTGTCACTGTTCATGCCGCTGGACGGCACCCCCGCACCCGAGTCCGCCCACCCGCTGGAGCGCTCCCTCGCCGACATCTGGGAGCGCACCGCCGGCCCGATGACCGTCGAGGCCCGGGGCCGGCTGCGGGAGGCGATCGAGGTGATGACGGCGAGCTGGATCTGGGAGCTCGCCAACCAGATCCAGAACCGCGTCCCGGACCCGGTGGACTACCTGGAGATGCGCCGCTCCACCTTCGGCTCCGAGCTCACCACGCTGCTCGCCCGCCTCGGCCACGGCCGGACGGTACCGGAGGAGGTCTACCGGCACGGCTCGATGCGCGCGCTGGAGAACGCGGCGATGGACTACGGCTGCATGATCAACGACCTGATCTCGTACCAGAAGGAGGTCGAGTACGAGGGTGAGCTGCACAACATCGTGCTGGTGGTGCAGAACTTCTTCGACTGCGACTACCCGTCGGCGGTCCGGATCGTCGACGACCTGATGCACTCGCGGCTGGAGCAGTTCCAGCACGTCGCGGAGAAGGAACTCCCGGTGCTGTACGAGGACTTCGGGCTGACCGCGGAGGCCCGGGGGCTGCTCGGCGGGTACGTGGTGGAGCTGGAGAACTGGCTCGCCGGCGTGCTGAACTGGCACCGGGAGTGCCGCCGGTACCGTACGGCGGACCTGGAGCGGCACTTCGGCGCCGAACGGGACCTCGCGGGCGCGGTCCGGGCCCGGGCCTCGGCGGTGGTCGAGGCGGCCGGAGCCGCCGTGCCGATCGGTCCGACCGGCCTGGGCACCAGCTCGCTGCGCCCGCCGTGGGCCGGCGCCGTACCGGCGAACTGACCGGGCGCCCCTCGGCCCCCGAAGCCCCTCCGGTCCCCGGCGCACCCGCGCGGTTCAGCCCGCGCGGGTGCGCCGGGTCGTGGTTAGGCTGGCGAGTCGGGGACCGCGCGTGCCGTCCGGTGCGCGCCCGCACCGCCGGACACGAGGGCTGAGAGATGGCTGCGCTACCTGAGGGCACACCCTGCTGGGCCGACGCGATGTTCACCGACCTGGAGGGCGCCAAGGACTTCTACGGCGACGTCCTCGGTTGGACCTTCGGCGAGAGCTCGTCGGAGTTCGGCAACTACACCCAGGCGTACTCGGACGGCAAGGCGGTGGCCGCGATCGTGCCGCCGATGCCGGGGTCCGAGGCACAGTCCGCCTGGTGCCTCTACCTGGCCTCGCCGGACGCCGCCGCGACCGCCGAGCGGATCCGGACCAACGGCGGCGAGGTGGTGATGGGCCCGATGCAGGTCGGCGACCTCGGCACCATGGTGATCGCCAAGGACCCGGCCGGGGTGGCGTTCGGCGTCTGGCAGGCCGGGATCCACGAGGGCTTCGAGAAGCAGAGCGCGCCCGGCGCGTACAGCTGGGCCGAGATCATCACCCGCGAGCCCGGGAAGGCCGACGCCTTCTTCCCGGTGGTCTTCCCGTACGGGGTGCGGAAGATGGACTCCGAGCAGTTCGACTACCGGATGTTCCTGGTCGGCGGCGAGCCGGTGCTGGGCCGGATGGGCGCGGAGGGCGACTTCCTGCCGCCGCAGGCGCCCTCGTACGTGAGCGTCTACTTCGCGGTGGACGACACCGACGCCGCGATCGGGCGGCTGACGGCGCGCGGCGGCAAGGTGTACTTCGGGCCGATGGACAGCCCGTTCGGGCGGTTCGCGGCGGTCGGCGACCAGCAGGGCGCGGCCTTCGGGCTGATCGACCTGGGCCGGACGGTGGGCGGGCGGCCGCCGACGGTGGACGTCTGATGGGCGAGCGCGAGGAACTCGTCGAAACCCTGGACAAGCACCGCGGCCTGCTGCGCCGCACCGTCCGGGACCTCGGCGACGAGCAGGCGGCCCGGCGCACCACGGTCAGCGAGCTGTGCCTGGGCGGGCTGGTCAAGCACGTCGCGGCGGTCGAGGCGCGCTGGGCGCGGTTCATCACCGGTGGCGCGGAGGCGATGCGCGGCGGAGACGGCGGGGACGGCGGGGACTGGGCGGCCCAGTTCCGGATGGCGGACGGCGAGACCCTGGCCGGGCTGCTCGCCGGGTACGAGGCGGTGGCGCGCGGCACCGACGAGCTGGTCCGGAGCCTGCCCGACCTCGACCTCGCCCACCCGCTGCCGGCGGCGCCCTGGTTCGAGCCGGGGGCGAGCTGGTCGGCCCGGCGGGTGCTGCTGCACCTGATCGCGGAGACCGCGCAGCACGCCGGGCACGCGGACATCATCCGGGAGGCGCTGGACGGGGCGAAGTCGATGGGGTGAGCGTGCGCGGCGAGCACCCGAGGCGCTGAGGACGCTCCTGCGCTCAGGACACCTCGATGCCGAGCAGCTCGTGCAGGGCCCGGCCGCCGTCCGGGGTGACCCGCAGGGCCCGGCCGGAGCCGATCCGCTCCACCCAGGCGCGGTCCAGCGCGGCCCGGCAGAGCGCGGCGCCCAGCGCGCCGCCGAGGTGGCTGCGGCGTTCCGTCCAGTCCAGGCAGCTGCGCACCACCGGGCGCCCGCCCGGGTGGCCGGAGCGCGGCGGCAGCTCGATGGCCTGGGCGGCCAGCCAGGCGTGGCCACGGTCGGTGACGGCGAGCCCGGCCCGGTCGGTGACCAGATCGCGGTCGAGCAGGGCGTCGGCGACGGCCACGCCGAGACGGCCGGCCAGGTGGTCGTAGCAGGTGCGGGCGCGGGCCTCGGCGCTCAGCCGGGTGGCCTCGCGGAGGTTGCGGGGGGCCGGCCCACCGGTTCCACCGGCGGGCTCGACCACGGATCCGCCTGCCGACCCGCCTGCCGATCCGCCCGCGGCCTCGGCGAATACCGTGAGGTCCTCGATCAGGGTCGCGACCGCCGGGGAGGCCAGCCGGACGTACCGGTGCCGCCCCTGCCGTTCCTCGGTCAGCAGTCCGCCCGCGATCAGCCGGGACAGGTGCTCGCTGGCCGTCGACGGCGCGACGCCCGCCGACCGGGCCAGCTCGCCCGCCGTCCAGGCGCGGCCGTCCAGCAGCACGGAGCAGAAGGCGGCGCGGGTGGGGTCGGCGAGCAGCGCGGCGAGGGCGGCGAGCCGTGAGCCCCGGTGATCGACTGGTGTGCGTTCGTGGTCGGGCATGCCCCCATGGTCGCCCCGACACGTTTCGGCCGGGGCCGAAACGACCGGGGTCCACGATGGCGGCATGAGCGATCCGACGCCCCGAGAACTGACCTTTTCCCGCTACCAGGACGTGACCGCGGCCCTGGCCGACCCGGCCCTCGTCCCCCCGCCGGCGTCGCCCGGCCCGTACGGCACGGTGGCCTGGCTGCGGGCCGGCGTCGCCCGGTTCAGCGCGGGCGAGCCGCACGCCCGGCGGCGGGCACTGGTGCAGGCCGACCTGGACCGGCTGGACCTGGTCAAGCTGCGGATCCTGGCCGCCGGCGGCTTCGAGCCGGACGTCCGACTGCGGGTGGTGCGGGTGCTGGCGACGATGCTCGGGCTGGCCGATCCGGAGGCCGTCGCTCGGGACGTGAAGCTGGTGGCCCGGGCGTACTTCGAGCCGGCCCCGGACGATCCGGAGGCGGACGCGGCGGTGGCCCGGCTGTTGTCCGCGATGGGCGACGAGGACGCCGAGACGGCGGCGAACCGGATCGGCCTGCTGGTGCAGGCCTGCGACGCCACCGCCACCCTGGTCGAGAACGCCCGGCGCAGCGGCGGGCCGGCCGCCGCGCTGCGGGACGATCCGCCGGTCCGGGCGATGCGCCGGGTCGCGGCCCGGGCGACGGTGGTCGGCGGGGTCACGGTGCCCGCCGGGGCGCAGGTGCTGCTCGACCTGGACGCCGCCCGGGCCGGGGACGCGGACGGGGAGCGCGAGCCGCTGGCCTTCGGCGCCCCGCCCCGGCGCTGCCCGGGCCGCGCGCAGGCGATGGTGATCGCCGAGGGCATCCTGTACGGCTCCTCCGACCGGTCGGACACCTCCGAGCCGCCCGCCGAGGACCACCTCGACCAGGCCGGACTCGCCGCGCTGGTGCCGGCGGCGGTCGCGCACGTGCTCGCCCTGGCGGACACCTGGACGGGCTGGGACGGGCGACCGGTGGTCAACGCCGACGACCGGACCTACACCCCGCACAAGGTGGTGCGCCGGGTCACCGACCACCTCCTGGACCACCTGGCCGAGGTGGAGGCCCGGCTGGCCGGCGAACCGGCCGCCGCCGACCACTGGCACGCCTCCAACGTCACCACCCCGGCCGACCTGGCGCCGTTCACCGCCGCCGACCTGGACGAGGCCCGCAGCCGGCTGACCCGGCTGGGGCGGATCTGGGCCCAGCGGGTCGCGGCACTTCCGGAGCGGCAGTTGGACGACTCGCCGGGGGAGGGCTGGAGCTTCCGGCAGATCGTCTGCCACGTCGCCAGGACCGCCGCCTACTACGCGGACTCGGTGGGCTCCGCCCCGGGTGCCGTCACGGGTCCCACTGCGGGTGGCACCAGCGGCGCCGTCACGAGCGAGGAGCAGTCGCGATGACCACCACCCCCGCCCCGACGACCGCGTTCGCCGCCCTGCACCATCGCCCCGGCCGTCCGCTGCTGCTCCCGAACGCCTGGGACCACGCCTCGGCCGCCGCCCTCGCCGCGGCCGGCCACCCGGCGATCGGTACCACCAGCCTGGGCGTGGCGGCCGCCGCCGGGTTGCCCGACGGAGCCGCCGCCACCCGGGCGGAGACCGTACGGCTGGCCCGCCGGCTGGGCCGGGACGACTTCCTGCTGAGCGTCGACGTGGAGTCCGGGTTCAGCGACGATCCGGCCGAAGTGGCTGCGCTGGCCGTCGAGTTGGCGCAGGCCGGGGCGGTCGGCATCAACCTGGAGGACGGCCGGCCGGACGGTACCCTGGCGCCGTCCGGGCTGCACGCGGCGAAGGTCGCGGCGGTGAAGGCGGCCGTTCCGGAGCTGTTCGTCAACGCCCGTACCGACACCTACTGGTGCGGGTGTCAGGACCCCGAGCCGGAGACCGAGCGACGACTGACGGTCTATCAGAAGGCGGGGGCGGACGGGGTGTTCGTGCCGGGGCTGAGTGAGTCGGCGGCGATCGCCCGGCTGGCCGGGCGATCGCCCCTCCCGCTCAACGTCCTCTGGACGCCGACCGGCCCGGGCCTCGCCGAGCTGGCCGGGCTCGGGGTCGCCCGGGTCAGCCTGGGCTCGCTGCTGTACCGCTCCGCGCTGGCGGCGGCGGTGGCGACGGCGGCCGCCGTCGCCTCGGGCGGGCCGGGCGGGCCGGTGCCCGGCTATGCCGACGTCCAGGCGCTGAGCGGGAGTTGACGGTCGGCGGCGGGGGCGGGCTCAGGTCCTGGACCGCCGCGCCTCGATCCCGTCCAGGATGAGGTCGATGCCGCGTCGGAAGCTGCTGTCCCGGCCGGCCTCGACCTCATCCGGCACCTGGGTGGTGTACAGGGCGTGCAGTCGCGGGTGCGACCGGGTGGCCTCGGTGACGGCGGGCAGCAGCCGGTCCATGAACTCCTGTTCGTCCTGGCCGCTCTTGGTCAGCGCGCTCAGCCAGGCGGCCTCCACCGTGGCGGTGCCGATGGTGTAGCCCATGATGATGCCCATCACGTCGTTGGCCTCGCCGAGTTCGAAGCCGGCCGCCTCCATCAGGACCAGCAGGGCCTCGGAGAGCCGCATCCAGTTGGGGCCGAGGTAGACCATGCCCACGTCGCCGATCACCGAGACCATCCACGGGTGGCGCACCACGGCGGCGCGCATGGCCTCGGTGCTCTCGATGACGGCCGCGCGCCAGACCTTCGGGTCCTCGGCGCCCTCGGCCCGGGCGAGCGGAAGGCCGCCGAAGATGTGGTCGACCACCAGGGCGAGCAGTTCGTCCTTGTTGGCGACGTGAGTGTAGAGCGAGGTGGCGCCGGCGTTGAGGCGGGCGCCGAGCTTGCGCATGCTCAGTGCCTCGATGCCGTCGGAGTCCAGCAGGGCGACGGCCTCGGCGACGATCTGCTCGCGGCTGAGGGCGGGCTGGGTCCGCCGTTTCTGTGGACGGTTCCACGGCGAGGGGAAGTCCGGCTGTGTGCCGGCCCGGCGCTCCGGCGGGGTGTCGTCCTCCGACTTGGCCGTCATCTGGCCCTCCATTCCACGTGCCCCCTGGTCGGGGGCGGTCCGTCCAGCATAGGCCCCACCACCGCACACCGTACGGCCACCCGCACGCCGTACGGCCATGCGCACGCCGTACGGCCTTGCGCACGGTGTTCGGTGTCCGTACAGTGTTCGGCGTAGCGCACACCGTTCGGTCGGGGACGGGTGGACGGTGTGCGCCGCGAGGACTTCCGCGCGGCCTTCCGCCGACGCGAGGACGTGCGCGGGGCTGCGGCCGACGCGCCGAACCGAAGGGGGATCGTGGTGGACCGTCAGACGGATCGTCACCCGCGCCGCTGGCTCATCCTGGTCGTGCTCTGCCTCAGCAGCCTGGTGCTGGTGATCGACAACATGGTGCTCACGGTCTCCATCCCGCCGATCGCGGAGGACCTCGGGGCCGGGGCGCAGGACATCCAGTGGATCATCGACTCGTACATCCTGGTCTTCGCCGGACTGCTGCTGACCTCGGGAAGCCTCTCCGACCGGTTCGGGCGGCGAAAAGTGATGATCATCGGACTGGTGCTGTTCGGCGCCGCCTCACTGGTCGCGGCGGTCGCCTCCAGCCCCGGTGAACTGATCGCCGGCCGGGTGCTGATGGGCGTCGGCGGCGCCCTGGTCATGCCGAGCACCCTGTCCATCCTGATCACCGTCTTCGACGACGAGGAGCGGCCCAAGGCGATCGCCGCCTGGAGCGCGGTGGCCATGATCGGCCTGGTCGGCGGCCCGGTGCTGGGCGGCGCGCTGATCGCCCACTTCTGGTGGGGCGCGGTGTTCCTGCTCAACGTGCCGGTCGCGGCCGTGGCCATCGTCGCGGCGATCGTGCTGATGCCGGAGTCCAAGGGCCCGTGGCGCAAGCCCGACCTGCCCGGCATGCTGCTCTCCATGGTGGGCATGACCGCCCTGGTCTGGTCGATCATCGTCCTGCCGCGGGACGGCTTCGCCCACGTCAACACCCTCGGCGCGACGGCCGTCGCGGTCGCCGCACTCACCGGCTTCGGCATCCGCCAGGTCCGCACCGACTCGCCGATGGTCCCGCTCAAGCTGTTCCGCAACCGGGTCTTCACCGGCGCCAGCTTCTCCCTCGTCCTGCTCACCTTCGCCACCGGCGGCCTGATGCTGGTGCTCACCCAGTACCTGCAGTTCGTGCTGGAGTTCTCGCCCACCGACACCGGCCTGGCCTTCATCCCGCTGGCCATCGCCTCGCTCGCCTTCAACGTGATCGGCGCCGCGCTCGGCAAGAAGCTCCCGGCCCGGGTGCTCACCTCGATCGGCATGGTGATCATCGCCGGCGGCTTCGGACTGCTGGCCACCCTCTCCGTCGGCGACGGCTTCACCAAGGTCGCCCTCGCCATGCTGGTGCTCGGCATCGGCTCCGGCCTGGGCATGCCCGCCGCGGCCAACGCCCTGATGAGCGCCATCCCCGCCGAGCACGCCGGCGTCGGCTCCGCGCTCAACGACACCATCCAGCAGTCCGGCGCCGCCCTCGGCGTGGCCGTCCTCGGCACCGTGCTCTCCGGCACCTACACCGGCGCGATGCCCGCCGACGCCCCCGCCCCCGCCCGGCACGCCATCACCGACGCGCTCGCCCTCTCGGCCGGTAGCAGCGACGGCGCCCTGGCCCGGGCCGCCCGGGAGGCCTTCAACACCGCCACCTCCACCACCTTCACGGTCGGCGGGATCGCCGTCCTGGTGGCGGCGGTGCTCACCCTGGTGCTGATGCGGGGCAAGGCGGCCGAGACCGTGGTGGAGCCCGCCGAGGTTGCCGAGCCCGTCGAGCCCGCCGTCGGATCGGGCGTCTGATCGCCCCGCCCGGCGGTCGGCCCCCGGTCGCACCCCCACCCACCGGCCCCGGCTGCCCCTCGCAACCGGGGCCGCGGGCCGTCCGGGCCGCCGCGGGCTCCTGGGGGCGCGTAGCCTTCGAAGCATGTCCACCCCGTACGCGGAGCGCCCGTCCCGGCTGCCCGGGGCAGTGCTGTGGACGAAGGACGCCGACCCGGCGGGCGGAGGTGCGGACGGCGGCGCGGGCGGCGGTACTGGCGGGGGTACGGGCGGGCTGGTGCTGCCGGACGGCTGCATGGACCTGCTGTGGACGGAGGGCCGGCTGCTGGTCGCCGGGCCGGACACCCGGGCGTACCGGCCCGGACCGGGACTGCGCGGGCCGTGGGCGGGCGTCCGCTTCCGACCCGGCGCCGGACCGCCGCTGCTCGGCCTCCCGGCACACGAACTGCGCGACCGCCGGGTCGAGTTGGCCGACCTCCGGCCCGGTGGTGAGGTACGGCGGTTGACCGAACGGATCGACGCCGTCCCCGACCCGGCCGCCGCCCTGGAACAACTGGCCCTGCGCCTGGCGGCCGCGGCACAGCCGGAGGACCGGCTGGTACGGGCGGTGGCCGACGCGCTCGCCGCCGGGCGGAGCGTCGCGGCGACGGCCGAGGCGGTCGGGCTCGGCGCCCGGCAGCTGCACCGCCGCTCCCTGGCCGCCTTCGGCTACGGCCCCAAGACCCTGGCCCGGATCCTGCGACTGCAGCGCGCCCTCGGGCTGGCCCGTTCCGGCGTCCCGCTCGGCGAGACGGCGGCCCGGACGGGCTACGCGGACCAGGCGCACCTGGCCCGTGACGTACGGGAGTTGGCGGGAACGACGGTGACGGCGCTGCTGTGAGGCCGGACTACAGCGGGGCTAGCAGGTCGACCCCGTTGCCGTCCGGGTCGCGCAGCGAGGCGTAGCGCTGGCCCCAGAAGGCGTCCCAGGGCTTCAGCTCCCCGTGGTACCCGGCGGCGGTCAGCTCCCGGTACACCGCGTCCACGTGCTCCGGGCTGTGGCAACGGAAGGCCAGTGCCGCCCGGGCGCCGCCGGTCGGCGGCTGCCAGTCGGGGTGGAAGGAGCGGATGGTCGACTCGGCGTCGAGGACCAGCAGCAGGCCGCCGGGCAGCTCCGCCTCGACGTGCGGCTGCTGCTCGGAGCCCTCGGGGAAGGTGAGCCCCAGCCGCCGGTAGAAGGCCACCGAGGCGGCCATGTCGGAGACGGCGAGACCGATGAAGGCGATCTGCGGTGCGGGTGTGCTGTTCATGACGGCCACGGTAGGCGGGCCGCGGGCGGAGGTCTTGAACGAATCGGACACCCCGGGTGGTTCTCGTCTCCGGCAGGCGCCCGGGCGGCGCCCGGCGGGGGCGCGGCCAGCGCCCGGCACGGGCCCGGGCGGTCGGTTGTCAGTCGCTCCTTGTACCGTCGATCACGCAACGATTGGTTCGACACGGGGGTGTGGCACATGTTCAGGACGGATCCGGAGACGCCCGACGTCTTCCTCACGCCGGTCGATGAGGTCTTCGTCCGCAGCCACCTCGGCCGGTACGCGGGGCTCGACGCCGACACCTGGACGCTCACCGTCGAGGGCCTGGTGGAGCGGCCGCTGCGGCTGGACTTCCGGGCCCTCCAAGACCTCCCGCAGCGCCGGTTCACCGCCGTCCACGAGTGCTTCGGCAATCCGCTGCGCCCGACCGTGCCCACCCGCGCGGTGACCAACGTGGAGTGGGAGGGGGTCCCGCTCGCCGAGGTGCTGGCGCTGGCCGGGCCGCGCCCGGAGGCCCGGCACGTCTGGCTGGAGGGCGCCGACCGCGGCGACTTCGCGGGGGAGAGCAGCGTGAGCTACCTCAAGGACCTACCGCTGGAGGAGGCATCGGCCGAGGTCGTCCTCGCGCACCGGATGAACGGCGAGGCGCTGCGCCCCGACCACGGGCACCCGGTGCGGGCGGTGGCGCCGCGGATGTTCGGCACCAACTCGGTCAAGTGGCTGACGCGCCTGGTGCTGGCCGCCGAGCGCCCGGAGCACCTGTTCACCACCCGGCTGTACACCCGGGTGCTGCCGGGGGAGAGCGAGTCCCGGCCGGTCCGCGAGAAGGACGTCAGCAGCAAGCTGCTCAGCCCGCGGGACGGAGCCACCGTGCCGGCCGGAGCCGCCGAACTGGCCGGGTACGCCTGGAGTTCCACCGAGGTGACGGCCGTCGAGGTGGCCGTGGACGACGGCGACTGGCAGCCCGCCGAGCTGGACGGGCGTGGCCCGGGGCCGAGTTGGCAGCGGTTCCGGCTCCGGTACGACCTCGCCCCGGGGCCGCACCGCGTCCGCTGCCGGGCCACCGACTCCGCCGGGCGGGTCCAGCCGCTCGGCGGGGACCGCAACGCCGTCCACGAGATACGGGTGACCGCGGCGGTCAACGGGCGGCCGACCGCGCGGTGATCGCCGGGCGGACCGAGCCCGTCCGGGTCGCCGTGCAGCAGGCTGACGGCCTGCCCGGGTGCGGCCGGGAGGGGGGCGATGCCGGGGTTGTCCTCGGCGAGCCGCGCGCTCTTGGCGCCCGCCCCCGACCGCTCCCGGTTTCATGACCCGTCCCGCTGGGGCAGCCCGAAGGCCCGGACCACCGCACAGCGGTCCAGGCCTTCGTTGGCCGGGTGTCGTACGGGCCCGTACGACACCCGCCGGTCGGCGGACTCGCGGCGGTCGCGCGGACCCCGAGACGGGCGTAGCGGCTGCCGTCGGCCAGGGCGCAGAAGACGACCGGGATCCAGGCGTCCTCGTCGTTGCGGCGCTACCCGCCGACCGCTGCGGAGCCCGCTACCCCGGCGCCCACGACCCCGGTGCCCGCCCGCAGGGTGAGGACGGTGATCTCGCTCGGGGCGAAGACCCGGAACGGCGGCCCCCAGAACCCGGTGCCCCGACTGGTGTAGAGCTGGGTCCGCTCCCCGTGTCGGCTCAGGCCGTGCACCACCGGCTGGTCGATCCGGACGAGGAAGTTGAACGGCCAGATCTGGCCGCCGTGGGTGTGCCCGGAGATCTGCAGGTCAACGCGGGCCGCCGCGGCCCGGGGGACGTACTTGGGCTGGTGGGCGACCAGCAGGACGGGCAGTGCCGGATCCGCCCCGGCCAGTGCGTCCACCAGGTCGGCGCGGTGCCCGTCCAGTCCGGAGTGCTCCGCGGTCACGTCGTCCACACCGGCCAGCACCAGGGAGTCCCCGTCGCGCTCCACCACGAGGTGGCGGTTGTGCAGCGGCTCCCAGCCCAGCTCCGCCATGCGGTCCAGCCAGCCCTGCGCCTCCCCGCCGTACTCGTGGTTCCCCGTGACGTAGACCTTGGCCAGCCGGGACCGGACCGTCCCGAGCGGCGCCGACTGCTCCCGGCGCTGGGCCGGGGTGCCGTCGGCGATGTCGCCGGCGTGGACCACCACGTCCGCGTCCAGCCCGTTGACCACCTCCGCGACCCGCGCCGACCAGTCCGACCGGTCGATCGGCCCGTAGTGGGTGTCGGCCAGCACCACGACCCGGGTCCCGTCCAGTCCGCCACCGAGCCGTGGCAGATGGACGTCCAGCCGCTTCACCCGGGGTACCCGCATCGCCTCGCGGTACCCCCAGCCCAACAACCCGGCCGACACCACGGCCACCGCGACCGCCCTGCCCCGGCCGCCGCCCCCGACGCCGAGCCCGGCCGCCACCAGCCCCACCAGCCCACCCAGCACCGACCAGGTGAACAGCACCCAGACGACCCCGAGGCTGGTGTCCGCGAATCGGGCCGCCCGGTCGAGCCGCCGCCGCCCGTGCCCCGCGATCATCAGGAACGGGAACGCCACCATCCAGGCCACCAGCACGACCGTGCCGCCCAGCACCACCGGGAACGGCCAGCCGGCCCCGGCGAACAGCGTCCACCACGGCGGCAGGCACAACACCACCAGGACGACCACCAGCACGGCCAGCCGCCGCACCCCGCCCCGCCGCCGCACACCCCCACCCGCATCCCCGGCCGCCCCGCCGCCCCCACCCCGACCCGCAGCCGCCACGGCCCCGGCGGCCCCACCGGTCCCACTCCCACTCACCACATCGCCCCTCACGTCGGTTCCCCCCCATCATCCGCCTCCCCGCCACCCCGGAAAACGACGAAGGCCCCGCCCGGCGAACGGCGTTTCCTGGGGGTCGGGGCCTTCGTGAAGGCGGAGGACACGAGATCCGACCTCGTGAGGGGCTGCCCCCGACACGGGCTCTTCTGGTCGCCAGTGCAGCTAGCCGCCGGAGGCCGCGCCTTCGGCATGGTTCACCAGTACATCGGCGACATCCGCCGCCAGCAGGAAGGGCAGGTGCCGGTTCACCTGGTCTTCGTGGTCGCGGTAACGGGCGAACGGCAGCAGGGACGCCAGCAGGGCCCACTGGTACTCGGCCTCGCCGAAGGGCCAGTTCTTCTGCTCGCAGCCTTTGAGGATGGCGCGCAGCTTCGCGATGCACAGCAGCACCCGCCGCACGTCCGGGTCCGCGTCCCCCGGAATGTCCGGTTCCCACATGGCCGTGCCGTTCAGCGATCCGACGAACCAGGAACGCACCTGGAGGAGTTGCTCGTGGCTCCAGGAGAACGTCCTTGACCACAGAGCGGATTCGAGGCGGGCGAAGTCCTTGCAGATGTGGCCCTGGTGGGTGGTCTCGAAGTCGATGACGTAGAGATCGGGACGTCGGTTGTCCGGTCCGCTGGCCAGGACGTTCTCGCCGTGCAGGTCGCCGTGGCAGACACAGGTCAGGTAGGAGGCAGTCGTGACGCCGTAATGCCGGTCGTACAGGAGCCGTTCGAAAAGGGCGTCGGTCCCGGCGTCCCGCTCGCCGATCTCTGCCATGTGGGCGACCAGCCACAGCGGGTTCGTGACGGACCCGTAGCCCGGGTCGGCGGCGAATGGGCTGGACCCGAGTGCGGAGTTCTCCAGCAGATACCCGAGTCTGCGGTGCTGCCAGGGCAGTCCGCCGTCGATGCCGAAGATGTCGGCGACCTCGGGCAGCCGGAAGTGTGCCAGCTCGGACTCCGCGTTCTTGCCCGGCGCGTAGCTGGTCAGCTCGAAAGTGACCGGACGCAGAGCCGGATACTCCCCCCGCAGATCGCCGATGGTCCGCTGGGCCTGGCTGAGCCACGGGCCGAGCGCGTCCATGAAGACTTCCTCGATGACCGGCTGGAGCGCGTCCGGGTCCGCAGTGCGCACCCAGTCCCGCAGTGTCTTCGGTTCGTCGCGGTGCCGGAAGACATAGGACGTGAAGATGCCTTGGTAGAGATCGCCATTGCTGCTGTTGGCGATGGTGGTGCTGCCCACGGCACACTTGCTCGCCCGGTAGACCGGCCGCAGATAGGCTTCCGCGAACCGGTCGAAGTTCTCCTTCTCCCTGCGCACCTTGGCCACTTCGTCGATCTTCAGCACACCGACCGGGCCGAAGCTGTCGAGGGCGAGGAAGGTCGGCACGGGCCGTCCGGCGAACAGCGCGCCCTGGACCATGGTCCCCTGCGGGCCCGGAGCCAGCTCAGCTGCGATGCCCTGGAGCAGTCGGTTCGAGACCTGTACGGACGCGTCCTGGTCCCCCATGGACAGGAGGCCGGCGGTCGTGGCGGCACCGGGCTCCCAAGGGTTCCTGGCGACCCGCACCATCCGGATCGTGGCCAGCATGTCCCGGCCCGCCTTGCGCCAGAAGGCGAGTGCCTCCTGCCGCTCCTCCGGGGTCCCGGTGTCACCGTAGTAGCCCGTGGAGGAGTACAGCAGGTCGAGCAGGCGGTCCAGTTGGTCAGCCTTCCAGCTGGACAGCTTGAGCAGGGTGAGCGCAACGCTGCTGCGGTGCCGGTTCTCCTCGGTCCAGCGGTTGAGGACTCGGGTCGCCCAGAACTCGGCATAGATGTGCCGGTCGGCGAACCTGGGATCCTGGACCAGCTCGTTGAAGCGCAGCTCCTTGGGAGCGGTCGGGTCAGGGCCGCCCACGAGGAGATGGATGCCGATGGCGTGCCGCAGCCAGCCGTAGACGTGCGGTACGCGGTTCAACTCGGGGTCGCGCAGCTCGCCGAGCGCCAACAGCACCGCCGTCTCGGTGACGTCCAGCAGTTGTTCACGCTTGGCCTCGTGGTACCGGTAGGAGATCTGGATGAGCTGGAGATAGCCGAGGATGTCGGCGAGGGTCTGGTAGCCGCTGGAGTGCCAGTGGCCCTCCACGGCGTAGTTCCAGAGCGCGCTGGCCAGCCAGTGCCGACGCAGCGCCCGGACGTCGACCACGGTGTCGCCCTTGGCATACGACAGCATCTCCGAACGGCAGGTGCTGCGCGCGTCCTTGGCCCGCTGGTGAAGCGCCTGGGCGTCATCACCGGGCACGGAGACGGAGGCGAGAAGGCCGGGCAGCTCCTGCAGGTCCTCGTCAAGGATCGGGAGGAGCGACTCGGAGGGGATGGGGGCATGTCTTCCGAACAGCTCGGTGATGCGTGCTCCCAGCTCCGCCGCCAGTTGCCGGACCGTGTCCTCGTCGGGCTCAGCGGACCGCCAGTCGCCGACGACCGTGTCCCAGTTCCGGGTCGGGTTCATCTGCGAGGGGAACCGGGAGCCCGGGACGCCGACGGTGGCCGTCTCGCCCTCGGCAGCCGCCGAGACCGCGACGCCGCTCCCGGCGGCCACGGCGTTCACCGTCGCCGCAGGCGCGGCGCCGCCTTCGGATGCCGGCGCCGGGGCGACGGCCGCCGCGACAGCCGCGACCGCCACGGCGGGGCCGCCTCCGGTGCCCGCAGCCGCCGGGGCCTGCTGCTGCGGCCGGCCAGCGGAGGCCGGACCGAAACCCGCTCCGGGGCTCGGCGCCGGTCCTGTGTCCGTCGTCCGGACAACTGCCGGACCGAGCTGTTCCAGCCGCTCTCGGCAGTGCTCGATCGTCGGCGTGTACCTGCCGTCGTCGTTCCGCTCGGACTCCAGGAGAAAGACGGCGAGTTCCAGTAACTCGCGCGCCCGTGCGACATCCGCCTGCATGTAGCACTCGGCCACGGTCGACGCACCGTTCGCGATGCGGTACCCGGGAACGTACGGGTATCCGTTTGCGAGTTGCTCCCGCGTCCTGAGCAGACCCTCGCGGGCCTTGCGGAGGCGCGCCTCCCGCGACGGCACCGCCTGGATCGCGTCGTCCAGCGCCCGTTCCAGTACGTCCGTTGAGTGCAGGAGAATTTCCGTGGTCACACCGCTGCCCACTGATGCCTCCTCAAGTACTTCATGTACAAGGCTTGTTGATGCACAACGCGGCCTGGTCGCGATATCCCGGCAGAGCCGCGGAGCCACCGCCATCGGTTCGGACGAAGACGCCCCGAGGTCAGCTCGCGGGGTGGAGGTCCTCGCGGTAGCGCCGGTCGCCGACCAGAAAGGCGGACTGCGGCAGCACCACATGGGCTCCGGCGCGGCCGAGTGCTATCTCTTTGCGGGTGGCACAGATGACCCCCGCCTCTGTCTGCTCGTTCGCGAGGGTGATCAGTGCGGAACGCAGTTCCTCGGCCTCAGGACGGTCCGTCAGGAGGTCGTACACCTCCAAGAACCGAAGCTGTCGATATGCCTCTCCCGGCACCCTCATGGGGCCGTCGATGACGCGCCGGACGTGCTGGAACGCCACGGCCTTGGCGAGATCCGTAAGCTCCTCGTGCCCGACCTCGCCTAGTTCCTCGACGAGTTCACGCCGCAGGCACTCGGTCGCCGGCTCCCGGCCGTCCCCGCGGTGCAGCCAGCGCGCGAACGCGAGGACCCCGCTGCCGGAAAGGAAGCCCCGCAGATCGAGCCGCATCCCGGCACGGCCACGCTGTTCGGGTTCGAAGCCCAGCCGCTCCAGGGCGGAACGGGCTGTTTCACGGTACTTCACCACTCCCCCCGGCGGGCCGAAGGCGCCAGGGCGGGCGGGTGTGGCGAACAGGACGAAGCGGTCCTCCTCATGGAGCCGCAACAGCACGGCCACCGACACCCGTGTCCGGCGCCGCGGTGTGAGAAGGACGAGCAGCAGCTTCAGGTGCCGCCGGTTCTGCCAGAGGGTACGGCCTACGTAGCTGAGCAGGGCAAGAATGAGCCCGCCGACGATCTTCTCGACCACTGGGCCTCCCCCACGTGGTGTTTGCGCGCCAATGTACCGATGCCGTGCATCGCTCAGTGAGTGAACGCCCGGACTGTGACTGGTCCGTGTCCTGAGAGGTCGGGACGGTCAGGCGCGCACGGTCCACATCGGATCCAAGAATCCGAAGGTTCCCTGTGCTCCCGGCCCGGCTGGAGGGCTCGTGGTGGCCAGGAGGTTGAGAGCGATGGTTCCGTCGGCCTCTGGTCCACCAGGCCAGGTCCGCCACATCTGCGGTTGGCGTCGGCTGGCCTGGAAGACGAACGGTGTCGCGTCTGCGAGCAGGCCGGGAGATGCGCCTCGTCGGACCCCGGACCACCGTCCGGTCGGTCGGTCGGGCCCGGGCCGCCCGGGACGGTCGGCGCGCCTGTGGGCCGGGCCGCTCTTACGGTGAAGGAGCACAGCGGCTCTGCACGAGGCGGTGATCCCATGGGCCCATCCCCAGTCCGCTCCGGCATGCGCGGCGGGCAGGCGGCACGCCCGAGACGTCCCCGGATCCCGTGAGCCGGCGCGACGGGCCGACCGGCCGCGCACGTCTGCGGCGGACGTTGACGTTCTGGCTGCGTCCGGCGTTCGCACTGCGCGTCGTCGGCCGTTTCCAGCGGATCGTCGGCTTCGACCGGTCGATGGCGCTGGCCTCGACCGCGCTCTCGGCGTTCGTCCCGTTGGCGCTGTTGGTCTCGTCCGTCCTCGGCGGTCTGGCCCGGCCGGACCTGGCACAACGGACGGTGCGGCGCTACGGCCTGACCGGCGGAGGGGCGGATGCCGTCACGGCCCTGTTCTCCTCCGGGCTCGGCTCGAACCCGGGCCTCGGCGTGATCGGTGCGGTCTTCCTCGTGATCTCGACGCTCAGCTTCGCCCGGGCGGCGCAGCGGCTGGTCGAGCAGACCTGGGAGCTGTCGCCGCTGAGTGTGCGCAACACGGCCAACGAGCTGCGGTGGGTGGCCGGCCTGGCCGTCTACCTGGCGGTCACCGGCTGGCTCCACGCGGCGCTCCCGCGCGGACGGCTGGACCTCGCCGCGACCCTGTGCGAGGTGCCGGTCACGGCGGCCTTCCTGCTCTGGAGCGGCCGGATCCTGTCGGCGAAGCGCCTGGGCCCGCAATCCCTGTTCCCCTTCGCCGTCCTCGGAGCCGTCCTGGCCGCCGCGTACGCCGTGGGCGCGACCGTCTACCTGCCGCACCTGTTCAGCTCCTACGCCACCCGCTACGGGCCCGTGGGCGCGGTCTTCGCCATGATCTCCGCCCTGTTCGGCGCCATGCTCGCCCTGGTGGGCTCGGCCGCAGTGGGTCGGGAGGTGGTCGATGAACTCGACCGGATTCGGTACGGCCGGCGACCTCCGGACGACGAGGTCCGGCGCGAGTGGGACAACGTGATCGCCCAGGCCCGCCAACGCTGGCAGTCGGCATGGCACGAACTCGGGCGCCGCAGTCGGCGCCGGGGGTGACACCGACTCCCGGGCGGGTCCCGGAGCGCGCGGTCTCCGGCGCCGCGTCCGGATCCGGCCCCCCGGGGTCGAGGTCAGGCCTTCGTCACCAGGCGCTCGGCGGGGAGGTGACGGGCGAAGGCGAACCCCGCGACGGTGATGCCCCCGGTGGTGAGGATCGCGATCTTGAGACCGTCCAGTTGACTCGCCGACGCTGGACCGCACCACGTTGCCGAGCTGGGACGCGAGCAGCCCCGTCCCCAGCCCGAGGACTGCCATCGCCAGGGCGAACGACAGGGTGTCGATCTTCGGCTTGATGCCGGCGAGCAGCCAGACGATCGCGACCAGCATCACCACCAGCCCGACGCGCACCGGCGTCCGGGGTGAGGCGACGCGAGTCGGCGCGGACCCGCTCAGGGCCGCGAGCAGCATCGTGAGTTCGTCGAGGCGGCGTGGGCCTTCGCGTCAGACGTCCGAACGAGCGGTGACCCGTCCGGCGCCGACCGCGTCGAGCAGCGCCCGGTGGTCGCGTTCGTTCTGGTCGGCGTAGGCGACCGCGAAGCGGGCCAGGGCCCGGTCGAAGACGTCGCTCCGGCCCAGGTACGCGGCGATCGCGACCCGGTCCCCCGATCGGGCGTGGGCGCGGGCCAGGGTCCATCCGCACAGCCGGCCGAACTCGTCCAACTCGTCCGGCGACATCAGGCCGGGCTGCGCGATCCCCTTCCAGTCGCGCAACTGTCGGACGTAGAAGTCCCGTTCGCGACCATCGATCCCCTCGACGTGCTGCCAGCCGAGGAAGATGTCGCTGGCCGCCTGCATCAAGCGCTGCCCAGTCACGACCCGTTCGCCCTCGGAGGCGAACCCGCTGCGCCCCACGTGGGCGGCCAGCACGGACTGCTGGGCCTCCTTCGCCTGGAGGAACAGTGGGTCCCGGTCGTCCCTGCCCAGCAGCAGCACGATCCAGCAGCGGGTGCCGACGCTGCCGACCCCGACGACCTTGCGGGCCATGTCCACGACGGTGAACTTCCGGAGCAGGCTGCGCCGGTCCGCGGACAGGCTCCGGCCGTAACCCTCGATCAGGTGGTGGATCTCCTCTTCCAGCGCTAGGCGTTCGCGATCCGGGAGGAGGTCCGAGACGGGCGTGATCAGCGGAGGATCGGGGGCGATGCGCCGCTCTCCGTCCACCTCGCGGGTGAGGTTCTCGAAGGCTTGCAGGCTGTCGCGGGTACGGGCCTTGGCCAGGTTGGCGGAGAGCCGTTTCCGGGTGCCCTTGTGCAGTCGGCCCGAGACGGCCGCCTGCACCTGGTACGCGTCGGCCTTGGCGTACCAGACGTCGAGGTGGCCCATCCCGGCGAAGGCGCGCATCGCCTCCCGGTAGGACCGCACGCAGGACCGGACCGCCGCCTCGCTGTCCTCGTCGTCGAAGCCGTTCTCGCGTCCGGCGATGACGAGGCTGGCTGCGAGACGCTTCACGTCCCACTCCCACGGCCCCGGCAGCGTTTCGTCGAAGTCGTTGATGTCGAACAGCAGGTGCCGCTCGGGCGAGGCGAGCAGACGGAAGTTCAGCAGGTGTGCGTCACCGCAGAGCTGGGCCCGAATGCCCGAGGTGGGCGTGCCGGAGAGGTCGGCCGCCATGATCGTCGCGGCACCCCGGTAGAAGCGGAACGGTGATTCCGACATCCGGCCGTAGCGCACCGGTACCAGTTCCCGGACCCGTGAGGCGGACTGCGCCTCGATGAGGTCGATGGGATCGGGGCGGTCCCGGCGTGGCGCGAAGTCGCCGTGCGCGGACCGGGGCGACTTCCTCCGGGCCGCACGGCCCCGGTCGGCGCGTTCACGCGTCGTGAGAAGCGCCGGGGAGTGTTCTGCCCCGTCGCCCGGTGTCGGTCCGTCCGTCATCTCGGGCCTCCTCACGCATCGCCCGAAAGGAGTGTTTGCACCTCTCCATGCTCGGCCGTGTCGCGGGCGGGCGCATCCCGCGCCGCCCGGCGAGCCACTCGCCGGGCCGTGGCGGACGATGCGGCAGACAATCGGAGAAGGGGCAATCGGGGGGCTAAGCCCAGACGCCCGTCCTCCCGTCCCCGAGTAAGGAGGCCACCATGACCGACGACATCGACGTCCCCGAGATGGGCCCCGTCGACTACCTGGTCGTCGAGTTCCCTCAAGTGGGCATGAGAGGCGAGGGCCTGCCGTTGCTGCTCGATCTGGTGGACCGAGGCATCATCCGCATCCTCGATCTCCTGTTCATCACCAGGCGGGCCGACGGTTCGGTGGTCGGTGTCGACATCTCCGACATCGACCGGGACGGCCGGCTCGACCTCGACGTGTTCAAGGGGGCCTCCTCCGGCCTCCTCGGCGACGACGACATCAACGAGGCAGGTTCCGCCCTTGAACCGGGCTCCTCCGCCGGGGTCCTGGTGTACGAGAACCTGTGGGCCGCACCGTTCGCGAGCGCCCTGCGCCGGAACGGTGCCAGGCTGGTCGCCAGCGGACGCATCCCGCTCGACGACGTCCTCCACGCCCTCGAAGCGGCGGAGGCCCGGGCCTGAGCAGTGGCCGGGCAGTGATCGGTCCGATCGGCTCGGGCCACCCATCCACCGTGCACATCACAGATCGGAGGCCGAGACCCATGGCAGGTCTGCTTCGAGGCGTCGCCCGCACCGCAGTGATCTCGGGAACCGCCACGGCCGTGTCCAACCGCGTCTCCCGACGGCAGGCCGGCCGGTGGGCTCAACAGGAGGCCGCCCAGCAGCCCGCCTACGCCCCGCCGCCCTCACCCGCACCGATGCCGCAACCCGCACCGGCCGCCCCCATGGAGGAGAAGCTCGCCCAGCTCAAGGACCTCGCCGCGTTGAAGGAACAGGGCGTCCTGTCCGAAGCCGAGTTCGAGGGCCAGAAGCAGCGGATACTCAACTCCTGACCGGGCTGCCCGTGCCCGGCCGACCGCGTCCTGGCGGGACCGTTCGGGGACCGGCGGCCGTGGGCGGCCCGCCAGAGGATGCCCCGTGGCCGCCGGTCCCTCCTCCGGTCGGTCGACGGCCGGACGCGGCAGTGACCGCCCAGCGACCGGCCCGGCTCCCCGGAGGGACCAGGGAGCCCGGGCCGACCGCCTTCAAGGGCCGGGACGGCCGTTCTCGGGGCCGTCAGGCCTCCCTTCTGGTCGTTCCGGCGCACAGCGCCCAGATGACGAAGGCGTCGATCGCGATCAGGACGACCGCCCAGAAGGGGTAGTAGGGCAGCGGCCACCAGGGTCAGCCTCTTCCTGCCCGTAGGTACCGCCGAGGCGATCCGCCGGCGGGCGGGCAAGCGCGAGTTCTCGACATTCATCACTGCCGCCGTCGAGCGGGAGCCCCGGGGCCAGATCCTGGACGAGTACCTGGCCGACTACGAGCGCCGGAAGGGATCGATCCCGGCGGCGGAGCAGGAGCGTGCACAGCAGGTCTTCGACGAGGTGTTCGCCGAGGAGGGCGGATGGCCCGCCGCAAGCTGAGCCACGAAGGCACCCGGTGCTCGACTCCGAGGGCTCTCCAGGCTGCTCGGCGATCATGAGCCGGTCGTTGCGCCGGTCGCGGAGGCCCGAAAGCGGGTCATGGGGGTGGTGATCAGCGCCCTGACCATGTCGAAGCCGTGCACGGCCGCACCGACACGGCCCGGGGCGAGGCCGCCATCGTGGGCCTCGGCCTCGCGCCCATGGGCATGACCACCCGTGCGCACGCCTTGGGCGGCTGAGGGCCGCTCCGCCCAGCTGCGGGTGGGGCCGGAAGAAATCCACAACGACGAAGACCCGGGCCGCGTGGTGCGGTCCGGGCCTTCGATCGAGGCGGAGGATACGAGATTCGAACTCGTGAGGGGTTGCCCCCAACACGCTTTCCAACTGTCCGTCCGGCTGTCCGGGGGCGGCCGTAGAGGTTCCGACCTGCGGTGGAGTGATCCGCCGACTGGGCTCTGAACGCCAGCGGACGGAGGTGACTGCAACCAGGACTGCAACCAGAACCGGCCGCATCAGGCCTCTCCCGCGCGGTGGGGATGACGTCTCATCCGGATCACCCGTGGGCGTGGACCTTCCCCGTCGCGGGTGCCCGGGCCACGTGTCAGCGGACGCGGCAGACTCCCCAATGGCGGCCAGTTGGCCTCCCCGCTGGCGGACACGAAACCTCCCCGGTGACGGACAGCTGATCTCCCCGCTGACCCGCCAAGTCCATAACGCAGAGTGGGCGAGGTGAAGAGCGATGAGGAGATCATGGAGATTCTTGAGGCGTACGACCTCACCGGGAGTTACCGGGAGGCGGCCGAGCTGGTCGGTTGCGACCACCACACGGTCCGGCGCTATGTCCAGCTGCGGGGCCAGGGGGTTGACCCGACCGAGCGGGCCGTGCGGTCCAAGCTGATCGACGACTTCCTTCCGAAGGTGGAGGAGCTCGTCGAACGGTCGCGCGGCAGGGTCGGGGCCGACGCTGTTCACAAGAAGATCGCCGCGATGGGCTTCACTGGCACCGGCCGCACGACCCGCCGGGCCGTCGCGGCGGCGAAGGAGTCCTACCGGGCCGGGAACCGCAGGGTGTTCAGACCCTGGATACCGGAGCCGGCGATGTGGCTGCAGTGGGACTGGGGCGAGGGCCCACGGCTCGATGGACGGCGCACGAGCCTGTGGTGCGCGTGGCTGGCCTGGTCCCGGTTCCGGGTGGTCATCCCGGTGTTCGACAAGACTCTGCCGACGGTGGCGGCCTGCCTGGACGCGACGTTCCGCGCGCTGGGCGGGATCCCGACCTACTGCCTGACCGACAACGAGAAGACCGTCACGGTCGAGCACGTCGCCCGGATCGCGGTTCGCAATCCGGAACTGGTGCCGATCGCCCGCTACTACGGCACGGTGGTGCGTTCCTGCATGCCGGCCGACCCGGCGTCCAAGGGCGGCACGGAGTCGACCGTGAAGATCGCCAAGCGGGACCTGGTGCCCACCGCGGTGAACCTGCGGGCCGAGTACGCCGACTTCACCCAACTGCAGGAAGCCTGCGAGGACTTCATGACAGAGGTGAACAACCGCGTCCACCGGGAGACCCGCCGGATCCCGGCCGAACTGCTGGCCGAGGAGCGGCTGCGGCTGCACCCGGTGCCCGAGGAGCCGTTCACCGCCGCTTTCGGTGAGACCCGCCGGGTCGGCAAGGACGCGACGATCTCGGTCAACTCGGTGCGCTACTCGGTCCCGCACGAGCTCGTCGAGGAGAGCGTCTGGGTCCGCTTCCACGGCGACGACCTGATCGTGACCGCCATGGTCGCGGGCAGCGCGATCGAGGTCGCCCGCCATGCCCGCTCCACCCCCGGCAACCCGCGCATCGCCGACGAGCACTACCCCGACGCCCCGCGGGGGGCAGCGCACGCCGAAGCCGACCAACCCGGCCGAGGCCCCGTTCCTGGCCATCGGCCCCGGAGCGGTGGCCTGGCTGGTCGAGGCCGCGGCCGCCGGCACCCGGCGGATCAGGGCGAAGATGGCCGATGCCATCGCGCTGGCCAAGCTGCACGGCGCCGCCGACATCGACCGCGCGCTGGGCACCGCCGCGACGGTGGGCCGCTTCGCCGAGAGCGACCTGCTGTCGATCCTGGACCACCAGGGCGAGCACGGCCCCGCCGAGCCGATCCACCGCAGCGAGACCCACAGCCTGCAACCGGGCACCTCCGCCTGGTCCGGCTTCGGCAGCTGAACCCGACGGTCAGCCGGTCGCCGACCCGGCGGGCGGGGTCACGTTCTCGTCGGGGAAGGCCCAGGCGGGCCTGCGGCCGGGCGCCGGGCCGGCGAGAACGTGAACATCAAACGGACTCAAGTCGTTCTCGTGGTCTCGGGCGGTGAACCCGGCCGCCGACAGGATCGCGATCACCGCGCCGGCCATCGCGGCCTGGACCTCACCGGACTGCCGAACCGCCGCGGTGAATCCTCGCCGCTGCCTGGCGTCCTCCATCACGTTGCGCCTCAGCTGGGGGCCGACTCTCCAGGTCACAACCACCTCGGGCTCCGCGTCGGGAAAGACGCGGTTCAGCCAGTCGATACAGACCTCCACGCCGACGGCCAGCTCGGGTGCCAGGTCATTCGCGACCACCGGCAACCCGGCTGCGGCGAGCTCGTCACGGACCCGCCGAGCCAGCCGCTCGAAGGTGACCCGCACGCCCTCATCGCCCATCTCCTCCATGACCGCAACCTATCCAACCGCTCCGACACGAAGGACACGACCCATGACCACGACTCCGCCGGCCCCGCACCAGCCCGACCCCGACTGGCCGCACCCGCCTCAGCCGTCGCCGCGACCTCCGGGGCCGGGTTCGACGAGGCGATCGCCCTGACCTGCCGCCTGAAACTGCCTCACATCCGCCGGGCGATGGCCGAGATCATCCCGACCGCGAAGGCCCAACGCTGGGATCCCTCCGAGGTCGTGCGGGCCCTGCTGGCCGAGGAGGCCGCCGGCCGGGACGCGGCCAACCTCCGCACCCGACGCGCTCGCGCGGCCTTCCCCACCGGGAAGACATTCCACATCTGGAACGAGGAAGCATCCTCGATCCTAGTCCCGACGCAGTCTGCCCTGCGGACCCTGGAATGGGTCGGCCGACGCGAGAACCTCTGCGTGGTTGGCCCGTCGGGCACGGGCAAGAGCCACTTCACCGAGGCCCTCGGGCAGGCAGCCGTTGACGCCGGGATGACGGTCGCGTGGTTCACCATCGAGGATCTCGGCGCCCTGGTCCGGCGCCACCGGGTGGACGACTCCGTCTGAAGGCGATCACCCGGATCACCCGGACGGACTTGATCATCGTCGACCTATGCCGAGACGGCAACTATGCCGAAGCTGTGTGCGTTGTTCCGCTCCTTCGTGGGGTTTCGGCTGTTCCTGGCTCTGCATAGTTTCCGTGCCGGGCAGCCTCGTGGGCGAGGGGGCGGGGTGCTCCCACGAGGGGGTGGCGATGCCGTCCGGAAGTACGCGTCGGAAAGCGGGTGCCCTGGCACCGCAGGTCGAGCACTATCGTGCCTGGCTGGCGGAGCGCGGATACACGACCCAGACCGCCAGGAACATGCTCAAGGATCTCGGGCAGGTCGGTCTGTGGCTATCGAGGCAGGGCCTCGATGTTGCCGATCTGGACGAGGGGCGGCTGAACCAGCACCTTGTCGACCTGCGGAAGTCGGGTCGTCGCCGGGTGGCCGGGCCGCGCGGCATGGTCCCGCTGCTGAAGTTCCTGCGTGAGGCCGGGGTGGTGCCCGTTCCGCAGGTTCCACCGTCGCCGACGGCGGTTTTGCTGGATCGGTACCGGTGCTGGATGGAGTCCGAACGTGGCCTGTCGGCGTCGACGATGCTGCGCTACGGAACACCGCCCGGCGCTTCCTGGCCGAACAGGCCATGACCGACGGGAAGTTCACGCCGGACGGTCTGACCGGGGCCGACGTGAACGCGTTCCTGTTGCGGGAGTGCGCCAGGTGTCGGCGTAGTCGTTTGAGTGCTCCAGTCCGTACGGAGTTTTATGCACCAGTCAGGTGTAGACGTTGCGTCCGTACTCCTCGCGGCTCACCTGGAAGTCGTCCGGTCGGTCGCGGCGAAGATCCTCATATCGCGCCCCGAAGATGTCGATCGCCTCGTGGAGCGTGCAGCCTGACGCGTCCTTGATCGCCTTGAGTGCCAAGACAATCTGATGGTCCAGGATGTGGCGGTCTACGCTCTCAGGCAGCTCTTCCATGGGGCGACCGTACCGAGAGGCGTTCGGCTGCGCCGGTCAATATCACCGGGCAAGCAATCAAGATCACTTGCCCGAGGGCATCAGGCGACGTCGGTTTCTCGGTCGATGGCCTGGAGGCGGTTCTTGAGGCGGTAGCTGTTGCCGTTGATCGAGATGACGTCGCAGTGGTGCAGGAGCCGGTCGAGGATGGCGGTGGCAAGGACCTCGTCGCCGAAGACCTGGCCCCATTCGCTGAAGGTCTTGTTCGAGGTCAGGATGATCGAGCCCTTCTCGTAACGCTTGGAGATGACCTGGAAGACCAGGTTCGCCTCGGCGCGTTCAAGGGGCTGGTAGCCGACTTCGTCGACCACGAGGACGCTCGGCCGCAGGTAGGTGCGGAGCTTGCTGGTCAGACGCCCGGCGGCTTCGGCGGCCTTGAGGTGGCGGACCATGTCGTCGAGGCTGGTGAAGTAGATCGAGTAGCCGGCCCGGCAGGCGGCGACCGCGAGGGCGACGGCAAGGTGGGTCTTGCCGACCCCGGGCGGCCCCAGCAGGGCGGCGTTCGCCTTGGCCTCGACAAACGACAGTGTGGCCAGGTCTTTGACCTTGCGCGGGTCGAGTTCGGGCTGGAAGGAGAAGTCGTAGTCCTCCAGGGTCTTGTGGTGCGGCAGCTTCGACAGCCGCAGGCCCTGGCGGAAGCGGCGGTCGTCGCGGACGGCCAGTTCCTCGGCGAGGAGGAGGTCGAGGAAGTCGAGGTAGCCCATCTTCGCCTCGTCCGCCCGCTTGGCGTACTGGTTCAGGCTCTCGGCGAGGTGGGGCAGGCCCAGCTTGACGGCCATGGTGCGGATGCGGTTGCTGACCAGCTGGCTCAACGGGCTTCCTTCGTCGGGGAGTTGGTGGTGAACGGACGGGTTCCGGTCAGCTCGTCGTAGACGGACAGTGGGCGGCGGCCGACCTCGACGCGGGCGGCGGCTCGGTTGAGCAGGGCCCGAAGCGGGCCGGCTTCCTCGGCCAGGGCCTGTTCGTGGCGGGGCCGGGGCGCGACGTCCCCCGTCGTGACGCGCCTGGTGTCGCCCTTGGGTAGGCCGTCCCAGTGCCGCTCGTCGACGATGCGGGCGCCGCGGCCGACCGCCCGGGAGTGGACGGCCAGCAGGGTGCTGCCGGCCGAGTCGGGGACGGTGGAGTGCAGCACGATCTGGGACCGCGTGGCCCGGATTTCGACCAGCTGGCGTGGGCAGACCCGGCGGGCGGGAACCGAGTAGAGGTTCGCGTCGAAGGCGACCAGGCAGTCCTTGCCGACGTGCCGGAGGTGGCGTTGCGCGACCACGTAGGGGGTCCGCGGCAGCGGTCGCAGGGCCATGTGGTCGCGGATCGCGCGCAGGCCGATGACCTCGCCGTGGGTGCCGTGGACCCGCGCGCGTCGCAGCGGCACCCAGGCCGTGAACGCGGCGTCGAGCTCCTCGATGGAGGAGAAGGCCCGGCCGGCCAGGACGTGGTCGCGGACGATGAGCACCTGGCGCTCGACCCGGCCCTTGCCCTGGGGCCGGTAGGCGGCCAGCACGTCGATGTCAAAGTCGTAGTGGCCGGCGAACGCGACCGCCTCCGGGTGGAGCGGGACCGCCTCGCCGGGGGCGACGTGCCGGCGGACCACGGTCTTGGTGCGGTCGTAGACGATGCTCATCGGCACACCGCCGAAGTGTGCGAACGCCTGCCGGTGGCAGTCGAAGAACGTCGCGAGGTCCTGGCTGGTGGTGAAGCAGCAGAACGGGTCCCGTGAGTACGACAGCGTCATGTGGAACGAGTAGACCTTCGGGATGCCGACGTGGGCGAGGATTCTGCCCTCATCGCCCCAGTCCACTTGGGCCTGGGCGCCGGGCACGACCTCGAAGCGGCGGTGCAGGCCCGCGAGTTCGCCCGGGTTGATGCCGAGTTCCTCGGCGATCCGGGGCCGTGCTTCCTGCAAGTAGATCTTGATCCGCTGGTAGTTGATGGCGATCCCGTACTCCTGGACCAGCCGTTCGTGGATCACCGTCCCCTTGAGCAAGACCTCGGACCGCAGCATCGCGTCGATCAGCGGGGCGACCTCGTCGACCGTCCGCGGCCGGGGCAGGGCACCTGGTGCCCGCTGCGGAGGCGCGGCCGGGACCTGGCCGGACAGGTACTTCGCGACCGTGCGGCGGTTCAGCCCGGTCGCCTGCGCGATCTGCCGCTGGCTCATCGCGCCGGAGTCGTACAGCGCGCGATATCGCCTCAACTCCAGCCAGCGATGCGGGTCCAAGACCACTGTCAACCGCCTCCCTTGCCGCCCGAACCGACGACAGCAGACTCACGGACAACAGCCGTTCATCGCATCAACTTTGGTGCACAGTCACTCGTACGAGGTGGTGCATGTTGACTCGTACGCCGACACCAGGGTCTCGGCGGGCTCGGCGAAGGGGCGAGTGGCCGAACTGCGGTCGCTGATGCGGTTCCTTCACCTGCAAGGCGTCACCTCGATGAAGCTCGGCGGCGCGGTGCCTCCGGTGGGTGGCTGGCGCTTCGCCTCCGTGCCGCCGACGATGGCGGCCGGCGACGTTCAGCGATTGCTGGACCATACTCCGCGCCACGGGCGGTCGGTGTCCGCGACTACGCGATCTTGATGCTGGTGGCCAGGCTCGGGCTGCGGTCGATCGAGGTGGCCCGGCTGCTGCTGGACGACATCGACTGGCGCTGCGGCGAGATCGTCGTCCGCGGCAAAGGGCGCCGGGAGGACCGGCTCCCGCTGCCGACCGACGTCGGCGAGGCCCTGGTCGCCTACTTGTCCGGCCCCAGGCCCCGCTTGGATGCCCGCCATGTCTTCCTGACCTGTAAGGCTCCGCACGGTCCGATCCGGGCGGACCTGGTCGGCGACGTGGTGGAACGAGCCTGTTGGCGGGCCGGCTCGCCCAAGGTCGGGCCGCACCGACTGCGTCATGCTCTGGCCGCCGACATGCTCCGCCACGGCGCCGGCCTCACGGCGATCGGACACGTCCTCCGGCATCAGGACCTGGCCACGACCGCGCTCTACGCGAAGGTCGACTTCATCGCACTACGCGCGGTCGCACAGCCCTGGCCCGGGACGGAGGCGGCATGACCGATCTTCGCCAAGCGGTCGAGGACTACCTGCGGCTTCGCCGTTCGCTGGCGCACCAGATGGCCGAAGCGGCCTATCTTCTGCCGGACTTCGTGAGCTTCATGGACTCCCGCGGCGAACAGACCGTCACCATCGCCGCCGCGCTCGATTGGATGAAGACCCGCGAGCCCGAGGTGATCACGACGGTCAGTCCCCGACGGATCACCGCCGTCCGCGGGTTCGCCCGCTACCTGAGCGGGATCGACCCGGCGACCGAGGTGCCGCCACTGGGACTGGTGCCCTACAACCGGCGCCGGGGCCAGATCTTCCTCTACTCCGATGCCGACATCGCGGCGATCATGACGGCGACCAGAGCGACGATCCCTCAGCCGTTGCGGGCGGCGACCTATCACACGCTGATCGGGCTGCTGGCCGCGTCCGGCTTGCGCATCGGCGAGGCCATCAAGCTGGACCGCGACGACATCGACTGGACCGAGGGCGTGCTGCACATTCGCGAGTCCAAGTTCGGCAAGTCCCGCCTGGTCCCGCTGCAGGACAGCACCACGAACGCGCTGCGCGAGTACGACAGGCTGCGCGACGACATGATGCCCAGGGTCAAGGATCCCGCGTTCTTCATCTCTCTCACCGCGAAGCGGCTGATCTACGCCTGCGTGCATCCGGTGTTCCGGGCCCTGGTCGACACCGGATGCACGCAGGCCTCGACGCCCCGCACAGACCTCGGCTGCACGAGTTGCGACACACCTTCGCCGTTCGAACCCTGCTGCACTGATATCGCACCGAGGACAACGTCCAGGCGAAGATCCCGTCGCTGTCGACCTATATGGGGCACCGCGAACCGGCGTGCACCTACTGGTACTTGTCGGCCGCCCCGGAATTGCTCGCTCTGGCCGCCGCGCGCCGCGACGGCGTCCTGAAGGCGACCCGCCGATGACCCTGATCGCACCCACGCTGCAGGCGTTCTTCACCGAACGCCTCGCCCGCCAGCGCCAGGCCAGCCCCCGCACCATCGCCGCCTACCGCGACGCGCTCCGCCTCCTGCTCGGCTTCGTCCAGCAACGGACCGGGACCGCCCCGGCGAAGCTTGACTGGAACGACCTGAACGCGGACGTGATCTCCGCGTTCCTCAATCACCTGGAAGACGAGCGCGGCAACAGCACCCGAACCCGCAATGTCCGCCTGACCGCGATCCGCTCCCTGTTCTCCTACGCCGCCCTGCAGCATCCCGAACACGCCCTGCTCATCCAGCGGGTCCTGGACATCCCGCCCAAGCGGTTCGACAAGAGGACCGTCACGTTCCTGACCAGCCCGGAGGTCGACGCCCTGTTGGCGGCGCCGGATCCGAGATGAGCGCCTCACACCGCACGTCGACGCCATCGCCGCTCTCGCTCGGCGTCTGAACGTCGAGGACCTCCAAGGCCCGAGCGCTGTCCTTGAGGTTGTGCGCTACTTCAACGACGAACCCATTCGGCAGGACCGTCCCCTCGGGGACATCCCGACCGAGGCCCCGAAGCTGCTCGGCTGGCATCTTGGCCGCGACGTGCTCGACTTCCTCCACCTCACCGGCGCTGTCCTCGATGTCGATGAGTACGACCTGACCCAGGACTATGCCGATGACGGGTCCGTGTCCTGAGCGTCAGACCAGCGATTTCGAGTGAACCTTCGGCATAGTCGCAAGCTCGGCATAGGTCAACCTATGCCGATATCGGCATAGGTTGACGACATCGGGCTCCTGCCCGTCTCACCTGATGCCGCCGAGGGCTTCTACCGCTTGGTGGATGCCGCTTACGAGCGCCGCAGTCTGGCGGTCAGCAGCAACCTCCATCCTTCGGGATTCGACGAGATCATGCCCAAGACCCTCGCCACCGCGACCGTCGACCGGCTCCTGCACCATGCCCACGTCGTCGTCACGCAGGGCGACAGCCACCGCCTCGCCGAGGCGACCACCGGTCGAGGCGTCGTCCCTCTCGACTGACCCACCCTTGGGGAGATCGACTGTCCGCCGGGGACTTCTACTGTCCACCAGCGGGGAGATCAACTTTCCGCCAGCGGGGAGCTCCTACCGTCCCTTGACAGCCACGGTGGACGGACCGGCCCGGGGCCGAGGGTGCGGAGTACCGTGGGAGTGTGTCGGAGCGGCTCGACCGGCAGCGACGGAGGATCGCTTCTGCGGTGGCGGACGGGACGTGCGTCCGCGGATGGGTGGCGTGCCATGTCGGATGAATCCGGCCCCCCGCACCACGGTCTTCTTCCGGAGCGGCTGCGGCAGGCCGCGAAGCCGGGAACGCTCCTGCTGCGCCTGGCGACCACACGGTCGAGGGAGGGCGCGCTGGACGGCGCCTGGTGGCCTCGTTCACGGGATGTCGGCGCCGAGTTGCCCGGTCTGGTCAGGGCACTGACCGAACACCTGGGCCCCGTGGTGAGCGTGGGGCTGGACGCGGACGCCTGGGACGGGGTGCCGCCCAGGCTGGTCATCGACGGGCGGCCGGTGCACATCGACCGGTACCCGGTCGGCGACGACACGGTGATCGTCACACGGGGTGACCGCGACCACTTCAGTCTGCTCGTGGTTCCCCCGCAGGCGGCTCAGGAGGCAGCCCTGGCCGCGATGGCACGTGCGGTCGAGGCCGGTGGAACCGGCTCGGCACGGCAGATCCTCGTCTCGACCGGCGCCGACTCCGCGCCACCGGCCGAAGCGGTCTGAGAGGCCCGGCATCGCAGGTCGGGCCGCTCGGAAGGACAGGAGAGGCAGGGGCGACAGGATGTCCGTCTACGTGAAGATCTCGGCCGAGACCCGGACGCCGGCGGAGCCGTCGAGCGGGCCGCTGGACCTGCAGTACGAGGACGGCGCGGACGGCGTCACCTTCGAGTACGACCTGCACCCCAGCGGGGCGCTTCGTGTCCTGCGGGTCTTCGAGGACACCCCGCACCGGGTCGAGGCGTGCTTCAGCCCCGGAGCGTGGCTCCAGGTCGCGGGCACCTACCTGCGAAGCGGCTCCGAGTACTGACGGCGTACTGACGGCGATCCATCGGGAGCACAAGAGCGAAGGATCGGGCGGCGGCGTCACTGTTGGTCGGCGTCACCGCTGGTCGGCCGCGGGCCCGAGGCCGAGCGCCCTGGCGAGGACGACGGCCCGCCCCACCGGGCGGAGCCCCAGGCCGAGACCGAGGGGTCGCGTACCGGCCAGACGATCCCTCGCCGGTCGGGCACCTTCGCGGACGGCTCGTCGGCGAGCAGTTCGCTCGCCGTCCTGGTGTTCGCGGGATCGGCGGCCGCGGCCATGAGCCGGGCGGCGGCGACGGCTCCCGTCCGGGGTGGGATGACCAGCAGGGTCAGTCGGCGTGGAAGGTGTGAGCGGACCGAGATCGTGTGCTGGTCCTGCACGGCGGTGGACCCGTTCGCGTGGACGGTGTGGGTCACGTGGACGGTGCGGCCCGCGACCGAGATCCGTCGGGGGAGGGGCAACCACTGGGCGGGGTTCACGGTGACCCTGGCGACGTGGCCCCACCGCTTGTGCAGTTCGGCGGCCAGGGCGGGGAGTCCGAAAGGAAGGTCCTGCGACCGGGGCCACCAGGCCCCGTCCAGTCGTCCGGCTCGCGGTCCGGACGGTGCCAGGTACAACCGCAGTGCGGGTTCGGGCCCGGCGGGACTGGTAAAGGGCGCGCCGCCGATCACAGTCATGATCACGGACCTGTCTCCGGACCTGAGCGGTGCCACGTCCGGGATTGCCGTTCGCCGGAAACGACGCGAGTGGCCGGTGCCGGCATGCGAGGTGCCTCCGGTGACGTCCAGGCTGCTCCCGCTCCGGCCCGGAACCGGCACGGTGGTGAGCGGTCACGGACCGCTCACCCGAGCAGGAGTTCGGCGGCCGGGGTGTGGTTGCCGGTTGCCGAGGCCGCCGTCATCGCCGAGGCCGCGGTCTGCCTGCTGGTGCGGGGCGGTACCACCAGCAGGAGGAAGTGATCCTGGAAGCCCCGGGTGACGCTGATCGTCGTGTCGCTCGCGGCGAACCAGTTGATCTTGACGGTGCAGCCGTTGACCACGACCGACCGAGGTACTTCGTCCCAGGCCGCGGAGTCGAGGCCCACCCTGACGATGCGGCCCAGGTGGGCACCGAGCGCGGTGATCAGGTCCGGTAGCTCGTCCAGGACGTGCCCGGAGCGGGGCCACCAGGCCCCGTCGAAGATTCCCTCCCGCGCCATCGTCTGCTCCAGTACCAGGCGTGGCAGGAGCGGGGCCCCGGGCACCGACCACGGCCCGGACGAGGAAGGAGTGGGAAGGGGGATCGGCATCATGCGGAGCCGCCCGTCCGGTCCACGAGGGACCTGTCATGACCCAGGGCGACACGAGCGCGAATGCCGGTGTGCGGAATGTCCTCGGTTGCCACCCACGGTACTCCGCGGGCGCCGCCGTCTGACGGGAACGCCGGAGTAGGTTTCACAATGTCCAGGGCGGTTGCGATGCGGATCAAGCATCTGGCCGTCTGGCCCGTCGTGGACGCGGACGGCCATCTCCTCGGTGTCCGCGTCCACGACGGGCCGAGCTGCCGCCCTGCTCGCCGCTCCTTCCGCTTGAACCGTCGTGTCCGTCCCGTCCTGCCGTCGTCATGACGACCGCCGTCTCACCGCGCCCGGGTCGGTTGCCCGGCCTGGCACGAGGAGGTCGGCCCAGACGGCCTTGCCACGGCCTTCGGGGAAGGCGCCCCACTGCAGGGCCAGGTGGTCGACGATGAACAGTCCGTGGCCGCCGACCCGGGCAGGCTGGTGACTGCCGGGATCGGGCGGGATGATGTCGGCCCGCGGATCCGTGACGGTGATGCGCAGACGTGAGCCGTCATCGTCCAGGTCCATGGCGAGGGGACCTGCCGTGTACCGGACGGCGTTGGTGAGCAGTTCTGACGCGACCAGTTGGGCGTCGTCGCCGGTGGTGGAGGAAGCCAGGCGCCAATCGGCGAGGGCCTGGCGGGTGAAAGCCCGCCCTTCGCGCACCGGGGAGGCTCCGCTGCCCGCGGCGAACGTCAGGTGTCGATGATGGTGGACGGCTGCGAACATGGTGGTCGCTTCCCATCGGTTCGGGCCATGCCCGGATGACGAAGTCTCGTCGCACCATGACGGCTACCCGGTCGGGCAAGGCTCACGCGGGACTCGCGCAACCGTGGGCTTGCGCACCGGCGGCGGATTCGCCCGGCCGCGTCGGCTCCGTACGGTGAACGGCCGGGGCCGGACGCCACGAAGCCCTAGCCACGGTGGAACCGCGCCGCACGCCCTCGGCATCCCGTCGACCCGCTGGAGCGCGCATCGCCCGGCAGTGGGGCGTAATGGAAGGAGTTGCCTCGGTTCACGGATGCGGGGCGTTCGGCTCGGCAACAGCGGTGCCCGACCCGACGACGGGAGCAAGACGGCGGTGAACGAGGATGAGCGGTGACCAGCCGTCCGCCCCACCGGAACCCGGCCGGACGCACGGTACCGGCGAAGACCTGCTGTGGGGCCCGCTGCTGGACCGGGCCCAGGAACTGCCGCCCCGGATGATCGCTCCACTGGTCGCCGACGCGGTGCGCCGGTTCGGCGGTCGTGACCCGGTCCTCCTGCTGCAGGACTACGGACAGCTGGTCCTGGCACCCTTGCACGGGCAGGGGCTGACGGCCGGGGAGCCAGTGCCGATCGACGCCTCACCCGCGGGTGAGGCGTTCCTGCGCGGTGTTCCCGTCGAGGAACCGCAGGAGGACGGCGTGCGGGTGTACCTGCCTCTGCCGGACGGCGGTGACGAGGTGGGGGTGCTGGCCCTGACGCTGGACGCCGTCGACGAGGACGACCGCCGGCTGCTGCGGGTCTTCTGCGCCCTGGTCGCCGATCTGCTGGTCACGAAGAACGCCTACACCGACCGGATCTTCCAGGCCCGGCGCCTCCAACCGATGAGTGTGGCCGCGGAGATCCAGTGGTCGCTCCTGCCGCCGCTCTCGATGACGGCCCCCCTGGTCGCCGTGGCGGGCATCCTCGAACCGGCCTACCACGTGGCCGGGGACAGCTTCGACTACGCGCTCAACGACGACCTCCTGCACGTGGCGACCATCGATGCCATGGGCCACGGACTGGATGCCGCCACCATGGCGAGCGTCGCCATCGGCGCGTACCGGCACGCGCGGCGCGCCGACGTCGGACTGGCGGAGATCTACGCGTTCATGGACCGGGCCATCGCCGAACAGTTCGGGCCGGACCACTTCGTCACCGCGCAGATGATGCGCCTGGACACCGTTACCGGCCGCCTGCAGTGGGTCAACGCCGGTCATCCGGCGCCCCTGCTGATCCGCGGCCGTCGCGTCGTCGAGCGGTTGGAGAGTGCCACCACCCTGCCGGTCGGCTTCGGCGGCGAGCAGCCCGTGATCAGTGAGCGGCTCCTGCGGCACGGGGACCGGGTGCTGTGCTTCACCGACGGCCTGGTCGAGGAACGCGCGCCCGGCGGGGATCAGTTCGGCGAGCGTCAGCTCATCGACTGGGTCAACCGGGTCGAGCGCTCCGACTCCGGACTCCGGACCACGGTGCGCATGCTCTCTCACGTCCTCAAGGAGGAGCGGGGCGGGCGCACGAGCGACGATGCCACCCTGTTCGCGATCGAATGGCGCTGAGCCGTCGGTGTCCCCCTGTGCCGGACGGGACGACCGTCCCCCGGGTTGGCCGGGCACCGCCCCCGAGCACCACGGGTCAGGGCCCTCCGGGCCCGGGGTCGGGGCGCTGGAGGTCGAAGACGGTGGCGCGGATGTCGCGGATGACGGTGTCGAGGCGGCCGACGGTGTCGAGCAGGTGCTGCTGCCGGTCGGGCGGTGCGGTGGTGGCCAGGCCGTTGAGGGTGAGACTGATGGCGAAGATGCCCTCGATGACACGGTCGCGCAGGTCCTGGGCGATGCGTTCGTGGTCACGGACCTGTGTGACGAGCTCGGCGTCGGCGCGTTCGGCGGCCAGCTGCTCGGCGAGAGCGGCCTGGGCGGCGAAGACGGTCAGCATGTCGAGCTGGTCGTGGTCGAATTCCGACCGGCCCGGGTGGCGGGCGACGAGAAGGACCCCGGTGCGGATACCGCGGGCGGTCAGCGGGGCGAACATGGCCGGGCCGGATGCGGGGGACAGGTCGGTGTCCGGTTGGTGGGCGCGTTCGTCGGTGGCCAGGTCGGCGGTGATCAGCGGTTCGCCGCGGTTCAGGACGAGCCCGGTCAGAGACTGTGCGGTGGGCAGGTGGTAGCCGGTGACGCGGTCGGCGTCCTGGCCGCCGGCGATCCGGATGACCAGGCGCTCGGGGGTGTCGGGGAGGGCGATCGCCGCGAGGTCGGCGCCCGCGACCTGCCGCGCCTGCTCGACGATCAGCGCGAGCACCTTGTCCGGCTCGGAACGGGCCAGGAGGGCGGAGCTGATCAGGGCGGTGGCGTGCTGCCAGGCCTCCCTGCGCTGGGCCTGTTCGTAGAGCCGGGCGTTGTCGACGGCCGCCGACGCGGCACCGGCCAGCGCTTGGAGGAGTTCCTCGTCCTCCGTCGTGAACGGTGCCGGCACGGTGTCGGCACCCTGCTTGTCGGCGAGGTAGAGGGCACCGAACGTCCGGCCGCGGGTCCGGATCGGCACGCCGAGGAAGCTCCGCATGGTCGGGTGGCCGGCCGGGAAGCCGTACGTGTCAGGGGCCGCGTGGATGTCGTCGATCCGCAGCGGACCGGACTGCGTCCGTAGTCGGCCGAGGACACCTTCGCCTTGGGGCCACGGACCGATTTCCCGGGCGGCGGCCGGTTCGATGCCGCTGTGCCGGAACTGGACGAGCCGACCTTCGTCGTCGAGTACGGCCAGGGCGGCGAAGCGGGCTCCCAGCAGCTCGCGGGCGGCGTTCACCAGGTGGTCGAGCACCCCCGGGGAGGCGATGTCCGTGGTGACCGCGAGAACCGCTCGCAGGAGGTCGCGCAGGCGGCTTTCCGCGTGCAGGACGTCATTGGCTCGCGTCACTACGGCCTGGACGGCACGGTCGAGCTCCAGACGGGCGGGGTCGGGGATGTGCACGAAGCCGGACGGGTCACCGGGCGGGCCGTTCGCAGGAGTTCCCACCGGGCCGCACCTCCGTACGTCTCACTACTTTCCGGGCACAGTCCTTATGCCCGTTCGCGGGCCCGTTCAGGCGTTGGGCGTGGCACCGGGGTACGGGAGCGGGGCACGGCCGGGACCGGCTCCGGTGATCGGGAACCTCCGGCCGTCCACCTGCGTGGTCGTGATCCGCAGCAGGGATTCCGCCGGGCCGGGAACCCAGGGCGTCTCGGACCCGGTGCGGCCGATGAGGCGATCGGCCTCCCCGGCATCGGTCACGGGGTGGGCGTAGCCGGTCACACTGACACTCCACGCGGTGGCGGAGTCGGCGCCCTCCGCTTCGAAGAGCACGACATCGCCGTCCGCCAGCCGCTGGAGGCGTGCGTCGGCACCGGCGCCGACCACGATGTCCTCGTCGAGGAGGTAGTTCACCGGGGCGACGACGGGCAGGGCCCGCGCGGTGAACACCACTCTGCCGTAGCCGGTGCTTGCGAGCAGGGACAGGCATTCCTGGCGTTCCAGCCCACCGAATACCTGCGTCGCCTCGTCCATGCCTCCATGCTCCTCGTCCCGGCACGAGCCGCGGCATGGGTCACTTGGCCCTGCTTGGCCGCCGTCCGGCCGCTGTTCGAGGGGCCGACCGTTCGGCAGGTGCGACAGGTGGCCTGCCGCATGGCTCTGAGGCATGGACGGTGTTCTGCGGCCGCTGTGCCCGGTCGCCGCCTCATCCTGTCCGCCGACTGGCGGCGCAGGTGTCCGCCAGGGCGCTGCGGACGTCCGAGCAAATGGTGAAGACTCCGTCGGCGCCGGTGATCTCCAGTACTCGTCTGGTCTGAGGCGGCGGGGCGGCGAGCACCATCTCCACACCGGCGGCCCTCGCGCGCTGGCGGGCGGCGAGGAGGGCGTTGAGGCATACCGAGTGGCAGAAGGCCAGGCCGGTCAGGTCGACGATCAGCCGGGGCGGGCGGCTCTGCACCACCCGTGCGAGGGCTTGCTGCAAGGGGTGGCGGTCCTCCAGGTCCACCGCGCCGTCGAGGCGGACGATCACTGCCTCTCCGTCGACCACCGTGGTGGTTGTTCGCAGTTGCGGTGTGAGGTGCTGGAGGCGGTCGGGCGCGGTCTCACGGATGCTCACCATGATGATCACCGGTAGGAAGCGTCTGGTGGGGGCCGGGGCCGGGGCGGAGACCGGGGCCGCCGAACAGTGCCAGCAGGCCTGCGATCTCGTGGTGGGCCTCGGCGGGATGGCGGAAGTACGTGCCGCCGACGACGTGGTAGTGATTGCGACGTCCGTGCCGTGTACGGGTGAGGAAGCCGGCGTCCTCCAGGTCGGTGACGATCGCCTGTACGGCCCTCTCGGTCACTCCGCACGTCGTCGCCAGATCCCGCAGGCGGATTTCCGCGTCACGCGAGATCGCCACAAGTACACGCGCGTGATGCGTCAGGAACGTCCACCTCGTCCGAGGCCCCTGTCCGTCCTCCCGCATAGCACAAGTATGCTCCCGGATTCCGGTTTCGGGATGCCCGAGTCCAGGATCGTCAATGGTCGTTGCCGCCCGGCCACCCCGCGCGCCGTCCGCCACCACCCTTCCCGGATGTCGTCCGCCTCGAAGATCGGCCACCTCCTCCACTCCTGGACCCGTCGTGGCGCCGGAGCCGCCGGCCGACATCCCCGGGTCGCCCTCCGTCCGCCCGTCTCGTACGGTCGTGGTCGGGGCAGGAGCGTTGTCACAGGAGGCCACGATGCGGCGCTACCGGTGGATTCTGGAGACCCAGGACGACGACGGCCACTGGTCCCGGCAGGACGACACGACGACGCCGAATCCGCTGGAGTACGACGGTCCGCCGCAGCGGGCGGCCAACCACCTCCGGGACGTGTTCGTTCGCACCCTCTCCCGACCCGCGCCGGGCCCCCGGGCGGTCAGGGTCCGACTCTGGGAAGGCCCCGGTATCGACGGCGAGCCCCAAGCCGAGACCGAGTGGTCACGCGAGTGACGCGGGCCCGGCCCCGGCCCGGGCGGCTCCCGTCCGCCGCCTATACGGATGCCGGCCAGGAGGCGGCCCGGCTCCGGGCGAGATCGGCTCGCCGGTCGGCCTCGCCAGGCTCGGTGGAGGGTGTGGCGGGCGACGGCAGGAAGTCGGAACGGGTGTCCGGCACGGTCGCACCGGCGCTCGGCTCCGCGGCGAGCAGTTCGCTCGCGGTCCTGGTGTTCGCGGGATCGGCGGCCTCGGCCATCAGCCGGGCGGCCTCGACGGCATCCGTCTGGGGCGGGACGACCAGCAGGTTCAGCCGGCGGGGGGTGTAGGAACAGACCATGATCACGTGCGGGTCCTGCTCGATGGTGAACCAGCCCGCGTGGACGGTGTGCCCGGTGACCGGTATCCGCCGGGGGATGACGGGCCACTGCGTGGGGTTCACGGTGATCCGGGTGATCCGGCCCCACCGCTCGTCGATCTCGGCGGCCAGGGCGGGGAGTTCGAGGAGAAGATCACGCGAGCGCGGCCACCAGGCTCCGTCCAGACGGCCGGGCCGCACGCCACTGGGCGTGAGGGAGAGCCGTGCCGGGGAATCCGTGGCGGTGGGCGTCGTCGCACGATCGAGGGTCGCGGTCATGATCAAAGACCTGTCCCCGGGCCCGGCCGAGAGGTCGGGTCCGGCATTGCCGTTCGCCGCAGACGACGCCAATATCCGGTACCGGCATGCGAAGTGCCTTCGGTGATGTCCAGGCTACTCCCGGTTCGACCGAGACCGGCACGCCCTTGGCCCAGGACCTCGGGCCGGCCCTCGTGGTCGACGCTGGCGGCGACATGGCAGTGGACGTTGCCGACCCGCCCGCCCTCGCGGAATCTCCCTGCGGACCTCCCATCGGTCCGGTGGGCGACCACGGAACGACGAAGGCCCGGACCGCTGGTGCGGTCCGGGCCTTCGTGAAGGCGGAGGATACGAGATTCGAACTCGTGAGGGGTTGCCCCCAACACGCTTTCCAATTCTCCCGAACGCCGTCCGCCGGGGTTCACGCCCGTCCTGACCTGCAGCGGAGTGGGCGGTGGGGCGACGGCTGAACCTGGCCGGACCAGAGTGAATGAGACCAAAACTGAGACCAGCAATGGCTCTCGAAGCGGTTGCGCTGTTCCGTTCGACGGGCTGGCCGCGGTCAGGTGAGCACGTATGCGTCGGGGGTCGGTGGTTACAGAGATCTGTCGGATCGGCTGCCCCTGTTCGGCCTCCGGAGTGTCCCGTGCCGTCGAGTCCGGGCGCGGATAGTATCCACGCCATGACGCAGAGTTATGGGCCGGTGCAGCGCAAAATCCTCGCCGCGCTGACCTCGGCACGGACTGTTGAGCCGTACCCGATCTGGATGACGTGGCGGGGCCTGGCAGCGCGCGTCTACGGTCGTACCTACGCGGTGGCCAGCGACATCGCGAACGTTCGTCGGGCAGCTCGCGATATGCGCGGCACGGTCACTTGTTTCAACTACACCAATGGGAAGCTGGCTGGTGCTGGTCTGAGGCTCACCCCAGAGCACCAGTGGCTACTTGACCAGGTGACTGCGCTGGCTCCTCAGCTTGGGTGGGCCGTCGACGCCCGTAACTATCGTCCACCGACCGCAGCCGAAGTGCAGGAAGCTTTCAGGCGAGGCTGCCTCGCCGATGGGGAAGTCAGAGTCGACCTCACCAAGGTCACCGGGATGGTCAACGCAGCATGCAAGTCCGCCTTCGATCCGTCTGAAATCGCCTGGCAACGACTTGGCCTTGAAGCGCTCAACAAGCAGAAAAAGGCTCAGGAGCTGATTCGCCTTGCTGCGGCGATCAGACAACATGCGTCCAGGCAGGAAAGGTTGGAGGCCGAGGCTCGGATGATCACGCTCGGCCCCTTCCGCGTTGACCCCACCGCGATCGAGTTCTGCCCCTGCTGCCAGCAAGGTGTTTCAGCCGACAGAATGCCGGAGCTGAGGGCGAACCTGCTCGGCGTGCGGCGTCCGTCGTTGATCCCGACCTGAGCCCTCGCGTTCGGAGCTTGCTGGGCGCGCAACATCGGTGCGCCGTCGATGGGCTGGTCTCACGACCAGGTGCCGACCAACACCGGCTCGGGCTGCAGTGCGATACCGGTGGCGATCTCGACCTGCGTCGAAAGCTCGGCGAGGGCCCGGGCGAAGCCCGTCGCGGTCGCTCCGTCGTGGGCGGTGAGCGTGAGGGTGCGACGTTCTGAGCAGCGGATGCCGTCTGCGATCTTGTAGCCGGGGCGGTAGCCGATGTGTTCCAGCAGCCAGCCGGCGCTGGCTCGGAGCTGTCCGTCGCTGTCGGTGTGGGTGGGGCATCCGGCGGCGGACAGGCGGGTGGCCTGGGTGGCGGTGACGGGCGGGTTGACGAAGACCGATCCGGCCTGGCGGGCGGCGGGGCCGTGCGGGTTGAGGAGAAGTCCGCGGCGGTGGCGGTTGGCGAGAACGGCGGCCGTCACCTCGGCTACGGGCGGCCGGGTGCCGATGGATGTGCCGAGTTCGTCCGCGAGCGGCTGGTAGGTGACGGGGGCGGCCGGTGAGCGGGTGAGGTGGAACGTCGCGGTGAGGAGGGTCCAGCGGCCGGGGTTGCTCTTGAACCTGCTGTCACGGTGGCGCAGGCGGCATGCCTCGGCGGGCAGGGTCCGCATGCGGCCCATCTCCCAGTCCCACACCGTCAGGTGGTCGAGGGTGTCGGAGATCTGCTGGCCGTAGGCTCCGGCGTTCTGAACGGGGGCGGCGCCGACAGTGCCGGGTATCCCGGCCAGGCACTCGATCCCGGCCAGGTGCTCGGCGGCGGCCCAGGCGGTGAGGTCGGTGAGCGGGTGTCCGGCCTGCACGGTGACGTCGACCGTGGTGTCGTCCACGCGGCTGGCGGTGATGCCTCGGGTGTTCATGACTACGACGGTGCCGGGGTGTCCGGTGTCGGAGGCGATGACGTTGCTGCCGTGGCCCAGCACCACGGGTTCCTGTTCGTGGCGCTGCCCGATCGTCCTGACGGCGTCGGCCCAGTCCGCGGGGGTGGAGATCGTCAGAACGTGCTCGGCGGGTCCCCCGAGTCGCAGGGTGGTGAGGGACGCGAACGTGGTGCTGGGCACGGTAGGCCCTCCTAGGGTTCGTCGGTGATCGCCTTGAGGGCGAGGATCCGCAGCGGGGCGAGGCGGGTGCGGTTGTCCTGGTGGTGGTAGACGGCGTTGGTGCAGATGGCCAGATAGCGGCCGGTGGCCGGGGCGAGGTAGAGGCTGGTTCCGGTGAAGCCGTGGTGGTAGGCGACCCTGCCCTCGTCGGCGAGGATCCAGGCCAGGCCACGGTCGAGGCCCACCTCGATCTCGGCCTGCGGCTGCATGCTGTGGGCGAGCCAGCGGCCCAGGGGCCCATCGGTGGCGTGCGAGGCCAGCAGGTGGGTGGCGAAGGTGGCGAGGTCGGCCGGGGTGGTGAACACCCCGGCGTGGCCGGCGACTCCGCCGAGCAGGGCGGCGTTGTCGTCGTGCGGCATCCCCCAAAGCCGGGGCCCGCCGGTCAACCGCTGCTCGGTCGGGGCGACCTGAGCGGAGCGGGGCACCGGTCCGTAGGTCGTGCTGGTCACGCCGAGGTGCTGCCAGAGCTCGGTCGCCAGCTCGTCCAGGCGCTGGCAGCGGTAGTGGGCCAGGGCCAGGCCGAGGAGGATGAAGCCGCGGTTGATGTAGAGGTGGCCAGCGCCGGGCTCGGCGATCAGGTCCTCTCCGCAGATCAGTTCGGCCAGCGGTTCGGTGCGGCCCCGGTACTGGTCGAGGCGGGTGTCGGCCCGCAGTCCGGAGGTATGGGCCAGGATCTGGCGGACCGTCACCTGACCTCCGGGCGCCTCGGCCGGGATGCCGGTCAGCAGTTCGCGGATTGGGGTGTCCAGGGTGAAGCCGTCCATGAGGGAGGTGCCGACCAGCGGCCAGGCGGCCAGGACCTTGGTCAGCGAGGCCACGTCGTACACGGTGTCCGGTCCCGGCCGGGCGTCGCCGCACTCGGGGGCGACGACGCCGGAGGTCAGGTAGCCGGGCTCGGTGTCGAAGGTGCCGTGGGCGATGACCCCGCCGGGCACAGTGCCGTCTGCGGTCATCAGGTCCAGGCACTCGCGCAGGTCGGCGAGCGCGTTCGGGGTCCACGGCACGGTGTTGGTCACGGCTACTCCTGGTCGATCGTCAGGTCGGCACCGAGCGCGGCCAACTTCGGCAGCAGGCTGCCGTATCCGCGCCGCAGGTGATACATCCCTCGGATCGTAGAGGTGCCTTCGGCGGCCAGGGCGGCGATCACGAGAGCGGTCACCGCCCGGATGTCCTCCCCGGCCACGTCGGCGGCGGTGAGGGCGGACCGGCCCCGGACGGTGATCACCGAGCCGCTCGCGTTGACGGCGGCGCCGAACGCGGCCATGGCTGGCAGGTGGGTGTCGCGCTGGGTGTAGATCCGCTCGTCGATGCGGGAGTTGCCCTCGGCCTGGGTGAGGAAGGCGGTCAGCTGCGGTTGCACGTCGGTCGGGAAGCCCGGGTGCGGGCCGGTGGCCATCTGTACCGGTCGCGGCCCGGCCGGGGTGCTGACCGCCGTTCCGCCGTCCAGCGGGTCGAGCTGGATTCCGGCGTCGGCGAACACCGACACCAGCCCGTCCGGGAACGCGGCCGGCGGGAAGCCGTCCAGGTGGACGGTGCCGCCGGTGATGGCGGCGGCCAGCGCGAGCGTGGCGGCCTCCAGCCGGTCCGGCGGCACGGTGAACACCCCGCCCCGGATGCGGTCGGTGCCAGTGACGTTCAGGGCCTTCCTGCCCCGCCACTCGATGCCGACGCCGGCCTGCGAGAGCAGGGCGGCGGTGTGGGTGACCTCGGGCTCCACACTGGGGTTGAGGATCGAGGAGGTACCCGGGATGCGGGCGGCCAGCAGCATCGCGGTGACCGTCGCGCCTAGGCTCGGCCCCCACGAGCAGGTCTCGGCGTCGGTGATGAACGGCAGCCGCTTGCCGGTGAAGCGGGCCCGCACCCGGCCCCGGTTCACCTCTACCTCGGCCCCGGCGGCTTCCATCGCGGCCAGGTGCCGGTCGATGTAGCGGGCGCAGAAGGCGTCCCCGCCGGGGGTGGGGAAGGTGACCTTGCCGGCGCGGGCCAGCAGGGCGCCGCCCATCACTGCGGTGGTGCGGATGCGTCGTCCGAGGTCGTCCGGGATGACCGGGAAGTAGGAGTCGGCCGGTCGGGTGGCGAACTCGTCGCCGGTCACGGTGGCGCGGGTGCCGGTGCGGTGCAGGATGTCGGCGACGACCAGGGTGTCCAGGATCGCGGGCGCACCGGTCAGGGTGAGAGGGTCGTCGGCGAGGATCGCGGCGGCGTACAGGTGCAGGGCGATGTTTTTGCTGCCCTGGACGGTGGCGGTGCCGGCCAGGCGGCGGCCTCCGGTGATTCGTACGGCCCGCTGGTCGGTCGTGGTGGTGGTGTCGGTGGTGGGCATGGTCACCTTCCCTGGCTTCCGGCCGGGAAGAAGCCTCCGACCTGGGTCTTCGGGTAGAGCAGGGTGTGCGCGCCGATGAGGGTGGCGGGCTGGAGCACGGTGCCGGCGGGAACGATCACGCCGTCGCCGATCACCGCGCCGAACTTCGTCTGGCCGGTGGCGATGCGCCGGCCGTCGAGGTGGGCGCAGACCTCTTCGGTGGCCGGTTCGGTGACCGGTCCGGAGGTGACCCTCAGGCCGGTGGTGGAGACGAAAGCGCCGATGTTGACGCCGAGCCCGAGCACGGAGTCGCCGACGAAGCTGGTGTGCTTCATGAACACCCCGCCGGTGAGCAGGGAGCGGGTGACCTCGGCTCCGAAGCCGATGCGGCAGCCGGGGCCGACGACGGTGTTGTCACGTACCCGGGCGCCGGCCTCGATCACCGCGCCGGGGCAGACCAGCACCGGTCCGGTGACGAACGCGCCTTCGGCGACGACGGCGCCGGGCGCCACGATCACGTGGCCCCGGACGCTGGCGCCGGGCTCGATGGTCCCGGTCGCCTCCGGCAGCGGGATGTCCAGGTTGCCGGCGAGCAGGTCGGTGATGGCCTTCTTGATGCCGAAGACGGTCGGGCAGCAGTTCAGCAGCTCCAGCACGACCGGGTCGGTGACGTGTTCGGTGTCGAAGTAGTACTCGGGGGTGGTGCGGTGGTCGATGCGCTGCAGCTTGGTGTGCAGTGCGGGCGCGTCGGTCAGCCGGTGCATGGCTGGATCTCCTCTCGGGCGAGCGAGTGGAAGAAAGGGGCGGGGCCGTCACGGCGGCCCCCGGGGCCTTAGGAGGGAGGAAGGTCGGGCACGGCCGCCGCCTGGGGGCTGGCCTCGGCCGGGTGGTTGTGGACAGCCAGGCCGAGTAGGGCGAGCACGGGTAGGTGCAGGGCGGCCCAGGAGGCGGCGAGGAAGGCGCCGAGCCGGTCGCGGTCCGGCGGGGCGGCGTGCCGCCGGCTGGCGGGCGGCGGGGAGGTGCTGGGCGTTGGCATGGGAGGGCCTTCGGCAGCAGGGGGAGGGTGGACGTTCCCCAGTGAACCGCCGGGCGAAAGGCCGGATCCGTAGCTGGACTACGGGCCGTAGTCCGGCTACGGGTCAGATGATCTGGACGCCCGCTCGGGCGGCGAAGTCTCGGACGCCGGGCAGCTTGCGGTCGTGCCGCAGCAGGGTGGTGGCGAGGTCGCGGACGGCACCCCGGCGGATCTCCTGCGGGGCTGCCTCCTCGGCGGCCAGGAGAGCCCGGTAGCACTGTTCGGGCTTGCCCCACTGGTCGAACGCGCGGGCCACGTCAGTGAAGAAGCGGGCTTGCCGCTCGGCGGTCGGCAGTGCGGTGGGGTCGATCGTGGAGGCCAGCTCGATCGCCCGGCCGGCGTCGCCGAGCTCGTAGTGCACCGACAACTCGTGCAGGGCGACGCCTTGGATGCCGTCCACCAGACCGGAGGTCCGGCCGGCAGCTGCGGCGCTGTCGGCTGCCTCGCGGATCAGCGAGTGCGCGTAGGCGCGGTCTCCGGTCTTCGCGGCGGTGTAGGCCGCAGTGGCGTACAGGTCGCCCCGGGTGGCCAGGCGGGCGGACTCGGGCACCGTGTTGTCGGCGAGGAGGTCCTCGGCGGCGACCACCACGATGTCGGTTGCTCGGGCCAGGCTGCCCTGGCGGCGCCAGGCGCTGGAGACCATCCGCTGTGCCTCGGCGACCACCAGCGGGTCGCCGCCGTCTCGGGCGGCGGTGAGCGCGCGGTCGGCGGTGATGGCCACCAGGTTGTTGTCGCCGATCTTGATGCACAGTCGAACTGCGAGATTGTAGAGCCGGGCGACGTTGCGAGCCCGTTCTTCGGTGCTGCCGACCATCTGGGCGGCAGCGATCCGGCTCGGCAGAGCCTCAGCGAGCGCGTCGTACTTGGCAGCCTTGAACTCACGACGGGACGTCAGGAGGGAGGCGGAGACAGTCTCGTGGGTGGGCTCGCTGCGGGGCGCTGGAACCCGTCCTGTCCCGTAGAGCAGCAGGTCCTCCAGGCCGGCCAGCGGTGAGGCTGCCTCGGCGTGCGCGGCCTGCTGGCCGGCGACCGGGGTGAACAGGGCGGCAGCCGCCAGGGTCAGGAACGGGCGGCGTCGCACATCGTCCTCCTCGGCAGCGGAACTGCTCGTCAGCGTAGCCGAGGTGGACTTGCGGGGGCGGGACCTCGGCCGGTCTGCGGCCGGTTGCGGTAAGGCCATCAGCTCGTTGAGCTCGCAGCTGAGTACCTCCGCGAGGCGCCGGAGCAGGGTCAGGTCTTTCACCTGCTGCAAGTCCCGTTCGACCAGCGACATCCAGACCTCGCTGCGGTCGAGCTCAGTGGCGAGGCGGAGCTGGGTCCACTCCATCTCGGCGCGGCGGACCGCGATGAACTTGCCGAACGTGATGCCGTTGCCCCCCACGCTGGCCCCGGTGCCGTGTTGAAGCCACTACGGATCGCTACCGTACCGATGCTGGGGGCCACGGCGTAGTGCTTTCGGGCCGGAGCTGGCATTGACCGCGTTGTTCGGGAAGGTGTGGCGCTGCTGGTTCGTGGGCTGGCCCTGGAATGCCTGAGGCCCGCCGTGTAGGCGAGCCTCAGGCTGTGGGTCACGACCAGGTGGTGCCGGCGAGTAGGCCGTCGAAGGCGAGTGCCCGCATGGCGGTGTTGTAGTCGTCCCACTCGTCCCACTCGTGTTCGGGGGCGGTGAAGTGCAGGTCGAAGTAGGCGCGGGTGAGGTCGGGCTCGTGCCATTCGGCCGCGCAGCGGCAGCGGACGAAGACCTGGTGGCGGACGTTGAGGAGGAGCCAGTCTCGGCGGGCACGGCAGTTGGGACAGGTGATGGGGATGCCCCGGGCGTCGAGTTCGCCGGCGTGGGGGACGGCACGGATGACGGCTCTGTGGTGGCCGTCGTGGTCGGTGCTGGGGTTGGTCAAGTGGTGCCCTTCGATGGCGGGTGACGGTTGGCAAGCACACAAGACGCACGGTGGCCGGGATGGTTCCCGGCCACCGAAGAAGACATCGAAGCGACATCTGTGCGCACGGGCGTTCCTGTGGCTGGGTGGGCGGGGCTCGAGGCATCGGGTGTTTCCGGTCGGGGTCAGCGTCGGCGGGTGGGGTCGTTGGCGGCCCTGGTGCCGGTCGGCACAGCGGGTGTTGTGGGTGCGGGTGTCGGGGTGGTGCGGCTGCCGGTGCGGGCGCGTGCGGCCTGGGTGCGCTGGTCGATGCGGTCGCTGGTGGCGTTGCGCAGGCGCCAGAGGAGGACTTCGGCGGGTCGGTCGGCTGTGGTGAGCTCCCGTTGCTGGGCGGCCTCGGCGAGGGCTCGGCGGGGTGGTTGGCCGGAGGATTCGGCCTGGGCGAGCGCGGTGGCCAGGGCGGGCCAGGAAGGGTCGGCGAGGATGCGCTGGGCGTGGTCGGGGACGGCGGCGTGGACCTGGGCGGCGAGGCGGTCGGTGGTCTTGGGTGTGGGGGTGCGGCGGGTGAGGTCGGCGATGACCGGCTCGGCCGTCTGCCGGTAGGCGGTTCGCAGGTGGACGAGGGACTGCTGGGCGGCGTGGGCTTGCTGCTGGTGGCCTCGGGTCTGGTGCCAGCGGGCAATGGCGATCACGACGAAGACGGCGGTGGACAGCAGGGCGGCGGCGGTGGCGCCGTCCTCGCCGGAGCCGGCGGTGTGCAGGAGTTGCTTGGCGGCGGTGCGGAGGGCTGCGGCCTGTTGGTGTTCGGCACGGACCTTGGATCGGTTGGCGCGGTTGAACGCGATTGCGGCGGCTCGTAGTTCGGCGCGGGTGTGGGCGGGTGCGGTGAGGGCGGCGGTGTGGAGGAGTTCGCCGAAAGCGGCGGCCTGGGCCTGGACGACGGTGTCGAACGCGTCGACGTCGGGGTGGTGTTGGTCCTGGTAGGCGAAGCGGACGGTCTCCCGGAGGGTGGTCTCGGCCTGTCGCCAGCGGTCCGGTTCGACCGTGCCCCGTGCGGGCGTGGTGGGCTGCTGGGCGGCGAGGCGTTCGCGCAGGCGGTTGATGGACAGGTCGGGGGAGAGCTTGGAGCCGCCGAAGTAGACGGGTTCGCCTTGGGCGTTGACGTCGCCAGGGCGGGCGAGGCTGTAGCCGATGACGTCGCCGCTCTCGGGGCCGATGCGGTAGCGGACCTGGATGCCGAGGGCGGTGAGGGTGGAGAAGTACTCCGCCTCGTTCAGGGAGGCGGCGGCGACGGCTTGGGCCTGTTCCTGCAGCCACTCCTTGGCGGTCTGCTGGTGGCCGGTGCGCTGGGCCTTGGCCTGCTCGGCGCTGGTGGGCATCGGGGCGGCGGTGTGGTCGCCGGAGTTGAGCTGGCGCAGGCCGAGTTCCTTCTCGATCTTGCGGCACTCGGCCTGGGCGCGTTGGCCGTCGCGCTTGTTGCGGGGACGGCGGCCGTCCTCGCGGACGCTGGTGGCCATGATGTGGATGTGGTCGTCGGCGTGACGAACGGCGATCCACCGGCAGCCCTTGTCGTCGCCATCGGGCGCGATGCCAGTGGCGTGGACGACCCGGCGGGCGACCTCGGCCCACTCGGCGTCGGTGAGGTACCGGTCGCCGGGCGCGGTGCGGACGGGGCAGTGCCACACGTGCTGCGGCACCTTCGTGCCGACGCGCCTCTCACGTGCGCGCACGGGTTGGTCGAGGTAGTCGGCGAGCTCGTCGAGGAGGGCGTGGCGCTGGTCGAGGGGCGCTCGGCCGGGGTCGGGCACGCCGGGCATGGCGAACGCGGCGACGATGTGCGGGTCTGTGTGCTCGTCGCGCCGGCCGGGGCCGAAGAGGTAGGAGAGCAGGCCGCGGGTGCGCGAGCCGGTGGAGACGTCAGGCACCACGGCGGCCTCCCGGCAGGACGCGCTGGTAGGCGTGACGGGCCTCGATCGCGCAGGCGTGAAGGGCGTCCAGGGTCTCCATGGCGCGCTCCGGGATCTCGCCTCGGTAGATCTCGACCATGAGCTGGTTGAGGTTGTTGCCGGCCCGGTCGATCGCCCGCTGGTGGGTACCGACTGCTTCGGTGAGGAGCGTGACGGCCTCGTAGTCGGGCATGGGGACGAAGGCGTCGCGGCGGCCGGTCATCAGGTACGCCAGGGCCACGCTCATGGCGGAATCCGCCAGGAAGGAGGAGCGCGAGCGCTTGAGCTTCTTGGCGACGAAGTCGAGCAGCTCCTTCTCGGCCGGTTCCACCGAGCAGGTCACCTGGTCATCGCGCTTGGTTCCGGAACGCGGCCGGTACATCCGCACCGCCAGCGGAAGCGAGGTGTCGTCCACCGGAAGTACGAAGCGGTCGAGAACCGGAACGCGCTCATGGATGAACTCGGCGGCGGTGACGGTCGGCGCTTCACGCACGACGCGGTCGGCGGCGTCGGCACGCTCGGCGTCGATGTCGTTGCGCGGCTCGGCATCGTGCTCGGGAAGCTGGTCCTGGTCGTGGCCGCCCTCGGTCGCGACCTCCTGGTCCGGCGCGCCCTCGCGCCGGTCCTGCCCCGCCACCCCTGTGGCGGGGTCAAGCGCAAAGTCCGCGGCGCCAACGGCGTTGTGGACTTTGCCCCAGCTTGCTCCGTCGTCGTCGTGACCGTGGCCGGTCCAGGGCAGGGCCTGCTTGACGCGGGCGAGTATGCCGCCACGGCCGGGCTTGCCGCTACCGGCTCCGCGTTGCTGGGCGTCCTGCTCGGGCGAGGCGAATGCAGGGTCGAGGTGGTGCTGCTGGTCGGGCACGGGGATCTTCCGGTTCTTCTGTCGGGGCAGGCGGTTGTCGGTTGGTGGGGTGTTCGCCGGATGCGGGGTGATGGTCCGGCGGAAGGGGGGTTTGGCGGTGCCGGAGTTCTGGTGTAGACGTCGCCGGTTCAGGACTTCCGGGGTCTCCGGATGGGCGCTGGGGGAGTTCCGGTGAGCGTTGGTCAGCGTCGGTGAGGGGCCGCTCGCCCGGTCCGGAAGCGGGCCGGTGCTCGGGCGAGCGGCGGGGGCGTCAGGCCGCCGAGGCGCTGGCTTGCGCGTCGGCCTGCTGGCTGGCCTGTTCGTCCTTGAAGCGCTGGGTCAGCTTGCCGAGGCGGTCGCTGGCGATGGGTATGCCGGCTTCGCGCAGGACTGTCCTGATCACGGCCTGGGTGGGGCCGTGCTCCTGGACGGCGGGCCGGACGATCTCGGCCAGCTCGTCCATCGAGGCGGCGGGCTTGCGGCCGGTGCGCTTGGTGCCCACCACCGGTTTCCGGCTGTCGGGCCGGAGGTCGTGGTCGGGCTCGAGCACCGGTTCGTCGGCGGGTAGGTCGTACTGCTCCGCGTCCGTCACCGGTGCGGACTCGGTTGCCGGTGCAGGCTCGGGGTTTTCGCGGAGCGGGAGTTCGCCCTCGGCGCGCTTCGGGTCGATGGCGGTCGCGGTCGCGGTGGTGTTGTGGGCGAGGAGGGTGCCGCCGAAGAAGGCGAGGGCGGGCCATCCGGCGACGAGGATCCGTAGCCAGGCGGGGACGTGGGCGAGGTCGAGGAGTCCGGCGGTGGCGACATTGGCGCCGAGGGAGGCGGCCAGGGCGATGGCGAACCAGGTCCAGGCGGTGCCGGCGGGGTGTCCGGTGGTGCGCAGGGTTCGCATGCGTTGCCAGGCGGCGACGAGCAGTAGGTCGACCGAGACGGGGTAGGCCCAGGCTTTCCAGCCGTGTTGTCCGGCGGCTTCGGCGATGTCGTGGAGGTGGGCGAAGGACAGGGCGCCTGCGATGGCGGCCTGTATGAGGACGGCGTCCGGGCGGGGCAGACGCCGCGTTGGGGTGGTGGCGGTCATGCGGAAGGTGGTCCTCGCGGGTCGGGCGGTGGTGGTTTGTGGGATTGCCGTCTTTGCCGTCTTGCCGTCTTGGTGCTGCGGGACGGTCTCTGGGCTGGGGCGGGCTCGGCTGCCCGGGTGGTGCCGTGGACACGGCGGAGTTCGGGTTCGGGACGGTGCGGTATCCGTCTTGGGGCTCGTATCCGTCCCGGAGGCATGGCCTTTGACCTGCGGTTTTACGGCAGGGACGGGTGGGACGGCACAAGACGGATGTGTTTCCCGTCCCGGCCATGGCCCGCCGCTCGCGCCCCGGACGGGGGCGGCGGCGGGCCGCTGGTGGGAGTGGACGGCTGCCGTCTTGGCGTGGGCCTGATCCGTCTTGGTGCGGATGACGTTGCCGTCTTGGGGTGCCGTTCCGTCTTGGCGGCAGGTGTGGTGACCTGCGGTGTTACGGCTGGGACGGCAGGGACGGCATTTCGGGGAGGGTGGTCAGCGTCTGCTGCCCGCTGCGGTGGCGTTCACGGGGTGGACTGCGGGGCAGTAGCGCCGCCAGGCGTCGAGGAACTTGTTGCGCAGGTAGCCCTTGCGCTGGGTTCCATCGGGCATGCGGACGTTGCCGGAGGAGATGCCGAACTCGCGGAGCATCGCGCCAAGGCCGCGCGGGGTCAGCCCGCCTCGGCTGGTCTCGGCCCAGGGGGCCTCGGGGTCGCCGTTGAGGTTGAACAGCAGTTGGTCGGTGGCGATGCTGTCCGGCTCACCGGCGGCGTGGAAGATCCGCCGGATGTCCGCGAGGATCCGCGCGCCGCCGGGGTTGTCCTCCTCGGTCTGGACCTCGGCGTCGACCATGCGCTTGCACGCCTGGCGGGCCAGGCGGGGCCAGGGTCCTCCGGCGAGGTCGGCGATGATCACCAGGGGTTCCCAGGTGTCGGCGGCGCGGTCCTCGACCGGCATGGCGGGCTCCAGACGCAGGGCCCGGTCAGCGAGCGGTGCCGCCCAGCGGGCGATCTTGTCGCGGATCGCGTGCATGGCGGGCCGGTCCCGCTGGGTGCGGTACGGGGCGACGCGCTCGCCCTCGGCTCGGCGGCGCATGCGGATCACGATCGAGCGGTCCATGATCGTGTCGGGGAGGTCGCCGATGCCGGCGATGGCCGCCATGGCGAAGGTGGGGAACTTGCGCGGGGTGTGGTCGTTGCCGACGACCCGCAGCACGTAGCGGTCGCGCTGGTGCCCGGCGTTGAGCAGGCCGCGCATCTCCTCGTTCTTCTCCGCCGCCTTTGGACTGCCGAAGATCGTGTCCGCCTCGTCCACCAGCAGGGTGGGCGGCTCCTCGCTGATCGTGCGGAAGATGGCGGCCGGAGAAGAGTTCACCGTCAGCATCGGCTGATGGACCGTCTCGGCGAGCACATCGAGGAGGCGGGACTTGCCGCAGCGCTTGGCCGGGCCGACCACGGCCAGGCGCGGGGCGTGCTGCCACGAGCCCTGCAGGTGGGTCGCGGCGACCCACAGGGTAGCGGCGTCCAGGGCCTGGTCGGAGGGAAGGATCACGAACTTCGCGATCTGGGCCCTCAGCTGCGCGAGCAGGTCGGCGCCCTCGGTCGCCTCGGTGTCGGGCATCAGGTCGGTCCCGTCCGGGGCGGTGGGCTCGGCATGCGCCGCCTCGGCGTCGTGTCCACAGGCTGTGGACGCGAGGGCCTGCTGGGCGGGCAGGTAGGTGCCGGGCTCGCCGGCCTTGGCCACGGGCGGCCATGCGACAGCAGGCGTGTCCGCTGCGGGGGGTGTGGCGTGGGGCTGGGAGGCAGTAACCTCGGTCATGGAGATCCTCACTCGGCGGCTCTGGGGGGCAACCCGGTCCGCCGTAGGTCGACTGTCCTGGGATGGGCGGTGGCGAGGTTTTCGATCAGCCCCCGGTGTTCGTAGCGCCGGGGGCTTCGCGTTTTCCTGGGGGCATTCGGGCTGGCGCCCGACCCGGCTTAACCTCCTCCCGGTTGGTCATTTCATGCTGGCAAGATCGAACGTAGCGGGACGTCGACCCTCTGTCAAGCGATTCACGCATGGATATCTCAACCCCTCTCGGCATTTCTGCTGGCCGAACTGATTCGTGGAGGTCTCGTGAAGGTCAGCTCAACCGCTTGGCGGTTGGGCATTTCATGCTGCTACAGTCGCTCCTGTCGTCGCGTCGCGCCTGCTCGCAATCGGAAGGAGGTTGGTATGGTCAACCCCATGGTGCATCGGTACAAGGCCCTGGAGGGTGAGGCCCTCGTGGCCCACAACCTGAAGGTCTTGCGCAAGGCCGCCCGCCTCTCCCAGGAGGACGTGGCTGAACGCATGACCCGGCTCGGCTTCAAGTTCCACCAGACCCAGGTCGCCAAGATCGAGAACGGAACCCGCCCGGTCCGTTTCGACGAGGTGATCGGCCTGGCCAAGGCACTCAGCGTCCCGCCAGCGAACTTCATGACCGAAGCCGTGGCTGGCCCGGACGAACCGGACTACGAGCTGCAGGAAGCAGGCTTCGCCGTCGAGAAGGCCGAGCAGGAGTGGAGAACCGCCCACGACCTCGAACAGGCCGCCAAGGCCCGGTACGACGAGGCCCTGCACACCTACGAGGAGATCGCCGAACGGCTCGAAGCCCAAGGCGTCGACCTCGGCCCCTCCGGCGCCGAGCCCACGTGGTACCCGGCCCCCAACTCCCAGTGGGATCCGCTCCGCAAGGACCCCTCGGCCGACCGGTGAGCGAGCCCGCCCAGCTCGCCGCATGGGGCATCCTCGCCGCGACCCGGCCGGAAACCTAAAAAGGTCAGACCGGCGCACGCGCCCAAGATCTTTTTCGTTTCCGGCCGGGGCCGCCGTAGTGTGCCCGTCCCGCCCACCACCCCGCTGCCCGACCCTCGGCGCTACGAACGCTGAGGGCCGCCAGCTCGGGGATCGACGGCCTCGCGGAGCATCATCGCGGCGACCCGGCTCGCGACCTAAAACGCTCGACCCGGCCCATGCGTCCAAGATCGTTTTAGGTCCCGAGCCGAGACCGCCGTAGTGTGCCCGCCCCGCCCACCACCTACCCCGCTGCCCGACCCCCGGCGCTACGAACGCCGAGGGTCGCCCGGCAGCCCATCAACCCACCGCCCATCCCAACAGTCGCCACGGCGGCGCGTTGCCCCGCGCCGCCGGGAGGAACACCTATGCCTGAAACGCCCCTGTCTCTCGCGCGCCTTGCCGGCGCAATCGGCCTCACGGAGCACCAGCTCCTTGCCCTCGTCGCCAGCTGCGGCACGGAGGTGCCGGATCCGACGCTCGTCGCCCTCACCGTGGAGGAGGCCGCCCGTCGTCTCGGCGTCGGCCGGACGACCATGTACGCCCTGGTCGCCTCCGGCGAAGTCCCGTCCGTGACGATCGGCCGTCTCCGCCGAGTGCCCGCCGAGGCGCTCAAGGAGTACGTGGCCGCCCGTACGCAGGCTGCCCCTTCGACCGTCGCGCTCGCGGCCTGAGAGGGGGAATCGAATGGCGAACACCCGCAAGCCCAACGGCGACTCCTCGATCTACCAGGGCAGCGACGGCCGCTGGCACGGCCGCGTCACGGTCGGCGTCAAGGACGACGGCACCCCCGACCGCCGCCACGTCAGCGCCAAGACCCGCCCCGAGGTCACGGCCAAGGTCCGCAAGCTGGAGAAGCTGCGTGACGACGGCGCCGTGCCCAAGGCCGGCCAGAAGTGGACGGTTGGCAAGTGGCTGACCCACTGGATCAAGGAGATCGTGCCGGGCACTGTCGGCGAGAACACGTACGCCGGATACGAGGTCGCTGTCCGCGTGCACCTCGTTCCCGGCCTCGGCGCGCACCGCCTGGAGAAGCTGGAGCCCGAGCACCTGGAGCGCTTCTACAAGAAGATGCAGGCCAGCGGCAGCGCCGCCGGTACTGCCCACCAGGCCCACCGCACGGTCCGGGTAGCCCTCGGCGAGGCGGTTCGGCGCCAACATCTCACCCGCAATGTGGCCACGATCGCCAAGGCCCCGAAGCTCGAAGAAGAGGAGGTCGAGCCGTTCGAGATCGAGGAGGTCCAGACGCTCATGGACACGGCGCGCAAGCGCCGCAACTCCGCTCGCTGGATCTTCGCGCTCGCCCTCGGCCTGCGTCAGGGCGAGGTGCTCGGGCTCCAGTGGAAGGACGTCGACTCCGCCCGAGGCGTCGCCTGGGTCAAGCGCGGTCGGCTGCGGCCCAAGTACCGGCACGGCTGCGGCGACCGCTGCGGGCGCAAGCCCGGCTTCTGCCCGAAGAAGGAGCCGATCCGACGCGAGACCAAGGACACCAAGTCCCGAGCCGGGCGACGCGCGGTGCCGCTGCCCGAGCAGCTCGTCGCGATCCTCCGGCTGCACAAGGAGGAGCAGGACCGCGAGCGGGCCCTCGCCCGCGACCTCTGGACGGACAAGGGCTACGTCTTCACCTCGGAGACCGGCGAGCCGCTCAACCCCAGCACCGACTACCACCACTGGAAGCGACTCCTGCGCGAGGCCGGCATCCGCGACGGCCGCCTCCATGACGCCCGCCACACCGCCTCGACCGTCCTCCTCCTGCTCGGAGTGCCAGAACGGATCGTCATGGCGATCATGGGCTGGTCCTCGACCTCGATGGCCCAGCGCTACCAGCACGTCACCGAGCCGATGCTGAACGACGTCGGCAAGAAGATCGGCGCGGCTCTGTGGGGCGACGTCGGATCTGGCCCGGAGTAGCCCGACGAAGACGCGGCCTGAGCGAGCGTCGGCTCAGATCGCCTGATGCCCGAGGGCCCGACCGCATCGCAGTCGGGCCCTCGGCGCGAGTGAACGGCGGCGTCCTGGCCAGCCGACGCTGGGACTGCGACGTTCAACGAGGGTGACGTCCCGCCAGGTGCCGTGGTGGCGGCCGATGCGTTCGCGAGTGATGGTCGGCCCCGAGACGGCGAACTCCGTCCCGATCTCGCCCATGCACACCTCGCCGGGCCTGTGCCTACGCCGCCCCCGGGTGGCCGCTCGGCCTGTTACCGGGATCTCGCCGACGCCGAGACCGCGCTCTCCAGTGAGAGCACCTCCCCTGCGCCCGGCTGGTGCGCCTGGATGAGCCCCGTCGACCTCGCCGTCGACTCCGGACACTGCCTGCTCGAACTCGGCCGCCAAGCAGAGGCCCGCACCCGGATAGCCGAAGGCACGGCCCTCCTGGCCGGCACCCGCGACAAGACCTGCGGCATGTTCCTCACTTACCAGGCCAAGGCATTTCTGCAGTCCAAGTACACCGAACCAGGCCCTCGTCGTCACCATCGAATCCCTCGACCTCGCCACACGCATCGGCGCCGAACGCTGCGTCACCCTCGTCCGCGAACTCGCTCCCGCCTTCAGGCCCTACCAACGGGTCGGAGGCGTTCCCGAACTGCTGGAACGCCTCCGAGTGGCCTAACCAGTGGAACTCGATCGTGCTGTTGCTCAGAACGGCGTGCTTCCCCGCCGTCCGAGCCCGAGCTGCCCGCTCGATGTGCACCAGCGGCAGCTCGGACCCTGGCGAGGATTCTGAAGATCGCGCTGGCGCGTTCGAGGTCGGTGGATGACCGAGGCGTGGTCACCCTCCTCGTCGTGGAGGCCAGCCACCGAGAGTACGAAGTGGTTGACCGCCTCCGCGGCCGCGAGCGTGTTCAGGGTGATCACGCTCGGTGCGGGGACCCCGGGAATGTACTGCGCTGCCTCGCGTTCCTTGGTGGGGTGCATGTCGATGGCCAAGCGGGTCGGATCGACGAGCCGGTTGCACCACAGGCATCCCGAGCCGGGCAGCACGAAGCGAGTGGCGGTGTGGATCTGTCCCACCTCCCCCTTAGGGGTCAGCGGAACCTTGACTCCGACCTGGGTGGCCGGGACGAGGTACTGCTGAACGGCGGCGTTCACCCAATGGCGGGCAGCGTCACCGTCGGCGGCTAGGAAGATCCAGTCGCAGCGAACGAGCTCCTCGAGCGACTCCGGACGCTCCACACGCTGGGCGATCTCGGTCAGGCGGACGTCCGGGTTGGCGCGCCGGGCGTTGCGCGCGGCGAGCTCGGTCTTGAGCCGCCCGATGTCCCCGAGCTCAGAAGCCACGAGCCGGGGAAGGTTCGTCTTCTCAACGGCCTCGTCGTCGATCAGTACAAGCTCACCCACGCCCAGCCGGGCGAGTTCCTCGACGAGGATGCTGCCGACACCACCGAGCCCTACGACGGCAACGCGCAACCGACGGAGCGTCTCCTGGCCCAGGTCGCCGAGGAGGCGTGCCTGGCGGTCGTGCAGGGAATCCGGGCGCTCTTCCGTGGCCGGCTGGGAGCGCAGCCGCAGCAGGTTCCCGGTCGGGACGATCGTCTCTGCTAGCTCTTCCCGGCGGCCGTCGGGCAGCCAGAGATCTCCGGCTGCGGCATGGTCGGTGAGTACGAGCGCTCCGACCACCTGGCCGCTGATCTGGCCAAGGCTTGGGTAGCCGCGCTCGTGGCTGGCCAGGTCGATCTCGGAGAAGCCCACGTGGTCGCGTCCGAGGTGGGCGTGAACAGCGATGTACGCCAGTCCCTCGTCCCGGGCCCTGATCACCGCGTCGCGGACGAAGGTCGGGGCAAGAGCCCGGTGGCCGAACTCGCCGGGGACGTAGTCCGTGCCCTCGTCGGCGAGGATCAGCTCGCGGGCGAGTAGCCGGGGTCCGCGCGGCCCGTCGGCGAGGCCGGCGAGAAGGACAGCGCCGCGGGCGGCGGATCCCAGGACGTGATCAGACAGACGATCCCAGATCTTGGGCGGGATGGTGAGGCTCCAGCCCATGGCGGGCGGGTTCACTGGTCGGCGAGCCACTTGCGAATCCTCTCGGCCTTGAGTGCGGCGCTGTCGATGTTCGGGTCGCGGCGGTTCGAGCGCCTGGAGATCTGCAGGGCCGTCCTGTCCTGCCACGTGACCGACTGGATGGCCTGCCCGTGGGCTCCGCCGTCTGTTCGAGCGAGCGGACCGACGTAGTGCGGGTAGACATCGGCGTCCGGGTACGCCGCGCTGATCTGGAAGCCAAGCCAGGTAGTCGACGGCACATAGGCCGCTCCGAACTCGACCTGCTCCACGATGACGTAGACCCCGCCGGAGCCGTCCGGGACCACCTCGACCGGATGACCGGCGAAGTGGGCTCGGACGGCTCCGACGGCTTCGGCGATTGCCGGAGTCGGGGAGGTCACGAGTTGTCGTCCGGCGGTACGGCGAGGAACTCCTGGTGGGTGTGGACGCGGATCAGCTCATCGTCGTCCACGACCTCGTACCGGCCATGGCTGCGCTTGACCGAGAGCTGGAAGCCCACGTCGATCGGCAGGCCCTGCGAGACCGCGGCCTGCTTGATCTCCAAGCCGGTCACCTCGCGGTCCGGCAGCGTTACGTCCTGGTTGTTGACCTTCACGGTGACGCTGACGTGCTGGTGGGGGTCCGTCTTGGTGGTCGTGTCGATGGGGGTTTCCATCGGGCACCTCTTTCCGATCTTGATGGTGTCGTTCCTGGGACTGCTCGGGCACCCGGCATGGACGTGTCGAGATGCCGTCACTGTTTGAGATGTCGAACATCTCTTGAGGATCAAGGTAAGCCGTGGTGTTCGAGATGTCAAACACTGGTAGAAAGGAGGTAGGGGAACAGAGACCGAGGAGGAGGGCGATGGCCCGGACGAAGGTGAACGTGGCCGCCCTCTACGCGGCGCTGGACGCCGCAAGGGCGTCGAGGGACCTTTCGTGGAGGCAGCTGGCTGTTCAGGTGGGCGTCAGCCCGTCGACCATGACGCGGTTGGCCAATGGCAACCGTCCGGACGTGGACGCGTTTGCCGCGCTGGTGAGCTGGCTCGGCGAGCCGGCCGAGAGCTTCATGGTGGACGAGGGCGTCCGACCGGGTGAAGTTCCCGAACAACCTGAGCTTCTTGTGCAGCTTGCCCCGCTACTGCGAGCTCGCTCCGACTTGGGCGAGGCAGATGTGAAGCACTTGGAAGAGCTGATCGGTGCGGCCGTGCGTCGGTTTGCCGCCGACCGAGAGTCCGGTTCGAGGTGAGGCGTGGGGCAGCGATGGACGAAGAAGGCGCTGGAAGACCTGGCTCTGGAAGAGCGGGCCCGCATCCAGGTCGGGCTTCATCAGCCCATCGATCTTGCTCGCCTCGCGGATGAGTACGGCATTCCGGTCTACCCGCTGAGCGAGCTCGGCGACTCGGGCTGCCCGGCGGAGACTTTGGAGTACTTTGCCAGCGAGCGTGCGGGCACCTGGTCTGCGGCTCTGGTTCCGGCAGGTACAGCGCGCTTCATCGTCGAGAACAGCTCGCACAATCCGCAGCGTCGCCGGTCGAACGTCGCGCACGAGATGGCACACCTTCTGCTGGAGCACGAGTTCAGCAGTGTCGTGTTCACTGACGGGGGGTGCCAGAGCCTGGATCCGGTCGTGAAGACGCAGGAGGCGCAGGCCCTCGCGCTGTCGGGCGAACTTCTGGTTCCTATGAAGGCTGCCATCGAGGTGGCCTTCAGGGACTGGACCGACGAGCAGGTGGCGACGCGGTTCGATGTGAGCATCGAGTTCGCGCGTATGCGCATGAACGCGTCCGGTGCGCGGACGATCGTGTCGCGTGCCCGGGCCAAGCAACGCCGCTCCGGAGCGGGGTAGCAGGTGGCGGCCCGGCCACTGGGGCCCAAAAATCGGAACTGAGACCAAAACTGAGACCAGGGCACGAAGAAGGCCCCGACCGGGAACCCGGTCGGGGCCTTCAACTGCCTTGCTAGGCAAAGGCGGAGGATACGAGATTCGAACTCGTGAGGGGTTGCCCCCAACACGCTTTCCAAGCGTGCGCCCTAGGCCTCTAGGCGAATCCTCCGTGGGAGAGCTTAGTACATGTTTCGGGGTGCTCGCGACCAGCTATCCCGCAGGCAGGAGGGCGGGGGTGGCCTGTGGATCGTGGGGGCCGGGATCCGGTAGTGTGGGGGTCAGCCCCTCGTGTGGCGTCATCTCTCTGAACCCCCCCAGGGCCGGAAGGCAGCAAGGGTAGGAGGGCTCTGGCGGGTGCACGGGGGGTCTTTGCGTTCCCGGGGCCTGCGGGCCCGGGGCTAAGGGGTGCCGCGTTTGTCGGCCCGTCCCGATATCGTCGGTGGTGTGTCCCTAGCCCTGTACCGCCGCTACCGCCCCGAGACCTTCGCGGAGGTCATCGGGCAGGAGCACGTGACCGCTCCGCTCCAGCAGGCCCTGCGCAACAACAGGGTCAACCACGCCTACCTGTTCAGCGGGCCGCGTGGCTGTGGCAAGACGACGAGCGCACGCATCCTGGCCCGCTGCCTGAACTGCGAACAGGGGCCGACGCCGACGCCCTGCGGGGAGTGCCAGTCCTGTCGGGACCTCGCGACCGGCGGGCCCGGCTCGATCGACGTGATCGAGATCGACGCCGCCTCGCACGGTGGTGTGGACGACGCGCGCGAGCTGCGCGAGCGGGCCTTCTTCGCGCCGGTGCACAGCCGGTACAAGATCTTCATCCTGGACGAGGCGCACATGGTGACCTCGGCCGGGTTCAACGCGCTGCTCAAGGTGGTGGAGGAGCCGCCGGAGCACCTCAAGTTCATCTTCGCGACCACCGAGCCGGAGAAGGTGATCGGGACGATCCGGTCCCGCACCCACCACTACCCGTTCCGGCTGGTCCCGCCAGGCACGCTGCGCGACTACCTGGCGGACGTCTGCGGCCGCGAGGGCATCCAGGTCGAGGACTCGGTGTTCCCGCTGGTGGTGCGGGCCGGTGCGGGCTCGGTGCGTGACTCGATGTCGGTCATGGACCAGCTGCTGGCCGGTGCCGCCGAGGGCGGCGTCACCTACCAGATGGCGACGGCGCTGCTCGGGTACACCGACTCGGCGCTGCTGGACGAGGTGGTGGACGCCTTCGCCGCGCACGACGGGGCGACGGTGTTCCAGGTGATCGACCGGGTGGTCGAGGGCGGGCACGACCCTCGCCGCTTCGTCACCGACCTGCTGGAGCGGCTGCGCGACCTGGTGATCCTCGCCACCGTGCCGGAGGCGGGGGAGAAGGGGCTGATCGACGCCCCGGCCGACCGGGTCGCGGTGATGCAGGCGCAGGCGGACGCGTTCGGCGCGGCCGAGCTGAGCCGGGCCGCCGACCTCGTCAACACCGGGCTGACCGAGATGCGCGGCAACGCGGCGCCGCGGCTCCAGCTGGAGCTGATCTGCGCCCGGGTGATGCTGCCGGGCGCGTACAGCGACGAGCTGTCGCTGCAGGCGCGCCTGGACAAGCTGGAGCGCCGGGCGGCCGCGGGCGGATTCGCCGCACCGGCCGGGATGGCGTCGGCCGGGATGGCGGCCCCGATGGCCCCGCCCGTGGGCGTACCGATGGCCCCGCCGGCGGAGGTGCCCGCCCCCGCCCCCGCGCCCGCCCCGGCGCCCGCGCCCGTCGCCGCGCCGGTCGCAGCGGCGCCCGCCTCCGTACAGGCGCCCGCACAGGCCCCCGCGCCCCCGGCCTCCGCCGGGTCCGCCCCGGGCGCCTGGCCGATCCCGCGCAGCTTCCCGCCCGTCGGCGGTGCCCCGGCCCCCGCGCCCGCTCCTGCCGCTGCCACCGCCGTACCCACCCCTCAGCCGCAGGCTGCCGCCCAGCCCGCGCCCACTCCGCCCCCGCCGCCGGTCCAGCAGGCCCCGGCTCCCGGCGGCCAGCCGTCCGCGGCCGCGCAGCAGGGTGCCGGGCAGGTCCGGCAGCTGTGGCCGCAGATCCTGGAGGCGGTGAAGAACCGCCGCCGCTTCACCTGGATCCTGCTGAGCCAGAACGGCCAGGTGGCCGGGTTCGACGGCAGCACGCTCCAGGTCTCGTTCATCAACGCGGGCGCCCGGGACAGCTTCGTCGGCAGCAACAGCGACGACGTGCTGCGCCAGGCGCTGTCCGACGCGCTGGGCGTGGACTGGCGGATCGAGTGCATCGTCGACCCGTCCGGAAACCCGGGTGCCGGTGCCGGTGCGGCACCGGCCGCGGCCGCCCCGGCCGGTGGCGGCTGGGGTGCCCCGGCGCGTCCGGCGGCCGTCGCGCCGCCGGTGGCCGCCCCCGCCCCGGTGCAGGCGCAGGCTCCGGCCCCGGTCCAGGCGCCGCCGCAGCCGTCGCCGCAGGCCCCGGCCCCCGCGCCGGTGCAGGCCCCGCCGCCGCAGGCGCCCCCGGCCCGCCCGGTGCAGTCGGTGGCCCCGGAGGACGACATCCCGGAGGAGGACGACCCGGACCTCAACGAGGAGGCGTTCTCCGGCCAGGAGCTGATCATCCGCGAGCTGGGTGCCACGGTGCTGGAGGAGATCCACCACCGCGGCAACTGAGCGGGCCCCGGGCCCGTAGGCTCGACGGCGACGAACGACGAACCGTGTGACAGCAAGGAGTGAGCCGTGTTCCCCGGTGGTGGTCAGCCCAACATGCAGCAGCTGCTCAAGCAGGCGCAGAAGATGCAGCAGGAGCTCGCGAAGGCCCAGCAGGAGCTGGCCGAGGCGAAGGTGAACGGTACGGCCGGCGGCGGTCTGGTCGAGGCGACGGTGACGGGTTCGGGTGAGCTGGTGGCGCTGACCATCGCCCCGGCCGCGGTCGACCCGGAGGACACCGAGACCCTGGCCGACCTGATCCTGGCGGCCGTCCGGGACGCCAGCCAGGCGGCCCAGAAGATGCAGGCCGAGCGGATGGGTCCGCTCACCCAGGGCATGGGCGGCGGCATCCCCGGCCTGCCGTTCTAGGTCTGGAGTTCACTTCTGGGTCTGAATGGGCCTGAATGGATCTGAAGTTCAGACGATAGATCCATGTGATTTCGATGGGAGTCGGGCGTCGGCCGGTGTGTCCGACGCCCGATTCGTTGGATGATGGCACCGGAGCACCACCGACCATCCGAGGGAAGGCGTGACGTGTACGAGGGCGTGGTTCAGGACCTGATCGACGAACTGGGCAGGCTGCCCGGCGTCGGGCCCAAGAGCGCCCAGCGGATCGCCTTCCACGTGTTGCAGTCCGACCCGGTCGACGTGCGCCGCCTGGCGCACGCGCTGCTGGAGGTCAAGGACAAGGTCCGCTTCTGCGCGGTCTGCGGCAACGTCGCGGAGGCCGAGCAGTGCCGGGTCTGCCTGGACCCGCGCCGCGACCTCGGCATCATCTGCGTGGTCGAGGAGCCCAAGGACGTCGTCGCCATCGAGCGCACCCGTGAGTTCCGCGGTCGCTACCACGTGCTGGGCGGCGCGATCAGCCCCATCGAGGGCGTCGGCCCGGACGACCTGCGCATCCGCGAGCTGCTCGCGCGCCTCGCGGACGGTACGGTCACCGAGCTGATCCTGGCCACCGACCCCAACCTGGAGGGGGAGGCGACCGCCACCTACCTGGCCCGGCTCTGCAAGCCGATGGGCCTGAAGGTGACCCGGCTGGCGAGCGGACTGCCCGTCGGCGGGGACTTGGAGTACGCGGACGAGGTCACCCTCGGCCGCGCCTTCGAAGGGAGACGACTGCTCGATGTCTGACCGGACGATCAACCAGCAGCCCCACGGCCCGCAGCTCCATCCGGAGCCGGAGGGCCACGCCCCGCACACCCACGGCCGCGGCTCCGAGCCGGACGACTTCGCCGTGCAGATCGCCGACTCGGTGGAGAGTTTCGTGCTCGCCGTCACCGAGGTCGCCAAGGGCGACGAACCGGGCAGCGCGGTCTCGCTGCTGCTCCTGGAGGTCTCGCAGCTGCTGCTGGCCGGCGGCCGGCTGGGCGCCATCGAGGACGTCGTCCCGGAGGACCGCTTCGAGCCCGACGCCGGCCCGGAGCCGGACGGCGAGCAGCTGCGCGAGCGCCTCGCCGGGCTGCTCGCGCCGATCGACGTCTACCACGAGGTCTTCGACCCGTACGGCCCGCCGGAGAAGCCGAACGCCTTCCGGATCTCGGACGACCTGGCGGGCGTGGTCAGCGAGCTCCAGCACGGTCTGACCCACTACCGCGAGGGCCGGGTCAGCGAGGCGCTGTGGTGGTGGCAGTTCTCGTACCTCTCCAACTGGGGCACGACCTGCACGGCGGTGCTGCGGGCGCTGCAGTCGCTGATCGCCCACGTCCGGCTGGACAGCCCGATCGGTGCGGCGCCGGACGGCGCGGACATCGACGACGACGGGCTCACCGACGAGCAGCTGGAGCAGCAGGCGGGCGACCTGATGGCGGCCGAACTCGGCCTCGGCCGCTGATCCGCCGCCCCGAACGCCGCTGATCCGCCGCCCCGAACGCCGCCGACCCGCGGCCCGACGGCCGCAGGCCCGCCGCCCCGAACGCCCTGGACCGACCACGGTCCCGGGCGTTCGGTGATTGTGACGAATGCCTCAGCAATCCGCCCGGAAAAGAAATCCGGCCGCGGCAGCGGGCATTCGTCCGAGGATTCTTCGGAGCGGCGCCGGACGCCCCGCAGACCTGCCGGTGGCACCGCCCGTACCACCGCCCACGTGCTGAAACGGCCGTCTCATCATATGGAAAGCGCCGGTCGGAGCACCCCTGCTCGGTAGACTGGCGCGGACCGCACCCCCCTTTCCCCCGGGGGTACGGGGGCTTGGAGCCCCCGGAAAACGACACTAGTCGAGGAGCGCACGTGGGCCTTGTCGTGCAGAAGTACGGCGGCTCATCCGTTGCGGATGCCGAAGGCATCAAGCGCGTTGCCCGTCGAATCGTTGACGCCAAGAAGGCCGGCCATGAGGTCGTCGTCGTGGTGTCCGCGATGGGCGACACGACGGACGAGCTCATCGAACTCGCGGAGCAGGTGTCACCGCTTCCTGCCGGCCGTGAGTTCGACATGCTGCTGACCGCTGGAGAGCGCATCTCCATGGCGCTGCTGGCCATGGCGATCAAATCCCTCGGGCACGAGGCCCAGTCCTTCACGGGCAGTCAGGCCGGTGTCATCACCGACTCCGTCCACAACAAGGCGCGCATCATCGACGTGACGCCGGGCCGCATCCGGACCGCCCTGGACGAGGGCAACATCGCGATCGTGGCCGGCTTCCAGGGCGTGTCCCAGAGCAGCAAGGACATCACCACGCTGGGCCGCGGCGGCTCGGACACCACCGCCGTCGCGCTGGCCGCCGCGCTCAGGGCCGAGGTCTGCGAGATCTACACCGACGTGGACGGCGTGTTCACCGCCGACCCGCGCGTGGTGAAGAAGGCCCGCAAGATCGACTGGATCGCCTACGAGGACATGCTGGAGCTGGCCTCGTCCGGTTCCAAGGTGCTGCTCGACCGCTGTGTGGAGTACGCCCGCCGCTACAACATCCCGATTCACGTACGCTCGTCCTTCTCGGGTCTTCCCGGGACGATCGTCAGCAACGACAACCCGAACAAGCCCGAAGGGGGCGAGATGGAGCAGGCCATCATCTCCGGGGTCGCCCACGACACCTCCGAGGCCAAGGTCACGGTCGTCGGCGTGCCCGACAAGCCGGGCGAGGCCGCGCGCATCTTCCGTGCCATCGCCGATGCCGAGGTCAACATCGACATGGTGGTGCAGAACGTCTCCGCCGCCTCGACCGGCCTGACCGACATCTCCTTCACCCTGCCGAAGACCGAGGGCCAGAAGGCCATCGACGCGCTCGGCCGGGTCAAGGAGGGCATCGGCTACGAGTCGCTGCGCTACGACGACGCGATCGGCAAGATCTCGCTGGTCGGCGCCGGCATGCGCTCCAACCCGGGCGTCACGGCGAACTTCTTCGAGGCGCTGTCCGCCGCGGGCGTCAACATCGAGCTGATCTCCACCTCGGAGATCCGCATCTCAGTGGTCACCCGCGCCGACGACGTGCCGGAGGCGGTCCGCGCCGTGCACAGCGCCTTCGGTCTGGACAGCGAGAGCGACGAGGCCGTCGTCTACGGCGGCACCGGTCGATGACCCGGCAGCCGGGCGGGGGCACCGGGCGGTGACCTGGCGTCCGAACCTCGCCGTCGTCGGCGCCACCGGCGCGGTCGGCGAGGTGCTGCTCGGCCTGCTCTCGCTCAGGCAGGACGTCTGGGGCGAGGTCCGGCTGATCGCCTCCCCTCGCTCGGCCGGCCGTACGCCGGTGGTGCGCGGGGAGCCGGTCCCGGTCGTCCCGCTGACCGAGGAGGCCTTCGCGGGGATCGACGTCGCCGTGTTCGCCGTCCCCGACGAGGTGTCCGCCCAGTGGGCGCCGATCGCGGCGGCCAAGGGCATCGTGGTGGTCGACGACTCGGCCGCCTTCCGTACCGCCGGGGACGTCCCGCTGGTCGTCCCCGAGGTCAACGCGGCTGCGCTGCGCATCCGGCCGCGCGGCATCGTGGCCAGTCCGGCCGGCCCCACGCTGGCGCTGGTCGCGGCGGTCGGCGCGCTGCACGCCGAGTACGGGTTGGAGCAGCTCGTGGTCGCCACCTACCAGGCCGCCAGCGGCGAGGGCCGGGCCGGCACCGCGGCGCTGCGCGAGCAGACCGCGCTGGTGGCCGGCACCGAGGTCGGCCGGCAGACCGGTGACCTGCGCGCGGTGATCGCCGACGAGAGGCCGTTCGCGGCCCCGCTCGCCCTCAACGCCGTGCCCTGGACCGGCGGCCTGCGCGAGGGCGGTTGGTCCGCCCAGGAGCTCGGGCTGCGCGACGAGTCCCGCAAGGTCCTCGGCCTGCCCGCGCTGCGGGTCTCCGCGACCTGCGTGCGCATCCCGGTGGTCCGCACCCACGCGCTGGCCGTGCACGCCCGCTTCGAACGCGACGTCAGCCAGGAGCACGCGCAGGACATCCTGCGCGAGACGCCCGGGGTGGTCCTCTACGACGACCCGGCGGCCGGGGAGTTCCCCACACCGAACGACGTGGTCGGCACCGACCCGGTCTGGGTCGGGCGGGTGCGCCGGGCGCTGGACGAACCGGATGCGCTCGACCTCTTCCTCTGTGGTGACAACCTGCGCAAGGGGGCCGCGCTCAACCTGCTGCAGATCGCCGAGCTGGTGGCCGGCGAGCTGACCGTTCCGGCGGTCTGAGGGCGGCCCGGGGGCGATCGGGTACTGGCTGAGGGCGGCCCGGGAGCGGTCGGGTCCTGGCTGGGGGCGGTCCGGGGGCGGTCCGGGGGCGGTCCGGGGGCGGTCCGGGGGCGGTCCGGGGACGGAAGGAGGGCGGTCTGGGGGCGGTCCTGAGACGGGATGAGCTGACGGCGGGGGAGTTCCAGGATCCGTCATCAGCCGGTACCGGAGGGCCCTTTGTGCCCGAGGATGTCCGGACCTGTGTCCGCTCCTCGACACAATCTGTCCGGAATCCCGTGGGAATCCCCTGGAGGCCTCTTCCGCCGATGCGGAAGAATGGCCCCCGGGCTGGGCAACCATGACAGGGGATCGAGTGTCCAACGGGCGTGGCGAACGTGATGGTGGGGGGAACGGCGGGCATCCCGGCGAGAGCCGTGGTGGTGTTCCCGTCGCGCACTCCGTGGGCTGCGAGTAGGCCGGAAGACGACCAGATGACCGCGGCCGCACCCGGTGCGGCGGACTCCGGTGCCGGTACCGACGCGGGTACCAGCGAGGACCTGCTCACCGAGACCTACCAGGCGCACTACCGCTCCCTGCTGCGGCTCGCCGCGCTGCTCCTGGACGACCTCTCCACCTGTGAGGACGTCGTGCAGGAGGCCTTCATCCGGGTGCACGCCGCCCGGCGCCGGGTGCGCGAGCCCGAGAAGACCCTGGCCTACCTGCGACAGACGGTGGTCAACCTGTCGCGCTCCACGCTGCGACGCCGGATCCTCGGCCTGCGCCTGCTGCAGAAGCCGATGCCTGACATGGCCAGTGCAGAAGAAGGTGCCTACGATGCCTTGGAGCGCGACCAGCTGAAGGCCGCGCTGAAGGGTCTGCAACGCCGTCAGCGGGAGGTTCTGGTGCTGCGTTACTTCGTGGACATGACGGAGGCGCAGGTCGCCGAGACCCTGGGCATCTCACTCGGTTCGGTGAAGGCGTACGGCTCGCGCGGACTCGCCGCCCTCCGGGTCCAGATGGAGGCCGGACATGGCTGACGGCACCAGGCAGTGGCCCGCCGACGACGACCTCCCGGACCTCTCCGCCGAGGAACGGGCGCTGCGCCGGCTCATGCACCACGCGGTGGACGGGATTCAACCCGGGATCGGCGCCCTGCCCCGGATCCGGCAGGCCGTACCCCGGCGGCGGGCCGTCCGGCGCGGGGCCTGGACCGGAGCGGCGGCGCTGGCCCTGGTGGTCGCGATCGCCCTGCCCGTCCTGCACGAGGGCGACCACCTGGGGCTCTCCGGCGGGCCCGGCTCGGCGGACGCCGACGGCGCCACCCTCGCGGCCCCCAGCGGCAGCGCCGTCGGCGGCGGCACCACCGGCACCGGCACGCACCCGGGCCCCGGCGGCCAGAGCAGCGGCCCCGCGACGGCCTCCGGGACCGCCTCACCCAGCCCCGGCGCGGACACCACCCGCCCCGGCGCCGTCACCCCCACCGGTGCCACCGGCACCGCGGACGGCGGGATCGTCCCGCTGTGCACCCGGACGGACCTCGGACAGGGCGCCTCGCAGCTCGGCCCGGCGGACTCCCAGGGCCGGATCTACGGCTCCTTCACCGTGTACAACGTCTCCGGGCACAGCTGCCGCCTCGGCGGGCCCGGCGCGGTGGCCGTCACCGGGGTCAACGGCACCGACCGCAACCGGGTCCGCACCGCCGACCACACGCCCGGCGACCCGGCCGCCAGCCTGCCCGCGATGGACGCCGAACCCCCGGTGCTCGCACCCCAGACCGGGTACCGGGTGCCGTTCGCGTGGATCCCGGACCAGGGCTGCGGCAGCTCCGGCGGCGCCACCACCGCGCCGACCAACAGCGTCAACCAGGCCTCGCTGACCACCCAGGCCCCGCGCGGCTCCTCCGGCGCCGCCCCGGCCGGCGGCGCCTCGGCCGCGCCCAGCGCCAACCCGCAGGCCAGCTCCTCGCCCACCTCCGCACCCACCTCGGCGCCCAGCCCGACGGCCACCCCGAGCGGCGGGCCCACCGGCGGGCCGGCCACCGCCACCATCGCCCACACCCCGGCCCCCGGCAGTCCGGTGGCCGCCACCGCCTCGCTGCCGGTCGACTGCGGGGGCACCCTCTACCGGGGCGGGGTGCAGTCGGCGGGCGGCTCCGCGCCCCAGCCCACCGGGGCGCCCGCGACGGGCTGAGCGGCCCGCTGCGGCGGACCCTGTGGTCCGGCCCGGTGTGAGGAGTGGTTACCGTGGGGGGTGTGTACCGGTTCCTCCTGACTCCGCGCTGGCTGGGCGGCACCGCCCTGGCCGTGGCGGCCGTGGCGGTCTGCGTCTGGTTGGGCTCCTGGCAGCTCGGTCGGTTCGAGGACCGCGTCTCCACCCACCAGGAGACCAAGCAGTCGCTCACCGCTTCGAGTGAAGCCCGGCCGATCGACGCACTGCTCGGCCCGGCCACCCCGCAGGTGACCACGGAGACCGTCGGCAAGCCCGTCACGGTGACCGGGAGCTACGACACCGAGCACCAACTCCTCGTCCCCAACCGGATGTTGGACGGCAAGCAGGGCTACTACGTGCTCACCCCGCTGCGCACCGCCGACGGACACGCCGTTGCCGTGGTGCGGGGCTGGGCGGCCGGCGACCCGTCCGGGACCGCCCCTGGTGCCGCCTCCGCCGCCGCGTCCGCCGCCGCCGTCGAGGCCGCGCCCACCGGGCAGGTCACGGTGACCGGGCGGCTGCAGGCCAACGAGGCGGTGGGCAGCAACGGCGCGGTCGCGGGCGGCCTGCCCGCCGGACAGCTCGGCATGATCAACCGGGCCTCGCTGCTGAACGTGCTGGCGTACGACGGCTGGTACGACGGCTGGGTGGCCGCAGACCAGGTGCCCGCCGGGTTGACCGCGGTACCGACCGTGCAGCCGCAGGGCGGCGACGGACTCACCCTGCGGGCGTTCCAGAACCTGGGCTACACCCTGGAATGGTTCGTCTTCGCGGGCTTCGTGATCTTCATGTGGTTCCGGCTGATGCGCCAGGCGGCGGAAGCGGCGCAGGACCGGGCCCTGGGACTGGACCCGGTCCTGGACTGACCCCGGCTACCGGGCCGGCTTGCCGGCCGGAGGCGGCGTGGGCGCCGGCTTGGTCGGCGTCGCGGCCGGCACCTGGGCCGTGGGTGTGGCGGGGGACTGCGCCGCGGGCGCGGTGGGGGAGTGCGACGGGGCCGCCGGACTCGGATCGTCACCGAACGGCGATGCCATGTCGTCACCCGCCGGCTCGCTCCCGCCGCGGCAGTGACCGCGGCCGCCGGTGCCGACCGTCGTGCCGTAGTGGTCGATGTGGTGGTGCGTGGTGCCGCCGCCGCTCGACCCTGACGTCCCGGAGGACCCGCTTGACCCGCTTGAGCCGGATGACCCGGACGAGCCCTTGGACCCGGAGCCCTTGGAACCGGACGACCCCGTGGAGCCGCTCCCGCTGTGCGAGCCGCCGTGCGACCCGCTGCGCTCGGCGACATCCTCGTCCGCACCCGGCTCGGTCGTGCCCGGCGCGAACTCCGCCCGGACCACCGACGACCCGGCCCCCAGCGCGCTCGCCTTGGTCGCCGAGCCGGCGGGCGTGGGCGCGGGCATGGGCGTGGACGTGGGCGTGGGCGCGGGGGCGGACGCGGGCCTGGGCGCAATCGAAGCCGGGGGTGGCGGGCAGGCCCCTTCGTCACCGTGCGAGCCCGAGCAGCCGCTGAGTACCAGCACCCCGGCCACCGCCGCCCCCGCGAGCGTCAGCAGACGTCTCACCCAGCGCCTCCGGTGCTGCCGTCCGGAAGGCCGAGGTGACGCCGGACGAAGTCGATCTCCAGCCGCAGCTGCCTGATCCGCTCCTCCACCACCAGCGAGCCGTGCCCGGCGTCGTACCGGTACACCTCGTGCGGCTTGTCGAGCTGCTCCAGCCGCTCGACGTAGTTCTCGATCTGCCGGATCGGGCAGCGCGGGTCGTTGACCCCGGCGCTGATGTACACCGGCACCCGCACCTGCTCGACGTAGGTCAGCGGCGAGGAGGCGGTGAAGCGCTCCGGCACCTCCTCCGGGGTGCCACCGAAGAGCGTGCGGTCCAGCGACTTCAGCGCCTCCATCTCGTCGGCGTACGCGGTGTGGTAGTCCGCCACCGGCACCGCGGCCACGCCCAGCGACCAGCTGTCGGGCTGCACTCCCAGGCCGAGCAGGGTCAGATAGCCGCCCCAGCTGCCGCCGGTGAGCACCAGCCGGTCGGGGTCGGCCAGGCCGTCGGCGACCGCCCACTCCCGGACGGCCGCGATGTCCTCCAGCTCGATCAGGCCGATCCGCTCGTGCAGCGCGTCGGTCCAGGCCTGGCCGTAGCCGGTCGAGCCGCGGTAGTTGACCCGGACCACCGCGAAGCCGTGGTCCAGCCAGGCCGCCGGGCCGGCCGCGAACGAGTCGCTGTCGTGGTGGGTCGGGCCGCCGTGGATCTCGAAGACCGTCGGGTACGGGCCCGGGCCGGTCCGCGGGCGCTGCACCAGGGCGTGCACCCGCCCGCCGGGCCCGTCCACCCAGACGTCCTCGACCGGGACGGAGCCGGGCGGCACCGGGCCGGGCGCCCGCAGCACGACCGCGCCGGCCGTCGAGCGGACCGCGGAGGGATCGGCGGCCGAGGACCACAGGTACTCGACGGTGCCGTCCGGGCGGGCGGTGGCGCCGCCGACGGTGCCGCGCGGGGTCTCCAGGCGGGTCAGCCGGCCGTCCGCGAGGGAGTACGTGAACAGCTCGCTGCGCGCCTCGTACTCGTGCTCGACCAGCAGCTCCGCGGCGCCCGGGCGCCACTGCGCGGAGACGTCGCCGGGCAGCTCACGGCCCTGCTCGTCGCGCAGCGGGAGGGCGGTCTCGGCGCCGGTGGCGACGTCCCAGATCATCGGCTCCCAGCGGCCGGTGCGCTGGTGGGCGACCAGCAGTCGGGTGTCGCCGTCGACCGGGGCGAAGCCCAGGCAGGCCACGCCGCGCGGCTCGTCCCGGCCGGTGACCTCGTCCAGCTCGGCGACGGTCTCGACCCCGGCCGCGGTGAGCCTGACCACCCGGATGGCGGAGTGCATCGCGTCGCCGTGCTCGGTGTGGTCGATGGCGAGCAGGGTGGCGTCGTGGCTGAGGTCACCGACGCCGCCGTACTCCTCGTGCCGGTAGATCTCGACCGGCTCGGCCGCGCCCGGGCGGCACAGGTGCAGGGTGGTGCCGTCCTCGTCGGTGGACCGGCCGACGACCACCGTGCCGTCCCGGCCCAGCGCCAGGCCGGCCGAGTAGGAGGCGGCGAGGCCGGGCACGGCCTCCTCGTCCGGGCCGCCCGCGAAGGGCTGGCGGCGCCAGACGCCGAACTCGTCGCCGTCGTGGTCGTCGAACCACCAGATCCAGTCGCCGTCCGGGGAGAGCTCGGCGTCGGTGGTGCCGTTCGGGCGGTCGGTGACCCGGCGGTGGCCGCCGGTGGCGCGGTCCCAGGCGTAGACCTCGTAGGTGCCGGTCGCGTTGGACACGTACAGCGCCCGGTCGGGGGCGTCCTCGGCCCAGTCCGGCAGCGACACCCGGGCCGCCCTGAACCGCTGCTCCCACGCCGGTACGGCGTTCTTCTCCTCGCTCATCCGACCATCCAACCCGATCGGGGCGACTGTACGGAACGGGCGGGCGGGGTTCACCCCCGCCCGCCCCGCGTCCTCGCGGCGTTCCCCCCGGTGCCCGCGGGGTGTTGGCCTCTGTGGGTCGGCGGGGTGTTGGCCTCCGTGGGTCGGCGGGGTGTTGGCCTCCGTGGGTCGGTGAGGTGTTCACCCGCCGAGCCGGTCGGGCGTTGACGGACGGCGCGGCAGCAGCCGGACCAGGCCCACCAGCACCAGCTCCAGCACCGCCAGCACCGCCACGCTGCGCCCGAAGGCCGCGGTCGGGTCGCCGGAGCCGTAGTAGACCAGGCCGATCAGCGCGATCCCGACGGCGCCGCCCACCTGCTGCACCGTGGCCACCACCCCCGCCGCCGCACCGGCCAGCTGCGGCTCGACGGCCGCCAGGGCGACGGTGGTGACCGGGGCGATCACCAGGCCCATGCCGAGGCCGTCCACGAACAGCCCGGGCGCCAGCCACCACACCGTGCCGTCCGCGGCGCCGTACGCGGCGAGGGCGAGCAGGCCCAGTCCGACGGCCATCAGCAGACCGCCGACGGTGATCGTTCGGGACTCGCCGACGCGGGCGGTGACCCGGTGGGTGGCGTTCGAGGTGAGCAGGTAGCCGAGGCCGATCGCGGTGAACACCAGCCCGGCGCCGAGCGCGTCCAACCCCCGGCCCAGCTGCAGGTGCAGGGCGAGGACCAGGAAGAACGAGGCCTGGCCGAGCCAGAAGGCCAGCTGGGCGAGCAGCCCGGTGCCGAAGGCCCGGCTGCGGAACAGCCGGGTGTCGACCAGCGGGGTGGGGGCGGCGGTGCCGGTGCCGGCGGTGGCGGTGGCGGTGGCGGTGGTGGCGGTGGCAGTGGCGGTGCTGGTGGCGGTGGCGGTGGCGGTGGTGGTGGCGGCGGCGGCGGCGGTGGCGGTGCCGGTGGCGGTGGTGGCGGCGGCGGTAGTGGCGGTGGTGGCGGTGGTGGCGCGGTGTTGGTGGACGGCGAACGCGACCAGCAGGACGGCCGCTGCGGCCAGGCAGAGCACCGTCCACAGCGGCCAGTCGAGGCCCGGGCCCTGGATCAGCGGCAGCACCAGGGTGGTCAGCGCGACGGTCACCAGCACTACCCCGACCGGGTCCAGCCCCGGCCGCTGCGGGGCCCGCGACTCCGGCAGGCAGCGACGGACGGCCGCCAGCGCGGCCAGGCCGATCGGCAGGTTGATCAGGAAGCAGCTGCGCCAGCCGAGACCGAAGAGGTCCGCGCGGATCAGCAGCCCGCCGATCAGCTGGCCGAACACCGCGCCGATGCCCATGGTCAGCCCGTACCGGGCGAAGGCCCGGGCCTGTGCGGCGCCGTCGAACGCCATCCGCAGGATCGCCAGAACCTGCGGGCCCATCAGCGCGGCCGCGAGGCCCTGCGCGACCCGGGCGCCGACCAGCGTGGCAGCGGTGGGGGCGAGGCCGCAGCCCGCCGAGGCGAGGGTGAACAGGGCCAGGCCGAGCGCGAACACCCGGCGCCGACCGTAACGGTCGCCCAGCCGGCCGGCCGTGACCAGCCCGACGGCGAGGGCCAGGCCGAAGCCGGCCATCACCCACTGGACGACCGCCGGGCCCACGCCCAGGTCGGCCTGGACGGAAGGGACGGCGACGTTGACGACGAAGGTGTCGAGGGCGGTCATGAAGGTGGCGGTCAGGACGACCGGCAGCAGGCCCCTGGGGGCGGCTGGGGCCGCCGGTGCCGCCGATGCGGCCGCGACGCGGCGGGTGTCCAGGGCGGTGCTCATCTCGGGCTCTCCTCCAGGGGGCGCTACTGCGGGGCTGTCAGGGGGTGTCAGGGGGTGTCAGGGGGGCGGGCGGGGCGGGCGGGGCGCCGCCGTGGGGGTGCGGCGCCCCGCTCCGGCCGGGGCTCAGACGCCGGGGTTTGTTCGTACGTACGTCTGACACGTACGTCCGTCTCATCTCCGATGCGCCCGTCCGTCTGGCACGCCCGTCCCGTCGGACCTCTGGCACGTACGTCCGTCTGACGCGTACGTCCGTCTGGCACGGACGTCCGTCCAGGGCTCAGACCCCCGGCACGCGATCCAGGAAGCCGTGCACGGTGCCGATCCGGCCCTCCGGGGTGGCCGCCAGCACGTCGAAGCCGATCACCACCGGCTCGACGCCGTCCGGCCCGAGGTTCCAGGTGAACCGGGCGATGTCGTGGTGCGCGTCCACCGGGCCGAGGGTGAACCGCAGCCCCGGGAACTGGGCCTGGGCGGCGCCGATCAGCGCGTCGATCGCGTCCCGGCCGACCACGGCGGCCAGCGGGTCGGTGTAGCGGCCGTCCTCGGCCCACACCTCGTCGATCAGCTTGCGACGGGCGGCCGGGTCGGTCTCGTTCCAGACCGCCAGGTAGCGCTCGGCGAGCTGCTGGAGGGCGGCGGCGGTGATCTCGGTCATGGTCATCTCCCTTGTTGCGGTGGGTGGTTGGCGGCTCGTTCCCGCTGCTCACAAAGGTACGGACGGGCGCCGGCGGGCGAATCAGTCACGGATCGGTACGGGGGTACGTAGGTACCCGCCCGGCCTACGTAGGCGGTACCCGCCCGGCCTGCTCAGCCGTGGCATCCGCCCGGCTCAGGTGGGCCGTTGTGCCGCAACGCCGGCGACCAGCTCGATAGGGTCGGGGGCATGCTGTACGGGAGGGAACACGAACAGGACGCCGTGGACAGGCTGTTGGCACAGGCACGGACCGGCCGCAGCGGGGCGCTGCTGCTCCGGGGCGAGGCAGGGATCGGCAAGACCGCCCTGCTGGACGACGCCGTCGCGCGAGCGGGCCGGACGTTCCGTGTGATCCGGGCGGCGGGCGTCGAGTACGAGGCCGAACTGCCCTTCGCCGGGCTGAGCCTGCTGTTGGCACCCGGACTGGACCGATTGGACGCCCTGCCCGGGCCGCAACGGCGCGCCCTGGAGGCGGCGTTCGGACTCGGCGACGCGCCTCCGGCCGGTCCGGCCGGTCCGGGTGGTCCGGGCGGAGCGCCCGCTGACCGGCTGCTGGTCGGCCTCGCCACCCTCGGAATGCTCGCCGAACTCGCCGCTGATCAGCCGCTGCTGTGCGTGCTCGACGACGTCCAGTGGCTGGACCGCGCCTCCCTGGACGCGCTGCTGCTCGCCGCCCGCCGCCTCCAGGCCGAAGGCGTCGCCCTGCTGCTCGCCGCCCGCACCGAACCCGGCGCCCCCGCCGACCACCGGCTCGGCCTGCCCGAACTACGGGTGGCCGCCCTGGCCGACACCGACGCCACCCGGCTGCTGGCCGAACGGGCCGGCCCCGACCTGCCCGCCGCCGTCCGCGACCGACTGCTCGCCGAGGCCGCCGGGAACCCGCTCGCCCTCACCGAACTCCCCGTCGCCACCGGACCGCAGGCCCACGCCGCGGGCGGTCTGCCGCTCACCAGTCGTCTGCTGATCGCCTTCCACGGCCAGGTCACCGGGCTGCCCCCGGCCACCCAGACCCTGCTGCTGGTCGCCGCCGCCGAGGAGAGCGGTGAGCTGGACGTCCTGCTGCCCGCCGCGGCCGCGCTCGGCGTCGGTGCCGAACACCTCACCCCTGCCGAGGAATCCGGCCTGGTCACCGTCACCCCCGACCGCCGGATCGCCTTCCGTCACCCACTGCTGCGCTCCGCGATCCTCCAACGCGCCCCGCACCACCAGCGGCTGACCGTCCACCGTGCCATCGCCGGGGCACTGCCCGACGGCGACCGCCGCACCTGGCACCTCGCCCTCGCCGCGACCGTCCCCGACGCCGGCCTCGCCGACGCGCTGGAACGCACCGCCATCCGCACCGGCCGTCGCGGCGGCCACGGCGGCGCGGCCGCCTACGAACGCGCCGCCCGGCTCACCCCCGACCGCGACGCCGCCACCCGTCGGCTCGTCCTGGCCGCCGAAGCCGCCACCGAGGAAGGCGAGTTGGAGCGCGCCGAAGAGCTCGCCGACGAGGCCGCCGCCCGTACCGACAGCGTTCTCGCGCACGCCCTGCTGGACCACGTCCGGGCCACCGCGCACTTCTGGCGCGGCTCCTACCCGACCGCCTACCGGCTGCTGACCGACGCCGCCCTCGCCCTCGCCGCCGATGGCACCGCCGCGGCTGCCGAGGCCGTCGAACCCGCCCACGCCGCACGGATGCTGGTCCAGGCCTTCCACGCCGCCTGGTACGCCGGGGAGGAGCCGGTCGCCGAGGTCCTCGACCGGCTCGCCGCCCTCCCGCTGCCCGCCGGCGACCCCCTCACCCCGCTGGCCCGCTACCTGCCCGCCGTGGTCCTCCCCGCCCTCGGCCGGACCGCCACCCCGCCGCCGCCCGCCCGGGAGGCCGTCGAAGCCGCCCGCCGGGCCGGCGCCGAGAGCCCTGCCGACCTGGTCCAACTCTGCGGCGCCACCCTCGTCCTCGGCCGCGACGAGGAGACCGTCGACCTCGGCGGCGAACTCGTTGCCGAAGCCCGCGCCAAGGGCACCCTCGGAGTGATGCCCACCCTGCAGTTCTTCCTCGCCGAGGCCGAACTCTTCCACGGGCGCCACGCCGACGCCGAACTCACCGCCACCGAGGCACTCGTCCTCGCCCAGGACACCGGCCAGCACCAGTGGGTCAGCCAACTCGGCGCCCTGCTCGCCTACCTGGCCGCCCTCGACGGCCGCACCGAACGCTGCACCGAACTGGCCACCGCCGCCCTCGCCACCACAGGCCCGCAGACCGCCGCCCCCGCCGCCGGCCGCCCCTGGGCCCACTGGGCACTCGCCCTGCTCGACCTCGGCCAGGGCCGCGCCGCCGGCGCCGCCGACCGCCTGCACGCCCTCACCACCGGCTCCCACCGGCACCACGTCAGCGCCACCCGCGCCGTTCCCGACCTGGTCGAAGCCGCCGTCCGGCTCGGCACCCCGGACCGTGCCGCCGAGCCCTACGAGCGCTTCGCCCGCTGGACCCGCGCCGCCGACCGACCCTGGGCCGAAGCCCTACGCCTGCGCTGCCAGGCCCTGCTCGGCCCCGACGAACTCGCCGAACCCGCCTACCGCGCCGCCCTCGAGCTGCACGCCACCACCAACCGCCCCTTCGAGCACGCCCGCACCGCCCTGCTCTACGGCGAATGGCTCCGCCGCACCCGCCGCCGCACCGACGCCCGCCCCCACCTCACGGCCGCCCTGGAAACCTTCGACCGCCTCGGCGCCCACCCCTGGTCCACCCGCGCCCGCACCGAACTCTCCGCCACCGGCACTCCCGCCCCGGCCCAGACCCCCCTGACCACCCCGAACCCCCTGACCCCCCAGGAACTCCAGATCGCCCGCCTCGCCGCCGCCGGCCTCACCAACCGCGACATCGCCGCCCAGCTCTTCCTCAGCCCCCGCACCGTCGCCCACCACCTCTACAAGGCCTACCCGAAACTCGGCATCACCTCCCGCACCGCCCTCCCCACCACCCTCTGACAGTGATGATGTGACTGATGGTTCTGTTGATGAGCCTGACTCGCCCTCTGGCTGAGAAGCCGTTGTCGTACCGCTCGTGGGACGTGTCGATCGAACGGGAGTCTCGTTCGGGTGATCGCCGGTCGGCGGACGCATAGAGGTAGGGC